>JAYUCH010000040.1:0-30817 GCA_043740435.1 Bdellovibrionales bacterium | reverse complement strand
TTTCTAGCGTGGCTTTGTATTGAAAATATCTATTGTTAGGAATGGTTGCGGAAACAAAATTCGAAAATACCATAAGTGGAAATGAAGTCAGTACGGTTCCAAGCCAAGTTGACTGAATTGAGTTATTATTTAGTTCTGTAAAAAAAGTGGCACTGGTTCCGTCGGTACCTATCCAAGGCGGCAAATCAGAGCAATTCGACATAATGCAACTGCGAAACTGCATCTTCACTCGGTTAACACCACGACGGTATTCTTCAAGAATTTCAGCTGCGGTTAACTGTCGTCCCATAAAAGAAAGCTCTTGCAACCTGGCGCTTAAATAGTTGGTTGCACCAATTGTCCAGCCAGCCCCACCCTGCTGACCAATATACAAAGTTTGTGCTGCGGCCGAGGTATGCACTCCGGACCCGTTCGTTGCACCCGTGTATGTAGCTTGCACTCCGTTAAAATAAATTTTTGAGTTGGCTGATGTTATTGAACCATCCGTCGTAATAACGATGTGGGTCCAAGTTGACAGCGGTAAAGTGTTAACTGATTTTGTTATCGAATCCGTGGTCGCATTAATAACTTGAAAAATAATTTGACCGGTTGCCGATTGGGCAACCCAAAAACCTTGCTGGGCGTCGTTGTCTGTACGATGCATGATCATTTGCAAGGTCGAAATATTATTTGGGTAAATCCAAAATGAAATACTAAAATTTCCTAGCCCCGTTATATTTGCTGGTGTTCCCATGTTAATAAAACCTGTTGTTCCATTAAATGTAATAGCTCGCCCGATTTTACCTACAGCGTTTAATGTAATTCCACCGTTAATAGTCCCGTGTGTTCCTGTTCCCGAAGAATCCGAAAAATCTTTTCCACCAGCTGCAGTTCCGGTTGCAGTTTCTTGTAAATGCCAACTGCCCATGATGCCTGTCATGAACGTACTTGAAGACAATCCAGAATAATTCGCTGTGCTTTCACTTTGAACTGAGCCGCCACTGAAATCAGGAAGCAGTTTTCCGTAGGGAAGGCTTCCTAGCCACGAAACACTGGACCACTGAGAAAATGTTGGACAGTTACCTGGTAAATCGAAAACGCGCGAAGTGAAAGTTCCGGTGGTTTGGCCGGCAGACAACACCACAGAGGTTCCACTAACTGTTGTGTTAGCTGTTGTGCCCCCTAAAAAATCTGCATTTAATGAATCTGTTCCGACGGCACTTGGTAATCGACAACTCCAATAGGCAAAAGGAATTATGACCTGCGAAAAAACCGAAAGTGGAAAAATAAAAATCAGATATAAAAATAACTTTTTACTCATTTATTTTTTTAAATCCATCCATTAAGGATAAGTCAAATTATAGGCTTTTGCTATGAATTTATACCTGTTTACAATCTATTGCGACTGGACACGAATTTTCTTACTCATGTACCAATGAAAGAAAAAAGCGATGAACCACTTAACCCAAATAGCTGTTGCATCGTGCTGATAAGCGTAAAACCCTGTGGTAACCGCTGTGAACATGCCCCACTGATGTAAGCGCACCCGTTGCGGCAATACGATCGATAATAAAAATGTCAGAGTAGAAATCCAACCAATAGCTTCAACAATAACTGTCTTTATCATTTTATTTATGAAACCACGGAATAAAGACCGAAGTTTCTTTCTGGTACTGCCGGTAGGCTTCTCCGCGGCTTTTCAGTGATTGAATTTCAGCCGGTGGCACACCTGTTACTTTAAGCAAAAGTAATAAAATAATCAATGGACTGTAAATCGTGTACATGGCCCCGGGCGTACCCAAAGCAAAAATAAAAAATCCCCACCAAATTAAACTTTCAAAAAAATAATTGGGGTGCCGTGAATACCGCCACAAGCCTGCTTTACAAACTTGGCCTTTATTTTTCGGATCTTTTCTAAATAACGTCATTTGATGGTCGGCCAACGATTCACCAATGATGGCAATCAACCAAACTGCAAAACCAATTTTTTCGATCATCAAAATTTCAGATGTTTTGTTCAGACTTATTTCTAAAAAAAGTAACGACAGCAGAACAACACTCCACGCTTGAAATTGAAAGAACCAAAAAAAGTTCGAAGCAATAGCCGGAGCATATTTTAATCTTAGGTTCTGATAACGACTATCTTCCTCGGGGTGGGCCTTCACGATGCGCCAAAAAAGAAACGTGCCTAAACGAAAACTCCATACACCCGCCATTGTTAAAACTAACAGTTTACGAGAAATCCACCCGTCAGTGGAAATCATGTAGAACCCAACCACGGCTAAAAAACCATAAGACCAAACGATATCAACAATACCATAATTATTAATTTTTTTAGCCAGAAGCCACATTAAAATAAAAATGAAAGACATAAAAATTAAAGCTTCAACTGCTAATGTCCAAAAAACAGAGTCCATAATTTTTCCTTAAACTTTTGATTTTAACAATATTTGATTCAGTGGCACACCAGCTGGCAATTTGTAAATCTGCCACAGAACGTAGGCTGACATTGCGATATTTCCTAAAGTTATTATCAAGATCAGCCAAATTATTTTAGAAATAATGCTGTATTCTTTGTAAAAAACCCAAACATAAAAAGTCAGAAATGCAAAATAAGTATCTGCAAAAGTAGCGACTCCCCAAGGCTGTGCCAGAATTTTTTGTCCACCCGTGAAAACACTTTCAAACAGACCGGCCCAAGTGGTGACTGCAAGCATAGCAAAAATGATTAAAACAAAAATTGTGATTAGGATTTTTTTTGAAGTCATACTTCATGCTAGTAAGAATCTGTTACGTCAGGCAAGTTATAATTTCTTGAAAAATGAAGTTAAGCTAAGCCACCATTGACGATTTTACTTTTTTAATGAGTAATATCCAAATGACGAATGAATCTTATTTTCAATCCAGAGTACCCGTTTTTTTACAGCTGGGCTTTCGCGAAGCGGCTATTCCCAAACTTAGGAATTACGTCGATTTGCTGTGGTCATCCAACGAAGACCTTAATTTGATTAGTCGAAAAATGACTTACGCCGATCTAATAGACAATCATGTCATCGATTGTCTATTACCGCTAAAAAGTTTCCCGGGCCAAGTAAAAAAAGCAGCAGATTTTGGTTCTGGCGGCGGCTTACCGGGCGTTATCTATGCCATTCAGTTTCCGCATGTTCATTTTCAACTGTTTGAAAAAAGTGTGCGCAAGCAAGAGTTTTTAAATAAATGTAACACAATCACGAAAAATTTTGAGGTGTGTGGAATCATTCCCAATAAACCGGATGCGGTAGATTTAATTATCGCACGTGGGTTTAAAGCACTAGCTGAGATTTTAGAAATCAGTCGCGATCACTATTTTTCAAAAGGTCGATACTTTTTATTGAAAGCACGTGCAGAAAAAATTGAAGAAGAGCTTCTGCTGGCCAAAAAAAAATTTAAAGACTTAACGGCGTCGAAAATTCTGCTGCGGTCACCTGTTTTAGATGTTGAACGCCATTTAGTACTTATAAATTAATTTCTAAATTCTCTAAAGGTTTGGTAATTTTGTTCACGTTTAGATAATTAATCACGTCCGCGGCCTTATAGTTATTTTCAGACGCACTGATTTTTAAAATTTTCATTAAATTATTTAAATCATCACCGGCGGTGATCAAAGGCTTTTCAAAAGTTTGATCACTTTGGATTTGCGCCATGCCAACATCCGCCATCAAAGCATTACAAAGACATTTTCGCCCAATGGTTTCATTTTCAGCTCCGCCTTTTTTGATAAAATCGGCGACGGGTTCTGCCGGACAACGTTGGCTGACTGTGCCTTCAGGGGTCTTGTAAGCATGACGTAAATAACCAAGATCACAAATACGCATGCGACTTTGGTAAACACTTTCATCCGACATGGTATTATTTAATCGAACGGCTTTAAATGGAAAACCTGTCGGAGATGAGACCGGATCAGTAAAAACCCAGCCTTCATTCGGCGTTTCGCCGTTTAAAATTTTAGTGATCACATTTTGTTTCAGATCACTTGCGAAACCAGATTCTTCACAGAACGCAAACAAAGTACCGACTTGGATTCCGTGCGCGCCTAAAGCCTGAACTTCTTTTATTTTTTCAGGCGTCGCATAGTATCCAGCCATCCAAAAAGGTAAACCAAGGGCTTTCATTTCTGCCAAATCAACTTCATCGCGTAAACCGTATATAGGTTCACCCAACGGATTCAGCTGCATCGGACCACGTGGCGGAGCATTGTGCCCACCAGCTAAGGGGCCCTCAACGATAAATCCATCGACAATGCCCGTAGACTTCTTTTTTAAATTTGCAGCCAAAGTGCTTGAAGAAACAATCGGAAAAAAGAATGGACGTTTTAACGGAAAAAAGTACTGCGACCCAAGAACTTCAGCCGGATCGAATACCGTTTTAAATACTTCATCTGAACCACTACCCGCCACTGGAACTTTCAATGTGGCCAGTAGATTTTGGCTTAATAAATCAATGGCTCCGGGAATCTCACGGGGGATACCGGCACCCATAATAACGTAATCCACATCAGCTAACATAGCGCCGTACAGACAAGCCAAATTCGGTAAAACTATTTTTTCTAAAAGATTAATCCCAACTTTTCCTTGATGGTTTTCTTTGGCTAAATAAACTTCAACAAAGCTTGCGACCATAGTTTGTTGTAAAAGAATTTTTGAAGATTTTAAATTGTACATCGGCGTGCGCTTGTACGGCTGATCTGCAGCTTTTCCGCCTTCGATAAAAAAATCTTTTAAAATTTTTTCGACAATTTCTTGTGATGGAAACTGGGCTAAAGCTCTGCGGGTATGTCCGCCAACATCACCATCTTGCAAACGGCGAATCATAACCGAGTAGATCGCGGTTCCCGAGACGACACCCAACTGGCCTAATTCTGAAACGGCTTTTGCTAAATTCCAATTGGAAACGCCGATGCCCATTCCGCCCTGAATTAATCTTGGATGTTGTTGAATATTCATACCCATGAAATAAGATCTTTAACGGTTTCTTTCAAGTAGAAATCTAAAAAATAAGGTAACACGGGCCAGTTTTACCCAGTTCCAATATACGCCGCTCTCAGATCAGTTATAAAACACAAAACTATTATTTTGTGCCATGCTGTTACCGAGTATATTTTGCTGGGTTTTTGTATTGCTGCTGTCTTAGACAGATTCGACTTCACTCAAAGATCATTTCATGTTACTTGCAGCCAGGGGATTAATTCATGGCTCAAAAATTATTAATTATTATGCTTATTTTGTTTGGCCTTTCGATTCAAAATGCTTTTGCTCAGGTCTGGGAAGACACAGCGAATTTAAATCCTGCCTTAACCCCACCCGTCGAACCTATCATTCAAGAATTTAACGATTCTGATTTTCAATCTAAACCCTATTTACGTGAATACACAAACGTGATCGTGATTAATAAATCAAACACAGGTCCGAACAAACAAACCTTGCGCCTTTATGTAAACGGAAAACTGCAATTGATTACTAAAATTTCTTCGGGTCGTGAAAAATATGAAAAAGGGTGTTCGCCTGGCCAAGAACCAAAAAAAGATCACTGTTCGAATCGCCCTTATTGGTCGACAACTCCAGTTGGGTATTTTGACACTGACAAATTAGACGAACGCTATTTTTCAAATCTATGGCAAACCTGGATGCCCTATGCAGTTTTTTTTGAAGCGGGAATCGCTACTCATCAGGCCCCTGCAGGCACCGAAGGTAAATTAGGTGAACGGGCTTCGGGTGGCTGTGTTCGTATGCACCCGGATAAAGCGCCACTTATTTTCAAAGCCGTGACAGCCGCGGGCAAAGGTTTAGTGCCCACTTTAAATCGGGACGGCACTTTAGCCAAAACATCTGCAGGTGATGTTATTCGAAAAATTACGTACAAAACTTTATACATCGTACAAAATAAAGATTTTTAATCATGAATAGTTTAGATCCATCAAAAAATGAAACTGAATTAAAAAACCATTTAAAAACTAAAGATGAAGATCGTCATCAAGCTTGGGACGATAAATTTTTCAAACTTTTTAGTGATTCAAATTTAAAAATGAATTCTCCCGATCCCCAAGAAGGCCCTGATGGTTGGCCTTACTTAATGACCGAGTTGGCCAGTTCAACAACGTCGACTTCGGATTCGCAAGATTCGACCCAAAAAATTCTGCATTGGTTGTCAACTCGCGGTATCGGTTTGGTTCTGAATCCACTTCGAACGCCATATCCTGATTTTGTTTTCTCTTATGGAATGATTTGGTCATTCCGAGAAACTGGCTTTTTTATAAAATACGAAGACCGCGATGAAAGTAAGCTGCTGTCGATTGATAACGTTGATCAAGCACAATTTGGCGTTCCGACAGAGGCTTATTTTCCAACCTATGCCCGAAAAATTTTGAAAGCTTTTCTTTTAGATCAGTCTGTTTTCGAACCTAAAATTCTAATGGTTACTACAGATGAAAAAAATTATGACTTGTGTTTTTCGTTGGAATCCCTGGGGTCACCCAAATTACAAGAACACGATGGAATTTTAGAAGCTATAGCGTGGTTTTTACCGCCGCATTATTCTTTAGCCATTATTAGTGAAGATAATTTACCTTCTTTCATTCCTTTGTAGTTTTCCGCCTAAGTTTTTCATCAGGGCCAATGACCAGTCCAGATGCACGAGTTCCGACTGACCTGATTTCAAATAAATGTTAAATTTGAGATCTTGAGGTCATCATGTTTAAAAAGATATTCATTGGATTTTTTGCTATTGTTTTGATTGCTTGTGGCGGATTGTATTTATTATTTTTATCCGTACAAAAATCTTTGCCCGAGATTATTCAAATTGAAGATTACAAACCACTGCTAGTTTCTCAGGTGTATGATCGAAATAATAAAAAATTCGGCGAATTCTTCCGCGAACGTCGTAGTCTTGTTCCTTACAGTGATATTCCAAAATACGTTGTCGAAGCTTTTTTAGCAGCCGAAGATGATCAATTTTTTCAGCATAAGGGGATTAATGTTCAGGCCTTAATCCGAGCGGCACTAGCTAATATGAAAGCGGGCCGCAACGTTCAGGGCGGATCGACGATCACCCAGCAAGTTGCTAAAACATTATTACTGACCAACGAAAAAACAATTTCACGAAAAATACGTGATATTTTATTAGCCTTACAAATGGAAAAGAATTTAAAAAAAGAAGAAATTCTTTATTTGTATCTGAATCAAATTTACTTTGGTCAAAGTGCGTACGGTATCGAAATGGCTGCGCAAACATATTTTAAAAAATCAACCAAACAATTAACCGTAGCGGAAGCTGCGCTGCTAGCTGGTTTGCCAAAGGCGCCGTCGGAATATTCTCCGGTAAAGAATCCTTCGCGTGCAAAAGAACGACAGATCTATGTTTTAAATCGCATGAGTGACGTCGGGTTTTTAAAAAAAGACGAAGCCCAGGCTGCTATTCAGCTGCCGATCAAAGTTTATTTGCGTGAAGATTATGAACAGATGGCTCCGTTTTATTTAGAAACTGTCCGGCAGCTGTTGATTCAGCAATTGGGTGAAGAAACGATTCTTGATCAAGGTGTAAAAGTTTATACATCCCTAGATTTAGATGCGCAAAAGTCTGCGAATTTATCGATGGTGAAGGGTTTAAAAGAATTAGACCGCCGTCAGGGTTATCGTGGGCCGTTAAGCACGTTAACATCTGAAGACAGCATTCAAGAATTTTTAGCTAAACAAAAAAAGAAATTAATAAGCGAATCTAACCCAGAGCGCACCATTTTGCCTGACGGCACGTTTGCCGAAATTGAATGGCTGGCCACGAAAAAAAATCCAAAAGTTGTTAAAATTCAAACTGAAAAATTGCCAAGTTTTATGAAAACAGATTCCAGTTACGAAGGGGTTGTCTTGAATGTTGACGACGCCGATGGCTTCGTTGAAGTGCAGCTGCCAGAAGCCAAAGGAATTATTGTTTTTGATTCTATGGCTTGGGCACGTAAGCCGAATTTTGATAAAAAATCAGAGCTAGATTTGATAAAAAAACCTTCCCAAGCTTTAAAAAAAGGGGATGTGATATTAACTAAAATCGTCAATATTAATCACCAGTGGGATAAAACAAAATACAAAAAAAATGCGACTTTGCCTGATTCAGCAAAATATCTGTCTTTAGAATTAGATCAAGAGCCCCTGGTTGAAGGGTCTTTGCTTTCAATAGACCAGCAAACAGAAGATGTTTTAGCGATGGTTGGTGGTTACAGTTTTGCGCGGAATGAATTTAATCGCACTTTGCAGGCTGCGCGACAAACTGGATCTGCTTTTAAAGCCATAGTCTATGCAGCAGCTTTAGATAAAGGGTATAATCCTTCGACGCAGATTATCGACGCTCCGATAATCTATAAACAAGCCGGCACCGACGAAGAGGGTCAAGGCGATGAAAAAGTTTGGAAGCCATCGAACCACGGTCGTGAATTTAGCGGTGAAATCACCATGAGAAACGCTTTAGTGAAATCTTTAAATATTCCCGCTGTGAAAATTATGGAAGACATTGGCGTTCCGTTTGCCACTGAATTTGCAAGACGTCTTGGAATTTTTTCGAAACTAAATCCAGACTTTACGTTGGTATTGGGTTCAAGTTCGCTGACTTTATTTGAAATGACGAAAGTGTTTTCACAATTCGGCCGTATGGGTCTACGCACGCATCCGAAGATGATTAAAAAAGTCGTTGATCGCCAAGGAAAGACTTTAGCTGAGTCCATTTCATTAGAATCACGGTTTTTAGATGAAACCAAAGAAGCTGACGAGCAATTCGAAGAAAAAAGAAAAGCTTATTTAGAAAAACCTGTAACAGAGGCCATTGAGCCAGATTCAAAAAGTGTGAAACCAGTGAATTCATTTTATTTCAAAGATCCCGAACAATTGATCCGACCCGAAACAGCTTACGTCATTACCAATATGCTAAAAGGTGTCATCGAAGACCCCAACGGCACTGGCGCGCGGGCCGCATCACTGGGCCGTGAAGTTGCGGGAAAAACAGGAACCACTAATGGTTATGTAGATGCCTGGTTTTTAGGTTACACACCAAATATTGCTACGGGTGTTTGGGTTGGTTTCGATAAAGAAAAAACTTTAGGCAAATCGGAAGTGGGGGGTAAATCGGCCCTGCCAATTTGGTTAGATTATATGAAAGACGCACACCGTAATTTGCCAATACTCACATTTCCGATGCCTGAGGGAATCAAATTAGTGAAAATCGATGCTGATACTGGTAAGCTGGCCCATTCGGCAAGTAAGCGAGTTATCACTCAGGCCTATATCGATGGGACCGAGCCAACTTCTGCTGCAAGCCGATCTGAAGAAACCACAGATTACTTGAAGCAGGATATCGATGAGTAACAGCGATCATAAAAAATCGAACAAAATTATTATTGAAAAATCCAGTAAAGATATTCATATCTGGGGTGTTAAACAAAATAATTTAAAAGATATTGATGTGCGCATACCCCTTGGAAAATTGACGGTCGTCTGCGGACCTTCCGGTTCCGGAAAAAGTTCCTTAGCTTTTGAAACTTTATTTGCCGAAGGTCAGCGCCGCTTCATCGAAAGCATGTCGAATTATGCTCGCCAGTTTTTAAATAAAGCGCCTAAACCCGATATCGAGGGCATCGATAACATTCCACCAGCTATATCTATTGAACAAAAAAATTCAGTGAAATCAAGCCGGTCCACTGTTGGAACAGCGACTGAGATAATTGATTACTTAAGATTATTTTATGAAAAAATTGGCGTGGCTTTTTGTCCCAACCATCATATCCCAGCCGTAAAAATTTCAACAACAGAAGCCACGGATTTAGTTCTTAGTCAGTTCAACGAAAAGCGTGGATACATTTTGGTAGAAATTCCAAAAGCCAACCGTATCGTTGAAGGCAAAAAATTATTGTCGATTTTATTACAAGATGGCTTTCTGCGCATAACAACTTTGAAAGAACAGAAAAAAAAAGCCAAGTCTGATCACTTGTCATATGAAATGGGGCCATTGGTCGATTATGCTGAAAGCGCAAATATTAAAAAAGGAATTCCGGCAGATACATTTTATATTGTGGTCGATCGACTTTCTTTTAATGCCGAAGAAAAAGGTCGAATTACAGATTCAATCACTCAGGCCTACGACGCTAGCGTCAAGTATTTAACTGGATCGCTGACTCGGCGGGCTTTGGTCATTACGACCGACCATGATGTTTTGAAATTAAGTGAAGAGCCTTCGTGTTCGATATGCAGTTGGTCTCCGCCCCCGATGACTTCAAAATTATTTTCCTTTAATTCACCGATCGGGGCCTGTCCAACGTGCAAAGGTTTCGGCAATATTTTAGAACTTGATGAAGCGAAAGTTATTCCCAAGCCAAACTTATCTTTATCTGAAGGCGCGCTTCATCCATTCACTATGCCCAGTGCAGAGCAAGATAAGAAAGCTTTGTATCTTTATTGTAAAAAGAAAAAAATTGATTTGCAAAAACCCTGGAAAGACCTACCCAAAGCAGCTCGTGATACTTTGTGGAACGGTAGCGAAGAGTTTTTCGGTGTAAAGGGATTGTTTCAATACCTAGAGCAAATCAAATACAAGATGCACGTGCGCGTATTTATATCTAGGTACCGAAGTCCCCGTTTATGTGAAGACTGCAAAGGCTCAAGACTTCGGAAAGAAGTTAAAACCATTTTAATTAATAAAAAGAATATTTCTGAACTGACTTCGCTAACAATTGAAGATTTATATTCATTTTTTGAAAAAATAACTTTGTCCGATTATCAAATTGAAGTCGCCGGTGAAGTTTTAAAACAATTGCGCTCAAGGTTAAATTTTCTGATGCGAGTTGGGGTTAATTATTTAACAATGGACCGTGAAACCAGAACGCTTTCTGGTGGCGAATACCAGCGCCTTATTTTAGCTAATCAATTGGGAATGGGGCTGTCACAAACTTTGTACGTGCTGGATGAGCCAACAGTAGGTCTGCATCCCCGTGACAATGATAGACTGATTTCAATTCTGAAAGATTTAAAAGATCTAGGTAATACCTTGGTTGTGGTCGAACATGATCATGATGTGATTAAAAATTCTGAAAATATTATTGAAATGGGTCCAGGCTCGGGATTTTTGGGCGGCCATGTTATTTATTCTGGTAAAACCGAAGATTTTTATGATTCCAAGGAATCGATTACCGTTCCGTTTTTACGTCCGCAGAAATGGGAACCACTGCGTGTTACCCGACCGGTCGAGCTTGAAAATTATCGCTACAAAGTGGAATTAATTGGATGCACTGGACACAATTTAAAAAACATTTCTGTCGATTTTCCGCTTAACCGATTGGTGGTTGTTAGCGGAGTCAGTGGCTCTGGAAAATCAACTTTAGTTAGTAAAACTTTGTATCCGGCGCTGGCGCGAAAGCTGGAATTAGAATTTGAACCTTCACAAGAATTTTCAAAAATTTATGGCTATGAAAATTTAAAAAATGTTCTTCTGATAGATCAATCACCGATCGGAAAATCTGCACGCAGTTCGCCTATTACTTATTTAAAAGCCTTCGATGCTATTCGTAATTTAATGGCGGGTACCGCCGAATCCATTCAACGTGGTTACACACCAGGTACGTTCAGTTTGAATGTTGATGGGGGCCGCTGTCCGTCATGCAAAGGCACGGGCTTTGAAGAAATTGACATGCAATTTATGGATAACGTCATCATACCTTGTGATGTCTGCGATGGGAAAAAATACCGAGCAGAAATTTTAGAAATTACTTTGCAAAATAAAAATGTCCATCAAATCTTATCTTTAACGGTTGCCGAGGCTATGAATTTTTTTGTTGCCTACCCGAATATTCGAAAGCCACTTTCCGTTTTAAAAGAAGTGGGCCTTGATTATTTGACTTTGGGTCAGCCGGCAAATTCGCTCAGTGGGGGTGAATCTCAGCGCTTAAAAATTGCTAAAGAACTTTCCCAGGTGACACAAAAAGCGACGTTATATATTTTAGATGAACCTACCACCGGTTTACATTTTCGGGAAGTCGACCTGTTGATGAAGGTTTTGCATAAACTGATTGAATCCGGTGGCTCTGTCATTGTGGTCGAACACAATTTGGACGTGATCAAAAATGCGGACTACGTCATTGATATGGGACCAGAAGCTGGCAAAAATGGTGGGTCCGTCGTTGCCTGCGGATCACCACAACAAATTATTGCAGCTAAAAAAAGCTTAACAGGACAGTACTTAAAAAAATACGTGGGGATGTGATGTTACCAAAAGAGCTTAAGCTAACACTCAAAGAACTTTTGATACAAAAAAAATATCTGATTGTCGTCGCGCTGACGGGAATAATTGGCGCGGCTTGCAAAGGGCAAATCGCTATTTTTATCCAAAAAATGATTGATGCCTCGTCTTCGCCGGAAAAATTAAAATCGCTGGCTTGGGTTGGTATCGCCTTGTCATTTGGAATTGCTGTCAGCCGTTATTTTCACATTTACCTGATGAACATGGTTGCCGAAAAAGTGGTTCAGTCTTTACGTGAAAAGCTGCAAGCTAAATTTATGCGGCTTAATCTAAAATTTCATAATAATTACGCAGCAGGGTCTGGTGGACTTTTAAGCCGTACTTTTAACGATATTCGGGTCATTCAAGATGGCCTTCGATTGTTTGCAGATTTATTCAGTGCACCGCTAATCTTTATTTTTTTGATAGCCAACTTGTTTTTTCTGGATTCAAAACTAACGCTTTATATTTTTCTGATCGTACCTTTGCTTATTCTTTTCTTAAGAAAAATTTCCATTGGTATTCGCAAAGCTTCTTTATTTGGCATTGAACATCTAGAAAAAATAACTTCGATAATCAAAGAATCCTTAGATGGCGTTCGCACAATTCAGTCGTTTAATTTAGAAAATAAAATGGAAAACCGGCTCAAAGCACTTGGATCTGAATTCGTTCGGATGCGACGAAGTGTTCATTCCCGGGTTGAATTGATGGGCCCAATTACCGAATTGGTCGCCACTTTTTTGGTGTTAGCCGTTATTTTCTATTTCTCTCAGCAAATTTCTAAGGGTGTTGCTACTGCAGGAACCTTGATTGGTTTTATCACAGCACTTTTGCAAATCAACGAGCCTATTAAAAAATTTCAAGAAGCTTATGTGCGTATTCAAGAAACCCGTGTCGCAGCCGAACGGGTTTTCCACATTTTAAACGAAGACAGTGAAGTTCTTGAGGCGGCTTATCCCCAACCATTTCCACAAGTTTGGGATGTAATTTCGTATAAAAATATTAGCTTTGGTTACGGCGACACTTTGTTGATAAAAGATTTTAACTTAACCGTTAAAAAGGGCCAAGTGGTTGCATTCGTGGGTGAAAGTGGCAGCGGCAAATCGACGTTAGCGAATCTTTTGGCTCGATTTTACGATCCAGCGGCTGGCAGTATTTCTGTTGGATCACAAAATATCAAAGATATTCAGCTGGCTGATCTTAGAAAAAATATCGGTTACGTTTCCCAGGATGTGTTTCTTTTTTCAGATTCAATCGAAAATAACATCAAAGCCGGAATTATAAAAACCGAGTCAGTCATAAATGCCGCTGAAGCTGCTTTTGCCCACGATTTTATTTTAAAACAATCTAATCAGTATGAAACCCGTGTGGGTGAACGCGGTAATTTACTTTCAGGTGGCGAAAAGCAACGCGTGGGAATCGCCCGAGCCCTGTATAAAGACGCCCCCATTTTAATTCTGGATGAAGCCACCAGCGCCCTTGATTCCGTCAGCGAAATTCAAGTGCAAAAGGGTCTTGAACGGTTGATGACCGGTCGAACAACTTTCGTAATTGCCCATAGGCTTTCCACGATACAAGGCGCAGATCTAATCCTAGTGCTAAGCAAAGGCGCAGTAGTTGAATCAGGAACACACGACGAACTTATTACTAAAAATGGTGAATACAAAAAACTATTTATAGCGCAAATGCGATAACGCCGGACCTTAGTCTTTAAAAATAAATTATCATTTTGATACAAGACCCTGTTTTTGGATCTGACCAAACTATTTCCATTATTTTTGTGACACCTCTCAAGTCTGTACACTTTTTTGACGATTAATAATTCGACGATAAAAGTTAACAAGGAGTTTACATGATTAACTGGGATGATTTCGAACACATACATGTGATAAAAAAATTAAAGCATATTCTGCATGCATGGTGGAATATAGATATCGTATTCACCGACGAGCGTGGCCACTTAAAAGGATTCGAAGGCGATAAAATTTCTTACGCCAACCCAGCGGTGAATTATTTAGTGAATAAAGAAAGCACGCAAAACAGCTTAGCAGAGCTTGTAGCCAACTCGATTCAAGATCTTCGTCAATCTTCAAATCGTTATTTAATAAAAAAATGGGATGCAGCTGGCTTTGACGTTTGTGTTTTTCCAATCGTTATCGAAAATGATTTCGTAGGAACAGTCGTGGCTATGGGTTTTTTCAAGGACGCACAAATCGCAACGCGAATCGCAGAAGTCCGCGAACGTTTAGCGGCATTTGCTTGCACGAACGAGCTAATCGAAAAATCTGTTAGCAAATTTCAATATGTTGACGATTCAAACCGTCAGCATTTTTGTGAATTAGTTGAGTTGGTCGCACAAGAAATCGTCACTTTGCACGTAGAAATTTCTAGTCGCGAAAACAAAATCACTGAACTGAATAAAGAACTTGGTAACCGGTTTAAGTATGACAACATGATGGGTAAATCAAAACCAATGCAGTCGCTTTATGCTTTGATGGACAAAATCAAATTTGCAGATTCAACAGTCATGGTCCAAGGGGAAAATGGAACTGGAAAAGAATTAATTGCAAAATCAATTCATTACAATTCTCATCGTAAAGACAAAGCCTTCGTTATACAGAACTGTTCAGCTTTTAATGATAACTTATTAGAATCAGAATTATTTGGTCACATCAAAGGGTCCTTCACGGGAGCTTTAAAAGACAAAAAAGGTCTTTTTGAAATGGCAGACAAAGGTACTTTTTTCTTAGATGAAATTGGTGATACGTCTCCGCAGATGCAAGTCAAATTGCTGCGTGTTCTGCAAGAGGGCACTTTTACTCCGGTAGGTTCAACAGAGATGCGAAAGGTTGATGTCCGTATCGTGGCAGCAACCAACAGAAACTTGCGCGAAATGGTCGAGCAAGGAACATTCCGTGAAGATTTATATTACCGTTTAAATGTTATTAATATTCGCGTGCCGCCACTACGCGAGCGCAAAGAAGATATTCCGCTTTTAGTCGAGTATTTTTTAAACAAGGCATCAGAAGCTTCGCATAAACCTAAAAAATCTTTAATGGGCCGAGCTATTGAAAAATTATACGACTATCCGTGGCCAGGTAACGTTCGAGAATTACAGAATGAAATTGAACGCCTGTGCGTCTTGTCCGGTGATGATCAAAAGATAGGTCATGAAATTTTGTCTCCGAAAATTCTAGAACTCGGTGAAAAAACCAAAGTTCAAGGGTCCAGATTACACGGCAAATTGAAAGATGCCCTAGAAGAACTTGAGCGAGAAATGATCAAAGAAGGCCTACGACGAACCGGCTGGAATAAATCAAAATTAGCCAAAGAATTAGGGATCAGCCGCGCGGGATTAATCATGAAAGTTGAAAAATACGCTTTAGATAAGCGCAAGCTGGCTCGATAGTTTTTACAACATTGTCCAATACTTCAAACCCCTTAAGTTAACTTTTAAGGGGTTTTGTTTTGAATACTATTTGCACAGGTAAAATTTACTTCTAGATTCACGGCAGATTTCAAAGACTTACTCCGTGATCAATCCTAGCTGATCACATCAACGACACTACCCCTTTACCGACAATTTTCGGCACAGCGTTTGTAATGCTAGCCGTTGTGGGTAAGTAGGATTTAACGCTGTGGGGTGGTTATGAAAGAAATATTAGATGATTCAGCCTGGAAAAAAACTCTTCAATTGGTTGAAGAAAAATACGGTAAAACGTTGCAGTTCAGAGCCTTAACTTTACTGAACGATAAAAAATCAGCCTACTTAAACGGAGACGATTTTATCATACCGCTGTCACTGAAGAATCATGACCTAGGCAACGTCATCGTCAACCGGGGTTCATTCTTATCAGAACAGCAAAAAACTGAAATTGTGGATTTGATTAAATTTTTGGTTGAACCTCAAGTCTACAATCTTCTTTTGAAAACGACTGAAGAAAATATTTTAAATCAAAAAAATGATGCCTTAAAAGAAAAAAATAAAGTTGTGCAGTTGTTTGATAATGCTAAAGTTTATGAAGCCGCCGATACTAAAAAACTTTTATCACAAATTATTCATCTAAAAGCGCATACGGCGCAAAATCGACACAAGGTCGCTTTGAAAATTCATGAGATGAGTGAAAGAAATTTATTTGTTCGCTTTCACGATATAATTAACTCTACAGCCACGGTCGAAGATCTTTTAACTTTAAGCGACACCACAGTTTTTATTGAAGACATAGATCAATTAACATCCACAGAACTTCAGCTGCTAGAATCTTTTTTAACTCGAATCAATGAAAATTATCTTGATACGACCCCGATTATATTAGTGGGCTCTAGTCTTTCGATGGCCGCGTTGGAATCTAAAAGCTGGAGCACGCGTTTAAAAAATGATCTGCTGGGATTTTATTTTGATATTGACCGCGTACCGATAGCGCAGCAAACAAGTAATGAAATACTAGATCTGTTATTCTTCGAGATGAACGAGCCCATGGCCTAGGCTTGCTTTCTGCATAAAGCAATGACACCATAATCAGTATGAAAATGGTGTCTGACTTAAGTAATCCGATTTCTGAGTCCATACAAAAATGGGTTCAAGAAAAAATTCAAACACCTGAAGAGTTTTCTATTTACCAATTAGCTGGTGATGCATCGGCCAGAAAATATTACCGAATTATTGCGGCTGAAAAATCGTGGATCCTGATGTTCTGGGAACCATTTCAAGAAATAAGCTATCCATTTATTAGCGTGCAGAAGCATTTCAAGTTAGCGCACGTGAATGTACCGAATATTCTGGCCGTAAACGGTGAGCTCGGAGTTCTTTTACAAGAAGACCTGGGCGATTTAACTCTGGAAAGAAAGCACTTAGAAAATACAAACGAAAAATTATCTAAAGCCTTTTATCAACAATCTATTGATGAAATCATAAAAATTCACGACACGGCTACAACCCTAACTAATAAAACTTCGGCCACAGAAATTATGTTCGATACAGCTAAATTTATGTGGGAAATGAACTACGCCAAAGAACACCTAATTACTGGTATTCTTAGCTTTAAAATGGATGACAAGAAAACGAAAGCACTTAATTCTGTTTTCACGCACTTTTGTGAACGACTGCATCAGCAACCTAAAGTTATTTGCCACCGTGATTATCATTCGCGAAATATAATGATAAAACTGGGCCAAATTTATGTGATCGATTTTCAAGATGCAAGGCTTGGTCCCGTCCAATACGATTTAGTGAGTTTATTCAAAGATTCCTATGTGGAATTATCCGATGATTACACCTATTCATTGATGAATTATTATTTTGAAAATTCACAGGTAAAAAAATCAAAAAATTTCAGCCAAGAAAATTTTAATTTAATCTATGAACTTCAATCTGTTCAGCGCTGTCTTAAAGCCTGCGGCAGCTTCGCCAGTTTTATGAATACACGCCAAGATCGCCGCTATTTAAAATATTTGCCAAATACGATCAAGAAAGTAGCTAGATCGTTATCACATTTTCCAGAGTATCAAGTTCTGATGGAAATACTGATTGAATCGGGTGCACTTAACAAAAATTACGGAAGCTTGTAATGAATTTATTTTTGCTGGCCGCAGGCTTTGGATCACGCCTTCAACCTTATACAACTTATTATCCTAAACCAGTGATACCTTTTCTAAATGTACCTATGGGGTTTTACCAGTTTCAGTATTTAATTCATGTGCAGCAAAAAATAACTTCATTTGTGGTGAATACGCATCACTTACCGCTGCAAATTGAAACTTTGTATTCAAAGCAACCCTACATAAAAAATAAAGCAAAATTTTCCTTTGAAGTTAAAAATATTTTAGGTAACGGTGGTGCTATTAAAAAAGCGCAGCCATTGTTGACTGCAAATGAACCTATTCTGCTGATGAATGCTGACGAAGTTTACTTTACAGAGCAAAAAGATTTTTTAAATGATTTGTTGTCAGCCCATGAAAAAAGCAAATCTTTGGCAACTTTAGTGGTCATGAAACACCCCGAAGCCGGAAAAAAATTTGGAGCACTTTGGGCCCACGGTAATAGCGTTCGCCACATCGGAAAAACCTGTTCTGATCTAAATTTAGAACCATGGCATTACATTGGTGTCTGCATTTTATCCTGGGAAGTCATAAGCCATATCAAGCCAGATCAAGAGCAAAATATTTTATATGATGTTTTGTTTCCGTTTCTGGACCGCTTACAACTTTTTGAAATTGAATCCACTTGGTTTGAAACGGGTAATAAAGAAGATTTATTATCAGCCACAGAAGTCATGTTACAAAAACTAGAAAAAGATAACCAGCTGCAAAGTTTTATAAATCAGTATGATCCAAGCCGTTTGATTCAATCATCTTTAGTTTCAGAAAAACATAATATTCAGCCCGGAAATTTAGTTGGGTATAACTGTATCAGTAAAAGTGCTGCCGTTTCAGCTGATAATGTTTTTGAAAACTGCATCGCTTTTGAAAAACAAATCATCAAATAATTGTTATTTTTCCCAAGCTTACTTTTTTTTGCGCTCCAGTAGACTGTGGCAAATTAGATGGAATGTTCCAAATTTTTGCGGCAGCTAGTAAGGCAAACGCAGCCCCTTCGATACTTTTTGTGGGCCAACCATAATTAGTCACGTTACTGATTTTTACTTCGGGTAATTGTGTCTTTATACAATCGATCAAGTATTTGTTTTCAACGCCTCCACCACAAAAAATGATTTCATTCGGCATAAATTCAGTATGTTTTTTATAAGATTGAACTATCGAACTAACAACGAATTCTGTGATGGTAGCAAGGCGATCGTTTAAATCCATAGAACTTAGCGCAGATTCAAATTTTTTCAGAAAAACTTGGCCAAATTGTTCTCGGCCACAACTTTTTGGCGGTTTAATTTTAAAATACGGATGGGCCAGCATTTTTTCAACATGCTTTAAGTTTATTTTTCCTTTTTGGGCTAGTACTCCGTCTTGATCATAAGCCAATCGGTTTTTTGTCGATTTTTGAATTTCTAAATCCATCAGCATGTTAGCAGGGCCCGTATCAAAACCTTGCACAACAATTCCATTTTTCAATAAAGTTAAATTACTTATTCCGCCCAAATTATGAAGGCTTAATTTTTTATTTATTTTGCCGAACACAACTTGATGAAAAAAAGTGGCTATCGGCGCACCCTGTCCACCAACTGCGATGTCTGCCACCCGAAAATCAGAAACAACCGGACAGCCTGCAGCCAACGCTAAGTAGCTTGGTTCACCGATTTGCAATGTGGCGTCTTGGCCTTGGTGAAATACCGTTTGTCCATGCAGGCCGATTAAATCAACTGCACCAAATTTCAATTTTTCAAAGCACTGGGCATAGTATCGACCAAGTTGATGGTGCAGCTTCGCTAACTGATCCACTTTTAATTCATGCGCTGCGGCCGACACTAAATCTTTTTTTAATTTTTTATCAAATGAAAAAGATTTCATTTTCAAAAACTTGCAGGCTAAGTTTTTTTTAGTAACTTGTATAAGTACAAAATCAATTCCATCTAAACTGGTGCCGTTCATTATACCTAAAACTTTGACTGATTTTTTTTGATTGGGAAAAATAAAAGCCATGGTTAATCATGGCTTTTATTTATAAAAATCGCAATAGGTCTACTGGCCTATGAAAGTATCTTGCTCGGATTTCATGTTGTATCGTTTGCTCATCATTCTGAAAATATCGTCATTTGCTATTCCAATAACATCACCGTTAAAGTCTCGGACTAGCCCTTCAGAAGCTAAATCTCTTTTGTTACCGTTAGCGTCTTTAACGCCCAGGGCTCCGCTGTCCGAATCTTGCGGTGCCTTGATTGTCATGGTGCCACTGCCGCCTGCGGAATTGAACGATCCGAAGTCAGGCATTTTTAAGTCCTCGGCTAGATTGCCAGCTAATTTAGAAGCCGCATTATTTTTACTTAATGCAAAAGCCGCGGCCGCATCCTGCGGAGAAAAGCCTGCCGCTATCATCGCTTTTTCTGAATCAAAATCTGATTCTTTATATTTTTTTCCATCGGCTGTGGTAATTGTTCCGTCCGGATTAAATTTATAATCTTTTCCAGCACCAGCAAATCCGGAAGGGCCCGGCTGCAAAGATTTTGCATCAAATGATTTATCCGCCAAAAGTGCATCGCGAGTCACAGTGCAGCTAGCCGGTGCAGATGGTAAGCATTTACCTGTATTCGGATCAATTTGTTGGTTCGGAAATGCGGGTGCGTTTGGATTAAAACCTGCCGCGTCCGATCCGCATGCTTTCCCAGCAGAAGCAATTTTATTATAGGATGAACACGCACTGTTTGCCATAAACGCATGATTGCCAGCTTGTTTTCCAGATTTATTTGATAAAATTGAATAAGCAATACTTGCTGCCATTAAAGCGCCCTGGCAGTGGTGCGAGCAGCTGGCTGCGAATTTAGCCTGAAACAAACTTGATAAACCAGAAAACATTGCTTGCTTAACTTGTTGTTGAGCCTGACCCTTTTTATTTTGTTGCTCGATTTGGTTTAATTTTTCAGTGGCTGAAATAGACAAAGCCGCTTTTCTTGCGGCCTCTTGAGCTGCCAAGATTTGGTCACGTGTCGTTTGGTACTGTCTTACTTGGTCTGCATATCTGTTTTCGCAGGCGTGATCTTTAGTCGGCCCGCTGGCCGTCATAATCGTGGGACAGTTCATCGGCGGTGGAGGGGATGGCATATCTGCTGCCTGCAGAGCTGTCGGTAAAATTAAAAATGCAATTACTTTTTTTAAAAAAACTTTTTCCAAAATTCCCCCGATAAAATTACTTTTCCAACAACGTCGTTGTCTTTTTTAAATAACTTTCTTTTACTTTTTCAAAATTAGATTTACCCGAAGATTCTGTAACTTCCGAACGCCATTGTTTTTCAGAAGCCAGTGCCCGCTGTGCATTTAAATCTTTTTGTCCAATTTTCGAAGAGCCAGCTGCACCTTTACCTGAACTTGATCCGCCACCAAAGCCTCCGAACGCCCCTGAAAACGCGCCAAAGCTCCATTTCTTTTTCTCGTCTGTGTTGGCTAATTCTGGATTGGTGTTTCCACCGCCAGCACCCATCGAAGCAGCACCCGAGCTCCCGCTGCCAGCGCCTTTATTCGACGCAGATCCGGACGATGAGTCGTTTACTTTTCCGCTTACACCCAGATCAGAAGTTCCACCAGCAATCGGCGATTGAATGTTTCCAGCATCAATTTTTGACACGCCAACTCCGGGCCCAGCAAAACCACTGGCACCGGATCCACTGCGTTGCACACTGCCCTTGTCATCACTCGGACGATTAAAAGTTGAACTTGATACAATATGACCCGAACAACCCATCTGAGAACTGTCGCGCTGACATTTACAATAGTCAGATGAAACATTCGCAGGTTGCGCACAATATTCTGCGACAGAAGGACCTTCTCCGCCCGTTTTTAATTTATCTGCGCAGGCTTTTGCATTTTGTTGTGCTTTGAAAGTACCTGCAATGTTCATTGCAAGTAAACCGATGTCTTTCATGTGGCCTTCACATTTTACTACTGTGCCTGCAGATGTTCCAGGGTTCGTAGGAACCATTTCCTTTTCTAACGAAGTAATTAATTCTGCATTCAACTGTTGTGCTAAAGCTGCATTTTTAGCTATCAGGCCATTAATCTTAGCCTCTAACGCCGGACCGGCGCCTGCAGCAACGCTTTGCGCGTTATTAACATCTTTAGCAAATGCTTGAGATATATTCGTTGCAATTTCAGTTCTGGTTTTTGCTATTGCTGCAACTGCAGCGCTACAAGAAAAATCACAATATAATTTAGCCGCTACACAAACGCCTTTAGCAATCGCTAAACCTGTTCCAACTAGCCGGCTAACATCGGCAGTTGCCGAACATGATTTCTGCGCAGAATTAATCATAGCTAATGCAGGGCCCGCAACATCCATTGTAGTTTTTGCAGTTTTCATTCCGGGACTTGTCCCCTCTAAACATAAAAATCCTGCTTTTTCAGATGCACCCGTGCAGGTCTTTTTCACGGTCTCTAAATATTTGTTTATTTTTTCTGCTGAAGAATCCACAGCTGCTTTAGTTTGTGAAAATGGAAATACTGGATCGCTAACAAGTTGAGTTCCTTTAGCACTGGTCGCTTTTATTTCACTGAGTATCAAAGCATTTGCTTCAGCAGCTGTTTGAGTTATTTCGGTGGAGGCACCTTCTGCAGCTTTTTCTGGAACTCCAGGCTTAGAAGCCTCCGCAAGTTTTGCAGCTGGATCTTTAATGACGGGAGCAGCAGCAACAGCTTTCTGTTCTGCATCTTTCATTTCCGCTTGTTTCGTAGTGGTCTCAGCAGCCGTTGCGGGTCCATCAAATTTTTGCGTATCAGAACTAGGTGCTGACTCGTTTTTCGTTGTATCATTCGTCACTGGTGAATTATCACCGACACTTGTCTTTTTCGGCACGTCAAAGTTAGGTGTTGTTAAACCTTTTGCATCATCACCTTTTAGCTGCGAAGTGGTGTCAACACTGGCATTCGAATTTACATTTCCAGTTGGCTGTTGCGCTGGTGCTGAAGTACTTTCGAAACCAACTTTTCCTTCGTCTTTTTTAAAAGGGTTACTAAAACCACCGTCTTTAATAACTTTTTTACCGTACTCTTCAATTTTTCCAGTTAATCCCGTTGCTGCAGCCAAAGGCTTGCCAACAGTTTTTGCCAAATTCATCAGATCAGAACCGTTGCTGTCCTTGCTTTTTGCAGCCTGAGATCCGCCAGCACTGCCCTGCAAAGCGGCCGCAGCAGCCTGAGTTGCAGTTCGGCTTTCAGTTGCACAGTGATTGCTAATTAATTGTTTAACTTGAGGTTGAAATTTGTCGACACAACTTTTGTTAATCGAGTTAACGGTGCTGCATGTGATGCTGCTTTCAAGCGAAGCAAATATTTCTGGGGATAGGCGACAGGTAGCAGATTGCTCGATCAATGCTTTCTTAGAAAACATAGGGACCGCATCGCAACTGCCGTTGGCGTACTGATTTTTACATTTCGTGTAAGACTCGAATTCTTCACTATAGCTAGCTTGCGCACTCAACGAAAAAAATACCGCTGCAATCACACAAACTAAAATGCTTAAAGCTATTCGCATAACCATCCCCCGGATTAAAGCTATATCGGCCTAAAGTCTGGTTTACTTTAATTGTATCAAAGCGAAACAGTAACCAAGCCCTAATTTAATTTTAATTATTTAAAAGATCCTCTGGAATAGGATTTAAAATTTTACCCGAGGTGTTTTTGCCACCCAAAGGCTGAGCCGGCGCAGAAGATCGCAACATCGACGGAGAAACCAGTTTAACCGAGTACCCCACCCGACCGCCGGTAACACAATTGCCCGGAGTCGGTGGCAATCCTGATTCAACAGGGTTACCAAAGGCCGTTTTTTTATTTTCGTTATTCCAGTCATCTCGGCACCGAGCAAAAGCCATAGTGCCATCCGGTGAATTTACATCATCAGCGGGGAAGGAATCATAGTCTGCAAAGTTTTTAAAGGTCCATCCTGTTAGCAAGGAAGATTGTTTTGTTACAAGGTATGGGAATGCTTCCAGCATAGAATTCTTAGAAGCTTGAAGCCCTGATTTATTCGTGCCAAAAATACGTTTCACTATTTCCAGCTGGTGTCGGACAGAAAAATTTTCTTTCGTTGTATAAACCTCTTTATTATTGCCAAAATCAGGTCGAACAAAAAAGTCTTTTTCAGGACCCATTCCTGCAGACTGTTTCAGTTTACTAATAATTGCAGGTTTTGATAAACGCACATAATAATTATCATAAAAATCTGGGTCGATTGAATAATAACTTAAATCAAACTGGTTAGGTGCTACTGCAGATATTTCTAAATCTCTGAAGTACGAATCTTTATTGTTAGGCTCTTTCGTTATCGGATCGTAGTTAGCTTTGGTAATGTCGTAAGCTTCATCCCATGAATTCACAGATGGCCATTCGCCCGGAGCAGTTAAAATACCAGTTCCAGGTTTGCTGTCAGGATTTTTTGAACTACTATAACCAAGACTTCCGTTGTCAGAAGGTTTGCGATTAAGAAGTGCAGCATGGTATTCGGCGATGTACTCAGGATCGCTCAGGCCCAGATCATCGCCTACAAATCGACTGTAGTTCGGTAAAAATCGCGCAAACTTTGTTTTACCAACACTTTCACCCCCAACATCGTTCACGATCGGTAAGTTCGGATCAAGCTGTAAGTTTTGATCACTGTATTTGATACTTTCCTGGGTATTTGTCGTGGTACTATTCCATTCTTTTCCAAACCACGGCCCGATGGTTCCACCAAAAGGTTTTGCAACAGCTTTCGCACTTAATTTGATTTTAACCAGCGGCAAAAATGGAATGGTCGGCATCGATGACGCCGTTACGAAATAATAGGCAGGGCACCACGGATTTTTTTCGTATCCAACGGTGTATTTTTCATTTTCTGCATTAACCAACTGTAAAATTTCAGCTACTATCTGTGGATCTAATGCATCTTTAATCTTCGGATTTTTATGTAGCCCCTGTTCTTCACCATTTGAAAGATTGTCTCGTCTTTCATTATAAATTGTCCCAGATGTGAATTGCTGTCCTGCAGGACTATTATCTGCCACCCCTCCACTGAAGTTACAGTCATGAATAAAAAATTCGATTATATTAAATTCGATGCGTTTCAAAAACTCGCTTTTACCTTTTTTACTTCCGGCACGATAAATATCTTTTTCCATAGCACACTCAGGACTAGAAAGACTGTTGTACGAGCTAAATTTTAAGTCGGTACCTGAATCTAAATTGGCTTCAGTTAAATTGTTTTTGAATGTATTTTCTGATCCTTTTAAAACTTCGTTTCCATCAAGGTCCAGAAATTTTTCATTACTTAAATTTCCAGCAAGCATCATCATCGTCTGCGTTCGCATGACAACCTCGCGACGATAACTTAAAATAATTTTTGCCAATGCGCTGACATTCACTTCACCGACACTTTCGCATAGATTTTTCAAATTAGTATTTACCTGGACGATTGCATCCCTTATGGCATAAGAAATCCCATTATTTATAACGACAGAAATATTCGGTACTGCATTGACTGTATAAGGAACTGATGACAGCATTATTCCACAATTGATCTTGCAATTGTTCTCATCTTTGCTGCCTCTCCATCCTTTCATTCCACCATGCCCGATGCAAAAAAATGGATGTGTGGCCGTGTTAACTTTGCCGCTGCTATCAACGCACGAGCCGTTATCAACGTCGTCTTTGCTATTTATAGTTGATTTGGTATCGTAGCGAAGTGTTATAGGCATCACAGGTTTCATGTCACCTTCATTCGTATTTTGAAACCCAAATGTACCCACAATCCGGTATCTCCAAGCAAGCAGTTTCCAAGCTTGCTTGATCTGGTAATTAATATGCGCAATCGCGTTCAGTGATTCAGCTTGTTTCATCGCGCCGTAATACGCGGCCAAATCGGCAGATTGTTGTAAATTTATTTTGTGGTGAACCAAAAGTCCGACGTTAATTAGGATCGCAAAGAAAACAAAAAGAATTTGAAAAATCAGTGCCACGAATATGGCAACCTGACCTTTTTGGTTTTTTCTTGATAGCGTGAACAGTGGCTTTTTCATTGCTGATTTCTATTCTAAACTTAAACTGGCATCGAACAACAGATCGTTTTTGTTACGTAAAAATTTTGGTTCAGGCTCGACTTAAGTTGAGACAAGGTTGCACGGGCGAAGTCTGTTTGGCCTTTTGCCTAGTTGCTGTGGGGTTGGTGACTCGTAACATGCCTTTTCAAATTTTATTTCTTAAACTAAGACCTAATCTTTTTTGAGGAGTCTTTTAATTCATGAAAAAATTTATATCACCCATGCTGGCTTCTTTTCTTTGTCTTTTGTTTGCAATCAGTGCCCATTCTGAAATTTTGTTCGAAGGCTACTACAAGGTGATGCAATTTAAAAAACACGTTGGCTTTTATATTTTACGTAACGAGCTGGACGCTAAGACTGGAAACTTTAAAACCTATTCGTTTACGCGGTTAGCAAAAAATGGTTTTGATATGACTGAATCTTTGCAAACTGTTTCGAATGCTGATTTGGCGCCCGTCAGTTACAGTTACCTAGCTGCTGAAGGTAAAAAAACAAAAACAATCGAAGCCAAATTTAACAAAGACAAAATGACAGCTGTTGCCACTGAAAACGGAAAGACTTCTAAAATTGACAAGAAAATTCCTAAAGGAACTTTTTTATCGACGACACTTTATTATTTGATGCTTAAAAGTAAAGAGGGTTTAAAAACAGATTCCAAATATGATTTTTCAGCTATCGCCGAAGAATTAGCAGATATTAAATCGGGCTCTGCCAAAGTGGGTAAAAAAATGGTAACACAAGGATCTTTGCAGTTATTAAAAGTGACCAACAGCTTTGCCGGTATTGAATACGAAAACCTAATTACCGAGCGCGGTGAAGCTATTTCTGCCATAACCGCATCGACCGGCATAGAGACCGAATTGGTTAAGTCTTCTGAAGAAGCCTTAGAAGGCATCAAAGTTAATTCAGCTGTGTTCGAAAAACTGTTCGGAGACATTCCCGCGGGAAAAATAAACGTCTATCACGCAAAAGGAAAATAACATGATCAGTCTTCGCGAGTTAATTGGCCAGCACATGTTGATTGGTATTTCCGGAGCAGTGCTAACGATGTCTGAGAAAAAATTTATAGTCGAAAATAATATTTCTGGAGTCGTACTTTTTGCTAGAAACTGTGTCGAGCCAAGGCAAATACATGCCTTGTGTTCTGAAATTCAAAATTTACGCCACCAAATGGTTGAAAAAACTCCGTTGTTTATCGGCATCGACATGGAAGGCGGACGTGTTCATCGGTTGAAGCCACCGTTCACGCAGTGGCCCGCATTGAAATTAATCGGCGATCTTGATGCGCCCACTGTTGCTTTTCATTTTGCTCAGCGCATGGGAACTGAACTGATGAGCATGGGAATCAATTTAGATTTCGCACCGTGTGTCGATGTATTTACAAATCCTGCAAACACAGTGATCGGTGATCGTGCGATCAGTAGCGACCCTCACCAAGTGGAAAAAATGTGTTCAGCCTTAGTTCGTGGTTACATCAAGTCCGGAATACTTTCTTGTGCAAAACATTTTCCGGGACATGGAAACACAGTGATTGATTCTCACGAGGAACTTCCGATTGAAGAAGCTACTTTGGCGCGGTTGCACGAAGTGGAACTGGTGCCGTTTAAAAAAACTTTGCGCAGTCGAGTGGATATGGTCATGACAGCGCACATTTTATTTAAAAACATCGATGCCAAGTGGCCAGTGACTTTGTCTGAATTTTTCTTAAAAACACTGGTCCGTGATGAAATGAAATATCGTGGTTTAATTATTACAGACGATTTAGATATGAAAGCCATGGCTAAACATTACGACAAGGGACAAATACCAATTCGTTCTTTGCAAGCGGGTGCTGATTTACTTTTATACTGTAATGAACCCGAATCGCCACCTGTGGCCATCGAAGCTATTCTGTCGGCGGTGGCTCAGGATCAGTTGAAAAGGTCTGATTTGCAGCTGACTTATCAACGTATTTTAGATGTTAAAAAATTAAAAATGTTTGCGCCCGATCCGCGGCCCCTGGAAGACGCGCTGGCCATTGTTGGCTGCGCAGACCATCAGGCCTTGGCGGATGCCATTCGCAGCGGAAAAATCCCTGACGGTTTACTGAACGAATAAGTAAAAATTTCACTGCTAGTTTTCCAGTAATGTTGCCGAAGTGGTGCTGGGCGGTTTCTGGCCAGCACTTCGCCGGGCCCCATATTTGTATACTATTTGATGTTAGCTCTTTTTAACAGGGGTACTTATGTCAGCAAATTATGATTTATTAGCACTGCAAACTCAGACGAACGAACCAAGCACAAAATATTTTGGTTTTTCTATGATGATCCATACGATGTTGGCGCTGGGCAGTTTGTATCTGACGGTTCCACTTATAGAAAAAATTAAAAAAGAAGAAATCGTAATTGAAATTATCGAACCCGAACAAGTTCAACCAATTATGAAGTCACTGGCTGCACCCAAAGGTGAAACGGTTGCACCAACGGCCGGAGCGGAAGCTGCTGCAGCACTAAAACCATCGGCACCCGTCGATTCAGAAATCGCCGAAGTTGTTAAAGCTCCGGTTGCTAAATCCATCAAATCAAAAAGCAAAATGGCCCGAGCAAAAACTTTTACTGGATCAGGAAGTACAAAAATATCGCGTGGGGCCCCATCGCGAGCAGGAGTTCCCGAAACTATCGAAGATATCTCGGCACCCGATTTAGATTTTGACGGAGTTGTCGCCGCCCAAACCGGAAATCTGGGCGACGATGCATTTGAAAGCGAATTTAAAAATGTAGATAAATCAAACGCAGCTGCACTTCGTGCCCAGAAATCAGAACTTGATAACGAAACTAAATTAATTGCCGATGAACAAGACGAAGCTTTGCAGGCTTTAGAAAATGATAACCAAGCCCAAGCTAGGGCCATGGAAAATTCTTTGAATGCAACACGCAGTAAAAATGCAGCGGCTCTTGCTCAAGTGAAAGCCGCAGAACTTGCCGCCGCAGAAAAATCTGCAAAAGATGCGGCACTTGCTAAAGCCAAAGCTTTCGCAGCCGGTGCCGGCCAAGCGAAAACGGGTCAAGGTTCAAGTCCAAGTGGTTCCGATAAATCCAGCACGGGAATCAGTGGTGATCCAAATTCAGTTCGTTCGTTAGATCAGTTGCGACAAGTTCCAGGAAATCCAAAACCACAGTATTCGAACGACGAACGACTTCGCCGCGAACAGGGCTCTGTCGCTTTTCATGCGTATATATCAAAGGCCGGTCAGCCCACAAAATTTCGACTGACTCAGTCGACGGGTTTTCGTAATTTGGACGGCAAAACATTGGCTGCTTTAAAAAGGTGGAAGTTTTATCCAGGCCAAGAGGGCTGGGTCGAAATCCCGTTTAAGTGGGATATAAAAGGCGGAGTTCAAGAAATGCCGACGCTGTTGCGTCGGTACGGATCAAGATAGAAAAATTATTTATCACCAAAAAGAGCTTTTTGAGATTTAGTAGAGCCTTTAGTTCGTAAAGCGGCTTTTCTTTTAGTACCAGAACGTGCTTTTTTATGTTTTCTGATAGTCTTTACTTTTTTAGTTTTTGAAGCCATTTTTTTACCTTTTTGTTATGTGTCAAATTTAAGAAGACCAAAGATCTATCAAAAAGGAACTCCCAAGTCAACCGTGTGTCGGTCTTCATCTCTATTAGAAACATTAGTTAAGTACCCGTAATGTAAGCCGAATTGTGGGCCAGAAAAACCAAGACCCGCGGTCATAAAGTTTTTAGAAAGAACATTGTTGTTTTGGTAACCAAGTCTAATAATCATCCAGTCATTTAAAAAGGTCTCTAAACCCGCCATATAGGTTAAACGATCCACTTTATTTTCAGGGGCCGATTCAATATCAAAGCGAAAGCGAACAAAGTTATCAAAAGTGTAACTTGCACCCATTCCAAGCAGCTGTTGTTTTTGTAACGTTTTTTCAAGCTCACTCCCCGTCGATAAAATTTTGTAGGCGACTATTCCAACAGAAATATTTTTTGCTAGGGCATACGAAGCACCAATATCACTGACTGTTTGACGGTATTTTTGCTCTGTATTTTTTAAATTGGTGACGTATTCTACCAAAGAAACAGTTGTGCCTAAAGAAAGTCGGGGCAGCACGGAATAGGCGACAACGACAGCCATATCCTGGGTTTTCAAATTATTAATATCTGTCCGAACAAAAGCCAAGGCCGCGGGAAATAAAGCCTCTTTGCCATTGTCAGCAATCGTGACTCCCATCTGTTCATTTGAATAATTAAAAGAAAAAAACTGAGTTTTTATTTTTGCAACACTTGATGGATTTAGCAAAGTGCCATCGACAGGTTCAATGGCACCGCGGCCCGTCCCACCTGTTGCCGTTGATACCGAGCCAATGATTGGGCTTGCAAAAATAAATTGGCTAACTAAAAGCGTAAAAATAAAAATATTTTTTCTCATGCTAAAAGGCTAGCAGTGCTTAGAAATAAAAACTAGAAATTCGTGCTGGTTCGAACACAAATGCTGGCGAATTGGGCGCAGCGTCCACCCGCTTTTACAACATCAAGTGAATTCACATACGCTGTACCCGATTGGTTCGATAAATAACACTCGGAACTAGGGTTGTAATTTATGCCAACATCGGTGCCCGCTAAAACGATTTCGTTCGTGGGAAGATAACACTCGTTTGATTTTGGAACTAAGCACAGTGGTCTTGATAATCTGTTGTTCGGATCGTAAGCGGTATTGGCGTCGTAAAAAAATCCAATATTCCAATCGGATTCCACATAGTGACGACGCAAGTTTTTGACCTGAGCGCTGATGGACGCATTGGCCAAGTCTGACGCGATTAAGCCTGCACACGATGGCTTCGACAGCTGCTGCTTATTCCACTGGTTCTGTTGCATGATCACATAACTGCG
>JAYUCH010000039.1:0-4080 GCA_043740435.1 Bdellovibrionales bacterium | reverse complement strand
CGCCGTGCTTTGTTTGACCGTGGTTCGCGTTCATTGCCCGCATTCCACCGATCAACACTGTCAATTCTGGACCTGTTAATTTCATCAACTGAGCTCTGTGGATTAATAATTCTGCACCTGATGATTCAAAACCTTTTTGTGCATAGTTACGAAAGCCGTCTGCTAAAGGCTCAAGAACAGAGAATGATTCGATGTCTGTTTTTTCTTGAGTTGCATCTGTACGACCCGGTGTGAATGGTACTTTCACATCATGGCCTGCTTTTTTAGCTGCCGCTTCAACCGCTGCACAACCACCCAAGACGATCAAATCAGCTACAGAAACTTTTTTTCCATTCGTAGCTGAAGCATTGAAGTCTTTTTGGATTGCTTCTAACTTTGGAAGAACTTTCGCTAATTCTGTGGGTTGATTTACTTCCCAATTTTTTTGTGGAGCTAAACGAATTCTTGAGCCGTTGGCGCCGCCACGTTTGTCGCTGCCTCGGAATGTCGATGCAGAAGCCCACGCTGTTGTTACCAACTGAGAAATCGAAAGACCTGATGCAAGAATTTTTGTTTTCAGTGCTGCAACATCTGTTTCATCAACTAATTTGTGATCAACAGCTGGGATTGGATCTTGCCAGATTAATTCTTCTTTCGGGGCCAATTCACCTAAGTACAAAGACTGTGGTCCCATATCTCGGTGAGTTAACTTGAACCAAGCTCTTGCAAATACATCTGCGAATTCTTTTGGATTTGCATAAAAGCGTCTAGAAATTTTTTCGTAAGCAGGATCCATGCGCATGGCCATGTCTGCAGTTGTCATCATGGGCGCATGACGTTTTGTTTTATCATGAGCATCTGGAACTGTTGTTGCTGCCGCTGGATCTTTTGGTTTCCACTGGTGTGCTCCGGCTGGGCTTTTTGTTAATTCCCAATCGTAACTGAATAAATTTTCGAAGTAGTTGTTATCCCATTGGATTGGATTTTTTGTCCAAGCGCCTTCGATGCCACTTGAAATTGTGTGCACGCCGCTGCCGCTGCCGAAAGAGCTCATCCAACCGAAACCTTGATGTTCGATATCAGCACCTTCTGGTTCAGAGCCTACGTATTTATGTGGCTCTGCAGCGCCATGGGCTTTTCCGAAAGTGTGCCCACCCGCAGTTAATGCCACAGTTTCTTCGTCGTTCATGGCCATACGTGCGAATGTTTCACGAATGTCACGCGCAGATCCTAATGCATCTGGAACTCCGTTTGGTCCTTCAGGGTTCACGTAAATTAAACCCATTTGCACAGCTGCTAATGGATTTTCAAGTTCGCGGTCACCCTTGTAGCGTTCGTCACCAAGCCATTTTGCTTCAGATCCCCAGTAGACGTCTTGATCTGGTTCCCAAACGTCCGCGCGACCACCAGCAAAACCAAAAGTTTTAAAACCCATTGATTCTAAAGCCACGTTACCTGTTAAAACCATTAAATCAGCCCAAGAAAGTTTTGCGCCATATTTTTGTTTGATTGGCCAAAGTAGGCGACGCGCTTTATCTAAATTTCCATTATCAGGCCAGCTATTCAGCGGAGCAAAACGTTGAGCTCCGCGACCGCTACCACCACGACCGTCATATGTTCGGTAAGTTCCCGCACTATGCCACGCCATACGAATAAAAAACGGACCATAATGACCGTAATCTGCTGGCCACCAGTCTTGAGAATCCGTCATCAGCGCAGTTAAATCTTTAACAACGGCTTTTAAATCTAAAGATTTAAATTCTTTCGCATAATTAAAATCTTTATCCATCGGATTTGGACTGGTTCCATGCTGGTGCAAGATTTTTACATTTAATTGATTCGGCCACCAATCAGAATTGGACTGAGCGCCGGCTGTGCTTTGAGTTCGTGCTGCACCCGCAAATGGGCACATTGTTTCGGCTGACATGATTTCTCCTTTGTTGAGATTTTTGAGATTTTTGATAACTCTGAAAGTCTATGGATTCGCTACCCTTCAAGCAACCGCTCAATTCATTTATTGATCGCGTGATCGAGTGAATCAATAACAGAGACCCCATAAGTCGTAATTCATGTTTGTTTTTTTAAAATAAACGCTAATTTTTCAGCACCCTTGCCAGGTCGCACATAACCTAGACCACTTCAAAAGCAAATTTCCAGCATGCGGTTTGCTTTAAGACATTGGTAGATACTTCAGACAGATCACATCGATTGCAGATCGTTTTGCAAATGACAGTAATTGACGTGTGTCTACAAGTTGTACAAGGAGATTTTCCAGTGAAAAAACATCAAGCCCTTTTTTATGCCTTAGCATTGGTTCTGATATCTACACCGGTTGGTCGGCAATCCTTCACTTCATTTACTGTAAATAATTTGTTTGATTCCACCCGATTGATTGTAAAAGTAAAACCTCATGCAAAACTGCCAACCATCGAAGGCGTTGAAAAAAGTTATAATTTGTTTGCTGATACCTATGTCTTAAAAGTTCATGATTTTAAAAAAGTCGAGTCTTTGCTGCTTACGAATACTCAAGTTTTATCTATTCACAAAAATTATTTTGCGAAATTAGAAAAATCGAATTTACAAAGTCTTCAGTTTTCGACCGATTTTACAAAACTTAACACAGAAACAGTTTTTAAAAATAACAGCTCAGAACACTTTAATGATCCAGGGGTTTCTTCAGGATGGATATTTCGCGATGCCCAGTTATTTGGTATCTCATTAAATAAGGCTTACCGCACTTTTAAAAATCAACCGACAGCAACGACAATAGTGGCTGTGATCGACACGGGCGTTGATTACACCCATGAAGATCTTAAGGATATCATGTGGAAAAATTCAAAAGAAATTGCAAATAACGGTATAGATGACGATAAAAATGGTTACATCGACGATGTCTACGGCATCAACACCAGCATCCGTGATGAAAACAATAAACCCAGTACCGAAATAAAAGATCTGCATTTTCATGGCACCCACGTATCTGGAATCATCGCTGCCAAACAAAATAATGGTCAAGGAATTGCGGGCATTGCTTCAAACGTAAAAATTATGGGCTTAAAAGTTATTCCCGAAGTCGGCGATGAAACCGATTTAGATGTGGCCGAAGCTTTTATTTACGCTGCCAAAAACGGAGCAAAAATCATTAACTGCAGTTTTGGAAAAAAAACCAATGCCGGTGGAAACTTAATTCCTGACACTTTAAAATACATCGCCGATCATTATGGTGTTTTAGTAGTAGCTGCTGCAGGCAATGCAGATATTGATATCGATAAAACTCCGTCGTATCCAGCGTCATTTGAAAATGATAATTTACTAGTGGTCGCGTCAACGAATGATTATGATGGCGGTTTAAATAATTCTCCAAGTTACGGTAAAGTCAGCGTCGATGTGGGTGCTCCCGGGTATCAAATTTATTCGACAATGCCAAACAATAAGTACAGTTTTCAATCCGGAGTTTCGATGGCAACACCCGTTGTGTCAGGCATCGCTGCGGAAGTTTGGTCTAGATATCCGAAATTAACTTATCAAGAATTAAAATTGATTTTAATGAAATCCGTGACACCATCAAAGTTACTGCGTGACAAAGTGGCCTCAGGTGGCCGAGTTGATTTGTACAATGCTTTAATGATGGCTAGTGGCTCTAAGTAGTGCCGGCCTACTGGTTTAAAATAACTTTTCAAGAATTGACCTTCAAAGCTTCGTAGAGTACTAATTTGGCTGATCTTGTTCAATCGCGCGGGTGGTGGAACTGGTAGACACGCAGGTCTAAGAAGCCTGTGTCGAAAGATGTAGGGGTTCAAGTCCCCTCTCGCGCACCAAATATCAAAGTGTTCGAACCAACAATAAAATAATCGGGCTGGCTCGCATTTGATCAGACCAGATAAAAGATAAGGATATCTAATTTCCGTGAACGGCATTCGCTATATTTTATTTTCTGACAAGATTTTTTGAATCCTGTTGAACACTTCTTTTTCAATGAATTGTTTCTTTGGTTACTCCATCTTGCTGATAATTTCGAACACCAATATAAGTCTTGTTGTGCAAAACATGAAATCTCGAATGTTCCTGGAAATTCTTGATAGTTCAGTTTCTAGCGCAGTT
>JAYUCH010000038.1:0-31022 GCA_043740435.1 Bdellovibrionales bacterium | reverse complement strand
AAAATTTTCAATTCTATTTAGATCTTTTTTATTTTTGAGCACAGAATCCTCCAGGAAAATTTTTCTGTCATCTTCATTAACGACAAATACTTTTCGGTTGGATGAAATAATACTTTATACTTTATTTTGATCCGCGCCATTAACGAACACAGTGAAAAAATATTCACCTGCGATCAAGCACTTAACTTGATCGCCAACAATTTTTTTTGATTAAGTTTTGATGACACTTTGATTTATTTTTCACACAGAAATTTCATGCGGCAGTTGTTGTTCCAGGTCTAAATTTGTTTTCTACGCTCCACGAATACAGTCTCAATTTTTTCAAACGTATCAATGTTTGAAAATTTCTTTTGGTGTTCGCTCAAAACCAGATGATTGCTTGTATGGCTTTTCTTTGATTTTTAAGTTCTATCCCAAAAGGCGGAGCTAGCGACTTAAAAAAGCCGCCCTAAAGATCCAAAAACGGTTTCCCATGTCGTAAGCCATCTCTAATTTATTTGACGACACCGCATCCATTTTATGTCCGGCGTGTTTATCTTTCTTTGGCTGTTTTTTCATTTTCTGATCTTTTAGTTAGGGCGTTTCATTTTCTAAGAGCGCTTTTGCTTCAAGAAGATGTTTCATGTGCTCTTCATTTACCGTTGGATATTGCAAATTGAGTGATTTGAGTTTTTCGACAATCACGTCGGCAACAACTGTACGTGTAAACCATTTGTTATCCGCTGGTATGATGTACCACGGGGCATGCTCGGTGCTGGTGTGATTTATTGTGTCTTCAAAGGCATTCATGTAGCCGTCCCAGTGTGCTCGCTCTTTCGCATCATTGATAGAAAACTTCCAATTTTTCTCTGGCCTATTGATGCGTGCAAGCAAACGGCGCTTTTGTTCTTCTTTTGACATATTGAGGAAAAATTTCAGAACAACAATTCCGTTCCTCACTAGATACTTTTCAAAATTATTAATTTCTTCAAAACGCTGCTTCCAGATATTTTTGACTTTTGCCATCGGCGGCAGTCCTTGAACATCCAGCAGCTCTGGGTGTACACGAACCACAAGCACTTCCTCATAGTACGATCGATTGAAAATGCTGATTCCACCACGCCCCGGCAAGGCTTTCATATTTCGCCAAAGATAATCATGATCCAACTCTTCGGCCGACGGTGCTTTGAATGAGTGAACCTGCGTACCCTGCGGATTCACTCCTGACATCACATGCTTAATTACGCCATCTTTACCTGCAGTATCCATGGCCTGTAACATGACAAGCACGGCAAAAGAATTTTGTGCGTAGAGTACGTCCTGATACTTTGCCAGGCGCTTGACGTCTTTTCGAAGTTTATCAGAAGCTTCAACTTTATTTTTGTAATGGCTCGTAAATCCTGGGTCATAATCCTTCAAACGAATTTTTTTATCAGGGGGAACAATAAAATGATCGTGATTGACGGACTTAGATTCCTTCAATCGATGCTTCTGTTTTTTAATTTTTTTTGGCTGACTTGTTTCGAGGATATTCAAATTTTTCTCCTTGATTTGGGGTATTTTGACAAGCCAAATGAGGCGTTTACCACGAAGTCAAATGGGCTTCCTTTGGAATGCTTCTGAGTGATATACGTGTTCACTGAGAGCATTTCTTGTGCCGAGTAATCTGGATCTGCTTTTGCAATCTGCAATAGACAGTTGCGATGAAATTAAAAACCAGAGGAAATCATGAGAAATTTATTTATTTTTTTAATATGGATCTTTTTATTTTCAAATCAATCTTCCGCAGCCGGTAATCTCGACAATAAAAATGTGCCTGATTCTATTACTGGAAGTATTTGGATTGCAAATGAAGCGGGTAATAGTTTGACTATCGTCAACGCCGAGACGAACAAAGCAATTGCAACGCTTACTGGAATTGAAGGTCCGCACAATGTTCAATTATCGCCGGACAGCAAGACCGTATGGGCAGTTAGCGGACATAAATCTTTGGCGGTGGCAATTGATACAGCAACTTACAAATTAAAAGGAACAGTGCCGACAGGAAAAATGCCAGCTCATATTATTATTACCCCGAACGGTAAAAGTATTTATGTGACAAATGGTGAAGATAACACTGTGACCGTCATTGACGCAGCTACAATGAAAACTGTTACAACGATTCCCGTTGGTAAAATGCCGCATGGACTACGTTCTAGCCCCGATGGAAAATGGATCTTTGTCGCAAATAACAATGACATTACCGTCAGTGTTATCGAAACCGCAACGAATACGAAAGTTGCTGATGTGGAAGTCGGTCAGAAGCCAGCACAAGTTGGTTTTTCACCAGACGGAAAGTATATTTACGTTTCGATTAATGGCGAAAATTCAGTGGCTAAACTTGATGTCGTCAAGCGAACTCTGCTTGGTAAAACAGAAGTTGGAATCGGGCCTATCCAAGTGTTCGTCAGCCCGAATGGGAAATATCTTCTAGTTGCCAATCAAGGCACGAAAGAAAAACCAAGCAGATCCATTTCTATTGTTGATACTAAGACTTTTTCAGTTATTAAGACAATCGAGACTGGGAATGGCGCACACGGGGTCGTTATCGATCCTTCGAGTCGCTACGCCTATATCACAAATATTTTCGAAAATAGTATGGCTGTACTAGATCTTAAGAAAATGAAAGTTGCTGCAGACGTTCAGACCGGCATAAAGCCAAACGGAATAAGCTTTTCATCGCTTACACCGTCACTTTCATTAAGCGGGAACGTCGCCATTGAATTGCCAGAAACAAAGGGCACAGATGATAAGAAGATGAAGCATTAGTGATTGATTCGTGGCACTTCTATGAGCGCTTTGCATTTATCTTAGCAAGATTGATCTGCAAAGTGGAACGCCGCCAATTTTTCCTGCAGCACTTAAAAAAATTTGGAGGTGGGTGAGGGCTTCGCACCCCCGTAACAGCTTTTGCAGAGCCGTGCCTAACTCCTCGGCCAACCCACCATCTTGCAGAGACATGAAGTTAAAAGAGACCTTGTTTAAAGTCAACTCATGCCCCTTTCCAGCAGACTAAAAGGTTTTATAACCCAAGCTTCAGCACGGTCATAATCTGAAATCTTGGGTTTAAATTCGCTAGAAGTTTCAGCAGCTCGTTCTAATGCGTAAACGTGTGCTACCTGAGTCAAATAATTCATTCGCCTAGCTGACACATCGGAATACAACCCAGTTAAAACATTTTGTAAAATCAAATCTGAATGAACAGGATTTTCTTGCTTTAATCTAACCCGTTCGACACGTTTTAAGATTTCTTCACCCGTGACCGTTCTTGAATTTTTTGTTTCCGTGAACATCATTAAACCAAAGCGGTCCACGAAAGGGCCTGATAAACGTTCCAGTATTTTTGTGCACCGAAGCCTGGAATATCTGCACGATAAATCTGTTTTTAGCGGCGTCCACTTTCCGCACGGACAAAGATTTGTTGTGGCTACGACTTGAAACTGACACGTAAATTCACGCTCTGAAGCTCCGCGCACTAATCTTAATCTTTCGCCGACCATCGGTCCGCGTAACGCTTCTAATATTTCCGGATTAAATTGTAATAGTTCATCTAAGACCAGTAATCCGTTTTCAACGCGCTCGATCTCACCTTGAAAAAGATTGGCTCCACCGCCCAAGAATGCTCCGGACGTGATGGATTGATGCGGCATCACCATCGGGCGCCATTGATTTTTCCACTGACCGTGCATTTCTTCAGTGGGCTCGGGCATAAGTCCTAGTAAAGCTTTTGCTAGCGTAGTTTTTCCGGCCCCCGCATCACCCGCTAAAAGGCCATGCAGGCCTGTGGTGGCTGATAAAAATAAAAATTCGGCTTCTTTATTTGAAAACTTTTTATCTAGTTCCATTTGCGGACGTTTAAAAAAAGATGTGGTTTGTGCACGTGGGTAAATAACTTCCAAATTTTTTAATGTATGAATGCGTAAAAAATTATTTTGATCTTCTTTTGACCAACCCGTTAATATTTCTGATGCCTTTGGTTTTACAAAATTTGATTTCAGGTCAGTAGGTTCATAAATGTGACCGTCTAATCCTAACTCGCCATAAATAACCCAATCTAGATTAATTTTATCGGCTTCGATTTGTTTTGTTTTTAGTAAAATTCCAATCGCCACAGCTAATTCAACTCCGCGCGAACTTTTTCTTAAATGGCTGGGCTTAATATTCACAATCATCTGACTGGTCAGCGGAAATTTATAACCCGAACTTTTTAGGGCTGACTTAATTCGGTAAAAACTTTCTTTAATAATACGATCTGGTAATCCTAAAAAATGTATCTGTGGAATTCCCGGAATAAATTCAATTTCGATCACGGCAATTTCTAAACGCGGTCCATTTTGAATCAGTGATTTTAGCTTCATACTAAAAAGACCATGCAAAATTGATTTCTAATTTATATTTGTGTCTAAGTGCTCATGGTCAAAAAAAGTGATCGACTTTCGGATTTGTAAATAAGTGTTGAATTTTAAGCGTTAGTTTATTTTAAACCGAATGATCTTTTAATTTCGATAGCGGATGGTGATCTTCTATGGCTTGCGCTGCTGTATTTGTTGTAACTGTAGTGTAAATTTGCGTGGTTTGAATACTTGAATGGCCCAGCAACAGCTGAATAGATCGTAAATCAGCTCCGCCCTCAAGTAAAGCCGTTGCACAACCATGACGAAACTGATGCGGATGAATGGGCTCGTCAAAACCAGCCTTTGCTGACCATGCGGCTAACCAACGCCAGATGTCCACTCGTGACGGCCTGTGCCCCCGATCATTTAAGAGTAACGATTGACTGCTAGCTGCTTTTTCTGCCAACACGGGATGAGATTTTTTTAGATAAACATCAAGCGCCAAATACAAGGCCTCTGTTAGGGGTATTAAACGTTCTTTTTTTCCTTTACCAATGACTTTAACCCATTTTTCAGTAGCCGAAAAATCATTCAGATTCATTTCTGTCAATTCACTGACACGGCAACCTAAGCCATATAAAAATAATAAAGTTAAACGATTGCGGATGGTTTTGGCTTCATCTTTTAAAACTTCAGAAGACAAAAAAAGTTTTTGAAAATCGGCAGTCGAAATAGCTTTTGGCAAAGAGGCTTTCACTTTCGGCGGTCGCAAATCACGAAGCTCTGGCGAACTAACTCCGCGGGTTTCACAAAATTTTAAGTAAGTACGCACGCTACTGATGATGCGCGCCTGAGACCTGGTCGATAGTTTTTCGGTTTTCATGAAATCAAAAAATTCAATCATGCGGTCAGATTTTTTTCGAAACTGGGCATACAATTCGATATCACGCCGATAAGCCATAATTGTATTTATGGAACGGCCGCGCACATGTTGCAAATCATCGAAGAACTCTATCCAAAGTGGCAAATTCATAGTGATTATAATTTCAATTCATTTCTTTTAAAAATGCAATCAATTAACGAAAATTGATTGCGCGCAAGCAGAACCATTTACAGATTCAATCATTAGATCTCCGTTGATTCGACCAACCGGAGCAACTTCAGACCACAACACACCTGACTGACCACTTGGTTTTGGTGAAGACACTCGGCCACTGGTTAAAGTAATAAATAAAGTTACGGGTCCGACTGCATGCATGCGAAGATTTGAAATCGTCGCTGAATACCACTGCCCTTGCGCAACAGTTCCTAACTGATAACTTCCAACCGGAATTTGGCAGTAACCGATAATTAACGGAGTTGTAACGTTTAAAAATCCAGAAGCACTTACAGGTCCGTTGTAAGAAATTATCGGAGAAACACCACTGTAAGTTGTTTGTGAGTAGCCGCCGCCGTAAGGATTTGAATTCGCGTACGGATCATAGGGGTTATACTGTTGCGGTTGTGACTGCTGGTAAGGCTGTGCTTGTTGGTATGACTGACCGAGGCCGCCCTGACTTTGAAAGGTCCAATTTAATGTTAAGCCTGCACCCGTCTGCGCGTAAGGGTTAGAGGAATATTCTGAATAACCTTGAAACAAATTTTGGCAGTTCAAACATTGCTGAAAGCCCAGATTATTATTTGTCGGAGCCGGCTGGTCTGAATTTTTGCTTCCACAAGCCGCTAGCGTCGCCATCACCGAGAACGCCAACACACTGGCCGAGTATTTAAGTAAGTTTAATGTTTTCATAAAATATCTCCTGTTTAAAAAAAATAATTAAATCATTCTATTAAAATACTACTGAATATTAAAAGCCGCTTTGGTATTTAACCCTGTAAAGGTACCTAATTTTCTGTAACCTGCATCAACACCCGGATTCAAACCACATTTGGTCTGCACCACATTCGATCTGCAGTCATAAGGGCCAATTGTCGTAAACCAACAAGCTCGGTACGGTGAATGCTGTGCCATTGTCGCTGTCGTATTTCCACCAACATATGGATTACTTTGCACCATAAAGTTTTTAAAATAAACGGCACCACGGTAAGTCGTTGATAAAGGTTCAGCATCACTTCCACCTGTTGGTGAAGAAATGGTTTCTGGTTCAAGCACAATCGCAACTGCCCCATAGCTGTCTTCAAAAAAACCAGAAAAGACCAACTTGTTTTCAAAGTTAAACCAGTAGTTAAAATTGGATTCTAAAACACCGTTATCCATCATACCTTTAAAAGATTGATTGCGACCCATGCCCGATTTAAAAATACCTTCGTATTGAATTCCGTTATCCATGTAAGATAATGTTACAGCTCCACCGTATCGTCCGGTTTCGGCTTGAGCCAAATTCATGTTGATCTTAAACTGCGTCGGTGCATTCAGTGGATGAGTCGCTACGTAGTCAGTCATCGTTTGCAAATCAACAGGCACAAAGTTAGCTGTCGATCCAGCTGAAAATAATGAAATATTCCCACCAGTGCTTCCCGGAGCCAATGGGTCGATGATGACCGGTCCCGGAATCGTCGCAGGTGTAACAGCAGTTGGATTGGCCTGCGAACTTGTTTTCGCACAACCAGCACCCATTAGACTTAAAGCCATCGTCAGCATAATAAGTTTTGTTGTTTTCATATACCTTCCTTCATCAGTCCCTTAAAAAATACAGAGATCTGTACATAACTAGATATGCGAACCCTATGCCGAACGATGACGTTATGCTAAGTGGTGAATTTTTTTATGGTTTTAGGATAAGCGTATCTTTTTAGTACACCCTGACTTTGTAGACAGTCCCAGGGACCGACAAAAAACGCCAACAGTGTTCTTAAAATGAGACAGCCACTTCATGATAATCACGTTATTCGCGTTAATTAAAAACTAAATCGGCTAAAAGGCTTTTCGCTAACAGCTGTTTATTCTCGGACAACTGGGCGTCAGGATAATAATGAGCCAGTATCTGAGCATAACTTTTACCTAGGCGCGCCTGCGCCAGTGTCCCCCACTGACACAGACCAACCCCATGCCCGAATCCTTTGCCTTTGAATTTAATTTCATCCTCTGTTTTTTCAAAACTTGTCGGTGAATTTTTAATCACTGCATAGCCGAATATTTGTCTTAGCTTTTGCACCGAAATGATCTGATCTAACATTTGAAAAGACTGAATGCGGCCCTGAAAATTTTCTTTAGCAGCCATCGAATTCCAATCAACCGAAGGCAAATTCGAAGTCGTTAACGTGAAGGCCCACTCGTTCGATTTTCTTTCCTGGCACCACGGATCGGTGGCTGTTCCAGAGTCGATTGCGCCGGGCCAAACTTTAGATGCCGGAATTGTTTGGCCTCCGCAATCAGCATGATAGTAGGCTTTCAAAATTTTATTATTTTGATCTTTTAAAACGATTTGATCTGTTGCAAGAACTGCACGTTTTGCTTTTTCCGAATCCGTGATTTCAAAAACCTGATCCATTTGACTGTTGTCCAAATGAAAAGATTTATTTTGTCGTTCACTTATTTTTGCTAAAGCATAAGATCTGGCAACAACAGCTTGCGCTTTCAAGGCCTCTTCCGGCCAGCTTAAGGGCATTTCTTTTGAAATAACCCCTGCAATATAATCATCAAAATCAAGCAGTGAAACTAAATCAAATTTATTTTCAGATTTTTTTATGACAAAATTTTTGTTGGAAAGCCTTTTATCATTAAAAACCAAACCGGAGCCATCAAGGCTCCAGACTGTACTGGAAATAGGCTTAAATCGAGCCTTCAAAATGACTGGAAAATCTGCTAAATTGGCCGCCACTCGAAGCCTAACCGTTACTTCCCGGGCCAGACTGAAGTTTAAAAAAGAAAATAAACACAGTGGTAACAAAAGGTATTTCATGTTGGAAATTATCGCTGACGACCAACCCTTCTGCTAGGAAGAGTTTGCCGGCTAGGCCGTGATCCAAACGGAAGTCTAGTTAGATAAAGAGCACTTGAAACTTAAAAGTCCAGTTATTCTTTCATTGATTGCAACAAAGATTGCATATCGTCCCAAACCTTTTTCTTAAGATTTGGTTCAACCAGCAATAAGCGTGGCGAATAGGTGGTAATATTTTTTTCAATCTGACTCACAGGAACTGTCTCCGTCAGTTTCAAAATATACTCTCCAGAAATAGCATCTTTATTTTTTTCATCAACTAAAGCATACATATTTGGATCAAGCTTTAAAGCCCCAATCATTTTTTCTAGAAGTTCAGTTTCAGATTTTGAATAGGAATCTAGATGACTGACAATGATCAGTAATTTTTTTGATTTTATAGCATTTGAATGAAAAAAAAGATGTTTTATTCCTAAAACATCTTTGACATAATTAAAATAGTTTTTCAAATTTTTGTTAGACACGCTTTTTTATACAGCTTTAATTAAAAATTCTCTATCTTTTTAATTTTATTATCGCGGGGCTCGCTCCCCATATCTAAGCCAGATTTTTTCGCTTTAACGTTCATTGAATCTGAACGTTTTTTTTCTAATGAAACGACATTGCTTGCTGAGCTGCTGCTTGGCTTACCTGCTTTAGATTGTGTTTGCGTTGTTCTTGGTAAATTCCCCGACTTCAGATTTTCTTGTCCGTAAACAAAATACTCTAAAGACTTTATAGTTTCCAGTACATGATTAGACTGGCTTTGCGTATCCGTAGCGGCCTGAGAAACTTTTTCTGCAGCCGCTGCGTTGTCTTGTGAAGCTGAATCCAGCTGAATCATCGCTTGATTGATTTGCTTAAGGCCCGATGTTTGCTCGACACTGGCCTGGGCAATTTGACCACTCAACTCCGTCACTTGCTTTACTTGTTCAAAAATAAGGTTAAGTGATTTATTGCATTCTACGGCTATTTCACTGCCACGCTCAACTTTACTTAAACTTTCTTTGATCATTAAATTAATTTCTTTTGCAGAAGTTGAACTTTTTTGTGCCAACGACCTGACCGCGTCAGCAACAACCGCGAACCCTTTACCTTGCTCGCCAGCACGAGCTGCTTCAACCGCTGCATTCAATGCCAATAGATTAGTCTGAAATGAAATGTCGTCGATAACATTTACGATGTCTTCCATTTTTTTCGAATCACTTTTAATTTCTTCCATCGCACTTGTTAAGGATGAAATATTTTGCTCACCCTCTTCAGCAATTTTCTTTGTCGATTCGGATACAGAAAACACTTTTTTTGAATTCTCGGTATTTAAATTAATCATGCTTGAAAGCTCTTCTAATGAAGCTACTGTTTCTTCTAACGAGCTGGCTGTTTCTGTTGCATTAGCAGACAGCTGACTGTTCGAATCTGATAGCCTTTCAGTTAATGATTTTACTTTAATCGAAGATTGGCTTAACTTCATCGTGTAGAGATTGAGTTCACGAGTTATTTTTCGAATCATTAAAAAGGTTAGACCAAAACCACCAAAAACTCCTAGCAGTGTAATTAAAGAGAATACATTAAGTGCCTGCGAACCACCAAACAGGTTGGCTTTGGTCGTATCATCGGCTTTATCAAATAACACTGTAGCAATGTGGTAACCGTAAACTCCTGTTATTACTAAGGCTGTTTTAATTATTCCCATCGAAAACCATAATTGCTTAGACAAATTCCAATTTTTCACAATTCACTCCAGTTTTTCTTGTTACGCAGCTTGCTTAAATGCTGCAACCGCTGCTGATGAAACAGATGCATAAATTCGGTCCACGTTAATAATAAAGATAATTTCGTCGTTCAGTTTAAAAACGTTCTCGATATATCCTTCTTTTTGCAATGTGGATGTCAAAGTGTTGTCTTGATCAAATTTAACACTTGAACAATCGACCACATCGTAAACAGCATCAACAAGACATGCGATTTGACCTTTACTTGAACTAATGAAGACATAGCATTGTTCTTTTGTTTTTTCTTGATTCTCTTGATTAAATAAAATTCTTAAATCGATTACAGGTATAATTTGCCCCCGCAGGTTCATCATCCCCAACAGATGCTTCTCAGAAAGCGGCACACGCGTAATTTTCGGAGCTTGTTCGATGCCCGTCACACAGTGCACATCTAAACAGAAGCTTTCCGGACCGACTTTGAAAGTCAATATTTGGTTCATATATATGTCTCCACTCGGAATGCTTTCGGTAGCTGAAGGTAAAAACTGAAGTCCTTAACACGAATCAAATTAAAACCAGACTTTAGCCAAGATGAAAGTTGCAACAAAATTAAAATAATTCTATTTCAGGACTTCAAATATTTTAGGACCCGGCCGAAATGCTGAATATGTCAGACGATCAATTTTACAAAGAACTGCAAGGTGACTTTTACAAAGAATCACTCGATTTAATCGAGCGCTTTGAATCTGTTCTTCTTAATAACGAAGTGATCACAAATGAAAATGTGAATGAACTTTTTCGTATAGCTCACACCATCAAAGGTGGTTCTGCAGCTGTCGGTTTGCTTGAAATTTCGACGTACACGCACAAAGTCGAAGATTTTTTAAGCCAATATAAAAATAAATGTGAATTTTTTTCAAAAAAAACAGTATCCTTGTTTCTTGAATTCAGTGATTTACTTAGAACTGAATTTATATCCCAACTATCCGAATTGCCGTCGACTTGGGATCCTGCTTCTCATCTTGAAAAATTACGTAATTTTTCTGACGAATCCTCTGACGGACAAGCTATCATTTTTCAAAAAAATTCAGATGAACATCCTGAAATAAATTTAAATGAAATGGATTTCGAAACAATTCAAAATAAAATTTCAGCAGAAATGGCTGATGCGAATACAAAATCTGATGCAACAGATGCAACTGTGCAGGTAAAAAGCAAAAAAACAAGTATCCAAGTAAAAGTTGATAACGACCGACTTGATGGAATTTTCAACACGATCGGCGAAGTCGTTGTGATGAAAAATCAAATGAAAGAACATCTACTAAGAAATTTACATGACTCAGCCTCAGTTGCGCTTTCAGAAAGTTTAGATTTCATTATTAAAGATCTTTATGACAAGGCTTTGGGCCTTCGGTTGACTTCCATTCAACCAATGCTTCAACGCTTACAACGCACGTTGCGGGATTTATCTTTACAGCTGAATAAAGATGTTCAAGTTGTAATATCTGGTGAAGAAACAGAAATCGATAGGACACTTTTTGATTCACTCAGTGAGCCTTTAATACATCTAGTACGAAACGCTATCGATCACGGAATTGAATCGCAAGTCGAGCGTTTGCAAAATGATAAACTTGAAAAAGCGCTGATTCAGATCAAAGCTTATTATTTATCTGGTCAAGTGGTTATTGAAATAACTGACAACGGACGTGGTATCGATCAGGAAAAGGTTTTCTTTAAATGTAAAATGAAGGAACTTATTCCGGAAAATGCAAAAATTACAGATTATACAGAAGATCAAATTCATAGTTTTATTTTACTTCCAGGTTTTTCGACAGCTGAAAAAATTACGGATGTCTCCGGACGTGGCGTGGGTCTAGATGTGGTCAAAACCACAGTCGAAAAAATGATGGGTAAAATGAGTATTAAAAGTATTAAAGGTACGGGAACTACTTTCTTACTTTACTTACCAATGACGACATCTTTAATCGATGGAATCGTATTTGAAGTTAATAAATCTAAATTTATTGTACCAATTGGTAATATCAAATCGATCATACGAATAACAAAAAAGGCTCTAACGTATGCGCCCGGTGGCGAAACATTCTTAAATCACCTGGAAAAACCAGTGCAAGTCATTAATTTAAACAAATATCTAAGTTCAGAATCTCAGTTTGTTGAAAAAGAAAACTATGTTGTTGTTATTTCCGAAATTCAGGGTCAAACCACAGCTTTCCTTTTTGATGAGGTCAAAAATCAAGCTCAAGCTGTAGTAAAACCATTATCCGAGGTCCAAAAACGACCCGAGTACATAGGTGCAGCTGTTTTAGGTGATGGCTTTACTTACCTTATTTTAGACTTAACGAGCATTCAATTAAGCACGCTCGAACAAAAAAACAGAACTGAGTCCCAAAGCCAACTCACTAAAGATTATGCTGCATGAGTTCGAATGCCTTCAAACTTATTAATTTTGATCTTGAAGAAATCAATAAATCACAATTTGATTTCTTTTCCAGATTTCTATTAATTCATTCGGGCATCCACCTTATCGAGAACGCTAAAAATTATTCTTTACTGAACAACCGACTTCGCAAAGTTCTTCGCTTACATGCCATTGAAAATTTTTCTATCCTCATGGAAAAATTAGAAAAAAGCCCCAGCGAAAAACTAAAAGATGATTTCATCAATTGCATGACCACGAATAAAACAGAATTTTACCGAGAAAAAGATCATTTTTCGCAGCTTCCAATTTTACTTAAAGAACGCATGCAACAAAAAACTCCGGTTTACATTTGGTCATCAGCTTGCAGCACTGGTCAAGAGCCCTACACCATCGCCATGCATTTTCATGAAAAGTATAAAAAAGAAGAATTTGAAAATATTAAAGTTTTAGCAACTGACATTGATCATGATGTTTTAAAAACAGCCTCTGAAGGCTATTACCAAGAACCTCAACTGGACGGTCTAAGTCAAGATCAGATCGAAAAATATTTTGACTGTATAGCTAATTTGTATACTTTGAAAGATTTCATCAAAGAGAAGGTTCATTTCTCAAGGCTTAATCTTTTCAATTTCCCATTTCCTATCCAAAAAAGATTCGATGTCATTTTTTGCCGAAATGTTTTGATTTATTTCAAACCTGAAGACCGTTTTAAAGCTTGTGAAAATTTAGCTCATTATTTAAATGTCGGCGGCCTACTTATTCTGGGTTTATCAGAAGCCGGCAGCGTTCAACTTAAGGATTTTAAAAGTTTAGGTAATTCCACGTACAGGAAAATCAAATGAGTCCACACAAAATTAAAATTTTGCTGGTTGATGACTCAGTAATTATGCAAAAACTTCTTAAAAGGTTTTTATCCAACGAACCGGATTTCGAAGTCGTGGGTATTTGTGCCGATCCTTTCGAAGCAAGCCAGTTTTTAAGCGAAAATAAAGTCGACTGCATGGTGCTCGACTTAGAAATGCCCAAAATGGATGGCGTCACTTTTTTAAAAAAAGTAACCGAAAGCTGCACTGTTCAAACTATCATTTTATCAGGCCTTGTCGAATCAGATCCAAGTTTACGAGAAAAACTAAAGTCAATTGGTGCTTATGATGCTTTCGGTAAGCCCAATGGCTCGACGACTGATTTTTTTCCGCAGTTGATTGCCTCAATCAGAAATTCCTGTAAAGCCAGTTTTCCTGTTTCGGCCGAAATAAAAACCGAAAAACATAATATCAAAGAAATGATTCTTATAGCTTCAAGTACTGGTGGAACTGATGGAGTTCGTAAAATTGTTCAGGCCCTGGGGCCCAATCCTCCGACCGTTATTATCGTTCAACATATGGCTGCTGCTTTTACAAAAAAATTTGCAGTCTCCTTAAATATGGTAGCACAGTTTGAAATCGAAGAAATTCGAGATCACTCGTTACTTGAAGATCATAAAGGCTATGTGGCTGCCGGTAATTATCATGTCCGAGTTCTTGCAAATAAAAATAGTACATTTTCTTTTGAGCTCAATCAGGAACCACACGTGCATGCAGTTAGGCCTTCGGCAGATCACACCTTTTTGAATATGCCTGCAGCACTGATAAAAAGCTGTACCGTTATTGTTTTAACTGGAATGGGAAAAGACGGCGCAGCCGGCCTAGCTCATTTAAAGAAAAATGGAGCAAAAACAATTGCTGAAAGCGAAAAATCGGCTGTTGTTTTCGGAATGCCAAAAGCGGCCATTCAAACGGGATGTGTTGATCGCGTGCTAACACTTAAAGAAATCTGTGATTATTTAACGGCTAAATACAATAAGAATAAAGCCGCTTAATCTTCAACTGCTGAGTCTTCTATAATGGCTTTATCATCTTCTGATTCTGACAGTTGCAGTAAAATGCGCTCTGCTAAAACACGATTAAAAGATTTTACAGCTGCAATTTCTTCCACTTCGGCATTTCTAATTTCATCAATCGATTTAAATTTCAAAAGTAATAATCTTTTTCGTTTTTCACCAAGGCCTACAATGTAATCAAGTTCGCTTTCCAAAGACGATTTTTCACGCCGCTCGCGGTGAAACGTGATTGCAAACCGGTGGGCCTCGTCCCGAAGGCCTACTAAAATCTGATAAGCTTCTGAGTTGGTTTTAAAAACCACGGGGTTGGCTCTTCCTGGAATATAAAACCTTTCGTCCGTGCTTTCAACAGTGTTTGCTTTAAAATTACTTTCAGTTCTAGCCTTAGCTAAACCCACAACCGGAATGTGCATTTTATTAATTTCTTGAAGTATCTTTACGGCTTGCGACAACTGTCCCTTGCCACCATCAACGACGATAAGATCTGGCTCGTCGTATTCCAAATGACCAAAGCGCCTTTTTAAAACTTCGTACATCGATGCAAAATCATCAATTCCAGTTACAGTTTTTATTTTATAGCGGCGATAATGTTCCTTTGCGGGAACTCCATCTTCAAAAACAACTTGGCTTGCAACGGTTTCAGCACCCTGAAAATGGGACACGTCAAAACATTCTATCCGTCGAGGTTTTGCTTTCAGGCCTAATTTATCGCGAATTTCTTCTAGACCTTGTTTTTTTTCTTCATCTTTAGAAACCTGTTTTTCAAAATGCGCTTTTGCATTCGTCGACGCCATTTCAACTAAAGCTTGACCTTTTTCATCCGTCGCAAAACGAACTATAGCTTCACGACCCGTTCGTGCTTTTAATACATCCTGCAATAAACGATTAATATCATTTCCCAAATCTACACTTAATAAAACTTCATCAGGAATAAAATTATCTTCGTAATATTGATTTAGAACCGAAGCTAACCATTCTCTAGCATCCTCGTCCTGACTGTTCGGGTTTACGGTAGCTATAAAATGTGAACGATTACCGATAACTCGACCCGTTCGAACATGAATCGTTTCAATCAGCACACCGCGCTCGTCACCGAAAAAACTGATGGCATCTTGATCTTTTTCAGAGGTATCATTTATGACAGTTTGCTTTTCTATGATACTTTTAATTGCAAACATGGAATCCCGCATTTTTGCGGCCACTTCAAATTTTTCTTCAGTTGCAAATACATACATTTTTTTTTCTAAATCTTTAATTAATTTTTTACTACGACCTTTTAAAAAATCTTTGGCACCTTCAACATCAGATCGATAATCTTCTTTTGAAACTAAATTTACACATGGTGCCGTGCAACGCCCTATCTGATGAGTCATACAAGGCCTTGTTCTAGATTTAAAAATATGATCCGTACAGTCTCTGATTTTAAACAGTCTATTCAAAAATCGAATCGTACCAAAAACGGCCCCACCTGATGTATAGGGTCCAAAATAAAGGCTGCCATCTTTTTTTACTTTTCGGGCTAAATAAAGCCTGGGAAATTCATTTTGCCAACTCAGTTGTATATACGGATAGGATTTATCATCTTTTAATCGAATGTTGTATTTGGGTCGATGCTTTTTTATTAGCGAAGCCTCTAATAAAAAAGCTTCAACTTCAGTTTTGGTTAGCAAGTATTCAATTTCAAAAATATTAAAAACTAAAGCTTTTGTTTTTGCTGAATGATCCTTCGAATCAGTAAAATAATTTTTAACTCGGTTTCTTAAGTTCTTTGCCTTGCCAACATAAATAATTTTATCCAAACTATTTTTCATCAAATACACTCCACTTTGCGTGGGATATTCCTTGATGCGTTCTTTTAAAATATCGAATTTTTCAGACATCAGAAATGGACTTACCTTCTCGAATTTGTAGTTCTAAAATTTGTAAGCGTTTAATATCATCTCGAACGCTGGCTGCTTCCTCAAATTCAAGTTGTGCGGATAATTTCTTCATTTTTGTTTTGAGTTTTGTAATTTCATCCTGAATTTTATTTGGCTTTTCCGCAAATTTTTTAAGTTGTTCTGACGTTTTATCTTTCACACCCTGAAGGTCGTAAACGCTGAGTGCTCCATCAAACATATTCCCAACGCCATCGTGAATTTTTTTTCTGATCGTTTTCGGGGTGATTCCGTGCTTAATGTTATGGTCTTCCTGAATTTTTCGACGACGGTCAGTTTCATCCATCGCTTTTTTCATCGACTGAGTAATGCGGTCTGCATATAAGATGACTCGGCCTTCAACATTACGAGCAGCTCGACCGATGGTTTGTATTAAAGATCTTTCCGAACGTAAAAAACCTTCTTTATCTGCATCGGTAATACCGACAAGGCTAACTTCAGGAATATCTAAACCTTCTCGTAGTAAATTAATGCCGACTAAAACATCAAATACGCCTAAGCGCAAATCTCTGATAATTTCTGTACGTTCAATCGTTTCGACATCACTGTGCAAATATTTAACTTTTACTCCAATAGATTCATAATATTCGGTTAGATCTTCTGCTGAACGTTTTGTTAAAGTTGTAATGAGCACGCGTTCTTTTTTTTCAACTCGGATTCGAATTTCTTTTAATAGATCATCGACCTGATTCTTTACTGGCCGAACTTCGATCTGTGGGTCCACCAAGCCTGTGGGACGAATAATCATTTCTACAATTAGGCCTTCTGATTTTTCTAATTCGTAAACAGCAGGGGTCGCAGAAACATAAACAACTTTATCCATCATTTTTTCGAATTCTTGAAAATTAAGTGGCCGATTATCTAATGCCGATGGCAACCGAAAACCATGTTCCACTAAAGTAGATTTTCTGGATCTATCACCGCGATACATACCACCAATTTGAGATACCGTAATATGTGATTCATCAATAAACGTTAGAAAGTCTTTGGGGAAATACTCGAGCAGTGTGGGTGGTGGCTCACCGCTACCTCGTCCAGTTAGGTGTCGTGAATAATTTTCGATTCCTTGGCAAAAACCAATTTGCTCCATCATCTCGATATCATAATAGGTTCGCTGCTCCAACCGCTGAGCCTCTAAAAATTTCACATTGGTATTTAATTCTTTCAGCCGTTCAAGCAACTCGGCCTGAATGGTTTTAATTGCTTTTTTGATATTATCATCACCCGTGGCATAATGGGATCCAGGGTAAATACCAATCTGATCAACTTCCTCTAAAATTCGAGCGGTCAGCGGATCAATCCACGTTATTTTTTCAACAAAATCACCAAAAAATTCAAACCGTAAAGCGCGCTCTTCTTCGTAGGGTGGAAAAACTTCCACCACATCGCCACGAACCCGAATGTTTCCCCGCGAAAAATCAACATTATTTCGATTGTATTGAATTCGAATCAGTTCTTTTAAAAATTCATCCCGTTTTAGTTTATCTCCATTTTTAACTAAAATCATCATTCCTTCGTAGGCTTCGGGCGATCCTAAACCATAAATACATGATACCGAGGACACAATGATGACATCTCGACGATCAAACAATGAGCGCGTCGCCGAGTGGCGCATACGATCAATCTGTTCATTAATCGCCGAATCTTTTTCAATAAATGTATCTGAAGATGGAATGTAGGCTTCCGGCTGATAATAGTCATAATACGAGACAAAATACTCAACGGCATTTTTTGGAAACAACTCTTTAAATTCGGAATACAACTGCGCGGCCAAAGTTTTATTCGGCGCTAAAACAATAGCAGGCATATTCATTTCTGCAATGACATGCGCCATGGAAAAGGTTTTACCACTTCCAGTAACACCTAATAGTGTTTGATGTTTTAAACCTTTTTTGAAATTTTCTAGCATTGTAGCTATCGCTGCAGGCTGATCCCCAGCAGGCTTGTATTCAGAAACCAATTCAAAATTTTTATGAAAAGATTTTTTAGCCAATGATATGTCCCTACTTTATGACTTCCCAAAAACTACCCGATGGTAAATCGCTAACTGCAATGTTCATGTCTGTTAATTTTTTTCGAAGTTCATCTGATTTGACAAAATCTTTTGACGCTCTGGCTAATGAACGCTCAGCCACTAAAGCGTTAATAGTCGTGCGATTATGACTGGCTTTTATTAAAAGCTGGTCATCCAAATCTGTTAAAAATTCCGCGGCCGACTGTTGAAATAAACTTAAAAGGCTTCCAATTTTTTTTATAAAAGCTAAAAATTGTTGGCACTGACTTTTGGTTGTTGGAAGAATTTTCATTCCCCGTTTATTTTTTGCGTTAAAACCTCGTACCGTATCAAAGACAACAGCAAAGGCTGCTGGAGTTCCAAAATCATCATTGAAAGCGTCCTCAATTTTTTTCCAGGCTGCAGTAATTTCCAGTTCGTATTGACTGTCATGCCTTTGGTCAGCGCCACAATCGGCTAAGACCGTTTCAGCTAATGCAAGCGAAGAATATACCCGAGCCAAGCCAGAAGTAGCTCTGTCAATGGCCTCTGGACTGAAATCAGCCATACTGCGGTAATGCACCGACAGCATCATCCATTTATATATTTCAGGATGCATCGTCTTTAAAAAATCTTTCAAAGAAATAATATTTCCTAAAGATTTAGACATTTTAGAACCGTTAAAATTAATCATGTTCCAATGCATCCAGTATTTGACAAATTCATCTTCAGAGCATCCCTCGGATTGTGCGATTTCGTTTTCATGATGGGGAAACATTAAATCCAAGCCCCCACCATGAATATCAATCTGATTGCCGAATAAAGAGTGAATCATCGCAGAACACTCGATATGCCAACCAGGACGCCCAGGACCCCATGGGGATGGCCAACTGAATGCGTCTTCACCATGAAGACTGTGCGCTGCTTTCCATAATGCAAAGTCCAGAGGATTTTTTTTCTTTTCATCCACTTCAATGCGCACGCCACTTTGCAGATCTTCGGGTTTACGACCTGAAAGTTTTCCGTAATCTGGAAAATCAGCGATCGAGTAATTCACATCTGATTTATTGTCGGAAACTTCAGACAGATAGGCTTTTTTATTTTCGATAAGTTTTGCAATCATCTTAATAATTTGTGGCATATGATCGGTTACTTTTGGATTGTGTTCATGCGGACGTAATCCCAATGCCAAAAAATCTTTTTTGTACTCATCAATATAAAATTCAGAAATTTCTGCTGCTGTTTTTTTTTCAGCTATTGCACGATTAATAATTTTATCTTCAACATCTGTAAAATTTAACGCATAGTCGACCTGATAATTTAAATATTCTAACCAATTTCTTACAAAGTTAAAAAAAACAGGTCCCCGAAAGTTGCCAACATGCAAATGGTCATAGACCGTTGGCCCACAAACATAAATGGAAACATAACCTGCTTTCAACGGTACAAAATCCTGTAGTTTTTTACCCAGAGTATTGTAAATTTTTAACATCGACCCAGCGCCTTTTCTGCCCGGTTTAGAATAGATTTTTTATATAATAGTGGCACAAGGGTTTGTAGCTCAGTCCCATGGGGTTTACCGATGATCGCAATTCGAATCGGAAAAAATAAATTCTTACCTTTTTGTCCTGATTTTGCTTTTACATCATCCTGCATTTTTAGAAACTCGGCCTCTGAAATTGTTTCAGTTGGATGCTCGGCAACAACTTGTTGCCACGCTTTTAAAACGGGTTTTGTTGATTCCCATTTTAAAGCTTCTTCACTTTCTGGAAAAATCTCATACTTTGAATCATCCAGTGGAGTATACAAAGTAATGGCATCGGTTAAAATTTCTAATTTAGTTTTAAAGGTTTCAACAGACTGCAGTTGCCAAGCCACATCTGCCGGTAAATTAAGTCCGGCTTCTTTTAAATAAACCGAAATCAATTTCCAAATTTCTGCGTTTGGCAACGCTCGCAAATGCTGCGCATTCATCCACTTTAATTTAACTCGGTCAAAAACAGCCCCAGCAGGATTTAACCGATCAATAGAAAAAGTATCTGTCATTTCTTGCAAAGATAAAATCTCTTTCCCATCTGGTGACGACCAACCCAGCAGCGCTAAAAAATTATTCATGGCCGAAGGCAAATAACCATCTTTTCGAAATTGATCACAAGAAGCAGCACCGGTTCTTTTTGATAATTTTTGTCGATCTTCATCAAGCACCAGCGACATGTGTCCAAATTGTGGCAAGGGCCAATTCATACTTTCATAAATCATCAGCTGACGTAATGTATTTGGCAAATGCTCCTCAGCCCGTAGCACATGGGATATTTTCATCATAAAATCATCAACCACGCAGCAAAAGTTGTAAACTGGCATCCCATCTGACCGCAGCAGCACAAAATCACTAACCATATCTGAAGGAAACTTCACATCTCCACGAATTAAATCATGCAGAATATAATCTTTTTTTAGCGTTCGAGTTTTAAATCTAACGACTGCTTTTTCGCCGGTTTTTAATTTTTTTAAAGCTTCAGCTGGATCTAAATTTTCAAAAGGAGACTGAACATGGGGTTGCTGGCCGGCAGCTTTTAATTTTTCCCGTGCTGTTTCTATTTCAAATTCTGTCATGAAGCAGTAATATGCTTTACCCGACTGCAATAACTCGTCAGCAACTTTTTTATAAATACTTAATCGTGCACTTTGTTTGTAAGGACCATAAGAGCCCAGATCGGCCAACGTTTCCGGATGAGGTCCTTCATCCCATATCAGACCCAGCCATTTAAGATCCTGAATCATCATCTTTAAAGACTCGTCTGATGAACGAGCTTGATCCGTATCCTCAATACGTAAAATGAATTTTCCTTGGTGGCGCCTAGCAAACATCATGTTGAACAAAGCAGACCTAGCCCCACCCACATGCAAATACCCTGTTGGCGACGGAGCAAAACGCACGCGCACTTCAGAAAACCCCGGAGATAGGACTGATACAGACATAAAAATATCCTTGCTGTTTAAGCGGATATTTTTACTTTTTTAGGCAGGAAAGTAAATTCTTATTACCAAATGCTGATGACTGCTATTCGGTTGATGTTACTGGACACCAAAAATAGCTTTGATTTCTGAATCTGAGTTTACAACATTATTAACTTCAGGTGCTAAATTGAGCTCTTTTAAAAGCAAATTTTTTGCCGTATCCAGCATTTTTTTTTCGCCAAAACTAAGTTCCTTGTCTACTTTTAAAACATACAGATCTCGTAAGACCTCTGCAATTTCAAAAACAGAACCCGTTTTTATTTTTTCCATGTAATCACGGTATCTGCGATTCCAAGTTTGCGTGTCTATTTTTACGTTTTTGTCTTTTAAGATTGTTACCACTTTCATGGCTTCTTCTTTGGATATCAATGGACGTAAACCAACCGACTTGATATTGGCAGCTGGAATCATAATTTTCATGCCTGTTTCAATAATCAAAACGGAATAGAATTCGTGCTTGGTGCCTAAAATTTCTTTAGATTCAATCGAACTAATTCGACCAACTCCGTGACCTGGATAAACTGCATGATCGCCGACTTTAAATAGACTCATTCGTGCCCACCTTTTGGTAGATTTTCAACCACCCAAGTTATAACACTCATGACACTAGTCAGCAAATTTAAAAGCACCTATTATTTTTGACATGTAAAAGGTTCAGGACTGAACAAAACACCCTTGACCTAAATAACTAGGTTACTTGGCTAGGGTGTTGATTGTACTAATGATTTACTGGATAGAAACAATCAGCGCAAATGGCTGCTTACCTGAAATTCCCATGGGCACATTGATGCCGGACACTGTCACTGTGGCTTCAGTTCCTGCAGTAACATCGGATTGTACAAAGGAATGATTATTAATCTGATCGTTAGCTTCCAATGTTTTTCCATCACTTAAAGCAACTTTAAGATCCAAATCGTTGACCAAAGCCTTTGCCGAATTCGTTGAACCCGGAGCATCCGTCCAAACCAAATTAACGACCAAATGCCCACTGCGGGGTAAAGTTATTTTTTTCGAAAAAACTTCCGCAGTTGCAACACCCGAACGATCATCGACCGAGAATACAATGGAATCCGTTTTAGCAATTTGTGCCAGATTCACTCGGCCATAACCCTCGTCGTTGTTTGGACGTAAAGTTAGAATCTCTTGCCCCTGAGAAGCACCCGCCTGGCCGTACTGACCCGGAAACATTTCAGTCGCAGTTTGCATTAAATAAGCTTTCAAAAATGCGGCTGTTGGTTTTGGATTGACCTTATCAATTAAAATTTGCCGAGCCACAGCAGCCGCGCCTGCCGTTAACGGTGTCGCCATTGATGTACCACCAGACCAAACATAATTGCTGTTGTATTCACCCCATAATTTTTCAGCAGTTGGCTGCTGCGATTTTACTGACAGAATATTCGTTCCCGGCGCTACGATATCTGGTTTGATTCGACCGTCACTTGTCGGCCCTCTCGAGCTAAACATCGCAAGACCGTTAATATTGTCTGACATCGTTGAAAGGGTGATTGGGGGAACAGGCCAGTTGTCTTTCGCAGAATTCAATTCACCCACTTTTTTCTGAATACCACCGGTTGTTGTGAAGTTTTCGCTGGCACCTACAGTTAAAGCATTCTTTGCTGTACCAGGTGTTCCAATTGAATTTGGATCAATGCGGCCATCTTTGTCTTTATCGACCCCACTGTTTCCAGCAGCAAAAATTATTAGTAAATCTTGCTTTTCAAACATCACTTGATCGACTGTTGCAGCCATTTTTTCATAAGTTCCAAAACTAGCAGCAGAGCCCCATGAATTTGTATGCATACGCGCACCGTCATCATAAGCTTGAGCAAACATTTTACCTAAATCATTGGGCACAGATAAATTATTTAATATCGGAGACCACATTCCCTGCGCCACGATTTGGGCGGCATAAGCTCCACCTTTGATTTTTCCACCAGAAACGGTTCCGCGACCCAGTACCGACCCAGCGACGTGTGTTCCGTGTCCCATTGGGTCAGCCCAAGTTTTTCCGAACAATCCAACAGCGTAACCCGCTTTTACTGCACCAGTAAAATCACTGTGAATACCACGGGCATCGCCCGAATCTAATCCGGTGTCAGCCATCCCTACGATCTGATTTTGTCCCAAATAATTTTGTTGCCATGCAGATTCAAAATTCATCGCAAAAGTTCCGGTCTCGGTTCCGTTGATATCGGAATAATCTCCCGCAGCCGTGACTAAATTAAGATCTTCAGCACTTGGTTTAAAATACAACGATTCAACTTTCTCAAAAAACTGAATATGCTCGACACCAATAAGACTTGCAACGGCAGCTAGTTCAGAAAGTGCCGCAGTTGCAATAACTGATGTTCCAGCAGCTGTGTTAACTAAAACGTTTTTTTTACGTAATTCTTTTAACAGCAAAGGCACATCTTTTACGTCATAAGCGCTTATTATAAAAGTCTGCGTTGTTGCCGAATTGGAATTCATCGAATTTTGAATTTCAGGTGAAATCTTCATGCTTGCGGCCAGTGGCAAAACAGCTTGAATCTCAGATTTATTTAAACTTTGCAGTTGGCTTGATGTGCTTCGAACAATCAACGCATCTTCAGGCATGTACGCTAAGATTTTAATTCCTATTCCGTTAAGACTTTTTTTATTTGTTTCTGTAATGTGAGATTTAAACTGAATGATCCATTCGCTGACTATAGTTCCGGTTGCAGGAATGGTCATTTCACCAAAGCCAGAGGTCGAAATCGTTCCTGAATTTAATCTAATCAATGTACCGGAGTAACCCGTGATTGAGAAAAAAAGTGTTATCAAAGACGTTAATACGATTGTAAACTTCATTGCTGCTCCTGGTGAAATTTTAAGGTAAACATTTTTCAGTCCTAAAAATTCCACCACGAGATATTTTTGTTGGGAAGCTTTAATAGCTTTTTTTCTGAAATAACGCTTCTGGACTTATCCAACTCCCGCCAGGGCTGTTGGCCCGTAAGACTTAAGCAGTTCAAGCCGAAGCAAAGCATGTTCTTTTTTTAACAGTTTCGGATCTTTTTCTAAGATTTCAAAAGCATAATCTCTAGCGATTTTTAATAAATTAAAATCACGAACTAAATTTGCCATTTTAAATCCAGTTAAACCTGATTGCCGAGCTCCCATAAATTCACCGGGCCCGCGAATCTGCAAATCAAATTCAGCGACTTTGAAACCATCATTGGTTTTTTCCATAAATTCAACGCGCTCGCGGGTCACTTGGGAAACGGCGTAGCCCATAATCATAACACAAAAACTTTTGTGTTCTCCGCGACCAACGCGGCCCCGCAACTGATGCAATTGGGACAGTCCGAATCTTTCCGTGTGTTCGATAATCATGATGGTTGCATTGGCCACGTCTACACCTACTTCGATAACAGTTGTCGAAACCAACGTATCGATTTCATGATTGCGAAACGCAGTCATTACGGAATCTTTTTCTGCAGGTTTCATTTTGCCGTGCAGTAGACCGAACCGAATTGTTGGAAATTGATTTTTTAATTTTTCAAATTCATCCGTGGCATTTTTTAGATCGATTTTTTCACTTTCTTCGACCAACGGATAAACAATATAGGCCTGACGACCTTTGGCAATTTGTTCAGACATAAAAGCCATTGCCTTATCGCGCTTGGATTCGGTGATGACTCGGGTTTGAATGGGTGTTCTGCCGACGGGCATTTCATCAATCACAGAAACATCCAGATCACCATAAACAGTCATAGCTAATGTTCTAGGAATGGGTGTTGCTGTCATAATTAAAAAATGGGGGTGCTGACCTTTGTTTTTTAGTAAAGCTCGCTGTGCGACTCCGAAACGGTGCTGCTCGTCGATGATAACTAAACCTAAATTTTTAAACTGCACCCAATCTTCAATCAAAGCATGAGTTCCAATTAAAAAATGTGTCTCGTTAGAAATAAGTCGCTGCAAAATTTCTTGACGCTCTTTGGATTTTGTTTTTCCAGTTAATAAATCACACTGAATACCAATCGGATTCAAAAGTTTTTGTGCATTTTTAAAATGCTGCTCGGCTAAAATTTCTGTGGGCGCCATCAAACAAACCTGAAATTCAGATTCTATTGTTTTTAGCGCAGATAAAAAACTGACTAATGTTTTTCCGGAACCGACGTCACCTTGCACCAAGCGGTTCATGGGTTTACCTGATTCCAAGTCTTTTTTTATCTCTTGATAAGATTTAATTTGTGCTTGAGTTAGTTTGAAAGGCAAGTCTTTCATTAGTTTTTGCACGTAAGATTCTGAATTAGTAAATCGAAATCCTTTTTCGCTTTTCAGTCCAGAACGTTTAGAGGCTAAAAACATTTCAAGCCAAAAAAATTCTTCAAATATCAGACGTTCGTGGGCTTTCGATTTAAATTGGTTATACAAGTCACCCAACTCGGGCTCGGGGTGATGAATGTTTCGAAGCGCTTGCTGAAAAGATATTAATTTTAATTCGTTGATAATATTGATTGGTAAAGTCTCGGGTGGCCATTCTTCCAAATTTTCAAAAGAAGACTCAACTAATTTTTGAAATTTCGCAGAACTTAGTCCTTCATTTTCAACATAAATTGGTATCAATGCGTCTGACAGTTGTTCTTCTTCGGCCTCTATATCTTTCATATCTGGATGATGAAATTCGGCACGTCCACGATAATCAGTAACTTTTCCGATGATGCGCACTTCGGTTCCGCTTTTAAATCGTTCGAAGTAGCCGCGATAAGGAACCCGAAAAAACTTACAGCGAATTTGCCCCGATTGATCGCGCACCATCACGTCATAAATTTTTCGTGAGGACTTTCCCATATTGTAAGAAGTCACGCTGACCACGCTTGCCTTCAGGCTTACAACATCATCGATACGCAGACTTGCAATATTTCTGGCAGCCCTGCGGTCCTCGTAAGCCCTTGGGTAATTTTGCATTAAATCTTGAATTGTTTTAATCCCGTTTCGAGATAGCAAAGACCCTAACTTTGGGCCAACGCCTTTTAAATATTGGATATCAGTGTCTAGACGTAGGCCCATAGATCCATTTCATGTTAAAATAAAGTCTCCGTCAAATACCTAAAGTAAGTTAACATAATAGAATGGACACCAAGGATTATTTCCGTATTCGCTTAAGTACTGTTCAGCCAGATCAACCCGCCCCATTTGCAATTTTTGTTTTAGTTGATGGAAAAATGATCACGTATTTGAACCCTGGCGATTCAATGAAAACTGAAAAAGTATCGGCTCTTCATCAAAAAGATTCCGGAGAATCATTTTTCGTTTTAAACGATCAAAAGCAAGTTTATCGAGATTATATAAAATCTTCGATGAATTCAAAGTTTATTAACAATCATGAAAAAGCGGCTATTCTGCGCGAAAGTTCTATCGCTATCTTGGAAGATCTTTTTGAAAATCCTGACATTGAAATTGCGCTTGAAGAATCGAAACCTATCATTGGCGAATTACTTCAGTTTATGGACGTGGCCCCTGAATCCATTGGTAATTTAATCAGTCTTTCAGGTCATGACTTCTACACTTACAATCATTCCTTTGATGTCAGCATTTATTCTTTGGGATTAGGTCAAGCCCTTGGCTTTGATAAAACCACTCTGGCTGAGTTGGGAACGGCCTCACTTTTTCACGACATCGGAAAACGTAATGTCTCTTTGGATATACTTTGTAAAAAAGGGCCTTTAGATGAAAATGAATGGGTGCAAATGCGGATGCACCCGCAATTTGGTTTAAAAATACTGAACGAGCACCACGGAATCAGCGATGCAGTCAAAGCGGCTTGCTATGAGCATCATGAATCCTGGGCTGGTGGCGGTTATCCGCAAAGCTTATCCGGCCAGGAGATCCATCCATTTGCTCGAATTGTATCCTTAACAGACACTTATGACGCGATGACGACGCAGCGCTCTTATAATGTTCCAATGAAGCCGACCGAAGCTTTAAATATGATGAAGAATAAATTAGCCTCTAAATTTGACCCTGAGATGCTTAAAGCGATGTATTCCGTTTTATTTAAAATGGAAAAAACGGGTTAGTATTTTTTAACTTCTATAAATATTGACTAAACCCGATGACCCTTACTAGCCTTGAGCTATAAAGATGGGGGTTTTTATGAAGTTATTTTCTTTAATGTTAATTTTTTCGCAGATTGTCTTGGCTGCGCCAGTTGAGGGCATCTTAGGTCGCTGGAGAGCAGAAAATACACAAGTTGGTCGCGGAGTTGATTTTCAATTGGCGTTTGAATTTGCTGAATATGATATGAAAATGGACGTTCAATGTCATTTTTACGATGGAGCGTTCTTAGAGACTTCAGCTACATCGTCTGTCGATTACGACAGAAACTACATTTACATCCGTGAAAATCGAGAAACTGTTGCCAATGATGGTTATCATTTTTGTCGTGCGACTTTACAACGATCTGTGTGGACGGCTTACTTCGATGGAACCGGTCGCATGGTTCTATTTGTGCCGACACCTTACCAAACTCGGTTTTACCTTGTTCAGGATTTGAAATAGCTCAGAATTTAAATTAATATTTCTCGCACACCTTCGGGGACCACGAAACAAAACACTGGGGTCCCTTTTTAATAATAAATTCACTTTGAAGCGCTGGGCTTAAACTTAACGGCCAAACACTTGCGCGATCTGGGTCTGCGTACCTGGCATTTTTAAATTCTTTCCTGAAATCATCAATTCCCATCGATTCAATATCTTCAATTTCTAATAATTTCAAAAACCAAGTCCACTTTTTATTTTCCACCGAATTCTTAGAATCTGACAATAACAAAACTTTTTTAGACGGATGTAACCCTTTTTTCGCGATTCTTTCGATTGTTTGCGCTAAATCAGGATCCAAAATTCGTTTTTTTGTCGCTGGATTTTTAAGAATTAAAAAATCCGTACTTTCTAAATTCACACTGCCCTTGATGTGTGACGATGCATACAAAAAGGCCGTGCGCGTATCCACCAACACAGTTTCAGTTTTAAAAGCGTTCGCCACTTCATCAATTGATTTGGTTGGCTTTTGCTGACAGCCAAAATTCAAAAAAACAATCAAAGCCAAAAGCGTAAAAAACTTCATCAGCGATTAATTTTCATCGTTGGAAAAAAGATTATATCGCGGATACTTGGGCGATCTGTTAACAACATCACCACGCGCTCGATACCGATGCCAACACCACCTGTTGGCGGCATTCCAGTTTCAATGGCGTGTAGAAAATCTTCATCCATTGGATGAGCTTCGTCATCGACATTGCGCTTGGCCTCTTGTTCTTTCAATCGTGAACGTTGTTCTTCAGGATCATTCAATTCAGAATAAGAATTGCCAATTTCCATGCACGCGGCGAACGGCTCAAAGCGCTCGACCAACTTGCTGTTATCACGATGAATCTTTGTCAGCGGAGAAATGTCGACCGGATGATCCATTACGAACGTTGGTTGCCATAAGTGCGGCTCGGCAGCTATTTCAAAAACCTTCATTTGTTTTTCACCCAAAGACAAATTTTCTAACTTCAGCGGCTTATCCGAATTCTTTCTTAGGTACTCACTAAGTGCAGGTTCATTTTGGGGATCAATTTCTGCGTACTGTTTAATCCCATCCATGACCGTAAGCCTGCGCCATGGTGGCGTGAAATCCACTTCTTTTTCCTGAAATGTAACTTTCATTGAACCATTGATTTCTTTACAAACACTAGATACTAAATCTTCAAATTGAGTCATTTGATAATTGTAATCTGTGTAAGCCTCATAAAATTCAAGCATCGTGAATTCTGGGTTGTGCGTTCTATCAATTCCTTCATTCCGAAAGTTCTTGCCGACTTCATAAACTTTATCAAAACCACCAACAATCAAACGCTTCAGATAAAGCTCTGGTGATATTTTCATATACAGCTTCATATCCAAGGCTTTGTGATGCGTCGTGAACGGGCTAGCTGCTGCGCCACCATAGATGGGCTGCAGTACCGGAGTTTCAACTTCCATAAAACCGCGGTCATCCAAAAACTTTTTAATTGCTTTGATAATTTTTCCACGAGTCACAAAAACTTTTTTAGATTCTGGATCAGAAATTAAATCCAAGTGTCTGTGGCGGTATTTAATTTCAACATCCTGAATGCCATGGAATTTTTCCGGCAATGGCTCCAAGGTTTTTGTCAAAATCTGAAACTTCATCACATAAAGACTTAGCTCACCTTTTTGAGATTTAAAAATGTAACCTTCAAGACCAACGATATCGCCCAGATCAATCAGATCAAAACAAATCCGGTCGTTTCCGACAAGCTCTTCTGTTTTCACGTAGCACTGAAGGCTTCCAGTGTTGTCCTGAATATTAAAAAAACTGGCTTTACCCATCATACGTAAAGTCATCAGCCGGCCAGCAATACGAAAATTAGTTTCCGTTTTTTTATCCCCGGCATTCAAAGATGAAAAATCTTTTACCAAATCTGCAGTCTTTGCAGTCACATCAAACGAATACGGAAATGGATTAATTCCTTTTTCTTTTAAAGCATGAAGCTTTTTTCGTTTTTCGGCTTTGATCGGATTATCGCTGGCATCAGTACTCATAATTTTTTACCAGCAAAAGCTTCCATCACATCTGATAATAACTGAATTGATTCTTTCTTTGGCCGTTGAAAAACATTTCGGCCCATGATGCTGCCGAAAGCTCCGCCTTGCGCAAGTTGCTTAACTTCCTCTAACAACTCAGGTGTGCCTTTGGTTTCGCCGCCCGAAAAAATCACGATGCGTTTTCCGTTAAAGCAAGATTGCACCACGTGACGAATACGATCTGAAAGTTGAATTATTTTTATTCCCTGGGCCTCGTAAACTTTTTTAGCTTCAGCTTGTTCCAAATGGGCTGTCGGAGGTTTTACTTTAATAATGTTCGCACCTAGTTGTGCTGCAATGTGGGCCGAGTAAGCGATAACATCAATTCCTGTTTCACCGTCTTTTGAAAGTCCTTCACCGCGTGCGTAGGCCCAGATCACAACTGCCAGACCCGCTTTTTTTGCTTCACGAGAAGCCTGCGCGATTTCTTCATACATTTGTTTGCGATGGCCAGATCCTGGATAAATCGTAAAACCAATCGCAGAACAACCCAAGCGAATCGCATCATCCACTGAAGAAGTTAGGGCAGAAATCGGAGATTTCGAACCGTGCAGCACATCGGAATTATTTATTTTTAAGATTAACGGAATTTCTCCAGCGTAATCACGCGCACAAACTTCCAAAGCACCCAGCGGAGCTGCATAAGCATTGCATCCCGACTCAATCGCCAATTCAAAGTGATAAGCCGGATCATAACCATCTGGATTTTTCGCAAAACTGCGAGCCGGGCCATGCTCAAAGCCTTGGTCCACAGGTAAAATAACCAATTTGCCAGTGCCTGATAAGCGTCCCGTATTCATCATACGAGCCAAATTTGATAAAACACCTGGGTTATCCGATCCATACCAGTTTAAAATCTCACGCACTCTTGGGGTCATGTTATCTCCTGTTATTAAAAACTTACTTTGAAATGATCGGTCCTAAAGTATTCAGAATCCTACTTTTTTTCAATATTTTAGGTATTTAACACAGCGGATATAATTCGCTTGAAAAGACCTTTTCCTGCTGTATATTAGCGCAATGACTAAAGTTAGATATGAATCCACTCCAAATCCAGCTACTTATAAATTTATTTTCCCTGAAGCTCTAGTGACCCAGACTCGCGAATTCACGACGTCACAAGATGCCGAGATCTCGCCATTAGCTTCAAAGCTGTTT
>JAYUCH010000037.1:0-4186 GCA_043740435.1 Bdellovibrionales bacterium | reverse complement strand
GGATCGTCGGCACGTGTGATTGTATTTCCATAGTTATTTGAGAAGTAAAAACCTAAACCTTCCACAGAACGAAATAAAAAATTTTTAATGGCAGCAATTCCACCACCCCAATTATCTGATTGAATGACTTGCCAGTTTAACCCATCTCGTGAGCGGCGCAATGTGCCGTTAGCGCCCCAGCCAAACAAAGCATAAAAATAACCATCTGCTGAATCAATAGCCCGCCCAGATCCAGCGCCGTGATCACCACCTGTTGAATTGGCATCAGATAAATCATTGATCCAAGATAAACCATCATCACAAGACATAACTGTGCGACCGCTATGACCAATAGCCATGTAGACTGATTTCATATTGGCTGCCAAATCGGGCGGTGTTGTATCAACAGTTCCAAGACGACTAGGTAAACCCAACAATGTATTTTCTGTTGATTCAAATTTACCCTTGGAACAATTTTGAAAAGCAAAAGTATTCACAAGCATTAATGATCCAGCGATCATTAAATGAATTTTTTTACTTTGATTGTTAAAAGAAAATAATTTCATTTTATAACCCCAATGAACTTAAAAAAACCCCGGTAAGCCGATTGCTGTAATTGAAAGAATCAAAACGATCATAACTAATATTATATGTAAATTAATGTTTTGATTAAAAAATAAAGCTATTTTCTCAAATAGATACTAAAAATATTTTTTTATTTTGTTAGGGCATGTCTGACTGACCTGCCCGGTCTAACCCGGTCCAGAATCTGTGATAAGATCTGGGCCAAGAAAGGACCCGATCATCATGGCAAGAAAGAAATATACGCCAGAGGAAATCATCCAGCATTTGCGGACAGCTGAAATTGAACAAAGCAAAGGCTTAACCCAAGCCGAAGCCGCACGAAAAACAGGAGTCACGCCAGTGACCTTGTCTAGATGGAAAGCTGAGTTCGGCGGTCTTCGCATTGATCAAGCAAAAAGGCTCAAAGAGCTCGAGCAAGAAGCTTCACGGCTTCGCAAAATCGTATCTGATCAAGCTCTTGATATTTTGATTCTAAAAGAGGTGTCTAAGGGAAACTTCTAAGCCCGGCGAGACGCAAGGATGCGGTTCAAATGGCGATGCGCGAACTTAAAGTAAGTGAGCGTCGGGCTTGTAAAATCATTGGTCAAATCAGATCGACCCAGCGATATGAAAAACTTCCGAATCAAGAGCAAGAAAAGCTTCAGGCAAGAGTGATTGAGCTTGCGACTGAATTTGGCAGGTATGGTTATCGTCAGGTTACAAATTTATTAAACATGGAAGGCTGGGAAAGGATCGCGTTTACAATAATTGGCGACAAGAAGGTTTAAAAGTTCCTCAGAAGCAGCCAAATGATCAAGGTTGTGGCTGGCAGATGGCTCTTGCATCAGGCATCGGCCCGAGTACCCGAATCACGTTTGGTCTTATGATTTTGTCTCTGAGCAAACACACGATGGTAGGAAATTTAAGATTTTAAATATCGTCGACGAGTATAGCAAAGAGGTTCTCAGCTCTCATGTGGCTCGAAGAATCCGTTCTCAAGATGTGATTTTAATTTTAGCAGATCTTTTTTTACAATAAGGTTGTCCAGGGTTTATACGCTCTGACAACGGACCAGAATTTATTGCGAAAAAACTTGTGGCTTGGATGAAAAGTCTTCAAGTGCAGCCGCTATTTATCCAGCCAGGAAGTCCATGGGAGAATGGGTATTGTGAATCGTTCAACGGAAAGATGAGATATGAGCTGCTTAATGGTGAAATATTTTTCTCGTTGCTTGAAGCTAAAATCGTTATCGAGAAGTGGCGGAAGCATTACAATACAAGAAGACCGCACAGTAGCTTGGGTGGTGTGCCGCCAGCACCAGAGTTTTTTCAACCAACAATTAAGCTGCTTGCGAAAGAATCGTTAACAATGTAAGTGGTAGCAAAACTCCCGGCTGGGCAGTTGCATTAGTTTGGATATTGATGCGCTAGGATCACCAATTTTTTCAATAGGTTTGCAGTTTCTATATTTTAAAAATAAATCCCAAGTCACCGCTAATTTTCCAACAAGTCTATTCATTCGCAAACATGGCTTAAATAATAGGATAAGTTGAAACTGAATAAATTTTACAAAAACCGAGTATAAAATTTTGTTATTATATCAACGATTTCATCAGGCAGACCAGAACCTCAACGATGTTATAAAATACTAAATTTGATGTTCAAACGTCGACCTGAGACCTAATTCCGTACCAACATTAAGTTGAATCTTGCTGCATTGTTTGGTCTGCAAATTCTTTTGTTGTAAGATCACCAAGTGAACTGTGCGGGCGATTTTCATTATAATCAATTCGCCATCCTTCGATAGTCCTGCGAACATCTTCAAGACTTAGGAACCAGTTTTCATTCAAACATTCATCGCAAAGCTTTCCGTTAAAAGATTCAATGAATGCATTTTCATTAGGCTTTCCTGGTCGGATGAAATCAAGTTTAATTCCTTTTTCATGGGCCCACTGATCCATCGCTTTGCCAGTAAATTCAGATCCATTATCGATGTTAAATATTTGCGGAAGTCGTTCAAGCTTTTCTAGCTCGTGAACAACACTATGTCCTGGGATGGAAAAGTTAGCATACAACAAAAGTACATCGTTGTTCTACCCCGTCCGGAAACAGTTAAGTCTTTGAATTCCTTCGGAGTGTCCGGATTTTTTCCTTCCAATAGATCTTTAACTAGATTTTGAAAATAAATTCGTGGATTAACCTGATTCAATTTACAGGTTTCAATAATGGAAAAAAGTACGGCTGCAGTTTTCGCTCCACGTTCTGAGTGGTGCCATACCAAGTTTTTCTGCCAACAACGTGGCTACGCAACAGCCGTTCCTGAGCGTTGTTGTCGATACTAACCTCGGCATCCAGTAGAAAAATTGTGAGGCCTTTATAGTTTTCTAAAAAATAATTCAGAGCCGTTTTGTATTTACCCTTTGGATAGTTGTGCAATTCCTTTTCGGCTTTGGCTTTCATGGCTTCAAAATACGGCTTCATCTGCAATCGCAAATCTAGGATTTTAGAATCGGATTTTCCCTTTGAGTCTGAATTCAATTGGTAAATTTGATGATATTGTTCCAAATAAAACTCTGCCTCTTTGTAATCATGTCTAACCTTATAAAAATATCTTCTCGCATGTGCATTACAATTTGCGTTTTCAATTAAAGTTTTTAAAATTTTGGCTCGCTCAATGTTTGTAATCCTAATGGCTCTGTCATAGCCACCAAAGACATCAGAGATAAGAACTTCGCAGTTTGAATCTTTTAAAAGATCAATCGCTATGTCGCCACTCCTGGTGTCATGACAATCCAAAAAACAAAGCGTCGGATTTGAAAAACATCACAAATACCAAGATTTTTTGGAACTGCCCTCTAACATTTTGTGTGGAGTCTCATCTGCATGCCTTCTGACCCCGTATATAAAAACAGATACTTTTCCTGAGCTCGTTGGCGGTGGCACGGTCACAGCCGGATGAACCACGACGGGCGTCGAGCTTATCGAAGAAGCCGCTTTGGTTTCAGACAAAACTGACTGAGGCTGAAAGCCCTGAGTGCTACAGTTCTATATTCGATAAGTACAAAAGAAAGAAAAGCCACTGAAGAAATTTGTTTAATTCTAGTTTTTAAAGACATATTAATTCCCCCAGGTCGCCTCATCTTGAAACAAAACAAGACTAACGCATAGGGAAGACAAAGTCGGGTAATAATTCAAACAGGACAGAATCGCTTCACATAGATACACTAATCATCTTTGTAATTATAGAACTTCCTGTAGAATCGATAAGGATGTAAGATGATAATGGTGGGGAGGGGGCGGCCGTGAAAAATTTGATCAACTTCGTTGCTATTAAAATAATGCAAATTAAGTCAGCTACTATTGTCTCGAGGCCGAAGTTTGTTTACAAGATTATGTTTTTTTTCTTTGTTATTCCTATCATTCTTTCTTTCAACAACTGTTCCGGCGGATTTAAATATACTGACACTTTATACATATTAAGTGGGACCATTCCGCTTTCATCGATTGCGTCGCGAACGGCATTTAACTGCGATCCTTCGCAAGTTGCCCCAACACCCGCTTTAAAACTGACAAACCGAGAATACCGAGCAGCACTTTTTGGTTTGCTTGACGATTTTTCAGGAAGTGGTGGTGCTCTCAGTTTG
>JAYUCH010000036.1:0-95302 GCA_043740435.1 Bdellovibrionales bacterium | reverse complement strand
CTCGGCAACAGCGACAGACACCTGGAATGTGATGAAGCATGTTAAAGAAACTGTTTATAATAAAAAAAATATAAAATTACAAAATGAAGTTGTGCGCTTGGGTGATTGGCCTATCGACTAAGGTCTAGGGTCGCCAAAAAAAAGAACCAAAGAGTGAACCCAGTTCTATTTTCTAATAAGCTGGTTTTGTGAAGCATCTAAAAAACAAGATATACTTATTTCGATGGGCAGCAACTTTTGTTTTATTGCCAGCCATTATTTTTTTATCAGCTTATTCTTTAGATCAACAAGGGTTTTTTAAAATTGATGGAATCGAAATAAAAATCTCAGTCAAGCCGTCACAAAAAGTTTTTGTAAAACCTTATCTTGATTCAATTAACACAAAATTATCGGCATTCAAAGGTCAGTCGCTGTGGAAATTTTCTTTGAAAAGTGTTACCGAAATTTTAAAAAGTGAATCGTGGATTGCTGATTTTCGTATATCCAGGTCCTGGCCCTCGGGGCTTTCATTAGAAATTATCCCCCATGAAGTGGCCTACCTGATTCAGTCTCGGGAATCTCGCGGTGCCAGTGAATTTTATCCAGTCACTGTTTCGGCTGCGGTTTTACATAAAATCGATTCGAAACAATCTCCGGCCGTTGCCATTGTTCGCGGAGATCAGTTTTTAAAAAATCAAAAATTGCGTGAAGATGTTGTTTCAATTTTAAAATCTCTTCCCGAAAATGGTAAACTGCAAAGCTCGCAAGTTTCCGAATTAGGTTATGACAAAAAAGATGGTTACTGGATCAGTCTTATTCAGTCCGATGTAAAAATAAAATACGGTGAAGATCAATTTGAAATCAAGTCATCGCGTGTTTCACACGTGATGGATTATCTGGATAATCGTGATCTGAAGGCACGCGTCATAGACGCAAATCTATCTAAAAAAGTTCTTGTCAGGTTGCATTAAGAAACCTAAGCTTTGGTCATAGGGACATCAGTCTGGATGACATTTGTCTCTTTGGTTTGCAACACGACGATCAGCATGTAACGACAACAAGGATAATTATTTGAGTTCAAATCGGAATAAGGATTTTACCAAGGACTTCAACAGTCTAAAGGACTTACGGATGAGTGGTTCTCAAAAAAATGCATTCAATACATCTATTAAAAGTGGTCCAATTTTAGCCAGCTTAGATATCGGCTCAGCCTCTGTAAAATTAGTTTATAGCACGGTCAATTCTGAAGGTGACATTGAAGTCGTCGGCGTGGGTATTGCTCCGAACGCTGGCTTGAAACAAGGTGTCGTCGTTAATATCGAAGCGACAACGGAATCTATTCGTAAAGCAAAAGAAGAAGCAGAACTGATGTCCGGTTACACGGCCTCTGAGGTTTGGATTTCTGTCAGCGGTTCGCACATTCATTCATTTGATTCTAAAGGTATGGTTGCGATTAAGAATAAAGAAGTGGGACAACAAGACATTGAACGCGTGATCGAAGCTGCGAAAGCCGTTATCGTTCCAGCAGATCGAACCGTGATTCACGTTATACCCCGCGAATATAAAATTGATTCTCAGGATGGAATTACAGATCCAATCGGTATGTCAGGCGTTCGGTTAGAGGCCAACGTTCACATTGTAACGGCTAGCCAATCCGCTTTAGCAAATATTTCGAAATGTATTGAAAAGGCAGGATTTAAAGTGGCAGGACTTGTTTTGGATCAAGTCGCTGCCAGTACATCTGTTTTATCTTCGGATGAAAAAAATCTTGGTGTTTGTTTGGTCGATATCGGTGGTGGCTCTAGTAAATTAATTTATTTTATTAATGGAAGTGTCGCGCACACTTCCGTTATTCCTGTCGGAGGAGCTCATTTTACTCATGATGTTGCTGTTGGACTTCGAACTCCTCAGGTTTCTGCAGAAATTTTAAAGAAGAAGCATGGTTGTGCCGTTGCAACTTTGGTTTCTGATTCTGAAATTGTAGATGTTGAAGGCGTTGGTGGACGAAAAACTCGAACTTTAGCGCGTAAAGAATTAGCCCATATTTTAGAAGCGCGTGCTGAAGAATGTTTAAATATGATTGCCAATGATATTCGTATGAGTGGACTTCAGCCGATGTTAGGTTCTGGCGTTGTGCTGACAGGTGGAACCAGTGGGCTTGATGGCTTAGTAGAAATGGGCGAATTTGTTTTTGATATTCCAGTGCGTAGGGGATACCCGCGCTTAGTGGGTGGACTGAAAGATGTTGTCAAAGGCGGAGAATTTGCGACAGCTGTTGGTTTACAAATGTACGCACTTGATATGCGAAAAGATTTTTATCTTCGCAAAGAATCACAGCCTTTATTTTCTAATCCAATGAACAGTTCACTGGACGGAATGGCTTCGAAAATGAAAAAGTTTTTTAACGATTTGTTTTAATTTTATTAACGGCCTGCGGAGCGGGTCAAAATTTTATCGCTACGGAGGGAATATATGTTTGAATTAGAAGAAAACGTAAATATCGGGGCTAATATTAAAGTTGTTGGTGTTGGTGGCGGCGGAAGTAATGCTGTAACAACAATGATCGAAGGCGGTATGGACGGAGTTGATTTCGTCGTAGCGAATACTGACATTCAAGCTTTAAACTCTAGTAAAGCGGGCCAAAAAATTCAGTTGGGTGCCGATTTAACAAAAGGCTTAGGCGCAGGTGCTAATCCAGATGTTGGTCGTCGAAGTGCGATCGAATCTTACAATCAAATCGTTGAACAGTTAAAAGGTTCCGACATGGTTTTTGTAACTGCAGGAATGGGTGGAGGCACCGGTACTGGCGGCGCACCGATCGTTGCTAAGATTGCTCGTGAATTGGGTGCTTTAACAATTGGTGTAGTGACGAAGCCATTTTCGTTTGAAGGCAAAAAACGAACAAAGCATGCTGAAATAGGTTTAAGTGAATTGAAAGACAATGTTGATGCATTGATTGTGATTCCTAATCAAAAGCTGTTAACAATCTCTGCGGAAAAAACCCCTCTTTTAGATACTTTCAAAAAAGCCGACGAAGTATTATTGCAGGCTGTAAAAGGAATTTCAGATCTAATCAACATTCGCGGACTCATTAACTTGGACTTTGCAGATATTCGCACTGTGATGGCTAACAAAGGTTTAGCTTTAATGGGTACCGGTTCTGCAAAAGGTGAAAACCGAGCAATCGAAGCTGCTACGCAAGCAATTTCGTCTCCGCTGTTGGAAAATGTTAAAATTGATGGTGCTACTGGCATCATTATTAACGTAACGGGCGGTTCAGATCTTTCTTTGTATGAAGTTAACGAGGCTTCAACATTAATTACGGAAGCTGCCAGTGAAGATGCAGAGATTATTTTTGGTGCGGTTATCGATCCAAATATTATCGATGAAGTGCGGGTTACTGTTATTGCAACTGGGTTTGCGCGTGAAGATAAAATCATGGGATTACCGACAATGAATTCAATGCAAAGCTTTTTGAATTCATCGCCGTCAATCATGTTTGACGTGCCCACGATGAATCCCCAAATGGCACAAATGAATCCACAGATGAATCAGCAGATGAATGCTCAGCAGATGGCTCAGCAACAGGCGATGCTGAATCAGCAGTTTCAACAAAATTTTAATCAGAATTTCAATCCGCAATTTAATCAGCAAAATCACCAAGTTAATCAACAGGCTAACCAGCAATATCAACAGCAAGTGCCACCGGCGACTGGATTTATTCCACAGCCAATGACATCAGCTCAGCCGATTTTTGCTGCGCCTCATTTTCCATCGATCAATAATGTTCAAGAAACAGTTAAATCTTTCACGAATGAAGTGGCTTCTCCTAATATTGAAACAACCATGTCGCCGATCATGAATCTCGATTCTGGTTTAGAAATTTCTACAGAAGTTTCACCAATTGCAGCAACAAGTTCTAATTCGCAAATTGCCCGTGATATGTTGCTGGCTAAAGCCAAGGCTTTTCGTGAATCACAAATGGGTCAAGCGGTTTCTACCGATAAAACCAATCATCCAGAGCAATTAACGATGATGGATGAAGGAAAGCAAATCGAAGAAGCGCGAAAAATGGCTCGGGACATTTTAGAAGTGCCTGCTTTTATTCGTCGTAAACAAAACCAAGAGACTCAACAGAACTGATTGTGACTTCTTGGTTTGTTTCGGATATTCATTTAAAAAGTTTAAACGAACAGAGTGGAAACACTCTGTTTCGTTTTTTGGCGATGTTGAACGAAAACCCAAAACAAAATCAGCTTTTTTTATTAGGTGATATTTTTGATTTTTGGATTTCTAACGGACCGGCTTTTACTCGTCAGTACCAGCCACTGATTGACCAAATTGAAAAATTTAAATTATCAGGTGGCGAAGTTTTTTATTTCGAAGGTAATCACGATTTTCATGTCGATGTTTTCTGGACAAAAAAACTAAATATTCCAGTTTTTGAAAATGAGTTTTATTTCAAGATTGGTCAGCTGAATGTTCGCCTCGAGCATGGTGACTTCATCAACCCCGACGATATTCATTATCACAAATACCGTGCTTTTGTCAGACAACCCTGGATAGAAATTTTTGGACACATTCTGCCCAGTTGGTTTTGGAAACCCATCGGGGAAAGGCTTAGTGCAAAAAGTCGTAAACGCACGGGCAGTTATGCCCAAAATAATGCGGAAAAAATTACAACTCAGATCAGAGCTTACGCGCATAAAGCGTATTCAGAAAAACCATTTGATCTTATTGTTACGGGGCACATGCATATTCCCGATCAATATTCTTTCCAAGTCGGATCAAGAACTGTGACGTCTATTAATTTAGGTACGTGGTTAGATAAGCCAAGGGCCTTGAAATTAAAAGACGACCTTTTTGAGGTCGTCGATTTAGTTTAAATTATCAGACCTGGAATTACTAAAAGTTAAACGTATAACTTAAAGTACCAGAAATACCAGACATGGTTGTGGGAACGTCATTACCATCTGAGTCTTCAAGTTCTCGGTTAGCGATTGACTGACTGGCACCGTAAGGCGCCAAAGCAGATCCGCTTTTAACTATATTTCGAGACATCGGTAAGTAACGATAATTGCCTTCGATACCAAAGCAGTGATCTGGCACAAGGCAAAAGTCTGCACCAAGGCCCACTTGTGTGCCGAAACCAGAGCCGCTGAAGCTTGTATTTCGGGGACCATTTTTTATATCACCGTCTATTTTTCCATAACCCAGTCCTGCTTGCAGATAGAAATCAATAATATCATTACTTAATGGAATAATTCGAACTAAAGGAAACAAAGAAAAGCCTTTAAGATCGTAATCATAATCACCGTCGGTGCCAGAGCCTTTTGCTGACTGTGTAAAATAAGCCGGTCGCAATTGAATAGCTACAAAGCCATTAGCGAATCGAAATGTAAATTGTCCACTCAGTTCATAACCCGAACTTAAATCACTGGTAGAAACATTTAAACCGGGCTGCTGTTTGGCGGCGCGAATCATGTTATTTAATCCATTTTGCTCGGCGGTTAATAATGAAAAGCCAGCGCCCATAGAAAAAGATCCACCGGCAAAAGCCCCTTTACCACCACGTTTTTTAGCAATAGCTAAGGCTGCATCAGGTAATGCAAAAAGAGAAAAAACAAAAATAACGACAGGAATAAGAAATCGATGAGGCATCATATAAATATCTCCTATTACTAGAATGCTGGAAGCGCTTGGGACAAGCAATGCCCTGCTGGTCTTAAGGCTTAGTTCATTTTAGTAAAACAAAGAATTTTTATTTCAGGCTGTCACTTAGAAGTTGTTCCGCATGGGCCAATGAAGTTTTTGTGATTTTTTCACCGGATATAAGTCGAGCAATTTCTTCCACGCGAGTTTTTTTAATCAGCTCAACAACGTCCATCGACACAGAATCTTTTTTCATCGATTTGTTAATCGAGTAATGCACGTCTCCGCAGGCTGCAACTTGCGGCAAGTGAGTCACGCAAATAACTTGCTGACCTTTTGCAATGGATTTTAATTTACGCCCCACTTTTTCAGCGGTCGTCCCCGAGACACCCGTGTCGACTTCGTCAAACAAATAGGTGCGTGGAAAATCAGATTGGCCCACACATTTTTTCAAAGATAATAAAATTCGAGAAAGTTCTCCGCCGGAAGCCACTTTAGCTATTGGTCTTTTTTGATCTTTTGCAGAAATCTGACACAAGTATTCGACATCACTTAAACCCGTGGATGTTAAATGGTCCAATTTGTTATTTTGAATATCGAAGGTCACACCCTTCATATTCAAATCTAAAAGTTCTTTATTCACCGCTTGCACAAGTTTTAATGCAGATTGTGAACGCGCTTGATGCAGTTCTTCTGCCTTTTTCTTTAAATCCAATTCAATTTGCAGGGCCTGTTTTTTTAATTTTTCAATGTGATCATCCGAATTTTCAAGTACCGTGATTTCGCTTTTTATTTTTTCTAGCTCAAAAGAAATAACATTTAAATCAGGTCCATATTTTTTTTGTAATTTCCGAATAGAGCTTAGTCGATTTTCTTTTTCTTCTAAACCATCAGCGTCTAAGTTTATTTTTTTCAAATCTTGGCGCAATTCAAAAACCAAATCATCCAGCAGGGTTTGAGCTTCTGCAGCTTTCGTCACTTTGCTAGCAATCTGGGGTGCTACCGTAGAAATTTCCAGTGCCTTTTTTTGAATTAACTTCAACCGACTTGTAATCGAATCTTCATCAGAAAAAATAAGGCTTTCACACTGATCAACAAAATGCAAAATACGATGAGAGCCCTTCATTTGTTTTATGTCTTCTTCTAAAGTGCTGTCGGTTACAGGATCTAGGTTCACATTTTTAATTTCTTGGAGCTGAAATTTAAGAAAATCTAATCGTTGTGATTTATTTAAAGATTGTTTTTCAAATTCCGAAATTTCAGTTCTTAAAATATGAAGACCTTGAAACTTTTCTTCATAATGCTTTCGTTTGTCCCAGTGACCTGCAAACTGATCTAGTAAATCGAGATGATAGGACTTTGACAGTAAATTTCGATTGTCGTGCTGACCAGTCATTTCAATCAGCGGAGCATTTGATCCCGTGACTTCAATCATGGGGGCTACAACTTCACGCAATTGATTCACAGTGCTTAAACTTCCGTTTAAATAAACTTTTGATTTGTCACCGATGGCAATAACTCGGCGAACGATCAACTGCTGATCGTCGCAGTCAATGCCGGCCTCAATTAATTTCTTACGAATGTCGGGTCGCTTTTTTAAATCAAAAGACCCTTCGACTAAAGCTTGCTGTGAACCTGTACGGATAATATCTGGGGATGCTTTTTCACCCATCAGTAGGCCTAAGCTTTTCAGCAGCACAGATTTTCCAGAACCCGTTTCACCCGATAAAATATTTAAACCATTTTGAAATTCGATGTGAAGCGAATCTATAATTGCAAATTGCGATACTTTAAGCTCCTGCAACATAACGGTCTCCGAATTTTAATTTATCTTTAAGCAGTTTAAAAAAATTATGGCCTGGTTTTCGAAGCATTAGATGATCTGTGGCTGTTCTTGAAATATGGACTTCATCTTCTTGGCCTAGCTCTAAAACTTTTTGTCCATCAACAATTAAATGGGCAACACTAGTCAGTTGATTTAATTTAAGCACTAATTTTTTGTTGTCTGGAAAAATCAATGACCGGCTGGTTAAAGAATGAGGCGCCACCGGAGTCACCACAAAGGCTTTAACTTCAGGGTGTAAAATCGGACCACCCGCAGCCAAATTGTACGCTGTTGAGCCCGTTGGACTTGAAATAATCAGACCATCGGCTTTAATATGATTCACCAGTGAATCATCAAAGTACAAGGCCGTGCTGATCAGCTGGGAAAAAGATCCACGCTCGATGACAATATCGTTCAGTGCTACAAAGGAAACTCGCTTTCCAGATTTTAGATGCACATAAAGCTGCAGGCACGCTCGGGAATTGACGACCATTTTATTTTTTAAAGTCAGATCAACAGTGTCATAAACATCATCAACTGAGTGGGCCGTTAAAAACCCAAGAAACCCCATATTAAAACCCAGTATGGGTACCGAGTGTCCACGAAGCAGTCGAACGGCTCGAAGATAAGTCCCGTCACCACCCAATACAATAACCAGGGACATTTCTTTGAGTTCATTAGAGCTAATTAATAACTGCGTTCCTGCAATTTGTTTTTGTTCTGGTGCCGTAAAGACTTTGTAACGTTTATTTTTTAAACGAACTGAAAGCTTTTTTGCTAATCGAACGGCCGAAGGCGAGTGAATACGATAAACAATCGCAATCTTTTTATTACTTTTTAGCGTGAGCTTTCTTTCTTTCATTTAAATAAGTCCATCTCGGCGTAATAATGAATTTGGATCGGGTTCACGTCCCCGAAATTCTTTGTACAGATCCATGGGGTGGGCCGTTCCACCACGACTTAAAATGCTGTTTTTAAATTTAGTTGCAACCTCGGAATTAAATAAACCTTTTTCTTTAAAATACTCAAAGGCATCGGCATCTAAAACTTCGGCCCACTTATAAGAGTAGTAACCAGCCGCGTAGCCACCGCCGAAAATATGACTAAAACTGCAAGATTTATTTGTACCCTCTTCTTTGGGAATAAGGCGGGTCAACGAATCTGTTTCAGTTTCAAACTGATCCACATCTTTTATTTTGTCCGGAGCCGTCGTGTGCCACATCATATCCAACCAGCCTAAAGAAAGTTGACGTAAACTCATCCAGCCTGATTGAAACTGCGATGCTTTTTTTATTTTTTGCACCAGCTCTGCCGGGATGGTTGCATCAGTTTGATAATGGCGAGCAAATAAATCTAAACTTTCTTTTTCACCGGTCCAATTTTCCATGATTTGTGAAGGCAGTTCAACGAAATCCCAGTACACATTTGTACCCGACATACTTCGGTACGTGCATTTCGATAAAAGCCCATGCAGTGCGTGGCCGAATTCGTGAAACAAAGTACGCACTTCATCATATGTTAACAGTGATGGTTTAGTCGGGGTGGGCTTTGTGAAGTTACAAACAATACTCACATGGGGACGCTTCACAGAACCGCTCCAGATTCCCTGTTCACGGTAACTGGTCATCCAGGCGCCACCTTTTTTAGTTTCGCGTGGAAAAAAGTCCATGTAAAATAAGCCAACATATTCGTTCGTTTTTTGGTCAACAACTTCGAAAGTTTTTACGTCCTGGTGGTAAACAGGAATTCCAGCAATGGGTTTAAAAGTAATTCCAAATAATTTCTGCGCGTGTTGGAAAATACCATCAATGACATTTTCTAATTTGAAATAAGGGCGAAGCTCTTCTTCGTTGAAAGCATATTTTTTTTCTTTTAATTTTTCTGAATAAAAGCCAAAGTCCCAGGGCTTAATTTCTGCATTACCTTCAAGCTCTTGACGAAACTTTTGTAATTCTTCAAGATCTTTCATGGCGGCTTTTTTCGAAGGCTCAATAAGTCTTTTCAAAAAGGTAAATACAGTTTCCGTATTTTTTGCCATACGCTCTTCAAGTACGTAATCCGCAAAATTTTTGTATCCCAGTATTCCGGCACGCTCGTGCTTCAGGGTGATCATTTTTTTCACAAGCTCTGAATTATCAAAAGGGCCACCAAAAGCTTTAGCAGAATTAGCTTTCCAAATTTTTTCGCGAAGTCCACGATTTTCAGCATAAGTCAGAAACGGGATTAATGAAGGCGCATTTAAAGTAAATAGCCACTGACCAGCTTTCCCTTTTTGTTCTGCTGATATGGCTGCGGCTTCAATCACACCTTCAGGTAAACCTCGAAGTTCATTTTTGTCGGTGATCCACAATTCAAAAGCATTCGTTGCTTTTAAAACATTTTCTGAAAACTGGGGACTCATGACTGACAAGTCCTGATCCAGTTGACGAAGCTTTTCTTTTTTATCTGGGGCAAGCAAAGCACCATTTCTGGCAAAATCAAGATACATTTTTTCGGTTAAGCGATCTTGCTCTGCAGTTAAATTAAGTTTAGCTTTGTTATCATAAACGAATTTAATTTTCTGAAATAATTCTGCATCAAGCAAAATGTCTGATGAAAAAGCAGATAGGATTGGTGAAATTTTTTGTGCCAAAGATTGATGCTCTTCGTTGGCCTCTGCGGAAAATAAATTAAAATAGATACCAGAAATTATGTCCACTTTTTCTGAAGCTGACTCTAAGGCTAAGATAATATTCTGAAATGAAATATCTGTTTGTTTTTTAATAGCTAGAACATTTGTTTTGGCTTCTGCCAAAGCGATTTCTAAAGCGGGTAAGTAATGCTCAGTTTTTATAAGATCAAATGGAACAGCAAGATCTTTAGCCTGATCAAATGAATTCAACAGTGGATTTGATGTTGGATTTGATGTTGGATTTAATTCTGGATTGGTATTTGGGGACATTTAAACCTCCGAAAAAACAAGTTTTAGAGGTTTAAATTTAACATAAAATAATAAAGAGTGTCGAAGATAATGCTGCATTTACGCAGGACACCCTTTGCTTAGGTGGACCTAACGCACCACGGGTCCGTAGCTTCCGGTTGTCGACCCTGAATTAGCGACACAAAGTCCTAAACGCGAGCTGGCTGAATCAGCTCGGCAAGTGTACCCCGTTGTGCACGTGCTGGGCTGATCAACTAAGCAGGATTGAACCACGCCGTTGTAGCAACCAGAGTTTGAGTACCCGGCATAATTACTAATCTGAGGAATGTTTGTCCACTGATTGTTATTTGCTCCCCAACTGAAGTAAGCGTAAGCATTCGTCGAGCTTGATTGAACGCATCCAAGACCTGCATAAGTGTTGTAGGTCGGAAGATATCCACTTTGGCAATTACAAAGATAAGCCGAGTTATTTAAATATTGAAATGGGCCATTCGTGTAGCCACCATACTGGTAATTAAAATTGTAAGAGCCGCCGTAAATATTATTACCGTAAACGTTGTTATAATTGTAGGGGGCGTAGCCAGGTGTGTTGTACAAACCCGTTTGGCAGTTGGACTGGTTGACGACGCAGTCTCCAGCTATTGCTGGAACTTTAGCGCGTTGCTCTTCGGTTTTCGGTTTACAGCCCGAAGCTGCCAAAAAAACCAAAGCTATGTACATCACTAAAAGAGTTTTCATAATCCACCACGTCCTTTTTATTCCAACTAGCTGTGTATCAAAATGAGAGCCAAACAATTTTGACATCAGCTGGAGCAAGTTAAAGCTAAGGCTAAATGGGGTGTTGATCTTTTTGACAGCGAGTACTTTATAAACAGCCGCTCGGTTACTTTCCGTTAAGTTCGTCGAGGCGGAGTTGATTACCATCTAAGTATTCTTGTGCTAACTGGGCCGCTGAATTTTCGAATTCACTTAAGGTCGGAAAATATTCAATTGGCAAATTCTTTTTTAACAATTGAGCATAGATAAACAAACGAATCGTGCGTCCGTTGCCGTCACTGAAGGGATGAATTAATATAAGAAATCTTTCTTCAATTTGGCCCCGGAAAACACCTGTCCTTGAAATGATTTTCGTTCGAAAAGTGAATTTTCTATTTCACTTTGCATTTTAACGGAATTCATTTTTACACCCAGGTCAGCATTGTGAAGGTCCGCGTAATATTTTTTATAGCCCTCAGTTTTAGTATACTCGATCAAAGATGTTGAGCTTGGTTGAAAGTACTTCGTGACATCATTATTTGAAATAAAAGACCGATTCAGTTTTTTATCATAATTAACTAAGAATTGTTTCAATTCAGTATCCGGATGACTAGTGATCTCATGATAAAAAAGCTGCTGACACTTCTGGTCTGCGCCGCGAAAATCAGGCAGTGACGTTTATGGGTGCTTCTTGCCAGCCGTATAAACAAGTGCTAACAAGTCTCATTGTGATAAAGAAAATAATTTTTGTTTGTCTGTTCTTTTTCTTCACTACTTCGTGTGCTTTTGGTCCATTAGTCGTTCATGAAACAGCACGCACGATTGGAAATTCGCAGCATGAACTTATTCTTGGAGCCGGCCGGGCAGGATATCTATTTAAATGGAATTATGGTTTGCGTGATGATGTGGACCTGGGGATTCAATTTGAAACTTTAAGTTTAGGCGTAAGGCTTAAATATGCATGGATCAACCAGAATGAAAAAGGCTTTTCTTTAGCAACGGCTGCAGGCGCCGGATTTTCGATTGGGGGAAGTCATTACTATGCAGACATCATAGGAAGTTATTTGATTTCTGTATGGGAACCCTATGCGGCTGTCCGAATAGTTCATGTGACTAATGACCCCATGGAATTTAAAAAGAAAGGCTCGGGATTATTTGATTTCAGAATCGATGAAAGTCAGTACAACTATGGGCAATTTATTTTAGGAACTAGATTGTGGCTTTCAAAATCTTGGTTATTTTCAGCCGAAGTTTCAAATATTTTTTCATTGTCGCCGAGCTTTGCGAATGGAATTCCAGTTATTGTTAGTGCTGGCCTTGGATATAAATTTTAGATATTAGTTTTTAAAAAATCAGACTATTGGTTTATCAGATGACCGTTTTTCACAGCCACAGAACTAGATTTAGCAAATACAGTTTCGCCATTGACAAGTTCCGCCTGGAAGCGACCGTCTTGGGATTCTTGATAATTAAGTTGTTTATTTGTTTCAACTGAACACTTTGGCAGCAGGCTTTCCAATTTGAAATCTTTTACCATCTGAGTCCGCCTACTTAAAAGTTTTTCAAATGCTAATCGGGATTCTGCTGAATTAAGCCCAGCAGAAATCAAGGCTGACTTCAGCTGATTGTCTGTAATTTCACAAAGTTTTTTTATCATCCACTGACCATCAGAAAAAGACATATTTTTAAAAGCTTTGTTGACTTCGATGTTCATTAAACCAACGATTTCTAACCGCTCTATATTGTTCTGTAAATTGTGATCAATAAATACTTTCGTGACAGACCAAGCCATTTTATCAATCTGCGTGGATTGATTTTTCGGCAGAAAACCGGCTTCTCCGAGCCCCGAGCCCACATCTGCTAAAGTGTGTTTTAAGACGACTTTGCCATTTTCGTTCGAACGCACTAACCGAGTATTATCCATGCGCATATCAAAATTGCCGACCCAAGCTGCAAGCAGTTGTAGACCTTTAAGTTCTAAATGATTTTGATGGTCTAACTGGTCGTATCGCCAAGGACCAATTTGAATGTCTTCGGTCTTTTCAATATATGAAGCCGGAAGTAAAGTGATGCGGCTGATTTTTTCTTCGAATGCCGTATTAAAATTTTCAGGTGTTAATTCAGGTTTATCCAAATTTGGATTTTTGAACAAATTCGATTTTAAATCCTTAGCTGTCATCGTAGTGCCGTCCAACAATTGAATCTCTTTGATAAATTCGTAAGGCGAGTAGTAATGCTCATTACTAATTTTATAAAGGGTGCTTTGGCCAAGTTGAATGCGAAAATTTTCGATGCGTCTTGAATTAAATTCCGTCAGCAACCGTCGATTGTAATTGATAACTGGATTTTCAATATAGTCGATCATGGGTACATGATAACCTAGGGCATGATAAATACGTGCATTGAAAGCTGCAGAATGGACTTCAGTACCAAGTTTTACTTTAAATTTTTTGTCGCCGCATCGTACATGAAACCCAGGGTGAATGCCGAATCCCGATTTAGGTTTGTCATAGTCACAGCTGATATTAGAAAAGTTATTTTTTTGCTGTCGGTCAAATCCTACGAATAGGTCTTGATGAGAACGATTCTGCTGCCAAAACGTATTGGTCTTTGGATCTGGGGGAATTTGTGCCGTATCCAGGGCCGCTACTTGGTTGTATTTGAATCTGGAAAAAAACTCGACGGGTAAATAAAAAAGTTGAAACTGAGTGTCTAACGGTGGACGAAAATTATTTTTAATGGCTGCAAAAATTTCGTTAATTTGTGCAGCTGATTCCTGCATATTTTCATTTTTTAATAATTCGAATGCCAATTTGCAGCCTTTTGTAATGCTAGAATTGCCTAAATCAAATTGTGTAAGATCGTCCATATCTAATGAATCAGCTGTTTTATTTTTGTTATTTTTTGAAAGTTCGATTAATTCTTTTAAGTTAGACTGAAAGAGCTGGTATTCATTTTCATTGGACAGGTTATACTTTTTTTCACTACAACTTGTTTTAGAGCACGTACTGCTTTCATAAAACAACACGGAAGCGCTTTGATACTGGGCCACATTCCGTTTTAATAAATTTGTGCAGGCGGCTAACACAAACAGTCCACACGAAAAATAAATAAATTTTAACATTCGAGTTAGCACTGACTTATTCATACATTTCATCCAAAACCTCAGCGTACTTTTTTTCCAAGTATTTTCGTTTTATTTTTAAAGAAGGTGTCAGGCAGCCATTTTCGATGGTCCATGCCTCATGAGTAATTTCGAATTTTTTTATGGCCTCGTGGCTTGCTAAATGAGTATTAACAAGTTGGATTTGTTTTTGGATTCGTAAGCGTAAGGCCGGGTTTTGATAAAGGTCTTCGATCTTTTCAAAGGGTATCCCCTGGGCATGGGCCCATTCTTTAATTTGGAAGTCCTCAATGGAGATAACCGCTGCGATGTACTTTTTTTGATCTCCGTGAATTAAAACCTGCGAAATCAAGGGCTCTTGTTTTAATAAGCCTTCAAGTTTTTGTGGGGCCACATATTTTCCGTTAGCCGTTTTAATTAAATCTTTTTTTCTGTCGGTGATTTTAAGTTGACCGCTTGCTGTTAATTCTCCGATGTCACCCGTGGCAAAATACCCGTCGTGAAAGACCTCAGTGGTGGCTTCAGGATTTTTGTAATATTCTTTCATGCATTTTTTACTTTTTACTAAAATTTCACCATCCGCAGCAAATTTAATTTGAACTTCCCCAATTAAATTACCGACCGTTCCAGGATTAAAACTGTTGGGCGTATTTACACTGATCGCGGCACAGGTTTCGGTTAAACCATAACCCTCTAAAACCTGTATTCCGCAGTAAGAAAAAAACAAGGTCAAATCGGTAGCCAAAGGAGCACCGCCACTGACTGCAAATAAAAGATTTCCTCCGAAGGCTTTCTTCACCGGCGCAAAAGCGATTTTAGAAAGTGTTTCATACTGTAAAAGCAATAACCAGGGTATGGTTTGTTTTGTTTTTCGGTATCTTTCGACAGTAGTTGCAAGTTCTATGGCTTTGTTAAAAATTTTACTTTTTAAGGGCTGGGTTTCTATTTTTGCAAGGATTCCTGCGTAAAATTTTTCAAATATTCGCGGTACTGCAATTATAAAATCGGGTTTAATTTCTTGCAAATTCATTTTTATTTTATCGATGGATTCTGCAAAGGCTAAAGTGTGGCCAATGTAGCAGCTGCCCCATATTTCTGCGCGACCCATCACATGGGCATACGGCAGAAACGTTAAAGCTGTAAAACTAGGTTTAATGCCCACAGTTTCAAAAATTTCAGTGACTTCGGAAACAACGGATTCATGAGTTAAAGTGACTCCTTTTGGTGTGCCACTTGTTCCCGATGTGTAAACCAAAGTGGCCACGTCTTTTATATTGATTTTATCACATGATTTTAAAAAACTTTCTTTATCCTGATCACTAGTCACTAAATCAAATTGAAAATTATCAAAAGTTTTTATTTCGATTTTTCGAATGAACTTGTTTTTAATGCGGTCAATTTGAGCCAGATATTTATCGCTTTCAATAATGAGTAATTTTATATCTGAATGATTAATAATGAAAAGCAGATCCTCATCACTGAGGTTTGCATAAAGTGGAACTGAAACAATTCCTGATCCAATAAGGGCCATGTCTGTAATAATCCATTCCCAACGTGTCGAAGACAAAATACCAATGTGATCCTTACGCTGGTAACCCAGTTCGCTGATCTGACTGGCTAATGAAACAATTTTTACCAGGTATTCTGACCAAGAAATTTCTTTCCAGCTATCATTTTGTTTGTATTTGATTGCAACGCCATCGGGTCTTTTTTGTAGGTCAATCAGCCATCTGCCGACTGTCATTTTCGTATTGTCTCTGGCAATCGGCCTAAGATAAGTTCGACATTTTTACTTTCACCAGGTTTTAAAACCATGCGAAGTTCATCTTTTTGTTTTGTGATTGGGTTGTAAGCCCTAATGACAGAATCAGAATTGGCTAGAACTGTGTATTTCATGACCGGAGATTTTTCACTCAGTTCTTTTCCGTTCACGTAAATTTTTGTCGATGGTCCACCATTTAAAAGATAAATATTGATGTAGGCTGCTTGTGATGCTGGCTGAAGAGTGGCAATCACGCGACCTGTTTCGTTCGAAGTTTGGCTGGTTTCGTAAGTCAGATAGCCATCTTTTTTTAAGGATATAAGAGTTTCTTTGTTTGCAGTAATGGGAATAATAGCCGGCGTTACAGTTCCGGAATCTTTACCATTCACGTAAATGCTGGCCCCACTGGGTGAACTAGAAATTGAAATTTTAACAGAAGCTGTGGCGGCCAGTTCAATTTGACCACTTTGTTTTTGAGCTGCTTTTTTTGCAAGAGCTTCCTGCGAATTAAATTTGAAGCCATTCTTCGCACCCCAAACGCCGGCAGAAATCAGCAACACGACAAGTAAAGCTTTAAATCCAAGCTCGATATGTTCTTGTGACATACTTTTAGTATTTGTGAACTGCGTGACACGGGTATTACCCGATGAGCCATTTGATTTAAGTCCTGATGAAGTTGCCGATGCGCTTCCTGATGAACTTGATAACGCTCCGGTATTGAAGGGTGATCGAACCAATTTCGGTTGGTAAATTTTGTTAATATTCGCACCCAGAATACCGTCTAAATTAATTTTGGATTGTGGCTCTTCTGTTTTTCGAAGCGGCATGGGTATTTCTGGTAATTCAACTTCCAGAGCATTTCCAGCTTTTCTTTGTCCTGCGGGTACCGCAGTAGCTGTCAACGTTACGGTGGTTTCCCGTGCATTCAAATCGACTTTTGCGTACTCGATTAATTTTTCACGGGCTTCAAGAAATGGGACTTTAAAGGATTCTTTCAAGGATTGACTAAAATCCTGCGACGAAAAATCAGGATACTGCATATTTAAAAAACGATTTAAATCTCGGTGCAAATTAGCTGCAGTTTGATAGCGAACATTACGATCTTTGGCCAAAGCTTTCATGACGATACGCTCGAGCTCTTGCGGCACAAGTGGATTTACTTTTCGAATAGGTGGTATCTGGCAGTCACGCACTTTTCTTAAAATAGCGGCTTCGTTGCTGCCTGTGAAAAGACGGTCATTGGCTAAAAGCTCCCATAATACGATACCTATCGCAAAAATATCGGTACGCGGATCGATTAATAAACCGTCAGCTTGTTCGGGACTCATGTAACTGAATTTTCCCTTTAAAGTACCTGCTTTGGTTTCTTCTTTTTCGGTTTCTGCTTTCGCAATTCCAAAATCGATAACTTTTACTTCGCCTTCAAACGAAACCATTATATTTTGTGGACTCATATCACGGTGAGTGATGTTCAGAGGTCTTCCTGAATTGGCATCAACACATCTGTGGGCGTGATCTAATCCCGCAGCAACTTCTTTGACGATAAAAATGGATTGATCAATGCTAAAACTTTTATTTGATTTTTTAAGTTCATTAATAACTTGGCGAAGATTTCGGCCCTCGACAAATTCCATAACCAAAAAGAACTGCTTTTTTTCGATACCGAAATCATAAATAGAAACGACATTGCTGTGATTTAAATTGATCGCCACTTTGGCTTCTTCTTTAAACATTTCAATAAATTCTTCATTACTGAAGTATTGCGGCAGTATTCGCTTCAACGCGACAAATTTATTAAGGCCATTAGCAACAGCAGACTTCGCTAAATACACTTCGGCCATGCCGCCAGCAGCAATTTTTTCTAAGAGCACATATTTGCCAAAATTTTCGTATGGCTGCTCGGGCTTAGATGACATGGGTAAACTACTCCTACTTGCAAAACATCGGTTTAAATATGACAATTCTTAATGAAAAACCAAAAAGGAATGCACTTTGAAATGGATTGGACTGACCGGAGGTATAGCTACAGGAAAAACAGCAGCCAAAAAGCTGTTTGAAGGTCTAGGTCTACCAGTCATCGATGCCGACGAGTTAGCGCGGCAGGTTGTTCAGCCAGATCAATTAGGCTATCAGAAAGTGGTGTCTTATTTTGGTACGGCCGTAATTTCAGCCGATGGTTTTTTAAACAGATCAGCTTTGGCAGAAATTATTTTTAAAAACGAAGCTAAAAAATTAGCACTTGAAAATATCCTACACCCCTTGATTCAAGCTGAAGTGCTGAAACTGAAAATGAAGCACCAAAACAACGAAGAAAAAATTTGTTTTTATGATGTACCGTTGTTGTTCGAAAAGAAACTGCAGCAGCAGTTTGATGCCACAATTTTAGTTTGGTGTGATCAAGTTACTCAGAAAGCTAGACTAAAAGCGCGTAACAGTCTAACAGATCAACAAGTCATCGATAGGCTTAATTCACAGATGGCTTTATCTGACAAGCTGCCGTTAGCGACTTACTGCCTTGATAATTCAACAACACTTCAGAATCTGGACCTTCAAATTAAAGCCTTAATCCTTAAGTTGATAAAGAATTAGTTCATCTGGAATTAGTTCATAAAGTGTCTCAGAATGGCTCAAGGTTTTTCGAAATAAAGCCGATAAGTTAACATGAAACGGATTTTGAAAAGCGCAAGATGCGCCAGCTTTATTTTTTCAACCTTATTTAGTTTGCGTTTGTTCGCAAACAACGAATGGTTCGAATTTTACAACAATACCAGATCACTAGCCATGGGTGGATGTAGCGTTGCAGTCAGCAGTGATGAAACAGCCCTTTATCGAAATCCAGCAAACTTAGGAAGTGTGCGCGATGTATATGGAACTATTTTAGATCCAGAGCTTGAAGGCTCTTCGAACTTTGTTCAGCAAGTTTCATCAAGCGCAGCTGGCAAAGCCTTTACCATTGATGGAATTCAAACGGTTCTGGATTCAAACCGTAATACTTACTACCACGCAAAACTGCAAGTTTCTCCGTCGATTGTGCGCCGAAATTTTGGTTTTGGACTTATCTACAAAAATGATGTCAGCGCAGAAACCGAAGCAACGGGAACGACGACAGATTTTAAATATCAAAATGATTTTGGCATAGTTTTGGGATCTAACTTAAGACTTTTTGACGGACGTTTAAAAATTGGCGCCAGCGTAAAAGCACTAAGTCGAATCGAACTGATTAACCCATTGGTTTCAACAACAGGATCCAAAGATTTGGCCGTGATCGGATCTGAAGGCACCGCTTTAGGATTGGATGTCGGTTTATTGGTTCAAATGCCGTGGACTTTTTTACCCACTTTAGGTGCCGTCGTGCGTGACATCGGTGGAACTGTCTTTGATAAGCAAGATGGTTTTCGTTTGCGTGCGAATTCACGACCTCAAGTCGTGAAGCAATCTGTCGATGCCGCGGTAGCTATTTTTCCTATCCATTCCAATATGGTTCGCAGTGTGTGGACTTTAGAGTACAGTGACATAACAAACTCTAGGAATGATACGGATCAAGCCAAGCGTGTGCATTTTGGTATCGAAATCAATGCACGGGATATTTTCTTTTTCAGATTAGGGTATAATCAAAGATACGCGACGGCAGGATTTGAAGTAGCCAGTGAAAAATTTCAATGGCAGGTCAGTTCTTATGGTGAAGAGATCGGTACTTTAGCGGCTCCGCGAGAAGACAGAAGACTGAACACGAAATTTACTGTGAGGTTTTAGTTTGAAAGTAACTACAGAAAAATTTTTACTAAAACTTTCTTTCTTGTTTTTAATTTCAAGTTGTTCAAATGTTTTTAAAGACATTGCTTCGCGAGATGCAGATGAATCACTTTTGATTGAAGCCCAAGCCGACATCAATTCGTTAAATTATCAAGCGGCCATAGATATTTTGACATTAAAAGTTTCTGCAGGTTCTAAAGCCAAAACGCAATTCCGAGAAACTTTGGCTATTGCTTATGCTGGAAAATGCGGATTAAATTTTGCTTCGTTTGTGAATAGCTTATCAACCGCAACTACGGGCTCTGCCTTTTCATTGGTAGAAAAACCATTCATCGGTCAATTAGTAGATCCTGCGTCTTGTCTGCTATCTGCAAATACCATGGAACTGATCGGTCCAACTGCCGGCAGGACGCTGAATGAAAATGCTTTCGTATCTGTCGTGGGCATGAGCCTTATGGGTTCACAAACGCGGTTTTCAGTAGATATGGTTCCCGTCAACGGAGACGGAACAACCGATCAAAATATATGTGCCTTAAGTGATCCTACAATCGATAATATCATCTTGGGTTTTGGTTTCATGTCTAAAAATTTTAGTGCCTTATCAGCAGCGCAAGTCGGATCAAGTTCTCAGACTTCGATCAATAGTAGTATTACTCAGTGTAATGCAATTGCTGGGTCTTCATGTCAAATAACGAACCCTGCGGATATCACGGCTCCGGTGCGTAACACCATGAGAGATTTACTCAATACGGTTGAATATGGTGTTGGCACTGTGGTAACGGGTGGAAATCCAGTTTTGATAAACGGAGCTTGTCCATGAGCTTGTCCGTGAAGTTATTTTGTAAAATTATCTTTGCTTTGTTGATATCATTTTCTGCACAAGCCGTAGAACTTTATCAACAGGGGCCCACGGCAAGGTCCTTAGCAATGGGTGGAACTTATATTTCTTTCGTGCGGGGTGCAGACGCTTTATTTCATAATCCAGCGGCACTGGCCCGTGTTGATGGCTTTGATTTTATTTTAGCCCAAGCCCAAGGGGCCTATTCAAAAGATGCGAAACGATTTTTACAGCAGGCACAGGGAACAGGGGCCGCTATAACATTGGCTGATCTTAATAAGTTTTACGGTTTAAATTCCTTCGCCGATATCACAGCCCGCTCAGGTTTTGCGATGCCCTATTTTGGTGTCGGCTTTTATTCATCTAATTATATTTTAGAAAGTTTTAATAATCCTCCGTTTCCAACGTTCAATGCGACCTTCATTAGTGACTACGGTTACTTTATTGCCGGAGCCATTCCAATCGGACCCCAGGCTTCGCTTGGAATTTCAGGAAGGCATGTAAAACGTTGGGGCGGAAATAAAGATATTTTGATTACTGATCTTGTTGGATCCACAGATCAAACAGCTTTGCAAAATTCTTTTCAAGATAAAGGGTCCGGTAACGCAATCGATCTTTCGGCACTTTATACTCTTCCTACAAACCTTAAAACCACGGTGGCCGCGGTTTGGAAAGATGTGGGTCGAACTACTTTTTCGCAGACTGCAGGAACTCAGGCACCACCATCCCAAGCAGACAATTTAAGTTTTGGTGTTTCATTGCAGCACGAGCTTTCGATTGTTAATTGGACACATGCTTTAGAGTATAAGTTTATAACGACACCCAACGAAGATTTTAGTAAGAAAATCCATTTAGGAACTGAAGCTTCTTTTGGAATTATTGATCTGCGCGCCGGACTTAACCAAGGGTATTTGACATATGGTGCAGGTCTTGATCTGGGTTTTATTCAGGCGGATGCCGCATTCTATACCTCTGAACTAGCAAATGTTGCAGGGCAATTGAAAAATGACCGTGAAGTCTACAGTATAACGCTGCAGCTTAATTTCGATCAAAGCTTCAAGCTGAAAGATAATGACGGTAAAAAAAGAAGACTAAAACAGCGAAGATAGTGTACTGTTTTTCCATGCTTGAGTTTGTTCCCGTCAATTCCCCTGACACTTTATTTAAATTTATTGAAAACCAAGAACTTGGTGTGGCCACTTGGATCGTTTCAGATTTAAAATCAAAAAATGAAATACAAAAAATTCTATTAGATCAACAGGGCTACTTTTTAGAAACTTCAATTTTAAGAGCCAGTGATTTTTGGAAAATTGCTTTACGACGATTAGCGCCGCACATGCATGTGGTTAGTCAGGATTTCCTTCGAATTGTCGTTGGAAACTTTGTTGAAAAGCACGGTGCGACCTTAGAAATTAAAGATACCGAAGTTACAACTTTACATGCGTATTTGTCAGAATTAGCACCAATCCTATTGCACGCAGAAAGTGACGAAATTTTAAAAGACTGGTTTCATTCACAGGTAAAAATCCGAAAATGGCACCGCTGGTATTTGTTAGCAAAAGCGTGCATGAAATTTATTGTCAATGAACACCACCTGATAGATAGCCAGTGGATTGCCGCGTATTTACAAAATTTAGAAATAAATCATTTAGATTGGAAAACCCCTATTATTGTAGACCTAGGCACCGAGATGAGCTCGGTAGAGATGGGTTTATTTAAACAATTAGCAAAAAAAGCAGAAATTAAAGTTATTTGGCCAAAACCAATCTGGAGTGACCGCTTTCAGTTTTTATTGAAAACCTACCACGACAATTCTGGTTACGGTGTGACGAGAGATTTGAATGCTACTGTGACTGGACTCTTTCAAGCAGAAAATGCCGCAATCAAAAATCCACAAAATAAATTTGTGCGTGTTTCAACTCAATTAGCTGAAGTGAAATTTGCGGTGCAGAAAATCCGTCAATGGGTTGATGAAGGTATTCAGCTAGATAATATTGCCATTATAGCATCCGAGATCGACAAATCTTACTGGCCCGTGCTTAAATTTTTTTTAGATCAAGAAGGTTTAGTTTACCAAAAGGATCATATCGTAAAACTTAGCAGTTTGGCCATTGTACAAAACTTTACCGCCTATACCATGAACTTAATGACCGATGTTAGTTGGGACAGCTTAGAGACCACCGTTTTTTCAAGAACCGAAGAAGTGGATGTCTCTTATGACAGTTTTAAATCCTTTTTTTATCAACTGTATGATGATTCAGATCTTTTACGAGACAGTAAAATAAAAGATTTATTTTATAAAAAAATAGATTTATCTAATAAAATAAAAAGAGACGAGTTTTTAATTCAGATTGTCAAAATTTGGTCAGAGGCTTCAAAAGTAATAATAGCCAATGACCCTGAACATCAGGGGCAATTATTTGAATTAATTTTCAAAGACTTTTTAGCCCGAAGCACTGAAATTTCGACAAATTTCAAAAGCTGGGTTCAGTTTTTACTGGCTTGTATAAATTCAAAAGAAATTAAAATTTCACCCAGTACAGCAGGTGGTTTACAGATTTTACCTTTGATGTCTTCCCATCTGTGCAAAGCAAATTATCAGATATGTTTGGGAAATGACGAAAAATCTTTGGCTTCAAGCCGAAAAAATTTAATAGCTACCGCAGATGTTTTTGAATTAAAAATGAAATTTGATTTCGCGGTCGATTACCCAGAAGAAAGCTTTTTTGATTTCAACACCCGCTGGTTAGCTGAACGAAAAATCAGTGAAAAAATATATCTTTGTGCCAATTCCAGTTTTGAAGCTGAGCCTTTTACTCCGGCTTTATTTTTCTTAGAAAATAATACCCAGCACGATATTTCTTTACCAGGATCCACTCGACATGACGAAATTCAGGTTCAGCTGGCAGTACAAGCTGCCGAAGATAATATGTTCAATGAATCTTTAAAACGAGATCTTTTTCCAAATGGCAACAAAGTTTCAGTTAAAATGTTTGAAAGTTTATCACCTTCAGATTTAGAAGATTACTGGAAGTGTCCCTTCAAATTGTTAGTTCAAAAAGCCTTTCGCCTGCGGGATTTACCGCAAGTAGCTATGGATTTGGATCCTCGGCAAAAAGGAAGTCTGTTGCATTTATTATTTGAACACTTGGTCAAAGTTGGAAGGACTGATTCTGCAGATGTGTTTTTGGATCAAAAACGCATCGATTTGAAAATTTACCCCCAAGACGAGTTACTTTGGTCAATTCAAAAAAATAAGCTTTTGCAAATTGCCAAAAAATTTCTTGATTTTGAAAACACGCGCATAAAAACGGTTAACAAGGCAACGGAAGCTCAATTTGAGATGCATTTTGATTTGCAAAACAAAAAGTTTGTTACTGCTGATGAAAAGCCTAACCAATCTGTAAAAATAAAAGGACGTATTGACCGGGTCGATCAAGTCAACTTAAGTGGGGAACCTGAAATCATTGTCTATGACTACAAGGCAAACACAGCAGAACTTAAAAATCATCAGGATTGGTTAAAAGCGGGTGAATTTCAATTATTACTGTATCTAATAGCCTGTGAAATTTATTTATATCCGGGTCAAAACGTGATCTCGTCTGTGTATTACGATTACCGAAAACTTGAAGCGCATAAAGGATTAACGACGCAGTCCTATCAAAATTTTTTCTTGGAGGAAGCACGTAAACGAAAAAGCTTATCAGATTCCGAAAGTAAGTCCGCGTTGATCGCTGAATTTTCTAAAATTTTAGAGAATATGTTTTTAAAGTTAGAAAATTTTGATTTCTCAGCAGAGCCTGTCGATCATAAAATATGCAACAATTGCAATTGGAGTAAACTGTGTCGAGCCCCGCATCTGATGTAATTAAAACCTCGCTGTTAGTGCGGGCGGGTGCTGGTGCTGGTAAAACCACGCTGCTGATCAAAACTTTTATTGATTTTTGCAATGAATTCGAAGCGGCATATCAGCGCTTACCGCGCATGGCTATTACTACTTTTACTCGTAAGGCGACCCAAGAAGTTAAAGAAAGGCTTAGCCTAAAGGCCTTAGAAAATAAAGACGACAAACTTTTTCAGCATATCAATAAAAAAAGTATGGTTCACATATCGACCATCCACGGTGTTTTAACGATGATGGTACAGGAAAATGCAGACTTATTGGATTTGCCTCAGACAGTTAAAATAATAGATCAAAATCTTTATAAAAAAAATCTAAAGAAAATAATTCGTCAGGTCCTTAAAAAGAATCCGATCTATTTGGAAATTTTAGAACACTACTCTTTTGTTCAGTTAATCGATTTCGTTGTTGATGGAATGGAGGCCTTAAGGCAAAGTTCTTCACTGCAAACAATTTCTGTCGAAGAAATGCAGTCCATCACGAACCATAAACTGGGCGAATTAAGTCAGCAACTGCAGCAAATTTTAAACCACGCAAGTTTAGCTCCTGAAGCTTGGCAAAGTTACTTTCAATTTTTACAAAATTTGCAAGTGGCGATTCAGACAAACTCTGTTGAAAAAATTTTAAGCTGTGAAGAGGCTAAACCGACGAAGCCACGTTGGAACAAAAAAAACCCTGCATTCGCAGAAGAAATTTTTGCTGCATTAGAGGAATTTTGGGATGCATTTGATTTTTCAGTTTATGACACAGAAGACTACTTTGTACAGCAAGCAAGCCTGTCTGATTTATTTTTAAAACTAGTTCAAGAAATTTCCTTGCTTGATTCTAATTATAAATCAACGTCTGGCGAGATCACCATCAATGATCTAGAACTTTTTTCATTAGAATTGGTAAGAAATCATCCAGCTGCGGTGGCTGATTTTTCAGAAAAATTTGATTACTACATGATCGATGAATTTCAGGACACGTCACCGTTACAAGTAGAAATCTTAGATCAAATAATAGGTCAAAAACCCCATTTTATCGTGGGTGATCCCCAGCAAAGTATTTATTTATTTCGCGGAGCTCGGTCGGAAGTTTTTTTGTTAAAACAGCAAAAGGCTGCTAAAAACGATAGTCTTTTAAAACTTAAATTTTTAGATACAAATTACCGAAGTGAACCCAGTGTCATGCACTTTATAAATGATTACTTTTCGCATATGAGTCACCAATTTGTACCGATGCAGACTCAGCCAGATAAAGAAATCAGCAAGTCTGAAATTAGTTTCATTCAAGCAGAAAACGAAGCTGCAGGCGTTTTGCAACAGATTGCAAAGTTATTGCAAAATGGTGTCAGCCCAAAAGATATCTGTGTTCTGTCGCGCAGAAACCAAAATTTACTTAAAATCACGGCGCTAGCACAAAAAGTTCATATTCCTGTGCAGTTGCAAATTTCAGCTGGGTTTGATCAGAAACGTGAAATCCTGGATCTGGTCAGCATTCTAAAATTTTTGATCAATCCTCACGACAACGAAAACCTTATCTTATTGCTGCGCAGTCCCTGGGCTTACTTAAGTGATTCAGATATTGCAGCTGCCGCGAAAATAAATCGCTCGTTGTGGCTGGCTTTGAGTAAGCTTCAGCCCGATCACGCGACTATAAAAAGATTAAGTGATTATTTTTCTGATTATCAAAACCTGGGTGTCACCGAAGCTTTTGTGCGTTTCATTCAGGTTTCTCAATTTTTAGATTATTCTTTCACCTATGATTCATCTGGTAAACGAGAAGCTAACTACTGGAAATTTTTTATTCATTTAAAAAATGCCGAGCGCAACGCAGGATTTTCATTGGGGCAATACTTAAGTGAAAATTTTCAGTTTTTTCAATCGGATCTGGGATCGTCATTGTCTGAAGCCGTTCCAGTGGCTCAGCCGGATCGCATTAGTCTTATGACAATTCATGCATCCAAAGGATTAGAATTTCCCCATGTCATTGTGGTTGGCTTTTCGGAAGCACCTCACTTAACATTATTTCGGCATTTAACGATTAGTTTAGAAAAACAAAAACTAAGCCTAGCGCCGTTTGTAGTTTCTGAATCAAAAAATGTTATAAGCCGCTGGGGAAATAAAATTCGCAAAGATTTTAACATCAAAGAAAACGAAGAGCACGAACGTTTATTGTACGTGGCTTTAACGCGGGCTAAGGCCAGTTTAACTTTAGTTGCAGAGACGAAGTCTAGGCAACTCGGAACATCGTGGCAGAAAAAATCGCTATGGCCAGAGACTGGACTGCATGAACACCAGCACTATAATTTAAGTTCGCTACAGACTACGACCAAAACTGAAAAACAAATTCCAGCAGAAAAAAAATTAGTTTCTGTCAGAAAAAAGTTGATTTTCAAAAATGCTGTGGAACTTTCAACCAGTGTGACTGAGTCCTTGCTGCACGGTTCTGGGGCTACAAATAAAAATATAAATTATGAACAAAAAATTAATGACATACTGAAAGCAAAAAAAGGAACAGATTTGCACCGACTCTTTGAATCGTTGCAGGTTTTTACACAAAATTCTGAATTGTTTGAAGCTTTACAAATGAATCTTTCCTCCGAGCAAAAAAAATCGATTCAGTATTTGCTGACTTTGAAAGAGTATCCGTTGGCAAAATTAATCAAAGATGGATACGTCGAATTTGGTTTTGGATTGAAAACCACGACTGGCTTGCTGCAGGGGCAAATCGATTTGTGGGGTATTGCAAATAACGAAATTTATATTTTAGATTATAAAACTGGAAGCTCTGCACACATCCAAAAAGCCTATCAGCAATTATTATTCTACGCCCACTGCCTCTATAAGATGAATAAAATAGATTTCAAAATGAAGCTTAATTTTATTGTCACTTACCCCTTAGAGCAAAAAACCTTAAGTCAACAGTATGCCAATTATGAAGAACTCGTAAAGGGCACACCGTTTCAAATGCAACAGCTGTTTATTTAATGTACGTGTCAGCGTCCACAATGTTCGAGTAAGTGCTTAGATTAGCAAGCACTTCCAGAAGCTTATCCTGACTTTGCTGAAGCTTTCTGCCGTTCATCATTTTTTCAGCCACCATGACTCCAGTAATTTCAGCACCGCTTAGCATTTTTATTTTCATCTGTGAAACGGCGCCTGTCATAAACGTCTGACCCAATGAAAGTAAAGGCGTAGACTCTAATTTCTTGTTGGTTGCTTTTAACTGCTGAATCGTCTGTGAAAATTGCTGAATGGTCCCGTTGATTTGTTCAACCGGTGTGGTTTTTAAAACAGTTAATATTTCGGTAATTAAACCAATCTCTTTAACCATAAGTACTCTTAAAATTTCAACCTGACGCACATAATTCATTGCCGCTTCGGGTGCATCTAAGCTTTTGGACATCAGGCCCTCTTTGCTGTTAAGTTCTCGAAGTTTTGCGACAAGCTTTGCGGCAAACTCATCTGCGATGGCTTTGTTCTTAGCGCTGTCCGCATTCTTGGTCGTGCTTGCTAAATCGCTTTGGTATAAGTCGGCCATCATTTTGAACAGCTCTTGCTGATTGCTGATTAAAATTTCTGTGCGGTTTGCAATTCGTATCATTACGTCACTGCCGACAGCGTTCTGGGTTGCGTACATTACCCGCGTATCAGACTTCTGACGATCTTGGCCCGCTTTGGCAATATTCAAACGATCTTTCGGTGCATTCTTCACAAAAGCACTGCCAATTTTAAAAGATTCTGCAAACGGATCGAAACCTTTCCACTTTGATTCAGCTAAACTAATCACTGAAGAAACAGCTGTTTGATCGCCAAGGTATTGGTTAATTTCAATCGGGATATCTGTCTCAATCAGAGCTGTATTCGGAGCAAAAAATCCTGCGCGTAAATCATTCGACATGATTTGCAACATGGTATTTATTGTCGGAGACATCGATGGATCGTCGATTCCCATGAACCATTGTTCGAAATCAAGATAAGAAATCAGACTGGTGCCATTGTCATCGGTTCGTGGCGCCGAAGAAGATTGCAATAAAAACTGCATTGCAAAAATTTTATCGTAACCAATTCCTAAAGTATCAATTTTGTCTAGGTTCAAAGCCTTGTCATAAAGTGAACGGGCTTCTAAAATTTTTATATCATCACAGATAAATTGATTTTTATCGTTCGCTTTACATTTTACTGTATCGGTATCCAGAGCTTGAGTTCCAACATACTGATAGGGTATCGCATAAAAACGTTTGGCATAATCAGAGGCGCTGATGCCTGCTGCGTCTGGCGTGCGAATCAATTCATGAAAAAACTGATAGCCCATTCCGGCTGCATTGATTTGATCGTTGGTTACCTGACGGTTGACGGCTGCAGTTCTTCCGGCTCCATAAAATTCAGAATTTACGGCTTCATCTAAATAACGACGAATCGACTGGAATAAACTGATGTTGCGGTTCATAGCCTCGACTTTTTGTGGCCAGTTAAAGATGATTTTATCGTAAACGTAGTTTCTAGAAATATAGCTACGATTGTAATCTGCAATTTTGTTTTTAACGATTTCTGTAGCGCTGCCTCCGACGTCAAACTGCGCACACATTGCATGCTGAGAAAGTCCACCATCACTGCACTGAGCATAATACTTAATTAGCCCCGTCGTGTTCAGCGTGTCTTTCGTGAAATGAACAAGCGATGTTTTGCCCATAGCCTTCATAAGATTATCGATCGAAACTAAATTGTTATTAACAATCTGAGCCCCTTTTGCTTGCAGCGATGGAATAGCTTGTCCAGAGACTTCGACTAAACCCGTGTAAGCAGCCCGCAGTGCGTGCGCATCATAAGGGCCAGGGCCCTGATAATTTTGGTCGATATCTGCAATGTAGTCCATGATTGACGAATAATTACGACCGGTCTTTTCACCTGAAAATTCATAATTTTCTTTATCAGTAGACGCTTTAAAGTTATGAAGTAATCCAAATGCGTGGCCCAGCTCGTGGGACAAAGTGCTCATGATATTTTTCTTGAAATTTAACATTAAGTTTTTTCGTGGATCTTTATCTAAAGTTAAAGCTTCATCATTAATGTCTGTCCGAGCATACTTAAAACAGCCTGGGCGGCTTTTGTTGTTGTTATCAAAGCGCACAGCCATCGCCAGTTGCTCTGATTTTTTTTGTAAAACAGCTTTTGACGCTTCATCCATGCCACCAAATTTTATGAAGGCATTGTTTACAGCCAATTCAAATTCGTGGGGATTCTGCAAAAGATCGTTATTCATCGATAATTCAGTAATTTTTTTCAGAAAAGTCATTTGATTGACTTCATAATTTATTTTTTCGCCCTTACTTGCATCTTTAAATAAATCTTTGTTCAAAGTCTTTTTAAATGAAACGCCTGACTTTTTCATTTTTTTATTTTCAATCAAACTTTGGGCTACGCGGGAATCTAATTGTAAAGCAGCAATAGCTTGTTTCAAATCTTTCGCGACACTGATTGTGCGCATATCAATGCGATCAGTACCGACCTTATTTGTTTTTCCAGAAGCCATGGCTGCAGCTGCGGCAGCGGCTTCCACTTCGTCTTTCGTAGAAACTAAGGCCTGGGTTTTCTTTGCTTTTTCAAAAGCATTCTTTCGCATGTCATTAATAGCTTTTTCATAGTTTCTAGAAACCTGAGTCGATTTTAACATTCTTACAGTTTGATCCAGTGTATTTCCAGAATAAATAATCACATTGGCAGATTCAATTGTTCCAGATCTTGGATTGGCTGCAGGCTGCGCTACGCCCAATAATCCATTTTCCGCAGGTAATTCTTGGTACCAAATGTAATTACGATCTAAATCACCTAAGTGTCCAATGGGTTCTGCAGATCCGTCGTCAACAACCAAATCAACATAATCACCACTACGCTCTAAAGTTGTGCCGCGAAAGGCATACCGTAAAGTGCTGTTCCATTCTTTTACAACTTGTTTTGTGCCTTCAACAATCAGTTCCCGACGTTCGCTGTCTGTTGCAGCTGTATTTAAACCGCCAACATAATATTTAATTTTCTTACCGTTTCTGAAATCATTGATGATCGGCATGTATTTTTCACTGCCATCACGATTTAGAAGTGTACCATTTTCAGTTAATTTATCAGCTAAGCCAAAAGTACCAAAATTAAAGGCCTCTTGCGCCATCGATGAAATATTCATAGCGAATTGAACGTCAGAGTTTTTATCAGAATGTTTTTTGAATGAAATACGCTCGACGATATTGTAATTGAATTGGTAACTTCCGCCCCAATAAGCTGAATTCACATCTTTCATTGCTATACATTCATTGCGGGGCTGCATGGTGTATGATCCACTTAAAGATAAATTTAAAACTCCATCCGTAGCTAAGCGCATATCGGTGTCAGTAACTTGTTGTGAAGAATTCGCCAGAAAACAACTTCCGTCCGCATAAAAAGCTAGCGGAGAAGATGCATTTGGTACTGTGTTCTGAGTCCAATCAATAATTGCGTATTCAGCTTTTTCTTTTGTTGTCACTTCTGCCACCGGAACAGTTAATGTAGCACCATCGGCAGAAATTTTATTCATGCGGATATATTTAACCGGAAAAGACATAATCTCTTCACGGTCTTTTGGACCCTGTCCCGTGAACTGAATCAAGGATTGTTGGTTACGAACAACCAAGCGGCTGTCTTCTAATTCAAATTGAACGATCGACATGTCACCTGATGTGCCGGTGCGGCCTAAGAACATATTTGATGCCGCTTCAAAAGTACGACGGTAAAAGAATTCACCTTTTAAATCAGCGATTTTCACAGCACTGTTGGGGTCCAAGGTACCCGAAATATCAACCTGTTTTGCCGGGGTATTTTTTAAAATTTGCACTAAACCAACAGATTGTGAACGTGGCACTTGTTTTAATTCAAATTCACCCGAAGTGCTGCCATCTTCGTTAGCTTTGACTAATTCCACTTTGTTGTACGTAATTGGTAAATCAGCTTTTAGTATTAAAACACAATCTTTGTCTGTCGACTGAATATAATTTTTTACAGATTCATCTGAACACGCGATGACTTCTTGGTTACCAGCTTGATTTTTTAATAAGCGCGCTTGATTTTCGTTCAGTTTAGCTAAGACAGTCACTTCATAAATATGAAGTACGCTTACATCTAAGCGGCTAAATACTTGTGTCGAGTCATCGATGAAGCGCATTCCAATATTTAAATTGGACTCTAACTGACTGGCAGTCATCAGCTGGTTATCTAATTTACTTTCAACAAATAATTCTTCTAAATCTTTTGTTTTACCAATTGTGGTGCGGCCATCAGTTAATGATTTCAACTGAATGTGCGTCGCATTTTTAAATTCAGTCTTCGTTAATTTCAGCACGGCCGTTTCTTCTTTTAATTCATTTTTTGTACGTTCAAGAACTCCGTAGTCTGCAATTTCATATTTTAAAATTGGAATTAACAGCGTGCCATCTTTTTTGCCCATTTTAATCAATGTTTTTTCGTCGCTGGCTTTACTTAGTGACTGTGTTAATACTTTCAGTTCAGTTGCAGAAGACCGTAAGCTTTTTTGAATCAAAGCGACTTCATCAGAAGTCATGGCCAAACTTTTTTCAATGGCTGTTAGTTCACGTGCACTGCTTACAACCTTAAATGCGGTTACATATTTTTTATCTACTAAAAATTTAATTTCAAATTGGCTTGCGGTCTGGCTTGAAACGGGTAAATCACTGAACATAAATTTCAAACGCTCTGGCACATTGACATTCTCCGCAGATAGTCTTGAATTCTGCGTCTGTTCAAGGGCTTTCATTGAAGTCGAAGTGGCCGCGGTTTCAGCTGAATCGCGACTGGCTTGAAAACTGCCATTAAATTCAGAGATGGCTAATATATCTGATTGCACATCAGCGGGAAGTTCAGCTTTGCGGGACTGCGTGCAAGCTACGAATGTCAGTGCGACGATCAGATTTAGAACCATGGCTGTATTTTTCATCTGCTTCTCCTTAAAATAGAAATGCATTTTTGCATCTCCTTAATCTTTAAACTTCTTAAAACGAAACACCCAATTGCGCGTACACAGTTGAATCTTTTTCATTTATAATTTTAAAATTACTTTCGCTGCCGTTCGAATTTAAGCCCGTTCCCGCATTATTGTGGCCAACGGCTACGGAAAAATGATCATCGATGGCGTAGCCAATTTCTTGGCTTAATTCAAAAGAATCTTTTGTGCTGTTTTGATAAGTAAATCGAGATTTATGTAAATACTCGATACCAAAACTAAAATTATCTATCGCATAACCCAAGTTTAAGGTTTGATTGGATGAATACCGATTCAGGACTACGCTTCCATCAACACTTTCTGCATACTGATGAAAGTTTCTTCCAGCCGTTAAACCGATTGCTAACGACCAACCGTTTAGTTTGGCAATTCCATCAGGAATAATTCCAAAGCTAATTCCCGCGATGACCGCTGTTTGCAATTGATCTCGTTTAATCGAAGCTTTTGATACGGGAATCACCGCTGTGATTGTTGGAGTTAATGTTAAAATATAAGGTGGTGCCCACTGCCACTTGATCGGCGATTTAGCAAAAGTGATCGTGCTGTCGGCCAAATCAGAGGCTTCCGGAGAATTATCTTTTAAATCTTGCGAATAAAGAATCTTTGCTGAAACAGAGCCAACAGACATTTTGTACTTTGGAATAAATAAGTAATCCATGCTGTCTTTGCGAGAACCATCCTGAAAATCATAAAGCGAGGTCCCCCGAGATAAAACGAAATCAGCAGAAAATTGCGGCGCGGTTTTTTCTGTTTTGGCTTTAATAACTTGATCAGCAGACACGACAACCTTGTTGACGGCGGCTAGGGCTGGAGTCATAACACCACCGACTAAGACAAAGACAGCTTGAACTAAAAGTGTCACAAATATTGTCTTCTGCATTTAAACCGCTCTCCAGTTGGTAAGTCAGGTCAAGATTAACCCTACAACCTTGTATAGCGAAGACCGTACCAATGTTGAATTTTATGAAATAAGATGAGACATCTATAATAGCAAAGACAGACTGTCCCGTTTTGAGATTTGGAAAAACTAATGACCGATAAAAAGATTGTTATATACGGAGACGGAGCCTGCTCGGGAAACCCAGGCCCTGGCGGATTTGGAGCAATCGTTATCTTTCCAGATCAGACCGTTCAAGAGCTGGCCCAGCACTACCCTCAGACGACGAACAATCGAATGGAGATTCTTGCCATACTGGAATCCTTTCGACTTGTCTTGGAATCCAACAAGTTATCCGAGGTGACTGAGATCGAAATTTTCACAGACTCTGTTTACCTAATTCGTGGAGTTACGCAGTGGATGTTTGGTTGGAAAAAACGCGGCTGGAAAACTGCGGCCCAGGACGAAGTTGCCAACCAGGATTTATGGGTCCAGATGGATAAGATTTTAAACCAATTCAAAGCACGAAATGCTTTGGCAAAAATAAATTGGCACTTCGTAAAGGGTCACTCTGGAGATCCCGGTAACGAGCGCTGTGATCAGCTGGCAGTCGCCATGTCAAAGCGTGATGAAATTGAAGTTTTTTCGGGGTCTGCAGGGCATTATCATTTCGACGTCACGAAGACGCCGGAAAAAAAACCGTTACCAGAGATTAAAGATCGAACTAACGAGCCTAAAAAACCAGCCTGGTATTTAAGTTTAGTTAACGGAGTCTATAAAACCCATAAGACTTGGTCTGAATGTGAAGCCGTCGTGAAGGGTCGTCCCGGAGTTAAATTCAAAAAAGTAACCTCTGTCGATGAAGAAGAGCAGATCAAAAAACAGTGGGGCTTGTGATTGCTAATCTTGCTTGCATGATGCAGCAGGTGAATTTGGTGTAATTCCACTATTAAAATAGCCAATTGCTTTTTTTTTGCATAAACGTACCTCATCCGGGGGGAATATATGAAATTGTTTACATTAGCGTTGGTGTCTGTCCTTGCGTTTTCTTGCAGCGAAAAATCTTCGAATAAATTTAACTCAGCAGCTCAGCAAATTTCTATTATTAATGGAACTCCAGTTGCTGAAAATAATGTGACAGCAAAATCTGTTGTTGGCTTATTAATGAAATACACCGAAGACGCTCGCGGAAAAGTTTGGCTTCAGGGCTGTACAGGCAGTGTTTTGGCTTCGCGGTTTATATTAACGGCCGCCCACTGTGTAAAGGGTTCAGTTGCTGAAGATTTACTGGTTCATTTTTCGTTAAAAACCGTCACTTACCAGCAGCAAAAAAATCAGTTAACCCGCGTTGATGCAGAAAAATATTTAATCACGCGTAAAGTGAAATCTTTTTTAGTTCACCCTGATTACAATGAAACAGGTAGTTATGATTTAGCAGTTATCATGTTGGAAGAAAGTATTCCAGCAGATGCGGTGCCGGTAAAACTTTTACCTGCAGAATATATCAATACAGCTTTAGAACAAACGACTTTTGAAGGCCAAAATCTGCCGGTCACATTAATTGGTTTCGGAGTTATCAAAGAAAAACCTGTCACTGAAACTGATGTGCTTCGTGAAACAACGGTAACATCCCAGTTTTTAAATCGCTTTGTTGTTACAGATCAAACCAAAGGTTCTGGCGGTTGCAATGGTGATTCAGGCGGCCCCGCATTTTTAACGGTTAACAACGATATTTATCAAGTGGGTGTGACTCATGGACCCCATGGCTCCAGTGAAACATGTCACGAGCAAGGTGAATGGTATAATCCCGCTTTTGATAAGGGCTTCTTGCAAAAGGCTCAGGAAGAGCTTTCTAACCAGCACTAAAAAAAGGTTTTTGTTTGGAACTGAAAAATAAGTTTATTTTAATTACCGGTGCAAACCGCGGCATCGGTAAAGCCTTTGCGGCAGCTTGTGCTAATGAAAAAGCACATTTAATATTAGCGCTGCGAAAGAATGAACCCGAACTTATACTCGAGTTAAAAAATGAAGGCGCCCTTTCAGTCGAAGTCATTCAGTCAGATTTATCAACACGTAATGGTGTCGAAGAATTAATTAAAAAAGTTTTAAATAAAAAAATCGATATTCTTTTTAATAATGCCGGCATGGTAACTGGTGGCCTGCTTGAAGAGCAAAACCTGGATGACATATATCAAATGCTGCAGGTTAATATCAATGCACTGATGCATTTAACCCATGGAATTTTACCTCAGCTAATAAAGCAAAAATCAGGTAAAATTATTAATCATTCTTCCGTTACAGCCGTTATGCATTTTCCCTGTGCTTCAACTTATTCGGCATCGAAGGCAGCTGTTTTGGCCTTTACAAATTGTTTGCAGCAAGAATTAAAGGGCACCGGCGTCAGCACACTTTGTTTAATAACGCCGGCAATTAAGACGCGCATGTTGGATCAAATCACCGATATTTATAGCAAAAATTTAGAAGTCCCTACTGATTATATTGCGCCCGATGTTTATGCCAAAAAAATTATTCAAGCGATAAAAAATGACAGTATTTACTTAGAACCTTCAGGAAAAACAGCTGTTGGCATGACAGCGGCCAAATATTTTCGCGGAGTTTTTAATTGGGGTGTTTCGACGGCGTTTAAGCGCTAAAGCTTTTTGATTGCGACAGATTGATCAAAGCGACTTCAGAACAAATATTTACACATTTTCGTAAGTTTAAAATTTACCGAGTTGGAAAAATTTCGAAGTAAATCTTGGAAGTAGCGATTGTATAAGTAGTCATTTTCAAAATTCCTATAATCCATTGGCTTAAATTTATCTGTCGATGAAGGTACCAATCGTTGCGGGTCAGTTACAATCAGCCTTAGCTTTTCGTTGGCATTAAATTGTCCATAAAAATTCAAAAACTGTTCAACCGTTATAGCGCGATCAAAAGTCGAATCAATCACTAGCCAAGTGTCCGAAAAAAAGCCTTTTGAGCGGATAGCTGTGGCCACATGAAACTGCCAGTCCAAGTTGGATGCACGCATGGGCCCCACTAAAAATATTTTTTTTATAGAATCTTTGTCCATTCCGGCTTCTAAGGCGTTTAACCACACCCAAGTGGCTCGGCCAAAACAAAAACCGTATCTTCCGTTAGGGTCATAATTTTTATTTTCTGATGATCGCACCACCGGGTCATTTTTAAGTCGGTACACAAGATTATCTGCTTCGCTTTGGGTGATGTATTTGGCCCGTACCGTTTTCTTCGACGTTTTTTTATTCAAAAGTGAAATGGCATTCTTGTTTTCTTTTTTAATTTCGGAGGGTGTATCAAATTGAGAGTCCTGCTCTTTTTGAATTTCTTCGTATAAATTCGATTGTATAGGCGGTAGCCAGTGACTGAATTTGGTCACAGCATCCTGAGCAAATACATCATAAGATAGCGTTAAAACAGCTAATACAAGAATTTTTATCATGACTATTAAAGAATGCAAAAACCTGACTTAAGCTTTTGCCTCAGCTACATATCGGTCGGTTGTATAACCTTGCTGTTTAAGCCAAGGATAAAAATCAGCTTTCAAAATATTTTCTGTTTCTTGCAAATCAAGTTGATCTGTTGTGGTAATGTTTTTTGCCAGTTTGTCTAACAGGACGTTTTGTTTCTGCCCAGCCAATTGAGCCACGCTGTACGGAATTAAAGTGTACGTGATCATTCCGTACCGAGAGCGGTACAGATGTGGAAAATTCTTTTCGATGACAGATTCAATTTTTTTTCTGAACTGAAATTTTGGATCAGCAACACTGTCTTTCATTTCAACAAAATTTTCTAAAGCCATGTCAGCAATCGCTTTGGCATTGGGTCTTTGAATAGTATCGTAATTAGTCAAAGTTTCGTCCCAGTCGCCTTTTGATTTTTGTAATAATTCAAGCATCGTCGTACAATCTTCAAAACCTGAATTCATTCCTTGGCCAAAAAATGGAACGATCGCGTGAGATGCATCCCCCATCAATGCGATCGAATTTTTATAGATCCACCTGTTTAATCGGACCGTTCCCAAATTGCCGACCGGATTAGCTAAAAAATCATCGGCATAATTTGGCATTGATGAAACTGCAGAGCTAAACTCAGATTTAAAAAAATTGACGACAGCTGTTTTAGTTTGTAGTGTTTCAAAACTGAAATCACTGTTTTTATGTGGCAGATACAATGTCATTGTAAAACTTTTGTCTCGGTTTTCTAAACCCATCATCATGTGCGTTCCACGGGCCCAAATATGCAGTTCGTTAGCCGTCATTTCAGGGTTAGCCGGCATAAATAATTCTTTGTATCCTGAAGACAACCACTCTGTTTGATCTGCAAATTCGTTAGGATTTTGCTGCGTTAATAATTTACGAACCACCGAGCCAGCACCATCAGTTGCAAATAATAAATCATAATCCAAAACTTTGGTGCTGTTATTGTTTTCAAAAGTTATTTTTTTATTTTCTATGTTCATGTTTTGGATGCTGTGGTCAAAGTGAATTTTGATTCCTGCATCCAGACAATGTTCGATCAATGCTTTATTTAAATCCCATCGAGATACCGAATAATTACATTCACTTTTGTCACGACCATAAGGCTGAAATAATTTTTCACCCGATTTTTGATGAATACGCCGGCCATAAACCGGAACGGTCAGGGGTAAAATGGCTTTGGTTAAGCCTGCCATTTCCAGACCATGCAATCCCCGTGAAGTTAGAATTAGATTAATACTGCGCCCAGACTGCGCAGTCTGTAATCTAGGATCGGAACGTTTTTCAAAAACAGTCACATCGTAACCCTGCTTGTTTAGCAAATAGGCCCACAGTGATCCCACAAGGCCTGATCCGATGATTGTTATTTTACGCATGAGAAAACTCTTTCATCAGCGACACTAAATTAAAGACATCTTCGTACGTGTTGTAAAGCGGAACGGGTGTCGCACGAATAATATAAGGTTCACGAAAATCAACAATGGCCCCTGCATGCATCATTTTATCAAACCACGCTTTGGGACTTGATTTAAATTTTAAGCAAAGCATGGATCCACGCTGTTTCGGAGTAATAATTTGTATGTCAGCGGAAAGATTTTGTTGAATTAACCATTCAAAATAACTGGTTAAGTGGTCACCTTTTTTTCTTAAATTTTCAATACCGGCTTCATCAAATAATTCCATTGCAGCCCGTAACGATGCTAACTGAAAAATGGGTGGGTTACTTAATTGCCAGGCTTCTGATGTTGGTAGGGGTTGAAAATCAGGCCCCATTTTAAAACGACTTTCTTTATCATGCCCCCACCAGCCTTCAAAACGTGGAATATCTTTTTTACCCAGATGGCGCTCGTGTACAAAGGCGCCAGCTAATCCCCCTGGACCTGAATTGATATATTTGTATGTGCACCACATCGCAAAATCGACATTCCAGTCGTGCAGTTTTACAGCTAAGTTTCCAGCTCCATGGGCTAAGTTAAATCCAACGACAGCACCGACAGCGTGGCCAGCTTTTACAATTTTCTCCATGTCAAATTTCTGACCCGATAAATAATTGCAGTTTCCTAACATAATTAAACTTAATTCCGAACCATGTTTTTGAATGGTTTCTAAAAGAGACTCCTCAGAGACAGTTAATCCATCAGAACCCGGAGTAAGTTCAATGATTGCGTTGCGCGGATCCAAACCATGAAAACGAGCCTGCGAGTCCACAGCATATTTGTCTGACGGAAACGAATTGTTTTCGATCAAAATTTTAAAGCGTGTTTTTGTTGGCTTGTAAAAACTAACCATCATCAGATGCAAATTCACAGTTAAAGTATTCATTGCAACGACTTCGCTGTTTTTGGCTCCGACTAATTTGGCAAAACTTTCGGTGATAAATTCATGATAGTGAACCCACGGATGTGAACCTAAAAAATGCCCTTCGACGCCGTACTTAGCCCACGAAGATAATTCCTGATTAACAAAGTCAGAAGCCCTTTTTGGCATCAACCCTAATGAGTGGCCTGCAAAGTACAATTGCTGTTTTCCGGATTCAGTATTAGGAATATGAAATTCATTCCTAAATTTTTTAAGCGGATCTGCATGATCCATTTTTTGTGCGTAAGTTAATGTATTGGCTTCAGAAGTAAATAGCATAAAAATAATTCCTTGTTGTAGTAATACTAGAGATCTTAAACGGTGAAGACATGGACAGCTGGCAAATGATCAATTCGTAATTCAACATGACTTCCAGCCTTTAAGTTTACAGCAGCCGTGGCGGCCCCTGCTAAAACAATTTGGCCTGCTAATAATTTTTTGCCTCGAAGTGCAAGCAGACGGCATTGTTCGATAATGGACACAACAGGATCTCCAGAGATTTCTTTCGACAATCCAGCTTCAACAATTTTTCCATCGATGCTCATTGCCATGCTCAATTCTTTGAGATCTAGATTTTTGAAATCTTTTAACCACGGCCCTACGACAAAATGGGAAGATGAAGAATTATCTGCAATGACATCCTCCATCGAAAAGTATTTAAATTGGTCGTAACGGGAATCTAAGATTTCTAAGCAGGCACTAATAGAATCGGTCGCCTCTAGAACTTGTTCCCGGGTGACTTCTCCGTGCAAATCAGCTTTTAACAAAAAAGCAATCTCGGGCTCGATTTTAGAATGTATAAGTTGCGTTTGCTGCGGTGAAATCGTGATCTGTCCACCATTTTGAATTTGCATTTGATCAGTTAGTTCACCATACAGCGGAGAATCTAAATTCATTTGTTTACGCTTGCCTTCTGAGGTCAGGCCCATTTTTAAACCAATTTTTCTTTCGCCGGATTTTTCACGAAGCTGAATTCCGTATTCCTGGACTTGGTAGGCCTCTGTGCGATTTAGCGTGATGCCTTGTTTACTCAGCTGAGTGATAGGTGACTTTGACAAACGGGCTGTGTGCAGCAGGTTTGCGACTTGCTGTAGGGATTGATTTTCCATAGGTTATAACCTAAAACAAAATGCACAGAAGCCTCAACAGAAATCTGAAACAACGGAGTTTTCGTGAGTTTAGAAAACCGAACCATCATAGATATTTCGCCAGAAATCAGTTCAAAAACAGCTGTTTTTCCTGGAGACACACCATTCGAGCAAAAATTTTTATTAAAAATAGATTCGGGTCATAATATTGATCTATCGACAATTAAAACCACAGTTCACCTTGGGGCGCACACCGATGCTCCGAGGCACTACCACGCAGATGGTGTCTCGATGGCCCAGCAGCCGCTTAATTACTACGTTGGCTCAGCACAAGTGATTGAAGTTTTTCTAAGCAAAGGTCAAAGAATTAGCGTTAGTGATGTTACGCACGCTGACATTGTTGCACCACGGGTTTTATTCAAAACGGGCTCTTTTCCTGATCCTAATTGCTGGAGCGATGATTTTGTTTCCCTTTCAGCTGAACTGGTTAATTACTTGGCCTCAAAAAAAGTCATATTAGTCGGAATTGATACTCCGTCAGTAGATTTAGCACAGGATCAAGTTTTAGAAAGCCACACCGCTGTTTATAAAAATAATATGGCTATTTTAGAAGGTATCGTCTTGTCAGAGGTTTCTGCTGGGCTTTATGATTTAATTTGCTTACCACTGAAAATTGTAGAGGGTGACGCATCACCCGTGCGCGCTATATTATTAAAATAAAGGTGTTATGGAAAAATTTTTGAATTTCGATAAAAATATAAAAATCCTTAATTACATCGGTGGAAAATTTACTGAGCCTTTAAAAAAAAATTATATCGATAATTACAATCCTTCGCGCGGCGTGGTTTACGGTCAAATTCCTGATTCAGATGCTGAAGACGTTAATCTGGCGATCCAAGCTGCAAAAAATGCCTTTCCGAATTGGTCACAGCTTACGGCTGAAGCGCGCGCAAATTATTTAAGGAAATTTTCTGAAAATATTTTAAAAAAATTAGATCAGTTTGTTTTGGCCGAAAGCACAGACAGTGGAAAGCCTGTCGCTGTTTCCAGAGCTGTAGATATTCCTCGAAGTGCAAAAAACTTTGAATTTTTTGCGGATGCGATCACGCAGTTTCATGGCGAAAGTTTTCGCAGTAATAAAACAACAATTAATTACACTGACTATTCGGCCCTGGGGGCAGTAGCTTGTATTTCGCCGTGGAATTTGCCTTTGTATTTGCTAACGTGGAAGATTGCTCCGGCATTAGCCGCAGGAAACACGGTGGTTGCCAAGCCTTCAGAATTCACACCACTGACAGCTTCTTTGCTAGCGCAAGTCGCTGATGAAATCGGTCTACCACCCGGAGTTTTAAATATTATCCATGGTACGGGGGCCGTTGTTGGTGCACCTTTAGTCGAACACATCGATATCAAAGCGGTTTCTTTCACTGGAAGTACAACCACCGGTAGGACCATAGCAAAAGCCGTCGCGACGCAGTTCAAAAAAGTTTCTTTAGAAATGGGCGGCAAAAATCCGAATATTATTTTTGCCGATTGCGATTTTGAAAAAGCGCTTGAAACCACACTTAGGTCTTCTTTTGCAAATCAAGGCCAAATCTGTTTATGCGGATCTCGTATTTTTGTAGAAAAGCCAATTTACGAAAAATTTCGTAATGCCTTGGTTGAAAAAATAAATCAACTAAAGCAAGGCGATCCGATGCTACTGGAAACTCAACAAGGAGCCGTTGTTTCCAAGCAGCACATGCAGAAAGTTTTAAGTTATATTCAGTTAGCAAAAACTGAAGGTGGAACCATTTTAACCGGCGGAAAAGCGGCCGAGATGTCTGGGCCTTTGAAACAAGGTTATTACATTGAACCCACATTGATCGAAGGGCTGTCGCATTTGTGCCGCACAAACCAAGAAGAAATTTTTGGTCCGGTGGCAACTATCATGCCATTTACGACCGAAGCTGAAGTTTTAGAAATGGCCAATTCAACAAAATATGGCTTAGCCTGTTCTGTATGGACATCAAATTTGAACCGTGCACAAAAATTTGCGGTTCGTATTGAAAGCGGAATTGTTTGGATCAACACGTGGATGTTTCGTGATTTACGAACTCCGTTCGGCGGAGTCAAAGAATCTGGTTTTGGCCGCGAGGGTGGCATGGAAGCTTTGAAATTTTTTAGTGAAGTAAAAAATATTTGCATACAATCAGACGATTCTTCGAATCAAAACAGTCAGGAAATTTTATGAACAGTGAAACCAATTCTTTGCGCGCACCCGAGCCCGTTGGAAACTATCCCCATGCAAAACAAGTCGGGAATTTATTATTCTTATCAGGTGTTGGACCCCGTGAACGGGGAACAAAAAAAATTCCCGGTGTTGAATTAAATGCGGATGGAACGATTCAGTCATACGATATTGAAGTACAATGTCGAAGTGTGTTTAAAAATGTGCAAGCTATTTTGGAAGACTCGGGTACTTCTTGGAATCACCTTGTGGATGTGACCGTTTATTTAACCAATATGAAAGCTGATTTTCCAATTTATAATAAGTTGTGGGCTGAATATTTTAGTCAGAATCCACCTTGCCGCACGACTTTAGAAATCAATTGCTTACCTACACCTATTGCTATTGAACTAAAATGTGTGGCTGTTATGGATAATAAAAAAGGACTATAAAAATGTTTGGACCCTTCGAAACAATTAATTTTAAAAAGTGGATTGCTGACAACAGAGATTTATTAAAACCCCCTGTCGGCAATAAATGCATATGGCCGCAGAAGGATTTCTTTGTCATGGTTGTTGGTGGTCCGAACGAGCGCACTGATTTTCATGTAAACACGGGCGAAGAGTTCTATCATCAAATTGAAGGAGATATGGTTTTAAAAGTCATCACTCCTGAGGGAAAAATGATCGATGTAAATATAAATGAAGGAGACATTTATTTATTACCAGCCAACACCCCTCATTCACCACAGCGACCTGCCAACACCATTGGTTTGGTCATAGAGAAAAAACGAGCTGAGGGTTTAAAAGATGGATTGCAATGGTACTGCGAATCTTGTCAAAATAAATTGTACGAGGAATTTTTTGTATTAACCAATATCGAAACTCAGTTTCCAGCAGTTTTTGAACGCTACTACAACAGTCCAAAGACTTTATGTCAGAAGTGCGGCACGCAAAACGGCCGAAAGTGGAGTCATGCTAAAAATTGATATTCACACGCATATTTTGCCACCAGAGATTCCCAAATTTAAAGAAATTTTTGGTTATGGTGGATTTATTGAGCTTAAAAAAAATTCCGGGTGTCGTCACTGTGACATGGTCGATGATTCAGGAAATTTTTTTCGGCGTATTGAAGAAAATGCCTTTACCCCTAACCTGCGATTAAAAGATTACGATCAGTACAAAATTCAGGTGCAGGTTCTTTCGACTGTTCCGGTGATGTTTTCTTATTGGGCGAAACCAAAAGATGGGTTAGTGATTTCTCAGTTTTTAAACGATCATATTGCAAAAGTGGTCGCTGATCAGCCGAAGCATTTTGTTGGACTTGGAAATTTACCCATGCAAGATCCACAATTATCCGTCATTGAGATAGAACGTTGTGCTGGCCTTGGTTTAAATGGTTTTCAAATTGGCTCGCATGTTTTAGAAACGAATTTGTCCGACGAAAAGTTTTATCCCATTTATCAGGCTTTAGAAAAATGGAACATGTGTTTATTCGTACACCCATGGGATATGATGGGTCAGTCACAGATGCAAAAATACTGGCTACCTTGGTTGGTGGGTATGCCTGCTGAATCCAGCCGTGCTATTTGTTCCATGATTTTTGGTGGAATTTTCGAAAAATTTCCAAAACTGCGGGTAGCTTTTGCGCACGGAGGCGGCTCTTTCCCTGCTACACTAGGGCGCATCGAACATGGCTTTGAAGTAAGGCCTGATTTATGTGGTGTCGACAATTTAGTTTCACCAAAGAAATCATTAGGTAAGTTTTTTGTCGATAGTTTAGTTCATGATAAAAAAACCTTGCACTATTTAGTTGATGTGATTGGGAAAGAAAACATTTGTTTGGGTTCTGATTATCCTTTTCCGCTGGGTGAAGAACTACCAGGAAAATTAATCAATGACTGTGAATTTGATTTGGAAACCCAAAAATGGCTGTACCATCAAGCAGCTTTAAACTGGCTGGGAATGAAAGCAGAATTTTTCTTAAAATAATAAAGTAGGTAACAATGGATTTACAATTGCACGGAAAAAAAGTTTTAGTTTTTGGATCTTCTGCTGGAATCGGTCAGGCCATTGCGGCTTCAATGATTTCTGAAAAGGCCATGGTATGTTTGAATTCGCGCGATGAAGTTCGCTTACAAAAATCAGTTCAAGAATTGAAAGCTTTTGCTGGTATTCAAGCTGACTTATCAAAGCCGAACGAGTCCGCTAAGGCGGTGAAGCAGGCGATTGAAAAAATGAATGGATTAGATATTTTAGTTATGAATACAGGCGGTCCCAAAAAAGGCGCCTTTGCAGATATTTCAACAGATCAGTGGATGACTGATTATCAAAACTTATGGCTTAGTTTTGTTGATGCGATCAAAATGGCTTTACCCGTGATGAAAAAACAAAAATATGGTCGCATTATCTTAGTGACTTCGCTAGCAGCTAAAGAACCTTTACCTAATTTAACGACTTCGAATGGTCTACGGGCAGGACTTACAGGTTTATGTAAATCATTAGCTTCAGAAGTGGCTGTTGATGGGATCACCGTTAACATTTTACTGCCAGGATATACCAACACGGACCGTTTGAAAGAATTGAATCTGAGCGAAGAAAAAATTAAGCAGATGGTTCCGGCCGGACGTTTAGCCGAACCGCAAGAGCTTGCTGATTTAGCGGTATTCTTGGCGTCGCCAAAAGCTGGTTATATCACTGGACAGTCCATTGCGATCGACGGCGGAGTGCTGCGCGGTTTTTAAATCAGAATAAATACTCACATGATTTTGTTTGTTCGTATTTTATATTTTTTGAAAAATTCTCGAGCATATGTTGAAAGTAACGGTTGTAATTTTCATCGCCGGTTCCTGTGTAGTGGGCCGGGCCAAATTTAATAGTTGAAGATGGTCCTAATCTTTGTGGTTCAGTCACAAAAAGTCTTAATTTATAATCGGTGCTGCTTCGGTTGTAATGCGTAAAGAATTCTTCAACAGTTAAAATCTTTTTGAAATTGGGATCAACAACGACCCATGTGTCAGAAAAGAAACCTTTGCTTGTCCGAAGGGCTGTTACAACGTGAAACTGCCACTCGGTGCCTCCATTTTTCATGGGGCCCACTAAAAATATTTTTTTGATGGATTGTTTGTCGACTCCGGCCTTGAGGGCTTGTAACCACACCCACGTTGCACGGCCAAAGCAAAAACCATAACGATTTTCAGGGTCGTAAATAGGATAACCTTTGGGGCCGGCTACAGGATCCAAATTGATTTTTTTTAAAAGCTGTTCGGCAAATTCTTTGGTTACATATTTTTGTCGTTTTGTTGATTTCCAAGAGCGTTTGTTAAGCTTGTCGATAGCTTTCATATTTTGTTCGTAAACTTCATCACTGGAATCTGAATCCGAGGTTTCAGTACCCAAGTTTTCAATTTTTTGAATTTCTTCATACAGGTTTAAGTGTACAGGTGGTAGCCAGTGACTCAATTTGTCCCCTGTATTTTGGCTGTAGGCACTTATAGATAGCAATAAAATGGTTATAGGCAATAAAAGCTTCATGAATTTAAATCAATGCAAATTTAGAACTAAAAAAGTCTTAGTTTTCAAATCTTATTCGAACCTTATTCGAACTTTAACTGTGCCGACCCAACAGCACCGGTAACTGTTAAAACAGCCGGCTTTTTTTCTGTTAAAGCGGTCGATATGGGAAAGGAAATCATGAACGGATCTGACCACCGGTTGTGTTGGGGGTACAGGGATTGAATTTCTGTCAATTGCTGTTTAATTTTTGTAGCTTTACCTTCATAGCGTTGGCCTCCAATGTCTAAATAAATTTTCCACAAATTTTTAGAGCTTGCTAAGTCTGCTAATTTTCTTTCGGGCGTAAAAAAACTAACAAAAAATTCCGTCCTGTCCGTGTGTTTTGCTACAACTTTGAAGCGTTCTTCTTTGTATTTGGCTTCTTGCCACTGAGCCAGCCGTGCTGCATGTGACAATGTCGCTTCGCTGACGGCCGAATCTAAACGGGTAGCTGCAACAGTCAGTTTATTTTCAAGGCCATCGTAAATCTCGATTTTCTTTGTTTTGTCGGCGATTAAATTTTCATAATCACTGACGGAGATTTCTTGAATGCCCGGTGGTGTCGGTAGCCGAGTTGCACAGCTGCTTCCTAAAAGAAAAATAAAGCCTAAAACAGTACACCTGATTAATAATTTCATAATACCCATCACTTTTTAAAATTATCCATAAAATGAATAACGTCTTTTATTACTTCTGTTCGCACGATGTCGTTATAAAGTTCGTGCCGGCCGCCCTCGATAATTTTTAAACCTTTAACTTCAGAACTGAAAGCATCAAATATTTTTAAAGCTGCTTCACTGGAAACAACTGGATCATGATCTGAAATATGCAGGTACGTGGGTAAAGTGATTTCTGAAGCTCTGGCTAAGACTTTCGGAAATTCTTTTTTAAATCCGATGTAAACTCCGGGCGACATTCGACTGTGACGATAGGGATCTAATTCGTATTCGCGAATGATGGATTCATCACGGGTTAACTGATCGTTACCAAGTTCATTTCCTAAAGTTAATTTGGGTAACAAAATATTCATTAAATCAGCACCGGAATCTTTCCATTTAGAAACTTCAAAGGCTAAGCCAAAAAATGGTGAACTTAATACCTGCGCTTTTATTATTGGAAAGTGGGCCGGGTAGTTTTTTTCAATCAGCCCACTGGTCTGAATCAGTCCACCCATCGAGTGAGCCAATAAAATAACTGGCTTGTCATTAACTTCTTTTAAGCCAAGAGTTTTTTCTAAAAAAACATCGTAGTCTAAAACATACTGCGTGAAATCTTTGGCATAGCCGCGGGGTCCGTCGGATTTGCCATGCCCTCGTAAATCCCAACCAATAAAATTCCAATTTGTCGTTGATGATTTATCGAATTCAGATATTAAGCGGTGATAACATTCTGAATGTTCGCCGTGGCCGTGCGTGAATAAAACAGTGCCATCTGCATTTTGTTTTGACCACTTTTGCATAAAAAGTTTAGCGCCATCGAAGCTGTTAAAAAAAAGTTCTGATCTTTGATACATACAAAATAAGATTGAGCTTTGATCGAAGTGAAGTCAAATTTAATGTCATTTCGAACAGGTGCAATTGGACTAGTTTAACCCTCGTAAAACTAAAGTATTTTCTGCGGACAAAAATGATTCGGGTTTATCACTCGGTGGATAGTCCAGAGAATAATGGATCCCTCTTGATTCGTGACGTTTTAAGGCACATTCAACTGTCAAACTGGCGACAATGGCAATATTTCTGAGTTCCAAAATATCACTGTGAATTTTCATATTCGAATAATACTCTTTCACTTCGGAAAGAATATTTTGCAGCCGATGTTCGGCGCGTTCCAAGCGTTTATTGGACCGGACGATACCAACGTAGTTCCACATCAGTCGTCGAATTTCTTCCCACATGTGACTGATAACAATCATCTCGTCGGAATTTGTGGTCTGCGGTTTCGTCCATTTTTTTGGTGTTTTGTTTATTTCTGTTTTCTCAACAATTTGTGACCATTCTTTTTCCAGAGTCAAAGCGCAGTTATGGGCCATAGCTAAACATTCCAGTAATGAATTTGAGGCTAAACGATTGGCTCCGTGCAATCCGGTACAAGCCGTTTCTCCAATAGTAAATAATCCAATAATATCTGTGTGTCCATTGACGTCCGATAAGACACCGCCACAAAGATAGTGGGCTGCTGGAACAACTGGAATCGGCTGCTGAGAAATATCAATTCCAAATTCACTGCACTTTGCATAAATATTTGGAAAATGGGATTTTAAAAACTCTGAAGATTTATGCCGCATATCTAAGTAAACGCAGGGCTGTCCTGATTTTTTAATTTCTGCATCGATTCCCCGGGCAACGATATCTCGCGGCGCCAAGGATCCCTTGGGATGATATTTTTTCATAAAGGCTTCGCCTTTAGAATTAATAAGTTCGCCGCCTTCGCCGCGCAAAGCTTCCGAAATTAAAAAATTTCTGGATTCTTGGTGATAAAGACAAGTCGGATGAAACTGCATGAATTCAAGATTTGCTACACGGGCTCCTGCGCGATAAGCCATGGCTATTCCGTCCCCAGTGGCGCCGCCCCAGTTCGAGGTGTACAAATAAACTTTTCCGGCTCCACCCGAAGCTAAAATACAGACTTTACTGGTGATGACTTTGACCTCTTCAGAAATTTTATCTAACACGTACAGACCGACCACACTGGTAGGCCCTTTGATGCTTGGATCAACTTGCTTGTTAACAATAAGATCAATTGCGAAATGATTTTCTAGGATCTGGATTTGTGAATAAGTTTTCACTCGGGCCCAAAGTTTTTGATGAATTTCAGCTCCGGTTTGATCATTATGATGAAGAATTCGACGATGACTGTGGCCGCCTTCGCGAGTTAAATCTTTATCAAACTGAACTCCCCAATTTAATAAATCCGTAATCCTTTCAGGAGCTTGTTCAATAATATTATGCACCGCTTCCAGATCGCAAAGACCGGCCCCAGCCACCAGGGTATCTTCGATATGACTTTTGAAACTGTCTTCGGTATCAGTGACCGCAGCAATTCCACCCTGAGCCATAGCGCTATTTGTAGAGGGGACTTTTTCTTTCGTCAGAATAAGGACTTTTTTAGAATTTCCTTTTTGTTCGACAATTTTTAAAGCAGTGGCAAGTGCTGCAACGCCAGAACCTACAATGACAACATCAGTTTCTATCATGCAGGGAAAATAAAGCTAAAAAGGTAATTTGTCCAAAATAAAAGAGACAAGATCAGTTGATTCCTGACTGAAAGCATACATACAATAAAAACAGTGATAAATGCAGGGATGCTGAAAACATGAGGACAAGGCTTGTCGTCAAATTAGTAGTGGTTTTAGTTTTGTTACTAGCCGTTGTGCTGTACAAAATGAACGATTTCTACGCGCAAGAAAAGCTTTATCAAGCTGAATCTTCAGCGCGTAAACAAATTTTATTAACCAAAACGGCTGTCTCGGGCCAAATATCTTCAGTTCGAAACGTTCTTTCTAGCTTTGAAATTGAAATTAAAGAAAATCAGATTAACTGGGTCCAACTGAATCCCTTTTTTGCATTAGCTCGGTTGCAAAAAAAAGCGGATGGCAGCTACCAAGTACTGCAGTTTGTTGGCCGCTCGGGTGGTTTGGCCGAGCGTTGGAATAACAGCTATTTAGAAAAAGCACTGTCACTTAGAAGAAGTAAATCAGACGAAGCTTTACAGACAAAACTTTTTAAAGATCGTGCTGGAAATAAATTTCTAACTTTGATTTTTAATTTCTCGCAGTCTTCGGGTGGATCAACAATCGCCGCCATAACAACCGCTGATTATTTTCAGAAATACTTTGATTTAGATCGGGGTGGTCGCTTGACATCAGCCTTGGTTACATCCGATCAGATTTTAGCAGCTCACACCGAACCTGAATATATTGGAACGTTGACTGATGAAAATCAGTTGCCAGCAAAAAAATATATTTTGGCTCAGGAAGAAATTGCGGGCACTAATTTAATGGCCCTGTCTTATGTTTTAAAAAAATCAGTTACGGGCCGCTGGATGGTACCGTGGTCTGTCGTCGGCCTGATTTTTGGCTTTGGGTTTGTACTGATCGGTTTACTGCTTTACGGACTGGATCCGCTCGAGAAAAAAATTGAACGTTATAAAAAGCAAGAGCGTGAAACTATTTTTAATGAAGTCGTACAGTCCGAGCTGCATACCCAGACCCAGTCGGCTTCGGCAGCGCCCTTGAGTGAATCTAATCTTATGACGGGTCAAATTTTAAACCAGATTGATAAAACCAAAGAAGAATCTGTCGAACGCGCTCAAGAAGTATTTGCTGAACCACCCGCAGGTCAGCGCGGTGAAGCCACATTAAATGGGCCTTTACAGCAGGCCCTTTTCAACTTGGATAGTCTTATTAAGCAATCACACATTGCCGTTGAAAAAGATATTTCTACGGGTCTTGTGCATTTTTTTTATTACGCTTATTTTATTAAAGCCTTCGAGAATATTATCAGAAATTCAATCGAAGCCTTGTCTGAAAAAACCAGTCCAAGAAAAATAATTGTGCGGGCTTATGATGTGGATCTGGATGTAACTGTTGTAGAAATTCAAGATAACGGCACGGGTGGTAGCCAACTTGCAGATCAGCCCGATAAAGTTTGGCAGCCATTCTTTACGACTAAGCTTAAATCACAACATATGGGTTTAGGACTTACAGAGGCACGGTCGATCATGCAAAGGTGTGGTGCACAGCTGCATTTTGAGCCTCTGCCAACTGAGGGAGTTTTAGTAAAAATGATCATGCGCAAAGAAAAAGAAAATGCAGTTCTTGCTGAAGAAATTAAATTAAATCCAAAACCAGAATTTAAACCACTGTTGAGTTTTACCCAGCCGCAAATTCAGTTTAAGGAAGACGTGCAAACTTTTGAGCTTTCACAAAATGCAGAAGATATTGATCTGGATCAAATATTATCACTAGACAGCGCAGAGATCGAGCCCGTTGCGGTTGAAAAAAAGCCATCTGCGTTTTCAATGAATAGAAAAAACTACGATGTCGATCAGTTATCAGTCGTTATACGTCGGCCAGAAAAATCATGAATATACGCGAACACTCTTCTGATTTTACGATTTTTATTTTGTCACAAGATGCTGATTTGGGATCAAGGCTGAAGTTGACGTTATCAAAGGCCAAATATGACACCTATTTTTTTGCGGACCCCGAAGAGATGCTTCACCGAGTAAGCAATGCTCCGCCGCATCTGATAGTGGTTGATCAAAACTCAGCTGAAGATAATTTAGATATTTTTTTTGAAAAAGTCTTAAAAGTTTCCACTGAAATCAAATTTATTGTCCTTGGTCAGGCAAATAACTTTTTAGATTATTCAGAAATGCACAATCACAATGTAGCTTTGTTTTTTAACCCCACTGAAGAAAACTGTTCAGCACAAGTTCTTTTTGCAGTTGATCAGGTCTGTGGAAATTTATACCGACTTTATCAGAATGAACAGGTTTTCCAGCTGTACCAAGATGCTAAAACAGAAATGAAAAGCATGTCTCAGGCAGTGATCCTTGAAAGGTCTGGCCCGGAAGTGCGCCCATTTCAGATGCGAATTGCCGATTACAAATTGGCGGAATCGAAAGAAGAGTTGTTGCAAAAGTTTTTTCAGCAATGCCCTCATCAGGGGTGGGTGTTTTTGAAATTTATAAAATCGATTCAGACTTATATTGCTGTTTCTCATCAAAACATGGAAGACAGTTGGGTCGAAGGCTTGTCTTATAAAATTCCCGGCGATTATGCTGAATTTAACGGGCAAATTTTAACGGGCGATTACCCCGCAACTTTGCTGCAGTATTTAAAAGAAAAATGGGATGTACCCGCGATTAAAGTGCTGCCATTGACTTTAAAAGACTCTGTTGAGGGGCTACTGGTATCGACTCAGGATGTTTCAGCCGAGGTGGCCGAAGATTTTTCGTTAATGAGTTTAGTGTACCAGTTGATGGCGCTTGAATCTCAGCCTGTCCATCTAGATGTTGAAGACGCGTTGACTGGATTTTATAATCAACTTTTTTACAAACGTATTCTAGAAAAAGAAATTGATCGCTCGAAACGGACTTTGGCTCCAATTTCTGTAGTTAAAATTGCCATTGATTCATTTGCTGAAATTGAATCCAGCCAAGGCCGTATTTTTACAGACGAAGTCATTAAAAAAATTGCTCAAGTCATTAGTCAGACTTCACGATTGCCGGATTATGCTTGTAGGACCAAGGAAAATGAATTTTCCTTGGTCCTAACCAATTGCAATCGAAGAGGTGCAGCACTTCGCGCCGAGCGCCTCAGACAGATCCTTAAGGCAGAAAGCTTTTCTAGATCTGGATTCGTTATCACGGTTAGCCAAGGCATTAGCGAATATCCAACGTTAACTCGGACCGGACAATCATTAGATGAATCAGCCCACAAAGCGCTTTCATTTATCACTTCTAAGGGTGGCGATAAAATTTGTATTTTTAAAGCTCCGCATGATCATCAGCCTGATTTTCAGGTGAACACATGAGACTTTAAATAATGGAAATGTTTCGTCGGACCTACGCTGAAATTTCAGTTGAAAATTTAATTAATAATTGGCACGAAATTAAAAAAGTGGCTGTTGATGATCGCTTCATTTGCCCGATGGTCAAAGCGAATGCCTACGGGCACGGTGATGTTCAAATTGCAAAATCCTTAGAGTCTGAAGGTGCGGACACTCTTGGAGTTTGCCTTATCGAAGAGGGTTCGTTACTACGGGCCGCGGGTGTGCAGGCTGAAATATTAGTGTTTCGTGGTTTTGACAAGCAAGGAGCACAAAAAATTTTAGAATATCAACTGACTCCGGTCGTCAGCAGTTGGGACCAAATTACAGCTTTAGAAAATATGGCTGATGATCCTGTTAAAGTTCATTTAAAATTTGATACTGGCATGAACCGTTTGGGATTCGGCATTGAACAGGCTGAACCATTAGTTACTTATTTTAAAAAATCAAAAAAATTAAAATTAAAAGCCATTTTAACTCATTTAGCACAAGGTGAAGACGCGTTTCAGTTGAATGGTTTTTCTTCCCAGCAAATTAAATTATTTTCTGAAGCCGTTGAAATTTTTAAGCCATTGGATGTGCATGCCCACGTTTTAAATTCAGCGGGAATTGCATCTTTGGCTATGCTGAATGCAAAAAATGAAAAGCATCCTTATTTGCATTTAGAAAAATGGGGTTTTCGGCCTGGTCTTTCACTGTACGGCTATCAGCCGGATCTGAATTTTTCACACATGGATTTGAAACCTGTTATGACGCTGAAGTCTGTTGTTAATAACGTTCGGACGGTTAAAAAAGACGAATCGGTTTCCTATGGTTGCAGTTGGAAAGCCACAAAAGAATCACGAATTGCAGTTGTTCCGATTGGGTATGCAGATGGTTTACATCGCTTAATTTCCAATAAAGGTGTTGCACTTTTCGCAAACCAGCTGGTTCCGATCGTAGGTCGAATTTGCATGGATTTTTTGATGCTAGATGTGACTGCTGTTGTTGGTAACGATGATTCGGCAAAGTGGATTGATGAAGAAGTTATTTTTTTTGGCTATAATGAAAAGGGAACTTTACTGTCAGCAGTAAAAATTGCAGAGGCTTCGCAAACCATTCCCTGGGAAACTTTAACTTCGGTTGGCGAACGGGTACCCCGTCATTTTAAAGGATTAAATAATTTATGAATGAATCGGTAACTTTCGTTCAAAAAATAGCAGATGGTCTTGATCAGTTTTTTGGATTCTTTAAACTTAAGTTTTTAAATTTCGTCAAAGAAATTGGGTCAGTCTCCATTTTTGCTAAAGAAAGCGTTATGCTATTGTTTGCAAAGCCTTATCGCTTTGGTGAAATTATTAAACATCTTGAATTCATTGGAAACCAATCGGTAGGTATTATTACTTTAACCAGTTTATTTACAGGACTGGCCCTTTCGTTTCAAGTTTACTTGGGTTTTAAACTAGTCAACGCAGTGAATTTGGTTGGCCCAACCGTGGCCTTAGGAATTTCCCGTGAACTTGGTCCTGTGTTGACAGGCCTAATAGTGGCGGCTCGTGCGGGTGGCGCAATGGCCGCACGACTTGGGACGATGCGCGTGAATGAACAACTTGATGCGCTGGATGTAATGGGAATTAATACCAAGCAGTACTTGATAGCACCTCGAATTATTGCAGCCGTTTTAAGTATGCCTTTACTAACTGCACTTTTTGATTTTATGGCAATGGTGGGATCTTGGTTTTTATGCACGCATTTAGTGGGTCTTGATCATGCGGTCTTTATGGATAAAATTCGTACGACACTCGAGTTCAGACATATTGCTGAAGGCTTAATTAAATCAGCTATTTTTGGTTTTATTTTTGCGGTGATTTGCACTTACCGAGGTTTCAATACCTCAGGCGGCGCAAAAGGTGTAGGTGAAGCCACAAATAAAGGTGTTGTTATCAGCATGGTATCAATCATTATCTTGGATTATTTTTTGATGAACATTATTCGTGCTTTTTACTTGGTCACCGGAAAGGCATCACTATGAAAAATAATAATTCATACGCTGTCGAACTGGTCGATGTGAAAAAAAGTTTTGATCAAGGCAAAGAATTTGTTTTGAAAGGAATTGATTTAAAAATACCTCGGGGTAGTTTAACCGCCATTATTGGTTTTTCAGGTACTGGAAAAAGTGTCGTCCTGAAGCATATGTTAGGTTTGTATCAACCCACATCAGGCACAGTAAATGTTTTAGGTACTGATTTAAAAACTTTAGATTCAAATGCTTTAACCTTGTTTCGTTGAAATTACGGAGTTTTATTTCAAAGTGCAGCACTTTTTGACGATATGACCGTACTTGAAAATGTGTGCTTTCCGTTAGAAGAGCATCGCCGCAAGTTGACGCGGGACCAAGTCATTAAAATAGCCGAAGAAAAATTACGTGTGGTGAATCTAGAACCAAAGCATTTTCATAAATTACCCAATCAAATATCGGGTGGTATGCAAAAGCGAACTGGACTGGCCCGTGCTTTGGCCCTAGATCCAGAAATTTTAATTTACGACGAACCCACGACGGGTTTAGATCCTATTTTAACCGAGATGGTGGATGACCTGATTGTTTCAACTCATAAAGCTAGACCCGGAACCACTTCAATAATGGTGTCCCATGATTTGCATGCGGCCTTTCGGATCGCAGATTTTGTGGTGATGCTTGATGCTGGTCGAGTCTTGCTCTCGGGGGTTGCGGATGATTTTTATAAAACTGATATCGAACTTGTGAGAAAATTTGTTGATAAGGGAATCAAGCATCAATAATTGAATTTTCATCATGTTAGGATTCTAAGTGGGATTTTTAGGATTAGCAGAATTTAAAGTCGGAGCTTTGGTTGTAGCCATAGGTGGTCTGATTGCGTTTATGTCGATGCAAGTCAGCGACGATCCTAGCTACATGGGTCGATCGAAAAAGGCTTGGTTTTTGCTGCCGAATGCCAGCGGACTTATAAAAGGTTCGGCTATAAAATCAGCGGGTATTCCTGTCGGTGCTATTCAAGAAATTCAACTGCAAGATGGTCAAGCCCGAATCGATATTTCTGTAAAATCTGGGTTACCGCTGACAAGGTCTGCAGTTGTTGAATTACGGTCGAATGGAATTCTAGGTGATAAGCACATCGAAATTTTTCCAGGTGTCGCGGGTGATCCCGAACTTGAAGATAGCGGCCAAATTTTAAATGTTAAAAGTAACGGATCAATGGATGATGTGATGTTGCAGGTTAGCGATCTTGCATCTTCGTTAAAAGATGTAACAAAAAATTTAAAAGAGGCCGTTTCTGAAGACGGTACGGATAAGCATATTCTGGGTCGCATTATCAGAAATATGGAAAAATTAACTAGCGACATTTCCCAAATGACTGCAGACAACAAACAGCAAGTTGGTGAAATCGTCGATCAAGTCCACGACATAACGACGACACTGGATGAATTAATCAATGATGAATCTGATAAAGGGTTTAAAAAAACCTGGAAAACGGCCATGGTTCGTATTGATAGTTCATTAAAAAATATTGATGAAATCACGACGAAAATAAATAATGGCGATGGTGTGATCGGAAAATTAATTTCAGATGAAAAAACGTCTGAAGATGTTTCTTCAGCGATTGAAGGAATTAGTGGCTTAGTCGATACCGCCAGCAAAGTTTCCACGGGCATTGATTTTAATTCGTATTACCTCAGTGAAGTCGGAGCAGCTAAAACGGCTGTAGGTATAACTATTCAGCCGGGCTTAGATCGTTATTATTATTTAGGTATTATAACGGACCCTGCGGGTTCGATTGAAATCACAGATACGGCCACTCAGGGAACTGCGGGCTCTAGTTTTATGACAGAAACCAGAACTTATCGCAGCCGAACAAAAATCACTGCCTTTTACGGGAAGCATTTTTTTAATTGGACTTTGCGCGGTGGTATCATCGAAGACAAGGGTGGCGTTGGTGTTGATTACCACATGCTAGCCGATAAATTAAAGGCGACAGTTGAAGCTTATGATTTCGAAAAAGTACAGGTCAGAACACTTTTAAATTATAAAATATTTTCTGGGTTTTATGTAACAGCTGGTTATAACGATGCACTTAACAAAAGAAGTGCCCAGTCTTTCTTTGCTGGTGCAGGTTTATATTTAACCAATGATGATCTGAAATTACTTTTAACAAAGTCTCCATTTTAATCATGCGTGCATTAGTTAGCGTCTCAGATAAAACGGGCCTGCTTGAATTTTTGAAACCATTGGTTTTTAAAGGTTTAGAAATTGTTTCAACCGGTGGGACTTTAAAATACTTACTAGAAAATCAGTTACCCGCAACAGATATAAGTAGCGTGACTGGTTTTCCAGAAGTTCTTGATGGCCGTGTCAAAACCCTTCACCCATTCGTGCATATGGGTTTATTGGCTGACAAATTTAATCCTTCCCATGTTAAACAATTAGAAATGCACCAAGTTGCTGCATTTGATTTGGTCGTTGGAAATTTATACCCTTTTGAAAAAACGGCTTTAAATCCTGACAGCACGGATGCCGAGCTGATCGAAAACATAGATATTGGCGGACCAAGTTTTTTAAGATCTGCAGCAAAAAATCACAGCTCAGTAGTCGTTGTCTGTGAAACAAGTGATTACAACTGGGTTCAAGAAAAGTTATTACTTAGTTCAATGACGATCCAAGACCGAAAAAAATTAGCCATCAAGGTGTTCTCGTTGACCTCTTATTACGATGCATTGATTGTGCAAAAATTAACAAGTCCATCTGATGATTTAAATTATTTGAATTTACCGCTTAAGAAAAAAACAAAACTTCGATACGGTGAAAATTCACAACAACAGGCCCATTGGTTTGAAAACCCTTTAAGTCACTTGAATTTGACAAGTGCTGGATTTCATCAAGGCAAAGAACTTTCCTATAATAATATTTTAGATTTAGATGCAGCTGCCAGTTTAGTAAGACATTTCAAAGTGCCAACCTGTGTGGCGGTCAAGCATAACAACCCTTGTGCCGTGGCTCAGGCCAGCTCGATTTTTTTAGCATTAGAAAAAACCATTCAATCGGATTCGAAAAGTATTTTTGGTGGAATATTGGCCTTTAATAAAAAGTTTGACGAAAAATGTTTTGATTTGATTAAAGATCTTTTTTTAGAATGCATTATTGCCCCTGAGTTTAGTTCACAGGCATTAGAAGTTCTTAAAGTAAAAAAAAATCTTCGCGTTTTATCATGGCCACAAATTGCAAAGCTCAACGCACCCACATTTCAATTTAAATCTGTCATGGGCGGCCTTTTGCAACAATCCGAAGATTTTTTTTCGGCAGAAGGTTGGTCAGGTAATCAAGAGCCACTGACAAAGCAAATAGAATCCGATATGAAATTCGGCGAAATTATTTGCAGCTATTTAAAAAGTAATGCTATTGCAATTGTTTACCACGGACAAACCGTCGGCCTAGGCATGGGCCAAGTCAACCGTGTGGATGCCGTTCAGCAAGCCTTACAAAGATACCAAGATTTTAAAGCAAAAAATCCAGTGCAAGAAAGTGATGTTGTTTTGGTTAGTGATGCATTTTTTCCGTTTGCGGATTCAATTGAAGTGATAGCTGCACAAAAAATAAAGTGGATCTTACAACCAGGTGGCTCGACCCGTGATTCCGAAGTTCTGTTGGCTGTAAAAAATAATAAGATAAACATGATTATGTCTCATCAAAGACATTTTAGGCACTAGCAAATGAACTCATCATTAACTGAAAAAAAATGGCTAGTAAAATCTGAAAATAAAATTTTGGGTCCCTACAATTTTGACCAGGTTGAAGATTTGCTATTAAAAAAACAAATTTCAATAATAGATGAAATTCGTGACACCCAGACAAGATGGTTGTACCTGCGGGAAAATACCGAATTCAAATCTGTCATTGGAAAGATTCGGCAACAACTGGATAATAAAACTGAAGCCACGAAGACAATTCAAGGCAGTCATAGTCAAACAGGCACCCGGCCTAGTGATGATTATTTGCAAGCGACCAGATCGAATGCTTTACATTTCACTGATGTGTCAATGTCGGAACAAGAAGCTTCCATTCAGAACGAAACGATTGATCCCGCGAACCCGTCAAGGACACGGGATTGGGGAACCAATTTAAATGAACAAAATCATTCAAAGTACATTTTTCAAAATGATCCTGCAAGCCAGCAGCAAATTCAATTTTTTTCGAAAAATTTAAAAGTCATTTTGTTAATTTCTTTTATTTTGTCTTTAAGTGGAATTTTCAGTTACTATTTTTATAATAAATACAATCAGCAGCGTCTAGAATCTGAATTGTTGATTCAAGTCAAAAAACTTAAATTTTTGGGTTTAGGACAGCAAGCCGCTGTTTTATATGCACGCTTAAATCCATTATCACAAAAGAAATTTTTTATCGAAGTCATTGATCTATATCCTTATCTAGAGTCTTTAGGATTTCAAATCAAAAACCTAGAAGATCTGGAAACCACTGCCAATTTATCCATCGATAACAAAGTAAGTATTTATATGTCTAGGTTTTGGATCTACATGCAGATGCAGAATTTCGAACTAGCCCAAATTCAAATTATAAAAGCAAAAGCTTTGCAACCAGCTGATCTGTTGATTAACGAAAACGAAGCTTTATTAAATTTACGAACTGGAAAATATTTGCCAGCGATAGATGCTTTTCTAAAATTGTATACAAAGAACATCAATGGTCGCTTTTTAGTCGGAGCCATTCAGGCCTTTCAAGAGCTTGATCCAGCAGATCAAGCAAAATATTCAGCCAATCTTGAAAAACTAGTCGATCGACATATTGCGATTCGCTATGACTACAAAAAAGAATTGTTATTGGCGCAGATGGCTTTTTCTATCAATAAAAACAATGATGTCCTTTTTAAACTTTCTTGGAAACAGTTTTTAAACACTCCGACTCAGATGGCCGCTTTATTTAAAAAGCCATCGTTGTTAGCTCCACTGTCTTATCAGTGGATTAATTTAGAACAGTATATTACTGCAGTCCGAAAAAAGCTAAGCCCTTCTGAAAATAGACTTTTTCAGGTTCATGATTATTTAGAGTCATCACAAATTAGTGCAGCCGTTGATTATGTTGAAAAAAATAAAAATGACTTTGTTGATATGCCGTCCAGTCAGCAAATGAAATTGCTAATTTACAATGCTTTAAATAAACGAAACGAAATTTTAAGTCTAAATCGAGCTAATCAACTGGACAAGAAATCAGAACTAAATCAGGTGATCATCGGATTATCCAAAGTTCAAATTGACCCTGAAGCTGATGTCAAAGAGACCCTTAATTCCCTGATAAAAAATAATTTAAAATTTTATGCAGACTGGATCACTTTGACAGCCTTGATCCAAAAGAAATCAACGGCAGAGATTAATAATTTCTTAAAAACTAATTATTCCGGAGAAAGTGATTTTCTTTTGGTTGAAGAGGCCCGGAGTCTACTTGAATAATTTTGTGATCTTTCTTCTTTGTTTATTTTTTTTAACTGGATGTTTTGAATCTAAGCCTGAACTGCAGCCTGTAAACATTGTGGTCAATGATATACCAGAAGATTTTTTTATACCTAAAGAATTGTTAAAAAAACTAGAGCAAGAGTTATTGCTGGAGTCAAAAATACTGACCCTGAATTTTAGTTACATTCCTCTGAAGGTTTTGTTCTCTGAAAAAACCCCGCATACTTTGGTGTCCGAAAGCCTACTTTATACTTTACCCAAAGGGGGCGGGCAAATCGACTTACAAAAAGTTATCGTGGGTCAGGGAACTTTTTATATCAGTTTTCCAGAAAACCAATTTCAAGGAATTCCCGAGCTTGCACATCTGTATTTTATTAGTTTAGCACCAAAAATAAAAATCGAACAGCAAGAGATCGGAATTGGTTGTGGCAAATGGCTTGATTTAAATTCACAATTTTCTTCGTTACAGAAAAAAGAATTTTTAAATTTAAATACTTCTGATAATCGGCATATTTTTGTTTCCGTGGGGCACTATATTTTTGTTTTCAGAAAACTGAACCAAGTCTTTTTAACTCAAGTGACAATTACGGATTCAAAAAACACAGCTTTTTTATGTCCCCAACCTAAGGTCGTTTTAAGATGAATACCACTTCAAATTCATTTGTACCTATTCGCCAGCTAGCAGATAAAGACAGTATTTTAGAGCGCCCTTTTTTAGTCAAAGATAAGATAAAAGGTATGGGAAAAAATGGGCGTGCATTTATCAGCCTATTGATCGGCGACAAAACAGGCCATATTGACGCCAGAATTTGGGACCGAGTCGATGAACTTTCCGAGCTTTTCGAAGCAGGAGAAATCGTTGTCATCAAAGGTCAAGTTCAGGTCTATGCTGGACGAAAGCAAATCATAATTCATAAGCTTGAAAAGCCGTCTGTTGACGCATTCAATACGGATGATTTTGTCATCGAAGGAAATAAAGTCGATGCCTTTGCTTGTTACTCAGAAATTATCGGATTGGTTAACCAAATACAAAGTCCGCCAATAAAACAAATTCTTTTAGATTCTTTGAATGATGAAGAAATAAAAACGCTGCTGTTGAAGTCTGCAGCCGCAAAAACAATTCACCATGCCTGGTCCGGCGGCTTAGTTGAACACATTGTTTCTATTTGTAAATTGATGAAAATGATTTCGAGTCATTATACTTTTTTAAATTATGATTTGTTAATTTTTGGTGCTATTTTTCATGATTTAGGAAAAATATGGGAATTAGAAATCGATAAAAGTTCGATACAGTACACCCACAAGGGTCGTTTACTGGGACATATGCAATTGGCCTGTGAGCTGGTTGATAAAAAATCGTCGCGAATTTTAGGTTTTCCGGAAGATTTGAAAGATATTTTAAAACATATTATTTTGTCTCACCATGGTCGTTTAGATTACGGATCACCGAAAAGGCCAAAATTTGCAGAGGCCTTGGTAGTTGCCATGATTGATGATCTCGATTCAAAAATAAACACTGTTCAAACATTTATCGAAAATGAAAGACAAACTGGTGAATCTTGGTCAAGGTACAATGAAAACTTTGAACGCTACTTTTTGCTAGAAAATCTAAAGGATCGTTGGCTTTAATTATAAGGAAGTTATTATGTTCGAATTTTTAAAGGCTTATAGAAATTATGATCCGGCTGCAAAATCTTATTTAGAGATTTTTTTACTTTATCCGGGGCCCCGAGCGCTTTTTTTTCATCGCTGCGCTCACTTTTTATATACGATTCAATTTTATTTTTTGGCGCGTCTTTTAGCCGATATATCCAGAAGTATGACCGGAATCGAAATTCACCCCGGAGCAAAGATCGGAAAGCGTTTGGTCATCGATCATGGTGTAGGCTGTGTCATCGGTGAAACTGCAGAGATTGGTGACGACTGTATTATTTTTCACGGCGTTACTTTGGGCGGTCTAAAATTTGATCCCATCAAAAGGCACCCAACTGTGGGTAATCGTGTTTTAATCGGCACCGGAGCGAAAGTCCTTGGGCCCATAAAAATTGGCGATGGAGCTAAAATTGGAGCAAATGCGGTGGTGGTCAAAGAAGTTCCGGCCGGAGCCACCGTTGTGGCTCCGCATTCGATCATCAAATTGAATTAATTATTGGAATCAAAAAAACTAAAAACTTCTCGTGGAGCAATTTCAAATATTTCTCCGTCAAGAGTTGTCGTCAAAGCTGTTGAACTTGTTCCGCTAATTTTACGTAAACGACCATCAGCTGTTAAACCAACTAATGAACCACCCGATTTGTGCATGCGCACGTAATTTTGGTCAGGCTTTTGCGTCGACGGATTTAAAAATGATGTCAAACCCTCGGTGCAACCAAATTCGTACATTTCACCTGTGTTCGTAACTACAAATTGTTTGCGACTGACACGGTCGTAACCATTTAAGTGTAAAATCGAAACAGCTTGTGGGCCATTAAAATTAATTTCACTGGTGGTTGGTGATTTAGGATCACAAGCAAATTTGATTTTTGTTTTGTAAACTTTAGCATTCCACTGGGCGGCACTGTGAAAATCGACAAGTTCACTTCGTTGTGCCGGAGTTTGCGAATTGTACTCTGTGAATGCATCACCCGGAGACTGATTGATTTCGCCCACGTTTTTTGTAAATAAATACCGGGCAGGTAAAGTTTTGTCTTCAGGAAGTAGAACCATATGCTGTGCACGCATGATAATGTGACCTAAAGCCGGAGTTTGTCCTAAAGATTCAATTTTGCTCCGAGTTGCGCGCGAACGTCCTGACAGAACAACGCTTTGTAAATCTTTATTTTTCGTCATGATTAAAAGTTGCTGTTCGCGCGTTATCTTTGCTGGAGTTTCAAAAGCTTCATCGGCGTAGATTACAGCCGCAGAACGCGCGTAAGCACGAAGTGCTGGGTGCAGCTCGATACCATATTTTGCAAGTTGGGCGTAGGTTTCAACAGTTACTGCATAAGATCCACCAGCTGAAATGCGGTCGTCACATGCGCCTTGTAAACCCTTACGAGCTCCGCGACTGCAAGTGATGTGCGGGTAGCCGTCGATATGACGGGCTTCGTGCATAAAAATACTAGCACGGTCTAAGGCTGAAAAATTATCGTTCAGTGCAGCTGTGCACACGTACATGGTGTGACCGCCAAAGGCGAAAACGTAAGCTGCAACACCTTTAGGACATCCGGTGTCGACTTCCATCTTGTCAATGCGACCGGTGAAATACGAATACCAACTTTTTGCAAACTTACCGGTGAATAATTCGTCTTGGCTTGGCTTCATGTCTGCAGAAAATTGATTTTTTCGCATGAACATTAAAGAGGCCAAAAGATTTGCGGTCTCTGAACCGTCGTGGCAAAATTCTTTACCCGCTAACTGGCTAAACTGTTTAAAATCGGTTGCAATCGCAGTCATATCTTCTTTCGAGATACACACAGGTGCTGCCGGCGACTGCACGTCAGCATTTGCTAACAACGCTGAAAAATTAACAACTATACTTATGATTAGACCAAACTGTAACATGGATGCTTTTAGAACAGATGCTTTCATTTTTTCCCCCTCGGTATTATGAACTCGAGTGCAGCCTATGAATAATGCAGACAGGTGTCTAGAAAAAAATTGAGTATCTTTTTGACATAAATTTTTCTGATGTCAGAGATAAAATTTTATTTGAGCTCGCGCCATCGTTTTTCAGCGTACTGTTTTAAATCTGCATCCAAAATCTGACCGATGAATTGATTTACTTGGTCTGCAGATACCGAATTATTCTGAAATCTGGCGAATATTTCATCAATCGCCATAACTCGAATGGCTTTTTCCTGCATTAAAGTTGTTTCTCCTAACGAGTGCACTGGCTGCGGATTTGGCAGGCTGTAGGGCGCAGCAGCTAATTCACCGAGCGCACCTACATAATTTTCCGTGCTGAGCGTTAGAAAATAGGCTGCCATGATACGTTCGTTAGCTGAAACTTTAACATCTGTAGCCGTATTTTTTAAAAACTGAATATTTTCAGCCGAAAATTTGGAAGCTTTTTCTTTTAAAATGATTTCTTTTTCGGAATTATTTGCATCACTTTTATCAAGCATCGAAGCTTCGTTTTTTAGCCAAGCTGCAAACTCCGATGCTGTTTGCGCAGCTGCCGGTGCTTCGGGCTGCGTGGCCACTGGATTGGATCCGCTCAAGCCGGATTTTTCCGATGGCGCTGCAGAACCCTGCTTTTTGGAAGTAGCGACATCATTTTCCACCAAGTTTAACGAGGTCGAAAGTTTTTGCTTTTCCCAGAAAAAAATAAGAATAAAACCTGCTAAGATAATAAAAGAAGTTAATTTTTTATTTTTAAAAAACGTCATAAACCCGACTCAATCAAATTTTTAAGCAGATGTCACACTTTGAGTGAATTGGTTTGCGCTTTTATTTCTTCTTTTCCAGGATATAATCGGCCGGGTTGTCTGGCCATTGCTGTTTGGGGTAACGGGCTCTAAGCTCTTTACGAATTTCAAAATAACTTTTTTCCCAAAATAATTTTAGATTTTGCGTAATCTGTGTTGGTCGAAGACTAGGTGCCAGCAGTTGCAAAGTCAAAGGCAGCTTGCTGTCAAGCAAAGTGGGAGTTTCTTTTAGACCATAAAAATCCTGAATTTTTGCTGATATCATCGGTGCTTTTTCACTGACATAGTCGATATGTACGGTTCGTCCACTTGGTAAAGTTAAAAAATCTGGCAGCTGTGAAAATATTTTTCGGATTGCCTCTGGCAGATATAGCTGTAGTAAGTCTTTTAGCGGATAAGTTAAGAACTGTTCAAGCGAGCGAACACCCGTGCTTAAATCTGCAAAAATTTTACTTTTTAAGTCATCATCCATTGTGAATTCAATATTAATTTTCCCTTTTAAAAAATTAATTTTTTGCTGAAAGATTTTAAAATCATCATGAGCTTCAAGCAAAATTTCTTGGTCTTGAACAGCAATGAGGGGCCAAGCCAGGGCCTCTTCAGTGCTGGTAAGCCCTTGGCGACTGCTTTCTGAAATAATAAAACTCCCTATTTTTTTTGTCAGAACTTTAAAAATCTGTCGTCGTTCAAAATCGATACTGTAAGCTGTCTTAAATTCTAGGCTTGCGGTCGAATGCTCTAAAAATTCTGCTTTTGAAAAGCCAACAGCAAAGTAAATATCTGTTCGCTCTGAGGCGTTATAACCATTTAAAAGAATTTGATAATCATACTGTCTTGCCTGCAAAAAAAGTTTAAAAGACACGCCACGTCCCCCACTGGAAAGGGCTTCTTGCTCTGATTTTTTTTGTGATATTTTTTCGGGAAAGTTAGTAAAGAATATATGAATCAAAGTCTTTATAAAATTAGTACCGGGTTTAAGAACGGGCAAATTCAAATTCTCTAATTGTGATTTAATTTTTAAGCCCTGTGGGGGTAATAGATTAGGGCTTAAGATTCGTTCAAGATCGTCCTCTGCGGTTATATTTTTATCAGCGAAGGCTTTTGAAAAATCAACCGTTTCAAGAGCTGCAAGAAGAGTTGCTGCCTGTTTTTGAAAGCCATAACTTGCTAAAAAATAAAAAAGCAAAGCCCGTTCAATACCCAGGGGCAGTTGCTGGATATTTTGACCCAATGGCGTGATTTTTTCATCCTGACCAAGCAGCTTCCAGGTTTGCAGTTTTTTAAGAGCCTCAGAAATTGTCCTTTTTGGTGGCGGATCAAGCCACATAAAATCAGAAATTGAATCAACTTTGCAGGATTTTAAAGCCAAAATTTCTTCCAACAAATCCGATTTTAAAATTTCAGGTTTGATTTGCATTGGCATCGAACGTTCATCGCTTTCATGCCACAGCCTGTAACAGCGCCCGGCACGAACTCGCGCAGCGCGGCCGGCACGCTGTTCTGCAGAAAACATAGAAATTCGGTTCAATAACAATTGCGAGAAACCCAGTTTAGGTTCTTTTACGGAATTTTTTTTAAGTCCACAATCGATGACTGCATCCACTCCAGGTATTGTCAAAGAGGACTCGGCAATGTCAGTTGTCAGAATGATACGACGAAAATTTTGAGTTTTTAAAATTTCACGTTGCTCAGATAATTTCAAAGACCCATGCAATATTTGAATCGGAATAACTGGATATTTCTTGTTGATCGCAGTTTCTGCTTTTCGCATTTCACTAACGCCGGGTAAAAAAACCAAGATATCGTTAAGCCCGGATGACCAGGCTTGATCGACTGTGCCAACAAGTGAAGTAAAAAATTCAGTGTCACAAATAAGTCGCTGCGGTTTTGCTGTGTAAAAAAGCTCCAGCGGAAATGGGGGGGCTTTAATCTGAATGGTCACGCAATCTGGTAAATACTGTTCAAGAGTTTTAGAATCCAAAGTCGCGGACATAACAATTAGTTTCAGTCGTTCAAAAAGAATTTGTTTTTCCAGTGCTAGTCCCAAAGCCATATCGGCCAAAGAAGAGCGTTCATGAAATTCATCAAAAATAATAATATCTAAACTATTCCAAAACTTTTCGCTTTGGGCTTTTTTTATAAACAGACCCTCGGTCATGAAAATGAGCTCTGTCGAGGGTTTACATAAAGATTCAAAGCGCACCTGATAACCGACTTGGTCGCCCAAAATCCAATCGTTTTCTTCGGCAATACGATCCGCAGCGCTTACCGCCGCGATGCGCTTAGGAACCAGGACGATTATTTTTTTTAAGCCGCTTTTCAGTAAAGCTGCCGGAAGGCGGGTCGTCTTCCCCGAGCCCGGAGACGCTTTCAAGATTAAATTTTTGCTTTTTTTAAACTGCTGAATAATATCTGAAAGGTAAGCGTCAATCGGTAAAGTAATCATCGGTTAGGCCGAGTAGATCAAAATCATAAATTCCGCTTTTTCCATGGGAACTTGGGCGGCAATACTTTTTGGAGAGCCTTCAAGAACCAGTTCGTCATCCTGGGAAAGATTAAGCACCAAAAGCATTTGTCTATCGGCTAAAAAATTTTTACATTCGTCCAGCATTTTTTTCAGACGATAAGGTGTATCCATCAGAATGAAAGGCTCTTTTATTTTTTTAAGTAATTGCCACTCTTTTTCGCGGGCGACAGATTCAGCAGGTATAAAACCAATGAAATGAAATTTTTTAAGTCGTTCAGAACTTAAAGACAAAAGGCCCATCAAAGCAGAAGCTCCGAGCGAGCTTTTAACCAAAATATTTTTTTTTCGACAAAGCTTAATTAAATTATTTCCCGGATCACAAAAAGCCGGAGTTCCGCAGTCAGAGACTAAACAAACATCAAGACTCAGACAAAGTTCAACCAAAGCGTTCAAATCTTCGGCTGTCGAGTGTTCATCAAGCACCTCATATTTTTTCGCTTTAATATCTAAGTGCTTGAGTAACTTAGATGTTTCTTTCGTAGATTCACAAATAACAACATCACAATTTTTTAACAGTTCAAGCGAGCGTATTGTGATTTCATCCAAGCGGCCAATGGGTGTTGCGATTAAAGTTAACATATCAAAACCTTTTAAAGTGAGGAATGCGGTGAATGGGTGCTGTGACCGTTTGCTTTCGTGCGTGAGTCGTATCTAAAAAAATAATTTCAACATCGGGGCAGTGTTTCAAAACAGCGTTGATATTAACAGGTTCATTTTCGAAAAAATAGACTTTATCAAATTCAGATCGGTCCCGATTTATAAACCAGTCGCGTTTAAAAAGCTCGTCATCCATGGAGCGGTGGGGTTTCAAAATCAGCTGTGTATCCGAACAGGGAAAGCCCCACTTCAGCAAAACTTCTTTTGAGCCTTTACCCATACGGCTGATATCACGGCCAGTTAAATAAAATATTTCAGCTCCGGCTTGTTGCAGTTCAAGAACAAATTCGATAGCCCCTGCGTAAGGCACATCATAATGTAAGTATTCATTTGAAAAAAAACGTTCGAACCAAAAATCTTTCAACGACAAATGCAGATCCGCATGTTCTTCAGCCTGAAAGCCCTGGCGCAAAAGAGCCTCTTTGATGCCCCAGTCTGAGTGCAAAACTTCGACTGATTTTAGACCACTGATTTGATGTAGATTGGCGAATTCCGAAAGAATTTTTTGTGTGCGTGGACTCACGTTGAACAGCGTTGAATCCAAGTCAAAAACAGCCATTGTGCGCAGGTTCTGCGCAGTCAAATTGCTAGTAATTTTAAGGATTTCATTAAGATTTGATGAATTATCAACCATTATTTAGACTCTTTCAGGTAAGTATCCTTCTGTTGTTAAAAAAAGAAAAGTCTTTTCTTGGAAACAGTGCTGTCTTTTGTTAACTTCGTGCCAGATTTTCCAATCGAATAAAAAAGACTATCTTAAAGGGGTATTTATGAAAAAATTCGCGTTAAAAAAAATCGCGCTTTTGATCTTGTCTATGTTTGCGATGGCTTTGGTTGGTTGCACGAAAAAGACTGCGGAGCTGGGAACGGCAGAGAACCCAATCAAACTTCATTTCGTACCTTCGGTTGATGCGAAAGTTATTGAAGACAATTCGAAAAAATTCAAAGAATATTTAGAAAAAGTAACACCCTACAAGTACGAAATCACTATTCCACAATCCTTTGTCGCAGTCGTCGAGGCCTTCGGCACTAAACGCGCCGATGTGGCTGCAATTAACACCTTTGGCTACGTGTTAGCCCATGATAAGTATCAAGCTGAGGCTCGGTTGACAGTCATCCGTCATGGTTTTTCCACCTACCAGTCGCAGTTTATTGCAAAAGCGGGGAATGGAATAAATAAAATCGAAGATTTAGCCGGGAAGAAAATCGCATTTGTCGATGCCGCTTCAACTTCAGGTTATTTGCTGCCACTTAAAACTTTAAAAGAAAAAAAAATTGAGCCCAAAGAAACAATGTTCGCGCAGAAGCATGACAACGTTGTGTCCATGGTTTACCAGGGCCAAGTCGATGCTGGCGCAACTTTTTATTCCCCGCCTTCAAAAGATGCCAAGGGTGTTGAACAAATCGAGGATGCTAGGCGTTTAGTGAAAACTCAGTACCCAGATGTTGAAAAAAAAGTAATTATTGTTTCTTTGTCTGAACCAATTCCGAATGATCCGATTATTTTTCGCAAAGAAATGCCCGAAGAAATGAAAGCAAAAATTATTGCGTCGATGATAAGTTTTGTTGCCACACCCGAAGGCAAAGAAGCTTTTAATGCCATTTACGGTGTGACCGATTTAAAGATAGCCTCGGATGCTGATTATGAAGCTGTTCGAACAATGTTGAAGACCTTAGGTAAAAACGCATCGGATTTCATGAAAAAATAATTTTTTTTCGGGTGTTAACACACTTTGAAAGGTGATCATGAGCGAACCTGTTTTAAAAATAAAAGATTTAAAAAAAACTTACCCCAACGGTGTGCAAGCACTTAAAGGCGTCAGTTTTGATGTCAAAAAAGGTGAATTCCTGGTTGTGATCGGTTTAAGTGGCTCTGGCAAATCGACACTGCTTCGTTGTATTAACCGTTTACATGATCCAAGCAGTGGCGAAATCATTTTTGCGGGACAAGATTCTGCAAAAATGCAAACAGCCACCGAAATAAAAACGTTACGTAAAAAAATCGGAATGATATTTCAACATTTTAATCTGATTCCGCGGCACACAGTTTTGGGCAACGTCCTGGTTGGCAAATTAGCCAATACATCGACTTGGAAAAGTATTTTCGGTTTGTTTTCTGCAGCCGATAAAGCGGAAGCCATGAAATATTTAAAATTAGTCGGCATTTCTGATAAGGCCCACATCCGTGCGGATCAATTATCTGGGGGCCAGCAGCAGCGGGTCGCCATCGCCCGCGCGCTAACGCAAAACCCAGAAGTTTTGTTGGCCGATGAACCCGTGGCTTCGTTGGATCCGGCGACTTGTCATGTAGTCATGGATTATTTGCGCAAAGTGAATCAGGAGTTAGGTATTACAATTATTTGTAATCTACACTTTTTATCATTGGTTCGCATTTATGCGACTCGGGTCATCGCACTGAAGAACGGCGAGCTTGTCTATGAGGGTGATCCAAAAAATATTGATCAAGCTTGGTTTGAAAAAATTTATGGTGAAGGCGCAAAAGAAGTTCACATTAACTAAACCGATAAGATGAAGATCGGATGAAAGATTAAAGTATGCAGGGTAATATTGTTCGTCGCTCGATTTTAGATGGATTAACTGTTACGGTTTTAGCTTTAGTTATTATTTCAGTGATTGTAAACCCGACGACCGAACAGTTGCTGGATTTAAAATTCAATTCAACATTAACTTTGGGACTTATGGTTTTCGGAGCTTTCTTAAGTCATGTTTTTAATTCTTTTTTAGGAATTAAAACAATGGGTCAAAATTTATTCGAGCCCGATTATGAAAAAACAAAGGTTGAAGCCAAGCCCATTTATCAAACTTTTTGGGGCTGGCATTTTTTTGTAACTTTAACGGTGTTGTTCATTGTTGGTCTAAGTAAAACTCAGTTTTCAATAACAGAATTACTGGACGAAGATGGATTTGCTGGTGCTCGCCGGTTATTTGCTGGTATTTTTAACCCCAATTGGAATGTTTTGCCAGCAGCTGTTTTAAATATTATTGAAACTATTTTTATGGCTTTTTTAGCAACTGTGTTGGCGATCCCGTTTGCTTTTATTCTGAGTTTCATGGCGGCTAAAAATATAATGAAGGGACCTTTGGCTTTCGGAGTGTACTTATTTATTCGAAGTTTTCTTAACGTAACAAGATCCGTTGAAGCGCTGGTGTGGGCAATTATTTTTTCTGTTTGGGTGGGTATAGGTCCTTTCGCCGGAATGTTAGCCTTAATGGTTCATTCGATTGCTTCGCTGACGAAGCAATATTCAGAAATGGTTGAAACCGTTTCTGAAGGTCCCATTGAAGGTGTGCAATCTTGCGGTGCTAACAAATTGCAAATGATTTGGTTTGCCATCGTCCCGCAAGTGGTTCTTCCGTACATTTCTTTTACAGTTTACCGCTGGGATATTAATGTACGTATGGCTACGATCATTGGTTTAGTTGGCGGCGGCGGCATTGGTACAATGTTGATTAAATACCAAGGCCAAGCGATGTGGCCCGAAGTCGGAACGATCATTGTCGTGATTGCTGCAGTTGTTTGGATTATGGATCAAGCCTCGGCCTATATCAGAGAAGCTTTAAAGTAATGTTCGACTACAAGCTTTTGATTCGAGAACAGCATTTAGATTCCTACGGACACGTGAATAATGCGACTTATGTTTCACTTTTTGAAGAAGCTCGTTGGGAAATGAGCACGCAACGCGGATATGGTTATAGTAAAATTCAGGAAACTGGAAAAGGTCCAATCATTTTAGAAATCAGTTTGAAATTTTTAAAAGAAATCAAACTTCGGGAAACGGTATTGATTCGCTTGGATTCCGTGATCCAAGAGCGAAAAATCACTCGGTTGAAGCAGACTATGTTCAAAGAAAACGGCGACGTCGGTTGCCAACTAGACCTAGTCATCGGATTTTTTGATTTGAAAGAGCGAAAGTTAATTATGCCCACAACCGAATGGTTAGACGTTCTGAAATAGAGTGTCGAAAAGTTTTTCACTTCAAAGCCGATTTAAGACGCCCAGCACTTCGTCCGAAAACACCTTGTATAACATTTTTTTAGCAAGAGGGTTTTATGGAAATGTACTATGTAGCACAAGACGGAATTCAAAAAGGTCCTTGGCTTTTAACGGAAATATCAAAAAAGCTTTCGACCAAAGAACTGTTGTGGAACGATTACATCTACGATCAAAAAGCAGAAGACTGGGTTCTGTTGCTTGAGTTTTCTGCCCTCACAGAGACGTTCAACAAAAGCTTTAAAAACCCGATCGCAGAGAATGTTAAAACTAAAGTAATTCCTGATCTCGAAAAGGACCGCGCTTGGTATATTTTAAAACAAGATAATAATTACGGGCCATTTTCTAAAAATGAAATGGTGCAGATGCTGCAAAGTAAAACATTATTCGAATATGATTTCGTGTGGAAAAAAGATCAAGATTCCTGGAAACGACTATCGGATGTACCTGAATTTAGTCCGCAACAGATCAAAAGTTTATACGCCAACTGGAATGCCGATCAGGACGGAGAATTATTTTTTCGTAGACGGCATGCGCGGGCTCATTATTTTAGTTCACTCATTGTTCACGACCGGAAAAAAGTCTTCAAAGCCCAGAGTTTAGAAATTAGTGCCGGTGGTGCAGGAATAAAAATGTCCGACGTGGATTTTAAAATTGATCAAGAATTGTATCTGCATTTCAGATCAAGTGACCAAGTTCCAGCTTTCAATGCTGTTTGTAAAATTGTCAGCAAGTCGGGCTTCAATTATGGTGTTCAGTTTTTACATATCTCTGCATTTGCAAAGGATTCGATAACTAAGTACGCGGCAAAGGCGGCCTGATTGAAATTAAAAAATATCTCGATGGTGATTGTTGCTTCAGTTGCTTTTATGCAAGCGGGATGCAAAAATACTCCGACAAATTTTTCTTTGCCATCGGCAGAGCAAACTTTTGGTCAAGTTATTTCATACAATAACAAAGTGGATATTTTATTTGTCATTGATAACTCTAAATCGATGACTCAGTATCAAAATAATTTGGCAACTCATATTCCAGATATGATCAGTACATTGAATTCCTTGAAGATGGATTACCACGTGGCTGTAACCAGTACCACGATGGCAGCTGACTCCTCGAGGTATCCGATGACTCGGCAGATTCTAGGCACGCCTAAATTTTTAACCGAGCAAAATATTAACTTATTAAGCAGTCGGTTAATCGTCGGAGAAAGTGGTTCAGATTTAGAGCGTGGTTTGGATGCTTTAGCCTTTGCGACAGGGTCATACAGTGAAATGTATGCACCAGGGTTTTTAAGAAAAGACGCACTGTTAACTGTTATCTTTTTAGGTGAAGAAGATGATCAAAGCAGTGAATTTGGTAGTGGTGCAACAAATGATTTTGTTAATTACATGAATAAGTTAAAGCCCGCTTTCAAAGAAGGTGGTCGTGCTTGGATTGCCAATTACATTGGTACTATCACCAACCAAGCCTGTGATGTTCTGGGCGGGCATGTGTCTATTGGGTTAGGTTACTTGAAATTAGTGACGGCCTCTGCGGGGATTAAAGAAAGTATTTGTAGCTCTGATTTATCGCGTGCTGTTTCAAATATTAAAGCGCGCATCATCGGACAGTTAACACAATTCTATTTGAAATCAGCTCCGAACAAGGCGACTTTAACGGTAGCTGTAGGTGGTAAAACAATATCTGAAGACGCTATCAACGGCTGGTCTTTAGAATCTGAACTTAACGACCAGAATGTTATGACCTACTTTGTGCGTTTTCATGGGTCAGCCGTGCCGAAAGCGGACGAGTCCGTTAAAGTCGATTATTTACCTATAGGGGCTTCGTAAAAGCCAAACTGACTTTTGTCTTGAATTGATAAAACTTCATTTATGTTAAATTCATGTTAAGCCGATAATAAGCTGTGAAAAATATAATATTTATTTCATTATGCGTATCGTTGTTAGCTTGCAACGTCCCCAAAGATACATCAAACCGGTCTATTGGCATTGCAAGTGGAGCAGATGCTGCGAATTCTCCGACAGTAACTGCAATCGGCCCTGTATCTTACGGCGTAAAAGGTGGAATTACCGTTACACTTACGGGAACAAATTTTGTTGCCGGAGCTATCGTTATTTTAGGTGGCACAAACTGTCCAAGTGTGACCGTTGTGAGTGCGACGCAAATCACGTGCACGTTACCTTATCACTTTGCCTCGGTGGTCGATGTTGTTGTGCTGAATCCCAATGGAATTTCTGGAACTTTATTTAATGGATTTTCCTATAACTCTTATTTGTATGCCTCCAACCAAAGTGTGTCGTCATTTTTAACTCGGATGCGCATTGATTCGGCCACAGGGGCCATCACTGTTTTAGGAACCACAGCTGCGCCGTTGGGTGCTTACGCTGTTGAAATTGATCCGACTAATACTTGGGTTTACACCGCTGGGGTTTCTGCAAATAGCATTGCGGGATTTACGATTGACCATGCAACAGGTAATTTGACGGCAGTCCCGGGAAGTCCGTTTGCAGCGGGTGCGGGGGTTGATGGTTTAGCCACTTCTAAAGACAGCAAATGTTTGATAGCCAGTAATTTTAATGCAGCAGCAGCTGTCGCAGTGACAAGTTTTTCGATCAACTCAACAAATGGTGCACTGACCAAAGTGGCTGATTACCCGGCAGGAACCAATTCAGGATTTATTGCGATAGATCCTTCGAATCGTTTTGTTTACGTGACTAATTATGGCTCGGGCACGATTTCGGCCTATTCAATAAATACCACAAGTTGCGCACTAACGGTCATCGGAACGTACGCTGCTGGCAGCGCGCCTGATGCTGTATCAGTTCATCCGAATGGTAAATTCATTTATACAGGAAACGCCGCAAATACTTTTAATCCAGGAGCCACGGGTGCCGTGACTGTGCTGTCTATTGATCAAGTGACCGGAGCTTTATCGCCCGTTGCTTTTTATCAAACGTCAGATGCCAGAAATGGTTCTGGAGTTGAAATAGACAAAACAGGGACCCAAATTTATGTAACGGCACGGGGTAATGATTTAGCAGGCACAGGAAAAGTTTTTGGCTATAATATTGATTCGACCAGTGGAACGCTAACTGCAATAAATAACTGGCCAACGGGTGACGGGCCCAATGATGTTCGTATTTTAGGTAACGGAAAATTTGTTTTCACAGCCAATTTCAAAAGTAATAACGTCAATGTTTTTGTTCGAGATTTAACGACTGGCAATTTAGTACCAGCCAGTCCGGCAACTTATGCGGCGGGGACCGGTCCTGCAATTATTGGTATTACTTTTTAAGAATAAGGACATACGTGAATTTAGTTTTTAGATTATTTTTTTTCTCATTGATTATGGGCCAAGCAACATGGGCCCAAGAATCCTCTGCAACCAAACAACGAGCTATCTTGTTCGATATTGCAAGTTACCTTGGCTTGGGTCAAGTCAAGTCATCCACCGATTCTACGTCGCCGACGATTGGCAGTTTTACTTTAAATGCAGCACTGGGTGTGAATATTAAACGCTTCAGTCTTGGGGCTGAAACGGATTATCGAATATTGACTCAGTATTCTTCTGTTGAAGCGGGCGTCGGTAACCGCAGAGGTAATTTTACTTCGCCATTGTCTTTGTTTGTAAGACTTAATTTTGAAAAAATAAAATTTGGCTTTGTGCTGATTAATTCGGGCCAATACGATTTATTAAATAAAACCTCTGATGGAAAAAAAGTATCCTATACAAAACCCAACGGTTATCGCTTCACTATTCATTTAAAAAATTATAAAAAAGTTAGTCCTGGTTTTTTCTATGAATCCGTTGATTTTTCAGAAAAAAATGTTGATGGCGTTGTTTCATCTTTGTCAGAAAAATTAACTTACGGCAATTACGGATTTGGAGTGCGTTATGAATTCTAGAAATAAAGTTATTTCTTTTCTAGCAATAATTATGACAGCAGCCGTGGGCTTTTTTTATTTAGGATGTGGACAAGCCAACGACTATGCCAATTCAGGAACAAAAAATACCTATGATTTTTTTTATTTCGGAAATTTTGGCAGCAGTACGATTAACGCATATTATGTCAAAAAAGATGGAACCACGAACCTGTTAGCCAATACAATTTCAACGGGCGCCAGCACATCCAGCATAAATGATTTAGTTTCCTCACCCGATGGAAAATTTATTTATGCAAGCAACAAAAGCAGTAACAATATTTCTTGGTATTCAATTGATCCCTTGTCAGTTTCTACCGGGGGCACCGCTGCGTTTTCAAGTTCAGCCTCTGCATTAGGAAACGGAACTTCGGCTTTGAAAATTCATCCGAATGGCAGCGCTTGTTTTATTGCTAACTCGACATCAGTTTCAAATAATATCAGTTTGTGTACTATCAATGCATCAACGGGTGCAATGACGGTAAGAAATGATATTTTCTACACCGCTCGCACGAACCCAACGAACTTAGTTATTTCGCCTGACGGGCGGTTTTTATTTGTGGTTAATCGGGGAACTGCAGATATTTCTAGCTTCAGTATAAATAGTTCTTCGGGAACGTTGAATACGATTAACTTATCAACTCCAGCGGGTTCAACTCCGGAAGATTTAATTATTCATCCCAACGGAAAATTTCTTTACACACTGAGCACGGGTTCAAATTCAATTTATTTGCACAGTGTATCCGCGGGCGGTGTATTGACTGCTTTAACTCCGGCAACAGTTGGAACCGGATTAAATCCTAAAAAAATAATTATCACACCCAACGGAAAATTTCTTTTTGTAACGAATAACACGGATAACACAATTAGTGCTTACAGTGTTAATAGTACAACGGGTTTGCTAACAGCCATTCCTGGTTCACCGTTTGCGGGCGATGTGGGAGCCGGGGTTTATGCATTAGGTGTCACATCAAACAGCCAGTTTTTAGTGGTGGCCGGTGATTCATCAGCTAAGGGGTATATCTACAATATCGATTCCGGATCAGGAGTTTTATCACTAACAAGTGCGGTTTTGAATTTGGGTGCTAATCCCAGAGCTGTAGTTCTTGTGCCACTTACAGCTATCGAATAGTTTTTATCAAATGAATTATGTTATTGTTTATTTACCAGCAAAGTTCGAAAAGACAATACCTGCAGAAATGCGGCTGTATTTCACATTACCAGACGGTGGAGCAACAGATTTTGTGAAGGCTTCAGTTGTGTAATCAAGAACAAAACCAAAACGATTTTTGAATTGACGGAAATACTGCAGCGAAAAACCACCCGAGGCCGTGTAAATTGAAGAAGATCCGTTCACAGTTGGTTTTGCTAAATTATACGTGTTTGATAGGCGGTAAATAAGACCTGCGGATTGTTTGCCATCATAAAATTCCAACCGAAGTCCTGGCGCTGTACCTGTTCCCGATAGATTTTGATTGCTAACTGATGCAGGGTCAGCCGTTTGATTAACCATATTGTATTCGTAATTTAAACCTACACGAAATTTTTTAAAATTAACTCCACCAAAAAAAGCAATCGGTGTATGCATCATGGCTCGGTCCGGAACGTCACTGCCATTTCCCATTTGCCCTTGGCCAAATAAAATCATGGCACCCGCTGAAAAACGTGGGGCCGTTTGTGCGTAAGCTTTCTGATCCAAGAAAAAGAAACAGGCAATTAACAATAAAATGTAAAACTGTGATCCTAAAAATTTCATTAGGCTCCTTACGTGTTCTAGCTCTTATTGTAATGCAAAAGTTGTTACGAAACGAACAACTTTGTAGGTGGATTATTTTAGGACTGGACATAAGACCAAGAGTTTCCTGGCCTTATGTCAGTTGTGTTTTATAGAACACGTCTTTAAATGAGACGTTGGGTGAGATTCCTTATGGTCGCATTAAATTTTCGACGTTCAATTTCCCCTGAGATAAAACTTTGCCTTCCAGTGCAGGAATGCGTTTTACAGAATTCAATAAAGCGGCTTTAACTTCTTTAGAAGTTTTTTCTGGATGTGCAGACCAGTAAAGAGCTGCGGCTCCGGCAACATGCGGGCAGGCCATAGATGTTCCGTCCCAATGTGCGCCTAATAAATCAATAACCGTGTCTGAGTACTTTCCACCAACTGTTGTTGAAAAAACTTTCACACCGGGTGCTGCAAGATCTACAGATTTTATCCCCCAGTTTGAAAATGAGCCTAAGTTATCGTTCACATCAACAGCTGCCACAGAAATAATATTATCATTTTCATAACTTGCAGGATAAGCCGGTTTTGCATCTGTATCATTGTTGTATCCAGCGCCTTGGTGGCCGTTTCCAGCTGCAGCAATAAATAAAACGTCTTTTGATTCGGCGTAAGAAATACTTTCACGTAATGCTAAGTTATCGTTACTTTCACCTGGATCTTCGCCTTCAGATCCCCAAGAATTCGACAAAACTTTTGCTCCGTTATCAACCGCATAGTGAATGGCTTTGACGGCATCAGCCGTTGTTCCGCCTTCGTTACCGATAAATCTTAAAACCATGATCTGTGCGTTCGGAGCAACTCCTGAAATACCTTTTCCGTTGGCTCCGGCAGCCGCTACGTTTCCAGCACAATGAGTCCCGTGTCCCGGGTTTCCGCCGTTTAATAATTCGCCGATTGAAGTGGCAGCTAAATCGTAAGGTTTATTGTCGTTAGACAAAAAATCCCAACCGATGACATCGTCAATGTAACCATTTTTGTCGTCATCTATATTATTGTTTGAAATTTCTTTGGTATTACGCCATAAATTTGGCAACAAATCCTCGTGGGTGTAATCAACACCAGTGTCAATAACGGCAACAATTATTTTGTTCGTGCCACGATTAAAGTTCCAAGCCGCTTCGGTTCCGATATCTTTCATTCCCCACTGCTTGTTAAACAAAGGGTCGTTGCCGGAGCTAACAGCCGGAGCGTCAGGTAAAGCAGGATTGTCAACTGCTGCCTGAGGAAACAAATTCGAATTTAAAAATTCAGCTTTTAACTTCGCTGATTTTAGTTTTGCTAAAGTTGGATTTTCTAAAATCTTAATCTTGTAATTGGGCTGCGAGTACTCGACAGCGCCGCTTTCAATAAAACTATCAAAGCTAGATGTTTGAATGTTCCCTTGAACACGCACCCAGCTTTCCGTTAAAATCTCTGTTTTCAAACCACTTTGCTGCATGAGTGCAGATGTTTTTATCGCAGAAACAGGTGATGCCAATTTTACCAGCAAATCATTTGCCTGAGCAGCAGTTGTCACCAACACTATCATACTTAAAATTACTTTATTCATTTAATCCCCTCCTAGTTGTAGTGAAAGTCTAGGGACGAAAACCTGCATTCGACAATGGAATAAAATCTCTCAGAGCATTTGCGTTGAAACAATTTTGCCCGACAAAGTTCTCTGTTATCTCGTTGTCTTCATTTGGCTTTTTTGTAAGAATCTGAATGAAAATGAATTGAGAAAACTCAATACCGGAGAATGTAAAAATGTCAGATTTAAAAGCTGTTGATGATATGTCCAAGTCATTTGCGCTAACGACAAAGTTAGACGCGCTGGTCGCTTGGGGGCAAAGAAATTCACTGTGGCCACTTCCTTATGGAACGGCTTGCTGCGGAATTGAATTGATGAGCGTCATGGGACCTAAATATGACCTAGCAAGATTTGGTGCCGAAGTTGTTCGATTTTCTCCGCGTCAATCGGATTTGCTTTTAGTGGCCGGTACTATAACTGAAAAAATGGCGCCGATCTTAGTTCGTATTTATCAACAAATGCTGGAACCAAAATATGTTTTATCAATGGGAGCTTGTGCCAGCTCGGGCGGTTTTTACCGCGCGTATCACGTGCTGCAAGGCTGCGATAAAGTTATACCTGTCGACGTTTACGTACCAGGTTGTCCACCAACTCCAGAAGCCGTTTTAGATGGCGTGATGACTTTACAAAAAATGATTAAAGACCAAGTGCCGCGTCCATGGCGCGACACTTGGACATCTCCGTATGAAAAGCCAACCACGGCACTGACTGCAGGAGTTTCCTTATGAGTGCTTTTGAAATTTTAAAAAATGATCTGACAGCTAAATTTGGCGCAGTTCCTTTCAAATTTTTAACAACACCTGTCGGTGATGATGTCATCGAATGCGAAAAAGAAGCGGTTCCCGCTTTGCTGCAATATTTAAAAGAATACGCCAGTTACAATTTTTTAATGGATGTTTGCGGGGTAGATTATCCGGCTCGGGCAAAGCGTTTCGATGTTGTGTATCATCTTTTTAGCACCAAAGATTATCGCAGACTGCGTGTAAAAACTCAGTTAGCCGAAGGTGAATCTGTGGGAACAGCAACCACAATTTGGAAAGGTGCCGATTGGTTCGAACGTGAAGCTTTTGATATGTTCGGAATAAAATTTTCAGGACATCCAAACTTAAGAAAAATTTTAACGCATCATCAATTTGTCGGCCATCCCCTAAGAAAAGATTACGAAGCCGATGCTCAGCAAGCATGTACAAGTGTTTTACCAATTCATTTTGATAATACTTCCGATCAACGCGGTGACTTGTTAGATTCTCGTTATGTTCCGATTAACATCGGACCTTCGCATCCAGCGATGCATGGCACTTTGCGTGTCATGGCTGAACTTGATGGTGAAACTGTGGTGCGCGCCGCTTGTGAAATTGGATATTTGCACCGCTGTTTCGAAAAGATGGCGGAAACACATCCGTATAATCAGGTGATTCCTTACACCGATCGTTTGAATTATTGCTCGGCACCGATGAACAATGTGGGTTATTGTAAAACCGTAGAAAAATTATTAGGCGTAGAAATTCCGGCGCGGGCGCAAGCTATGCGTGTTTTACTTTGTGAGCTTTCGCGAATCATTGATCACACTGTGTCTGTAGGTACGGGCGGCGTTGATTTGGGCGCGTTAACTGCATTTTTTCATTTATTCAGTTACCGCGAAAAAGTTTATTCGTTATTTGAAAAACTTTGTGGTGCACGCCTAACTGTTTCTATGACTCGAGTGGGTGGTATGGCCCAGGACGCACCAGATGGTTGGTTTGAAAGTGTTCTTAAATTTTGTGATGAAGTCAGTGTTGGTATTGATGAAATTGCAAACCTGATGATTGGTAACAAAATTTTTATTAAGCGAACCCAAAGTGTGTGTCCCGTTTCAAAAGACGACGCAATTGCTTGGGGTTACACAGGTCCATTACTGCGGGCATCGGGTGTGAATTTAGATTTACGTCGTACCAATCCTTATTATGGTTACGACAAATATGATTTTGATATTCCAATCGGTGCAGCCGGTGATATCTACGATCGTTATTTGGTTCGTATAGAAGAAATGCGACAAAGTGTGCGAATCATTCGGCAAGTTGTGAAAAGCATGCCAGGCGGAGATTACACCATTCGTGATAAAAATATTGTTCTGCCAGAGAAAAAAGATGTTTACGGAAACATTGAAGGTTTGATGAATCACTTTATGTTGGTGATCAAAGGTTTACGTCCGCCCGTTGGTGAAATTTACGACGCGACAGAAGCGGCCAATGGCGAACTTGGATTTTATTTAGTCAGTGATGGCTCGGCGAATCCGTATCGTCTGAAAGTACGGCCACCGTGTTTTGCAATTTATCAGTCTTTCCCTGAAGTGGTGAAGGGCTCGATGCTTGCGGATGCGATTGCTACGGTTGCAAGTATGAATGTTATTGCTGGCGAATTGGATCGCTAAAAAAAGGATAGATGATGTTTCAATTATCAATTGATGGAAAAGCACAAGTTCTGGCTGAACTGAAAAGATATGAATCAAAACAATCAGCGGTTTTGCCGGCTTTGTATATCGGACAAAAAGAAAATAACGGTTTTATCAGCGCTGCTGTGATTCAAGAACTTTCTAAAGTCATGGAAATTCCAGAATCACAGATCAACGAAGTTTTTACTTTTTACACCATGTACAACAAAAAAAATGTGGGCAAATATCATGTGCAAATTTGTCGAACCTTGTCGTGTATGCTGAATGGTGCTGGAGAATTGGCCGAACACATGTGCAATGAGTTGAATGTCAAATTGGGTCAAGTGACTGTTGATGGTCGATTCAGCGTTTCTGAAGTTGAATGTTTGGGGTCTTGTGGAACGGCTCCGATGATGCAAATTGGCGATAAGTATTATGAAAATTTAAATCCGGAATCGGCGATGAATTTACTTCGCACGATGAAATAAGGAAAAAAAGATGGCGCAGCAGACAGCACAAGAAACAAAATATCTTTCTGAATTTTACCATTTACCTGAGTTCAAAGGAATTGATGGTTATAAAAAAAATGGTGGTTATGTTGAATTAGCAAAAGCACTAAAAATGCAACCCCAAGCTATCATTGATGAAGTGAAAGCTTCTGGTCTGCGCGGTCGCGGTGGTGCGGGTTTTTCGACAGGAATGAAATGGGGCTTTTTACCAAAGAACAACGAACCCCGTTACTTACTTTGCAACGCCGATGAAGGCGAACCCGGTACGTTCAAAGATCGTATGATGATGGAGCGCGCTCCGCATCAGCTGATTGAAGGGATGATTATTTCTGCTTTTGCGATTGGCTCAAAAAAATCTTACATTTATGTGCGTGGTGAATACGATCAATCGATTTCCACTTTAGAAATTGCAATTCAAGAGGCTTACAAGGCTGGTTATTTAGGAAAAAATATTTTGGGTTCTGGATTTGATCACGACATGGATATTTACCGTGGTGCTGGAGCTTACATATGTGGCGAAGAAACCGGAATGATTTCTTCTTTGGAAGGCCTTAAGGGGCAGCCGAAATTAAAGCCTCCATTCCCAGCTGTTCAGGGTTATTTAAAAAAACCAACCATCGTTAATAACGTCGAAACATTAGCTGTCGTGAAATACATTATTCGTGACGGGGCAGCTCATTACAAAAAATTAGGTACTGAAAAATCATCCGGCACAAAATTATTTTCATTATCTGGAAATATTATGAAGCCTGGAAATTACGAAGTGCCATTGGGCTATCCACTTAAAGACATCGTTTATGGTTTGGGCGGTGGATTTAAGCCCGGACGAAAATTGAAAGCTGTTATTCCCGGTGGATCTTCAGCGCCGGTATTAACTGCGGATGAATCAGAAAAAGCATTAATGGATTATGAAAATCTTGCGCAACTGGGGTCAATGCTAGGTTCCGGTGCCATCATCGTTATTGATGATTCGCAATGTATGGTTCAGTGTTTAGCAAACTTGACACATTTTTATCATCATGAATCTTGTGGCCAGTGCACACCTTGCCGCGAAGGAACCGGCTGGTTAGATAAAATTACGCATTCGATTTTATCAGGAAAAGGTCGCATGCAAGACATTGAATTATTGCTGAAAATTTCTGACAACATGAAGGGTCGCACAATTTGCGCACTATCTGATGCAGCTGCATTACCCGTTATTAGTTTTGTTACAAAATTTCGTGATGAATTTGAATATTTTGTTCGTGAAGGAAAATCAAAAGTTAAAGGTACGGCTTACAAAGGAATATCTCATGTTGAAATGCACCATTAATGGCGTAGCCCTGGAAGTTAAGCCAGGTACGACAATCATTCAGGCGATGACGGAAAATTCTCAGCGTATTGCCCATTACTGTTGGCATCCCGGTTTAAGTATCGCAGGTGTTTGTCGTTTATGTATGGTTGAAATTCAAGGTAATCCCCGAGTTCAGATTGCTTGTAATACCACAATCACCGAGGGCATGGTCATCAACAATACTTCTGAAAAAGTGAAAGAGGCCACGAAATGGGGCTTAGACTTTCATTTAATTAATCATCCACTGGATTGTCCGGTGTGCGATCAAGCCGGTGAATGCGGTTTGCAAGACCAGTACATGGAATACGGCCAGTACGATTCTGAAATGGCCGAGAAAAAACAAAAAAAACATAAAGTCGTCGATCTGGGTCCCACAGTCGTCTTAGATTCTGAACGCTGCATTTTGTGTTCTCGGTGCGTGCGTTTTACAGATGAAGTTTCCAAAACAAACGAACTTGGAATATTTAATCGTGGAGATCACGCAGAAATCGGAACTCATGCTGGAAAAAAACTAGATAATAAATATTCACTGAATACCGTGGATATTTGTCCGGTTGGTGCACTGACGTCGAAAGATTTCCGTTTCAAGCAACGGGTTTGGTATTTAAAAGAATCGCAAACAGTGTGTAATGGATGTTCGACCGGTTGTAACGTTAAGGTATTTTATAACAAAGAGGGTTTGTTCCGCGTAAAACCGGTATTTAATGCCGAAGTGAATGGGCACTGGATGTGCGACGAGGGTCGTGACACTTACAAATTTGTGAACAAAGAAATGCGTTTATTAAAAGGTTCTAAGTTTTTAAATAATCAATGGCACGCAGACTTGCATCCCGGAGCCGTGGCAAAAGATGTCGCTGGGAATTTGAAAGAAGCGAAAGCCGAAGAAATTGGCTTAGTTTTAACAGGCCAGCACACGGTGGAAGAGTACGAAGCAATAATAACTACTTTTGTGAATGTATATAAAACAAAAAATATTTTTCACTGGGTAAATAACAAGGAATCTTTTGAAAGTTTTGACGGACTTTTGCTTCGTGGTGATAAAAACCCGAACACCAAAGGTCTACTGCAGACTTTAGAAAAGTATGGCATCACAACCAAATGGTCAGATTTAGAAGACGCTTTAAAAACGAAAAAAATAAAACACTTAGTCGTAGCAGGTCCAGAAAACACATTCGTGTATCCAGATCTTCAAAGTAAAGTGCAGCTGTTCATTCAAGCTGAAAATTTAGTGTATTTGTCTTCTGCAAAAATTCCTACTTTGGGGGCGTATTCCGGAGCCAATAAAATAACTTTGGTTCCGCTTAAAACTTTCATTGAAAAAAATGGAACTTTTATCAACGCAAAAGGTCTGATGCAAAAATTTAAGAAAGTAACAACAGTTGTTAGCGAAGCGCTGACACTGATTGAAACAGCAGCTTTGATTGCAGGACAAAATGTAACGGTAACTGCAGTGCCTGAAGAAAGTCTTTTTGTTGCTGCCAACGGCCGAACAGATCAAGTGACTTTAGAGCACCGTAAGAAAAATGAATTCGTCTTTAATCGTGGGTCGTTGTAGTTCGTAGCTTGAGAAAAAACGGAGACTTGTATGTCAGTAGTAAAACAAAAAGATAATGCAAAGCAGTGGTACTTTTTAGACGTCGCTGCAGGATTAGTCATCACGATGAAGCATCTTCTATCGAATTTATTTAATCGAAAGAAAATGATCACTTTAAATTATCCGGAAGAAAAATATGAATATTCTCCGCGGTTTAAAGGCAATCATGTTCTGACAGTTAAAAAAGATGGCTCGATACGTTGCACGGCCTGCATGCTTTGCGCAACTAACTGTCCAGCAGAATGTATAACTATTAAAGCCAGTGAACATCCAGATGCTCAGGTCGAAAAATATCCGATCAGCTACGAGATCGATATTCTTCGCTGTGTTTTTTGTGGATTTTGTGAAGAGGCCTGTCCTGTTGATGCCGTTCGCCTCGGGCCTGAATGGCAAACACCTGGATTAAACGGAGCTAATTTTGTGTATGACATCAATCACTTGGCGTATCGCTCGAATCTTAAAGGTGGCGTGCAATCTGTGCTGGATGATCAAGATCGTCATAAAGCGGGGATTTAACCATTTCCGTTTTCATTTAAAGTTTTCATCATTTCTAAAATTTCAGACAAAGAAGTTTTATTTTTTTTTGTTTCTATTTGCTTCGCAGCTTTTTGATAAAGTTTTTTATTTTTGCCAAAACTTTCTGCTAAAATGGCGGCACCTGTTCTGGACGGGTCTGTTTCGTCCAGTTTAAGTAAAATCTGCAGTGCTTGCTTTACAAGCTCGATATCTTTTTTTTCATCTAACTTTTTTTCTGATATTTTTTGTAAGTAAACTAACGGATTTTCTTTTGCTGATTCTAATTTCACAAAGGTCTCGGCAGCAAAAGTTTGTAAACCTGCGCAAAAAGAAAGTAAAATAATTAAAGTTTTCATTTGGTATCCATAGGCTTTATCATAATAGCCACTAATTTATAGATTGGTTTTTTTAAACTGCGCTGATGCGCAGTTTCACTAATGGGATCATCTGAATAGTAGTCACTGACATAGCCAGGTTTTCCAGGCTCAGAGGTTTTTATTTCGACGTGGCCGCAATCTTTAATTTGTGTTCCTTTACACCGAAGACCACTGGAATAGACTAAGACTGCACCTTTCGGGGCCTCGGACGGATTCGTCGCTAATTTAAAACTGTAAGGAAATTTTTCTAATAAATTAATGAAGCCAAATTTTTTAAGACTTTCTTTCGACTGTACGGCCGCAGAGTCACTAAAATGTCCCGGTATTAGTCCTTCTTTTTTTGTTCCCCTCGGAGATGCCGCCAAGGCAAATTTGACAGACCGATAACATTTGCCCGTTGAATGCGAGCGTTTGTTTTTCAATGCATATTCAATGGATGAGCTCACTTGGGCACTTTCGCTGAAATTTTTTATTTGCTGCTCTAGTTTGGATTCACTGGCATCTGCATCCGGATTAATTTTGTCAGCAATTTCGCGTAAGGCTTCTGTATTTTCGATTGCACTTTCACTTTTTGTGCTGGCTAAATTTTTTTCGCAGCTGCCATCAAGGCAGTCGGTGCTTGGACTTTTTGCTTCACTGATGATGGACTCAGGTGATATTAACTGACTGCGTTCTGGCTTTATTTTGATAAAATCAATTTTTGATTTTGGGTCAGTATCATCTTTGTAAAGCCATAAATCTTTGTTTATGGAAAGATAATTCTGCAGCCATAGTTTTTTAAAAAATTCGAGTTGTGGATCATTTTTTAATATCCAAAGTTTGATTCGAACAGCCTGGGCTTGGGCCTCTAGAACTTCAAAAACGGTACCGCGCGGCAATACGCCAAGCTGATTTTCCACTGAATTTACGCTTTGAGGCACCGAACTTGTTACAGTTTTTTCAGAATTTAAAAAATAAAACTGGGCCCGAGCAGAAAAAGAAATGCTTAGAATAACAAAAAAATATAAGGGTGAAAAAAAAATCCAGTTCATTGATGTTATTTCGGCTATTGGCCGTCATCACTGAACTGGATTTTTTTCGATCTGGACACGCTAAGTCCAGGTCTGGATTTAAATTCTAACTTAGATATCTAAACCTAAGAAAACTTTCATATAGGTTCCACTTAAATCAATATTTTTTGATGTGGAATCAACTGAATTGACAGAATTGTTCCATTTAAAGCCCATATAACCGGCTTCAGCGCCCACAATCAACGGGATCACGATTAAGGGTTTCAATTCGAGTTCAAGACCTAGCGAGTAAGACGTAAAGCTGCTGGGTGTGACATCGACCTTAGTCACGCCACTTTCCTTGATTGAAAAATTTCCCGAATGTGACAGTCCGTAAGACGCTATTGGTCCAAAGTGTACGATTGTATCGATCAGGCGGTAATTCACTAAAAGCGCTGATCGTGTATAGTTAACACTTGCTTCAACATTTCCAGCGGAAGCAGATAAACCTTGTTTCTCGTAACGGAGACCAAAGCCGAATGGAATTAATGGTAATTTAACTAATGCATCCAAGCCTAAACCGTACGTGGGCACTATTCCTGGGGCACTGCTAGGCGCCGTGCACGATCCCTGACAAATCGAAGAGATATCTTGTTTGGATGTCAAAAGGCCGTAAGTCGCACGAGCCGTAAAAAGAGCCCAACTGCTGACGGGTAAAAAAATTGTTGTAATAAAAACTACGGGAAGCATTTGTTTTAATATTTGTTTTTTCATGATTACCTCTTAAGATTATTAAAACCTGAATCTGCCGGGCTGGCAAAATATATTGTCAGTTCCCTAGAACAAGACACGTGCAGTGTCATGAAAGTCACAGCTTTCTTGGTTTGAGAAATCAGATGGGAACATAGATCTAATGGCATTTTATAACGCATATGAAGATTATCAAAAATTAAATGAACAAATTGCGGAAAATTTGTTTCAAGAAAAATTGAATCTTCGAATTTATCAGACAGCTTATTTGGCTGCTTTTGATGTCACCTTGGCACTGCAACAGTTTCAAGCTCATAGGCCCAATATTGGAATTTGTAAAAACGGCTCGAGTTTGGTCGACAGTTTGTCCCCCAGCTGGCAGCGAACATCGACCCCAATGAATATCAAATCAGAAAAGCAGACTTGGTATGAATTTATCGAAAATTTATCACCTGAAACATCTTTTGTTATCTGGTCGTCCGAGAATGAAATTACCGGCGAAATTATTATTTCAGAAAAACAAATTTTAGAAATTCATCAGCAATTGGCTCAGAAAAAAATATACTCGGTACAAATTGTACATGAAGAAAATTTTAAAAAATCTTATTTGCTGCCTTATTCTGTGTTGATTTCCAGAAGTTCAATTTTTAATAAAAATTCGACGATTGCATTGTTTGGCGAAAAATTCAAAGCCCCAACTCTTATGGGCTATTTTCAAGATTTAAGTGGATTAAGTAGTGCCTTTCAGTTTAACAGCTTAAAACAAGAAAACTCGGTTGAACAGATCGAAGAAAAGTTTTTAGAATCGAAAATTTTTTATTTTAATCAGTTTGCAATGGTTCCAAACCGGTTATCAGACCGAATCGTTTTTTATTTTCCAGATATTACGGGCGCCTATTTGCAGGAAAAGTTATTACTTAAGCCTGACCTTTGCTTCACGACTTCCAGCATTCCTTTTTGGGTTCTTGATTTGTGGAAAAACTGGTGGAAAGAGGCCGAATCCGAAAAGTTGATTCGAGGACTGCTGGTGATCAGTGCGAAAGCGTTTCAACAGGACTCCGGGCTTACAAAAAAAATAGAAGTAGCCATCGATGAATTTCGAAAGCAAAGCACTTGGCTCGTCCAACCATGAGCGAGAAACAAGATCGATTCATAATTTTAAAAAATATTAAATACGGAGAATCTGATTTAATTATTCATGCTTTATCTTGCCAAGGATCTAAATTTTCATTTATTGCCCGAGGGGCATTAAAAAGCAAAAAACGCTTCGGCGGAGGAATTTTAGAACCAACACATTATGTAAATTTAACCTATAAAGACACGGCCGAAGAAGGCAAATTGCGTGTGCTGAATGAAGCCATTCTGATTGATGACTTTAAAGCTATTCGCAGTGACTACCAGAAGTTAGATTTTTCACTTTTCGCCCTTCATTGTGCATCTTGTGTTAGTCAAGAGGGCGACATGCATTCTGATTTTTTGTTTAATTTAATAGGTCATACCTTGCGGGCTGCAGGAACAACAAAAAATATACCTTTATTAAAATTGCATTTTTGTTTGAAATTTTTATTTCAACAAGGTGTTGTTTCAATCGAAGAGTGGATGTCTCCATTTTTAAAGATCAATATCAGCGATCATGAAAAACTAGCGGAATTGGATACTCTTTTAGCATCCAGTGAAACTTACGGAGATTCGATTGAATCCTTGGTGCTGCAATATATAAAAACCGCAGATCCAGGTTTCTAATAATAAAAAACCAGTTAGACTTTAAGTATGAATTTATTAGAGATTTCTTTGCGTCGTCCCGTGTTGGCCTGGGTTCTAATGTTTGCACTAATTTTATTTGGCGCCATCAGTTTCAATCAATTGGGCGTCAGTCAAATGCCGGACGTGAATTTTCCCATACTTAATATCAGTGTCAATTATCCAGGTGCTGCGCCCGAAGTTGTCGAAAGTGAAATAATCAATCTGATAGAAAAAAGACTGTTATCTGTTGAAGGTATTAAAGAAATGCGCTCGACAGCCCAGCAAGGAAGCGCCCAAGTTAATTTGGAATTTGATATTGATCGGAATGTTAACGTGGCCTTGCAAGAAGTGCAGTCCGCACTTAGTCAAATACGTTTTCCTAATGGAGTCGATCCAGCTATTATTTCAAAATCAAATCCAGAAGATGATCCTATTTTGTTCGTATCTGTTTTTGGTGACGTTGAACTGACCCAAATGTTGCAATTTGTGGATGGTTTTTTGTTGGATCAAATTCAGTTTTTACCCGGAGTTGGTGAAGTTAGTTTTCGGGGCTTTCCAGATCGTAACCTTCGTATTTGGATAGATGTTGAAAAACTGAAACAGAATGAATTAACCATCAGCGATGTCGTTGAATCTTTGCGTACTGCGAATGTGCAAAGCGCAGCCGGTCAGTACGTTGAAGGTCAGCAGGAAATTCGAATACGCTACCAAGGAACAGCTTCGACTGTGGCAGAAATAGCAAATTACAGAATTACCAAGCGTGGTGGGCAAGCCATCGAAGATCGCCGTTTTTATATTAAAGATGTGGCCCGGGTTGTTGACGGTTTAGCAGACACAAGACGAACGGCAAAAGTGAATGGATTTCCTGCAGTTAGTTTACAAATTCGTAAACAACGCGGAGCCAACGAAGTCAGCGTCGCTGAGTCTGTTATAAAAAAATTGGCAGAACTTAAGTCGCAGATGCCTCAAGGGATTAATTATTCAATCAATATTGATTACACAAAATCAACTCAAGCCACTGTAGACTTATCCATCGAAAAAATTTGGGTTGTGTCTCTTATTACAATTATTATTTGCTTTTTATTTTTAGGAAATTTTCAATCGGCGATCAATATTCTGTTTTCGATTCCAACTTCAATTATTGGAACTTTTATTGTTTTAAAGCTTGCTGGGTTCACTTTAAATTTATTTACCTTATTGGCGCTGACGCTTTCGATATCCATAGTGGTTGATGACGCTATTATGCTGCTTGAAAATATTATCCGACACCACAGAATGGGTAAATCCCCTTATCAAGCCGCGCTCGACGGATCGAAAGAAGTATTACCTGCAGCCATTGCTGCATCGCTGGCCGTTTTAGCCGTTTTTATGCCTGTGATTTTTATGGACGGAGTTGTCGGCAAATTCTTTTTTCAATTCGGTATAACCATGTGTGCAGCTGTTTTAATTTCTTTGCTGGAAGCTATTGTAATTACACCCATGCGTACGGCTGCATTTTTAAAAACAGAAGCAAAATTAAGTCCTTTTGAAGTAAAACTGGATCACTTTTTCGAAAGATTAGGTCGTAACTATCAAAATGGATTAAACTATTGTTTTCGATTCAAGTGGTTGGTCCTGGCAGGATCTGTTGCATTTTTTATCGGTTCACTTTTTTTATTCAATGTTGTGAAGCAAGAATTTGTTCCAACACAGGATCAAAATCTGATTATTCTAACAGCGCAAGCAAAGCCTGGAACCTCTTTAGATGAAACCACAAGATTAGTCGAGCCGCTGAATCAGCTGTTAAAAAATACTAAAGAAGTCGCTGGATATTTTATTTCTGTTGGACCGGGCCAAGTCTTTTTACCGATTGCTTTAGTTGAACGGTCGGAACGTTCAATTTCACACACCGAACTAATGAATGCTTTACGTGTGAAGGCAAAAGAAATAAAGGGTTTACGTATATCCCTTCGTGATATTTCAGCCAGAAATTTATCTAGTGGCAGACAAAATCCGATAGCTTTTAATTTGCGTGGTCCAGACCTTGGTATTTTAAACGAAAAATCACAGGAAATAATTAAAAAATTAGAAGTTGAAAAACTGGCAGTAGATTTAGATAGTGATTATAAAGTTGGATTGCCAGAGCTAACTTTGATTCCCGATCGTGAACAACTGGCGAAAAAATCTGTTACAGCTGAAAGCGTATCCCAAGTGTTAAGTGCAGCTATAGCTGGCCTGCGGGATGGCCAATTCGTATCGGCCGGGCGTCAAATAGATATCCGCTACAAAGTCAACGAAGAGCAAATTCAATCGGTTGGTGATATCAGAAAATTATTTGTACGAAACAGTTTCGGAAATTTAATTCAGCTTAATGATTTAGTAAAAACAGAAAAAACCAATTCTTTAAATTCTATTTCCAGAATTAATCGTCAGCGCTCGGTATCAGTTTATGGAAACATAGCTCCTGCGCAGTCGCAGGGTGAGGTATTAAAGAAAATAAAGGTGATGGCTGCGTCGATGCTGCCGGCAGGTTACAGTTTTCAACTTGAAGGGGCTGCAGCCGGCTTTAGTTCAAGTTTTAAAAGTTTAACTTGGGTTTTGATTTTAGGTTTATTAGTGGCCTATATGATTTTAGCGATTCAGTTTAATTCTTTTGTAGACCCCATTTCAGTACTGATGGCGTTACCATTTTCTTTAAGCGGAGCTTTACTGATTTTGTGGATGACAGGAACTTCGCTGAATTTATTTAGTTTTATCGGTTTAATAGTTCTGATGGGGATTGCTAAGAAAAATTCGATCATGTTGGTCGAATTTACAGTCCAGATTCAAAATAAAGAAAATTTATCTACAGCTGATTCGCTGTTGCAAGCCTGTCCGGTTCGGCTAAGGCCCGTGCTGATGACTTCTGTGGCCACTTTATTTGCAGCCCTGCCACTGGTCATTGGTTCAAGCCTTGGTATTGAAACCAGAAGACCAATGGGTTTAGTTATCATCGGTGGAATTTTGGTATCCACCGTGTTTACTTTATTTATCGTGCCCATTTTTTATTTAGTGCTGTCCCGACTGAAATTAAAAAAATCAGCTTCCTAATTTTAATTTAGTCAGTGGGTGAGTGCTATCCATGGTGCGGGCTAATTGATCGACGCTTAAGTGCGTGTATTTTTCGGTGGCTTGTAAACTGTCGTGTCCCAGTAACGTTTGAAGTGTTCGTAAGTTAGTTCCACTGGCTAACATGTGGGTCGCGAAGCTGTGTCTTAAAGCGTGAGGGTGCAGCGGATTCATTAAACCCGTTTTTTTACCAACGGCCCTGATTATGCCGTAGCCTGTTCGCGTGTTCATTGCTGTGAGGCCAAAAACAAATTCTGTTTTGGGACTTAGTTCTTTCAACTTTTTCAAACACGCAAAACTGTAATCGGGAAGACACGCATATCGTTCTTTATTTCCTTTACCTCGAACCAGAATTTTTTTTTCAGAAAAATGAATTTGTTTCCATTTTAAATTGCAGGCTTCGCTAACACGCAGGCCTCCGCCGTAAAGTAGTAAGAATAATGATTTAGTCCGCAAGGTTTCGATTTTGTTAGTTATTGATTCTTCATCCAGGTATTTCAGAACCGAAATAATTTCATCGACCGATAAAAAATGCGGTATTTTTTTTGGAACTTTGGGACAAACTAAAAGCTCTGCATAATTTTTGTCGACTAAGTGCTGCTGAAATAACCAGTTAAAAAAGCTTTTCAGGGTGGCTGTTTTCCGATTTCGGCTGGCCAGACTTAAGCTTCCCCACCGAAGTAAGGCAGGCCTGGCTAAATTCCAAAGCTCTTCGGGCTTACTTATAGATCGACTTATATCAAACAATTTATTGTTTTTATTAAGAAAGGCTTGATGCAGGTCATTTTCGTAGGCACGCAGGGTTTGGGGCGATGAAGTCTCAATATTATCCTGATATTTTAGATAGTTAGCTATTAAATCCTGCACGTGAATGGTCATTAAATTCCCTTAGTTATCAGGTACTTACAGTATGATTGCTGAGCACTTATCGTTAAAGGCCAGATAATAAATATAATGCAATGCAATATTTTTCTTGCATTTGTTACACGACCTTGGTATTAATGCATTGCAGCATATCAAAACGAGACAAGCTTGTTTTAATCAAGTTGTTTAAAAAAGTAGCACGTCATTGAAAGGTGGATACTTATGTCAGAATCTAACTCATCGCAGGCTTTACCTCATTTACCTAGTTCTTCAAACCAAACTCAGATGCCGAACTGGGCCCCGGTTCCGCAAACTAAAGTCATCGCGGAAGCCCGCACGATCATCTACAAATCAGATATCATGACTCAGTTAATGAAGATGATTGAACGGGTCTCTCCATCTCAGGCCAATGTTTTGGTATTGGGTGAATCAGGAACGGGTAAAGAACTTATAGCCCGTGCCGTTCATGAAAAATCACAGCGTCGTAACAAGCCATTTGTGGCCATCAACTGCGGTGCTTTACGTGAAACATTATTAGAGTCAGAACTTTTCGGCCACGAAAAAGGTTCATTCACCGGAGCTTACAACCGAAAAATCGGTTTAGCAGAAGCTGCAAACGGTGGAACACTTTTCTTAGACGAAATTGGTGAATTGCCATTAGCAATTCAAGCGAAGCTTTTAAGATTTATTCAAGAGGGTGAAATTTTCCGCGTTGGTGGAAAAGACTCCATCAAAGTCGATATCCGTTTAGTGTGTGCGACAAATCGTGAATTAGATCAAGAAGTCGTACGTGGAAACTTTCGCGAAGACTTATTTTATCGTATCAACACGATCGTTGTTAGTGCTCCGCCGCTGCGTCGTCGTAAAGAAGACATTCCTGCGTTGGTAAACCACTTTTTAAATGGCGGATCACATTCCTTCATGAATCGTGGAAAAACGATCGATGAAGAAGCGATGAAGGTTTTAGTTAAATACGAATGGCCAGGAAATATTCGTGAATTACAAAATGCATGCGAGCGTTTACAGATTCTTTCTGAAGGCCACATGATTATGGTCAACGATTTGCCAGATGCTATCCGTAATCCTGAAGTTAAAGATGAAGGAATGGATTTCGATCCAGCAGTTCCACTTTATGATTTAGAAAAGCGATATATATTAAAAGCGTTGGGACATTACGGTGGTAACAAAACCCAGGCTGCACAAGGTTTAGGAATCACGATCAAGACCTTGTACAACAAATTGCATGAATACGGCGAATTCGAAAAATACGCTGTGCACTCGAAACCAGTTAAAGATTAATTTGAACTGCTAACAGCACGTCGATTCCACAGCAGTTCAAGCCAAAGCTATTTTGAATACAGACACGTCGCCGGACCAAAATAGCTTTTATTTTAAAATTTAAAAAATTTTTTGAATGATCAGGAAGCGCCTTAACCTTAAAGCTGTAATTAACAGGAGAAATAATCATAAAACTTTTACTGTTGCCATTACTTATGTTGGGATTCGTAACGACCTATTAACCGCTGAATCTGTGGATGCTGCTGCCGATGGCCAGCCGTTGTTAGTTTTCAACTTTGCAGGATTGGGTGGGCTTTTCAGATTATATGTTTCAACCAATTCTGACCAAAAAAAAATTTCTACTTTTAAAGTAACCTCAAGCATGCATGAAGTAGTGAACAAGGTTGATTTGAAAAATCCAAAGATCGTCCGTGAGTGGTCTGAAGCAAAAGATATGGTCTGTGCTCAAATCGAAAATTATTAAACCAGAATTAAAATAAAAAAGCTAAATTGTCTGCAGCTTACTTAAATCAAAGTTTGCTAGGTAATGAAGCGCATTCAACACTTTAACGCCGCCCTTGTTTGAAAAGTCTTTTTTTAAGTTCTTCACCAGCTGAATTTTAATGGTGTTATCAAAATACTGATCGAACGCACCAAAAGACCTAGAAACCTCTGAATCCGAAGTTTTAACCTCAATCAGAACTGGTGGCATTTTTTTTCTTTCAATAAAGAAATCAAGCTCTAGCGAGCCCTTCTTCTTTAAAAACCATAATTTTGATTCGATTCCCATAACTTCATTTAAATAGTGGATTTCTTTTT
>JAYUCH010000035.1:0-32458 GCA_043740435.1 Bdellovibrionales bacterium | reverse complement strand
TTTGTTTTAAAATACTTTCAACCAAATCTTCGAGTGATTTTTTTTCCAATGAAACAATATCCTCGTAATCGCCAACATGAACACCAGTTAAGACGACTTCTTTTATATCTTGTTGTTCCAGCTGCTTGATGCGTTCAACTAAAATAGAAATTGGAATGGATCTGCTTTTGCCGCGTGCAAAAGGTATTATACAAAATGTACAAAAACTATTGCAGCCATCCTGAATTTTAAGAAAACTGCGTGTGTGTTCCGATTCAACGCCGCCGCCAATTTCTAAATCATCTTTTTTAAAGATATTTGATTTAAAAACTTTATCTTTGATTTCGCCTTTAAAATACTGATCTAAAATTTGTGGCAGCAAACCCTTATGGGAATTTGCGACAACTAGATCTGCTCCGGGTAAATTTTTAAAAGCATCCGTATCGACTTGTGCGGCGCAACCTGTAACTACGATCGTGGCAAGGGGCTGCTGAGATTTAATTTTTCGAATCATCCGTACAGCTTGCTGCGTGGCTTCGGATGTTACAGCACAGGTGTTCAAAACATGAATTTGTGATTCTTTTGTTACTTTTGAAAAGTCTTGCTTCAAGTTTTGCTTGAGGTTTTTTTCAATCAGCCCCGAGTCGTACGTGTTAACCTTACAGCCGAAAGTATGCATTACAAAATCACTTTTTGAATTCATCATGATAAAGTAATCCATCCACCACCAATAAGTTTGTGATCTTGATAAATAACTGCAGCTTGACCAGGGGTGATGGCTCGTTGTGCGTCGTCAAATTTAATATTGTACCCCGTAGCTGTCTTTGACAACTGCGCGTTGGCGCCTTGGTGCTGGTAACGGATTTTTACCTGATACTGAGTATTTGGCTTAAGTGGTGATAATAAATGAGTTTCAATAATCTGGACTTCGTCATGCATCAAAAATTTTTCTTCGCCAACCCAAACTGTGTTATCAGCGGCCTCAATTTTGATGACGAATAATTTTTCGTGATAGGTCATTCCTAGGCCCTTACTTTGTCCGATGGTGTACAGATGGATGCCTTCATGTTGAGCCATGACTTCACCGGATGGATATCTTTTTAAAAGACCTTTTTTGGTATTTAGAATTTCAGCTGAAACATTTTCTTTAATAAATTGATCATAACCTTTATTACCAACGAAACAAATACCGGTTGAATCCTTTTTTTTCGCCACCACCAGCGATTTTTTTTCTGCAATTTCTCGGACCTGAGGTTTTTTTAGATGACCAATCGGAAACAATAATTTCGGAATAATTTTTGGATCGATGGTGAACAAAAAGTAAGTCTGATCTTTCCAATCATCGGTTGATGTTTCGATGTGTGAAACACCCGCTTCATCTTTCACAATCTGAGCGTAATGACCAGTCGCTAAGAAATCACATTCAAGTTCATTCATTTTTTGTACTAAGTGATCAAATTTTAAAAAAGTATTACAATTAACACACGGAAGCGGCGTCTGTCCCATCATATAAGAATTTAAAAAAGGATCGATGACGCTGGCTTTAAATTTGGCTTCGCAGTTAAGAACATAAAATGGAATTTCTAAGCGATCGGCGACACTTCGGGCGTCGTCCACATCAAGACTTGAACAACATGTGCCACTGCCTTCTGAAATATCGCAGTTGCTGTAATCCCAAACCTGCATCGTCGCACCAATAACTTCGTAGCCCTGATCAACCAACAAACTGGCTGCAACAGAACTGTCTACGCCACCACTCATTGCGACAAGAACACGGCCCATTGATTTTTTATTTTTTTCAGGCGTTGATGACATTTTGATTTTCTTTTTGGTTAAGGCTACGTAATTTTTTGACCACTTCAATGAGCGTTTGAGTAAATGATAAAACATCAGTTTCCGTGGTGCTAAAACCTAGACTGATGCGTAGTGAGTTTTGCGCTTCCATTCTTGTTAATCCCATAGCCAGTAACACTGGACTTGGCTCGGGGTTACCGCTGCTGCAGGCAGCCCCCGTGCTGACAGAAAAACCTTTCAGATCTAAACTCATCAGCAGCGTTTCGCCGTCAACACCGTTGATAATTAAATTCGATGTGTTACTGATTCTAGGACTTGCCGCTGCCGTGATGGTAACTTCAGAAATATTTTCTAAAATTAATTTTTCTGTTAAATCACGCAGCCGGGTGATCTCGTGGATTTTCTCATCACTGTAATTGATTTCATCTAAAACAATTCCAAGGGCCGCTACACCCAGAATGTTTTCAGTACCACCGCGCCTGGCACGCTCTTGACCGCCGCCATGAATTAATGGAACCCACGGACTGCCTTTTTTAACAAAAGTAATCCCAGTTCCTTTTAACGAATAAAACTTGTGCGCGGAAAAAGTCGCGTAATCTAAATTAAGTTGATCAAAGGCAATAAAACTTTTACCCAGCATCTGCACACAATCTGAATGCATCAGCGCACCGTAAGATTGGGCTATAGCTGAAATTTCTTGAATGGGAAAAATCGAACCCGTTTCGTTGTTTGCAAACATAACCGAAACTGCAGCTGTTTTTTCTGAAATTGAATTTTTAATAAATTGCAGATCAATCTGTCCACTGCGACTGACCGGTATCCATTTTATTTCGGCACCTAAAGTTTTTAAATACTCTGCCGTTTTGATCACACTGGGATGCTCGACTTGGCTAATTAAAAATTCTGGTCGAAGGTGACCGCGCTCTTGCCAAATCGATTTTAAAACTGTGTTGTTACCTTCACTGGCTCCGGAGGTAAAAATTATTTCAAGCGGCGAACAATCTAAAACGCCAGCTATTTTTTGTTTCGTTTCACGCAGCCACTGTTTTGCAGAACGGCTACTGGCATGAATCGATGAAGGATTTCCCCACAGGTCAAATAATTCCATCCACCGTAGCTTGATCGAATTTGCTAGCGGAGTCGTCGCATTGTGATCTAGATAAACACGCGGTTTTAAGGGATTTTCAGCAGCATTTTGCATAGCGTCTGGTTGTACACGAAATTGAAATATTTTAAAAGTTTTAAGGTGTTAGCTTAAGCTTTGTAAGTTTTTTTGGTGAATGGCTTTTCCCTGAGTGGGTGGTAGACAGGACCTTTATCTTGTCTTTTGTCGCTTTTAGACTGGCTGGATGGGCCACGATAAGAATCAAGAATTTGATCACTGCCCTGACTATATCCAAAAATGCATAGTGATATTAGTAACATAGCTTGTTTTTTTAACTTTTTTAGAAAGCCCATACTGAATAGAAACAAATTGTAAGGCTTTCGGTTAGAACCTTATAGATTTTTCAAGATCAATTCAGCACAAGCCGATAAGTTTACTGATGAATTACGAAAATATGAACTCAAAATGGGAAGAAATATTTTTTCAAGAGGCACTTGAACTTGAAGAAAAAATGAATCTTTTAACTGCGGATGAACTGAATAAATCACGAATTCGGCTCTTGTTGGAAAATAATATCTTAACCTGGCAAAAATATCAGGTTTGGTTCACGGAACAATTGCAGTGCACCAGTCTCAGTTCAAATTTAACTCAAGCACAACTTTTAAACCTGCGCAAACAATCGGCGCAGACGCTTGAAGCTTATCAACAATATGATTTTTGGAGTGAAGATTTAGTACCACTACAAACCTGGGATGGACACTTGATTGTGGCTGGTCTTGAATTTAATGAAAATTTATTATTAATTCCAAATTTGATTTTTGTTCTAGCAGAACCTTTTGTGCTGTCATTCATATCTGACAATTTAGAAGAAAATGACAATGCTCATGATTTTTTAAATCTTGAGGTCGCTTCGGAAAAACCATCAGGGCCGGTTCCATCACCCGAGCCATCATCAGATGCTGTTTGGGATTATTTAACAGAACGACATGAAGAGTATTCGTTTGAAGCAAAAAAATTATTTAGTGGTTACGTCGTTTTAAAAATTGTGGACTTTAAAACGCAAGTTTTCAAAATGGATTCTGACTTGGGTCATTATTTAAAACAGACAGACGTATTTACCTATGACTTGTCATTAGATAATGCTTTTCGTAGGGTCTATGAAACAGGAATTTCTGAAACTTTTAATATCAACCAGTTGCAATATCCGATCATGGAATTTAAATATGTTTGCATCACGGCACTTCGGCGCGCAGATAAAACCGTTGGATTTTTGCTGGGTCTGCAAACAAAAAGTTTGGCAGAAACTGATCAACTGCTGTTAGAAGATTTAGCTAAAGAATCAGCCTAAAGAAATTTGACTAATAGAAATAAAACGCTTGGTTTCAGATAACTTCATCAAATCAATTTCTAAAATAAACCAGTCCAGCGGCAGATCTTGCACAGAAATACGCTGAGCCCATTCGATAAAAACTAAGCCTTTTTTCTGCGACATGACGTCCCACAATCCCGCTGTCTCGATTTCGTCAGCAGTTTCTAAGCGGTACAGATCGAAATGATCAATTTTTATTAACTGATTACTGTAAACTTGATGAAGCGCAAAAGTCGGAGATGTCACATTGAACAAATCATAAGTTTCACAAAAAATATTTACGAAAGTTGTTTTACCCGCAGCTAAGTCGCCACTTAATAAAACACACGATTTTATTTTTAAAAGTGGTTTGATGAACTGAACGGCAAATAGTAAATCCCCAGGTTGACTTATTACTTTTTTAAAAATTTCAGTTTTAATCAACTTCATACGGCTAGGGTTTTAATATCGACTTCATTTTTTTAACCACGTCCGTTAAGCCGCTCTCTAATGAATAACAAATCAACGAATGCCCAATATTAACTTCTTGTAAGTGCGGTAACTTTTTTATCAACCGAGCGTGAAAGTAATCAAGTCCATGGCCTGCATGCACCCGTAAACCCAAATGATTGGCCCAGCCTGCAGCTTCCACAAGCTTTTTCCACAACGTTTCTTTCAGCTTTCCGGAAGCTAAGACCCAATGCCCTGTGTGAAATTCGATCGCTTGGGCTCCAGCTAAGGCAGATAACTCAACTTGTTTAAGCGAAGGCTCGATAAAAAAGGAAACTTTGATTTTATTTTTTTTTAATAAAGTTGTCATTTTTTTGATTTGCTGGCTGCATTTTTCAATATTTAATCCACCCTCAGTGGTTAGCTCTTCCCGTTTTTCTGGAACAAAGCAAACCCACCTAGGCTTATTTTTCAATGCGATTTTGACCATTTTTTCTTGAACTGATAATTCCAAATTAATTGGTAGCACTGAATTTTTACATAACTGCACGACATCATGATCTTGAATGTGCCTTCGGTCTTCACGTAAGTGAATAGTGATTTGCTGGGCTCCGCCTGCTTTAACATTTTTTACTAATTTTAATAAATCAGGATACGCTGTTAATCCACCACGAACTTGTCTTAAAGTGGCTGCATGATCAATGTTAACCCCTAACGAGATCTGTTTTAATTTTTTATTTTTCATGAAATTTCTTTTTCTAAGAAAATGGCTATGTGTTCTGCGATAGCTGAAATTTTTTGTTTATTATTGCCTTCAACTAAAATACGAATTAGGGGCTCTGTTCCTGAATAACGAATAAAAATACGGCCCTCGTTGGCTAATTCATTTTCTTTAGATTTTAGTAATTCGGCATAGCCTTTGATAGAATCTAGCTCGACACGGCTGCGCACGCGGCAGTTGATCAAGACCTGCGGCACTTCATCAAAAACATGCGTGAGGTCACTGATTTTTTTATTTGTTTCCCGCATAATGGCTAAAACATTTAATGCCGCCACAGTGCCGTCACCCGTGGTCGAATGATCCAAGAATATAACGTGCCCCGATTGTTCGCCGCCTAAGTTGTATCCGCCTTTACGCATCTCTTCGACCACGTATTTATCGCCAACATTAGTTTTGATAACTTTAATACCTTGTGCGCGCATGGCTTTTTCTAAACCAAAATTACTCATTTGCGTCACCACAACAGTGTCATGACGAAGCAAGTTTTTCTGTTTCATATGAAGAGCACAAATTGCAATGATGTGATCTCCGTTTACCATTTTTCCTTTTTCATCCACCATGATAACTCGGTCGGCATCACCGTCTAATCCAATGCCCACGTCAGCGCGGTATTGCACCACGGCCTGCGATAGAAGACTGGGATGAAGGGCGCCAACCTTGTCATTAATATTTGTTCCGTTGGGTTGATTTCCGACGTGAATCACTTCAGCTCCTAATTCTTCAAAAATAGCGGGTGCCACTTTATAAGAAGCACCGTGGGCTGTATCTAAAACTATTCGTAAACCATCCAGAGTTAGCTCTAATGGGAAAGCGCTTTTTGCATAGACAATGTAACGGCCCTGCGCATCTTCGATACGTCGCGTGCGTCCGACGTCTTTCGATGGCGGTAAAAGTTTAGTTAAATCGACATTCTGAACTAACCGCTCGATTTCTTTTTCTAAGACATCATCCAATTTGAAACCATCAGGACCAAAAATTTTAATTCCGTTATCTTGATAGGCATTGTGCGAAGCCGAAATAACAATTCCTGATGCCGCTCGCATCGTGCGCGCCAAATAACCAATACCCGGAGTTGGTAGTGGTCCAACAAGTTGGACATTGATTCCCATGGAATTTAATCCACTCGAAAGCGCTTGTTCGATCATATATCCAGAAAGCCTGGTGTCTTTTCCAATAACGACTTTATTTGTTACCGATGGCGATGAGATTTTTTTTGTTCGAATCAAATAACCTATCGCTTGACCGACACGCACCACAACATCCGGCAGCATCGGAAACTGATTAGCTGTTCCGCGGATTCCGTCTGTACCAAATAACTTTTTTGCAGGCTCGTTTGTGTCGGACATGATGTAATATTTCCTTTTTTAATTTTTGGTTGCCGTTATTTCTACGCGGATTTGGCTTGGTTTTACACTGAGTATTTTGATGCCGGTTGGAACTTCAATTTTTGATGCATTCATTTCAATTTCATAAGATCCTAAAGGTTTATCCGCCAAATTAACTAACAGAGTTTGATTATTTTCTTTGTATTTTTTTAACAAAGGCTGCGGGCCCGATAACTTAATTCGGATTTTGTCGGACGATTGACCGATGACGGATAAACCTTCAGCGACCGTGAAGTCGACTTCGATTTCTTTATTAACCACGAATTCTCGGCGCCCAAGTATTGTTAGCCATAGGATTAATGAAATAAAAAGTGCCACAAGTTTGTAAGACCCATTTTCAAAAATTCCATGTCGGATATGACTCATTTTTTGTTTCATCTAATGAGCCTCTTGCTGATAATTTTTGTATTTATAGCCAAAGACCTCATACAGTGCTTGGCGCACTTCCGAAAGTTCGGCATTGGGTTGCATGTGTCCGCCTAAAACCACACTGATGGATTTAGTTTCCTCTGACACAACTAAAACAAGTGCATCTGTTTCTTCGGTTAAACCGATGGCTGCGCGGTGGCGCGTTCCTAAATTTTTATCTAAGGCGGGATTTTTACTTAAGGGTAAAAATGATCCGGCCGAAATAATTTTTGAACCCCTAATGATGATGGCTCCGTCATGCATTGGCGCCTGCGGATGAAAAATAGACTGAATAATTTCTGCTGAAATACGACTGTCAAGTTCAGTGCCAGTTTCAATATGATAATCAACAAGAATATCTTTTTCGATAACGATCAGCGCCCCGTAACCTTTTTGTGCGGCGGCAATAACTCCCTTGGCGATTTCTTCGATGATATGAGTTTCCATCACAGACGAAACATCGGCAAATAACGGATGACTTCCGATGTGCGCCAAAGCTCTTCGAATTTCACCCTGAAATAAAATCACGACGATCACAAACAAATTGGCGAAGAACTTTTCAAGCAGCCAGTTCAGCGTGTAAAATTCAAACCACTGACTTCCAACATAAGCTATTGCTAAAATTCCTAGGCCCGACAACATTTGAATTGTACCCGTGCGCCGAATCAGATTTAAAATCCGGTAAACAATTAACCACACAATAACAATATCGATCAAATCCTGCCAGCGCAGATGGGTCACGATGAAGATCGTATTTTCTAAAAAACTTGCAAAGACCGTCATCGTTTAGTTTAAGACACTATGGCCGGCTTTGAACTAACAGCCGCTGAAGTTTCACCGGCGTCAGCAGTTTTGGAAGTTAAACCACCACCCGAAGATTTATCATTGGCCTTGTTTGCACGAATTTTTGCAACTTCGCTGACTTCGGCACCGTTCACTAACATTTCAACTTCGTTGCTATCAATGGTTTCAAATTCAACTAAAGCTTGAGTTAAACGCTCTAACGCATCTTTATAAGTGGTTAAAACATTGAGTGCCTTGGCGTAACCTTCATCAATAAACCGAGTCACTTCGGCGTCAATTTCAAGCGCTTTAGCGTCGGAATAATTTTTTGATTTTTGTCCGTAACCCATACCTAGAAAAACAGGACCTTCACTTTTTTCGTAAGCTTGTGGTCCTAGTTTAGGACTCATGCCCCATTCAGTGACCATACTACGTGCTAAAGCCGTAGCCCGTTCAATGTCATTCCCTGCACCCGTAGTAAAATCTTTGTAAATTAATTCTTCTGCAGCCCGGCCTCCGAATAAAAAGGCGATCATGCTTTCGGCTTTACTTCGAGATAAATTCAGCATTTCTTTTTCTGGTAAAGTTTGCGTGACTCCAAGGGCCATACCGCGGGGAATGATAGTCACTTTGTGAATTGGATCCAAACCAGGAAGTTTTTTTCCAACCAAGGTGTGTCCAGCTTCGTGGTACGCAGTGATTCGTTTATCTTCGTCACTGATAACCATGGATTTACGTTCCGCACCCATAAGAACTTTGTCTTTGGCTTTTTCGAAATCTTCCATTTCTAAATATTTTTTATCATTTCGTGCGGCCACTAAGGCTGCTTCGTTGACTAAATTTTCTAAGTCAGCACCGGAAAAACCAGGTGTACCCCGAGCAATTTTTGAAATTTCAACGTCTGGACCGATCGGAGTTTTACGAGTGTGAACTAATAAAATATGTTCTCGGCCTTTTAAATCTGGCTTTCCAACGACCACACGTCTATCAAAGCGACCCGGTCTTAAAAGTGCTGGATCTAAAACATCGGGCCTGTTTGTGGCTGCAATTAAAATAACGCCTTCTGAAGATTCAAATCCGTCCATTTCAACAAGTAACTGATTAAGTGTTTGTTCGCGCTCGTCGTGACCGCCGCCCATACCTGCACCACGGTGACGTCCAACCGCATCGATCTCATCGATGAATATCAAGCACGGCGCATTTTTCTTACCTTGTTCAAACAAATCACGAACTCGGCTAGCGCCTACGCCCACGAACATCTCGACAAAGTCAGATCCTGAAATTGTAAAAAACGGAGCCCCAGCTTCGCCCGCTACAGCTCTGGCCAATAAAGTTTTACCAGTTCCCGGAGGACCCACAAGTAGAACACCCTTAGGAATACGACCACCTAATTTTGTATATTTTTTGGGGTCTTTTAAAAAATGCACGATCTCTTGCAGGTCTTCTTTAGCTTCGTCAACACCAGCGACTTCTTTGAAAGTGATGCGATTTTTATTTTCTACGAGTTTGTGTTTTGATTTACCAAACGACATGGCTTTACCGCCGCCCGCCTGCACTTGGCGCATGATAAAAATAAACATTCCGACAATTAAAATTAGCGGTAGCCAGTTGATCAAGAAAGAGGACAACATATTGTTAGAGGCTTCCGTTTCGTAATTCGGCGTAATTCCCTTTTTTTGCAGAATTTCAAAACCTTTATCTGTGATGTTTCCAGAAATTTGAAATTGCGAGCCACCGTATTTTTTTTCAAAATCGGGTTTAACTAAACCCCGGATTTCTCCGCGATCTTGTATGAAGACCACTTTGTCAGGAACGACCTCTTCAAGTTCGACCGCCGCTAAAAATTTTGAGTAATTAAAATCAGCTATTACTTTTTGATGTTTCATGTCCCAAGCGCGGAAAAAGAATATAGCCATTACCAGTAAGAAAAACCACAGAGCGAATGTTTTTTGATTTGCTTTCATGAGTTCAAGAACCCTTTCTTCTAGAATCATTCCAGAATACGGAAAAATTAGAACGTTAATACATCACAAGACTAACACGATTTGCGTCTCGTTAATAACCCATTTTACATGAGCCACTGTAAATGTGATATCTTTTTGATTTTTGTCGAGTTGTTTTTGTATTTCTGCAAGTTGCCCTGTGGTTACTTTAAAAATGCTGTGATGCCGTAAAAACAGTGATAAGGACTTTAACTGCAGGGGTCGACTGAGTGAAAAAAACCAATGACGATCTAATCCCAAAGCTGGACTGTCTCTAAAAAACTGCAGTTCAAACGACTGGTTGCTGGCTAATTCTTGGCAAAGTCTAAGTAAAGAACGCGAGAAATTTAAATAACCTGAGGGATTTTTCTCATCCAGAGATTTAAACCAAGATTCACGTAACCAGTTTCGCAGGTACTGATCTGACTGGTTCGATGGATCATCGATCCAAACAACTTTCTGTGCATGGGCGTATTCAAGTAAGTCTTTTTTAGGGGTTTCAAGAAAAGGACGAAACACTTGCCCATCCCATAGCTTAAAAGCCGTAAACCCTTCAGGCCCAACGCCGCGTATAAGTTTTAATGTCAGCGTTTCAGCCCAGTCGTCCAGTTGATGACCGGTCAGTATGGGATTATCCGGAAGTTGATGTTTTATAAAAAAAGTCCAACGGGCATCGCGCATTTCTGCTTCAGAATAAAGTGACACAGGACTAGTTTCGGTGATCAGCCGTATATTTTCTGATTGAAAGCGTTTGATCAGATTTAGGCATTCAGCACGAAAAGTTGACTGCAGCAGATCGTCAGTCACTCCGTGATGATAATAAGCTATGGTAAACTGAGCCTTCGGTTTTAACCGCAGCATCAAGTGCAATAGCACCATGGAATCTAGACCACCGGAGACTGCTAAAAAATAAACTGGCTTTTGATCTAACCCGCATTCTTTTAAATTTTTCCAAACCGTATGTTCCAGATCAGTCCATGCCATCAAGGATTATTTTTCAATTTTGTCGACGAAATATCTGCACTGACCATATCTTTTTTGGTAATTTCGATTTCGGCTGTGACTTTAAACTTATGATTTTCTGCAAATTTTGAAAATTCTTTAACAAAATCGATTTTTCTAATAAGCGAAATCATTTCATTGGTAACCAAAGCCGAAACATCATCTTTAGCTTTTAATGCTTGGCCCAGAACCGTTCCGATGAGTTCTTTAGATATTTCAGTGGGCGTGCCTGCAGTAATAATTTTTCGAATCGCATCAGATAAAGACGAGGATTCTTTTTTTTCATTTGCCATAGATTTGTTTTACTCTTTTCTTAAAGTTAGCGATCATAATGGGTAAATTGACCGTCACCAAAGTTTTTGCAACAGCGCTTGGAACTAATAAACCAAAGGCGGCTTCAACCTTGTATTCAACTTGGCACAAGCCATTTTTTTCTGACAGCTTCCAGCAACCGTGCATTGATTTAAAAACATCACCGCTGACAAAATTAAAATCAAGTTGCTGATCAGGTATTTCTGTCGCTTTTAAAATATATTTAAAAGTTTTTAAAACCGATACCGAGTACTCCATTTCTTTCGTGTGGCCTTTAGTTTTTAAAATTTTGACGGCTTTAACCTCGGGCAAAAATTCCGGATATTTTTCAAAATCAGAAACTATTTTAAAAAATTCGGCTTGCGAACAATTAAAGCTTTCTTTTGTTTCTGCGACTGCGTTGGCCATGACTTTTCCCCTTTTGCATAAAAATTAATTACTTTTTAAATAGTGCTTCAGCGGCCGCTTTAAGTTGTGCGGCCTTATCAAGAGTTGCTTCTGCACCCTGTCTTGGATTAAAAAAGTCACAAAAATTTGACCTTTCTTTTTCACGAACCACATCGGCTGAAGGTTCGCGGCATTCATTATAGGCCTTTGGGTCATAAAATTCGCAGTTTTTGCAAACATGCAAATCGCTACGACAATGGCTGCACTCTTCACGAAAACCAATTTTTCCTTGGCTTTGGGTGGTTTTTTTGCATTGAAAACAGAAAGTAATCATTTTTAATTAAGGCCTTTTTTTAAAGAAAAATTATGATACGCATCGATCGTTCGAATCGTTCCCGTTTGTGATCTCATAACGATAGACTGCGTGCGTGCACGCCCTCCAGCCGCAAGCTTTACGCCTTTTAACAGCGGACCATCTGTAATTCCGGTTGCGCAAAAAATCACATGCCCCTTAGCCAATTCATTAAGACTAAACTTTTTTTCCAAATCTGTGATTCCCATTTTACGTGCGCGTTCTTTTTCATTTTCATTTCTGAATTTTAATCGTCCTTGAAAATCACCACCCATACAGCGCATCGCAGCCGCTGAAATGACACCTTCAGGGGCACCACCAATACCCATCAGTAAATCAATTCCAGAATCTGGCCAAGCCGTTGCAACAGCCGCCGAGACGTCACCATCATCAATTAAGTGAATTCGCGCGCCGGTTTTTCGAACTTCGGCTATTAAGTCATGATGACGGGGTCGGTTTAAAATAACCACCGTCACATCACCAATTGGCTTTTTATTTCCTTCAGCGACTCGGTGAATATTTTCGGTGGCTGATAAATCAATATCAATCAGTCCCCGCGCATTGGGTCCCGTCGCAATTTTATCCATGTAAGTATCCGGAGCATGTAAAAAACCGCCGTGCTCGGCCGCAGCAATCACAGAAATAGCGCCGATTCCGCCGGTGGCACAAATAGTTGTTCCCTCTAGCGGATCCAAAGCAATATCAATCGCCGGAGAATCATCTTTTTTAAGACCTACTTTTTCTCCGATAAAAAGCATGGGCGCTTCATCACGTTCGCCTTCGCCGATAACAACGGTGCCATCAATGCGCACAGAATCGAATGCTTTTCTCATGGCATCGACAGCGGCTTGATCGGCCGATTTTTCATCACCGCGGCCCATCCATTTTGCCGAAGCCAACGCGGCAGCTTCGGTGATTCGAACAAATTCTAAAGCCAGGTTTCGGTCCATTTTTCTTTCTCCATTAACTCTATAAATTTTTTATCAAAACGACTTACTTTAAAATTTTGATCCATTCGACAATGCACTGTTTTAGCCAAAGCCACCACGTGATTGTTTACTTTCAACCGGTACTGAAAACTTAGTTTAGCTTTGACCAATTCAGCTTCCAGTTCGATCAGCAGTTTGTCACCATATCGAGTTGGTGCTGTATGGCGCACGTAGGTTTCATAAACTGTTAAAGAAAAAACAGATTCCTTTGAATGATTAATAATATTTTTTGACCGGCACCATTCGACGCGCGCTTCTTCGCAAAAACGCAAGTAGTTCGAATGATGAACGATACCCATCAAATCTGTTTCGTAAACATGGACTGAGCGTTGATAATGAAACACCAAGTTATCTTGACAGAGCCTGGTGTTGCAAACAACACTTTAACAATTGCATGAGCACTTTACCGTTATTTTTAACCACAAGCCGAATTATTCTGGTCCTACCCATCGCTTACTTCATGGGTTTTGATTCAAATTGGTGTCGTGGCATTGCGACTATTTTGTTTGTCATGGCTTCGCTTACCGATTACTACGACGGTTATTACGCACGAAAATTAAAAGCGGTCTCTAATTTGGGAAAGTTTTTAGATCCGGTAGCCGATAAAATATTGGTCAGCAGCGTCCTGATTTTACTGCTGATGCAAAATTCAATTGATCCGTGGATGGTTATTTTATTTGTGGCTCGAGACACAATAATCGGAGGCGTTCGCGCAGCCGCTTCAGCCGATGGAGTTGTGATTGATGCCCAAACCACTGGCAAATGGAAAGCAGCCCTGCAAATGATCGCCATACCCTTATTAATCTTGAAGGATTTACATCCTGTTTTTCCAAACAGAAACATTGGCTATGGACTTCTTTGGCTCAGTGTATTACTCAGTCTAAAAAGCGGTTTTGATTACTGTTATGTTTATTACTCGGGTTTAAAAACGCTAAAAAAACCATCAGCATAGGCGGAAAAAATGTTGTTTTATATGCAAATGCGAAACTGGTTTTTAATTTTCTTGATGTTAACTGTCATCTATCTGATTCAGCAAAAATCAAATCCAGTCAATCGGATGTCTTTTCGCGCATCACTTCCTTTATTAACAATAATTAGATAATGTAAACTCAACGATGCAACTTATAAAAAAACAATACTTTTGGATTAAAATCCTTTTCATCGAAATGAAGACCACCTGGAAAGATTCCGGCATCAAAGGTTTATACAAAAAATATGGATTTAAGCTTTTAGCCGCATTTTTTGTTTACTATTTAGTTCGCGATTGTTTTTTATACCTTATTTTACCTTGGTATTTTGCGAATCAAATTTTAAGTCATTAAAACCAGTTCTGCTAAATCAGTTCATCATAAAGAAAAACTTAATCTGAGAAATCAGTCCTGTTTCGTTGGGAACTTGATCACAGCCTGTAAAATTTCGTAATAATCGTGCGTTGTGATTGGTCATGCCCTTATCAAGCATTCTCCATGGCGGGTAAGGAAAATAAGCTGCGATCACACAGTTGCCTTTAGATACGGCTGCCCATTGTCGATCTTCGCTGGACGCCATATGGATTTCACCACTGAAACGATCTTTAATAGCTACAGAGAAAGAAAAAACCTGGGGATTAAGCGCTTGCTGACCGGTGCCAATGATGGCCAGGGGTCCAGAAACTCGTTCGCTGGCAACGACTTCGCCGACGATTTTTGTTTTAAAAATAAAAGACCAGTTTGCTAATATAAGCCAAACAAATACGAAAACTATTCCAACACGCAGAAACCATTTTTTAAAAATTAATAAATATGTCATGCGTCTATTTATAATCGTACTAACGCAGCTTGTATAGTGGTTTTGCGCATTGTTCCGCTGCTGACTAACCGATACCATAAAACAATTATTACTTAAGGGAAACATGACTTTATTAATTTACATTTCATCAGGCTTTTTTATTGGTTCTGCCGTCATTGCAAGTCTTTTTTATTTTGTTCGCAGGCATATTTTGCAGGAAGCAAAAAAAGAAGCCCAAGAAATGGTTCAAGAAGCCCAAGACCAGTTCAATCTTGACGAACAAGAACGTCAGCAAAAAATTGAAGAGATTGAATTAGAACTTTGGTCAAAAGTCGAAGAAACTCATTTGTTGATTGAACAAAAATGCGAAGACTTAGACAGTTTAATTCAAACTAAGAAAGCAACTCTGGACGAAGCAGCAAAATTGGCCCGTGCCGCTTTAGTGCAAAAAGAAAACGAACTGAAAGAGCACGCGCTTAAATTCAATGCGCTTCAGGTCGAATTTAAAAAAAATCAAGATGATAAATTAGCCCAGGAGAAAAATTATAAAAATGTTCTTTTGCAAAAAACGCAGCAAGAGGAAAAAGAAGTTCTTGAAGGACTATCCAACAGATTAATCACCGACGCCGAAAATAGTTCAGCCGCTAAAAAAGAACTGGTCGAAGCCGAAACCAAAGAATTCGCAGAGCAAAAGGCCAAACGCATTCTGGGTCTATGCATTGACCGTTTTTCAAAAGAAATGAGTGTTGAACGCGGCATTTCATCCAGTCACTTTCCGACTGAATTTGTGCGCGGAGTATTTTGTCAGAATTTGAAAGAATTAACTGCCGTGATTCAAGCGGCCAGCGGATGTGACATTCACATCGAAGAAAAACCTGACCCTGATCGATGGCATTATATTCAGATCATTGGCTACGACCCCGTTCGCCGAGAACTAACCCGACGTATTTTCGAGAAAACTTTTAAAGATATCGAAAAGTTCAAACGCGCTCCGAAGCCTGCTGATTTACAAAAAACGGCCGAAAATATTAAGTCCGAATTGCTGCGACAAATTAAACGTGACGGCGACAACATCGCTAAAGAATTGGGTTTACAGAACCTGCATCCCGAAGTTCGTCAAGTCATGGGTTCACTTCGTTTTCGTTATTCTTATACTCAGAATCAGTACTTCCACTGCGCAGAGGTTGGTTGGTTTGCAGGCCTACTTGGCGGAGAACTTGGAATTGATCCGAAAAAATCCCGCCGTGTGGGAATGCTGCACGATTTGGGAAAAGCTTTAGACCACGAATTAGATGGCAGTCATGCCATCATCGGTGCTGACTTCATCGCTGCAAGAAATGAAGCGCCTGACATCATCCATGCCGTTAGAGCCCATCACTACGACGTACAACCCGAAAACGACTACGACTTTCTAGTTATTGCAGCGGACGCTATCTCTGGAGGGCGTCCCGGAGCCCGCCGAAGCACGATGGAAACCTACACGCAAAAAGTATCGGGCTTACAAGAAATTTCAAAAAGATATCAAGGTGTCACCGATGTTTTCGTCTTGAATGGCGGCCGCGAATGCCGAGTTCTAGTTAATTCTAAAGTGGTTGATGATTTAACAGCCATGAAATTATCTGAACAGATTGCTAAAACAATCGAAGATGAAATGCAGTATCCCGGCCAAATTAAAGTCGTGGTCGTCAGAGAATCAATCGTTTCTGAAAGTACATCAGGGAAAAACAATAACAGGTAAAAAATAACAGGTATTTAGCCTGTTATTTAATTTTTTCTTGGTATTCGGTTTCGGTGAAATCATCCACTAAAATGGCATCGTAACGAACTTTTTCAGCTTCGTTAAGCAGTTGAAATTCCACATCCGAAATAATTTTCTTTGCTAAAGCATCACTCCATGCACCAGGCCCTTTTTTCTTAGGAATTGATCCCGCTTTGATAGCTGCGCGAATTTTTCGTTCAGCTGCTTCGGCCCTTGTCACAATGTTAAATGCGTTTTCTAAACGTGCTGTCTGGTCACCTGCTGCAAGTCGTGATTTAACTTGCGCTTCGCCGTGCGTGGATTCCATCACCCAGTAAATACCATCCGACAAACGATCTCGCTGTGGTCCGGCCGTAAGCATTTTTGTGGTAATTAAATTTGACCAACCGTCGGTTGCTTGGGATTCAATTGAATTAATCCGAGACCAAGCCCCTAAAACACCTTTAAAAAACCAACGAAGCCCTGGAATTTTTAAATTATCGAATAAACCATCGAATCCTTTTTGAATTTCACACATCGAATTTTTTAAGAAAAACTGTAAAAATGGCAAATCTTCATCGGGCTGGCCGTCTTCTTTAAAACGTCTTAAAGCACACGTGGCCATGTACATATGAGAAAAAATATCGGCAAAACGGCCGGTTATTTTTTCCTTCATTTTTAACTGACCACCTAATGAACCCATCGCAATATCGGCTAAAATTGCAAACGTAGCTGAAGCCCACGTTAAGCGCCGATAATGAATACGAATTTTTGGATGCGTTCCCGCCGGCGCTGCAGCCAAATATCCGCGACTTACTGAAAGCAGTATCGAGCGACATAAATTCCGCACGACGTGACCGATGTGGCCCCAGAAAGCACGATCAAAGTTTTTCACATTCCCAGCTTCAATTGCTGCAACTTCATCAAAAGCAAAAGGATGACAACGTAAAGCGCCCTGACCAAACACGATCAGAGTGCGGGTCATAATATTTGCGCCTTCAACCGTAATACCGATTGGTGTTGCGATGTACCCTTCAGCAATTAAATTTCGTGATCCTAATGAAATACCTGCGCCGCCCATGACATCCATGGCATCATTGACAACGCGACGACCCATCTCGGTGCACTGGTATTTAATCATGGCTGTAACAACCGGTGGTTTTAAACCTTTATCAAGCGCACCTAAAGTAAAACGGCGAACCGCTTCTAATCCATAAGTCGTAGCTCCGATGCGCGCCAAAGGCTCTTCGACGCCTTCAAACTTACCGATGCTGACACCGAATTGTTTACGAATCAGCGCATGCGAAGAGGCTGCGCGAAAAGCTAATTTCGAGCCGCCCGTCGACTGAGCCGGAAGCGAAACTCCGCGACCTGCTGCCAAACATTCCATCAGCATCGACCAACCTTGGCCTATACCTTTTGCTCCGCCAACGATGGCATCTTCAATGACAACTTCGACATCTTTTCCAGTTGTTGGACAGTTGTGAAAAGGAATAGTTAGCGGGTCATGCCTTCGACCAATTTCAACACCCGGAGTATTTGCAGGAATTAAAGCGCAGCTGATTCCTAAATCTTCGACGGATCCTAATAATTTGTCAGGATCACGCAATCTGAAAGCTAAACCTAGAACAGAAGATATCGAAGCCAGTGTAATCCAGCGCTTATTCCAATTGATTCGGACGGACAGCTGCCCTTTGGCATTTTTAAAAACGACACCTGACGAAGTAATTGAACCCGCATCGGATCCAGCCGTGGGCTCAGTTAAACCAAAACAAGGTATTTCAGAGCCATTGGCCAATCGCGGAAGCCAAAACTTTTTTTGCGCATCTGTACCATAGTGAATTAATAATTCTGCAGGACCCAACGAATTCGGAACCATGACCGTAATAGATAGCGGTAATGATCTGGAAGCAATTTTCATTACGACTTCCGAATGCGCCATGGCTGTAAATCCCAGACCGCCGTATTCTTTCGGAATGATCATTCCAAAAAAACCATTTTTACGCAAAAATTCCATGACATTTTCTGGAATGCTTCTATTTTTCCAGATTTTCCATGGTTCGCTTAATTGACATAGCTGCTCGACGGGGCCCTTCATAAAGGCCACTTCTTCTGCGGTTAATTTTCCGTAAGGTTCTTGCATGATCGTGTTGAAATTGGGTTTTCCTGAAAATAAATCTTTTTCAATCCAAACCACACCCGCTTCTAAGGCTGTTCTTTCTGTGGCAGAAATTTTTGGAACCACACCTAACTTTTGCATGATTTTCATCACGAAACCCGAGACCACAAGGGCTCGCACTGGTTTGATTAGGAAAATAAGCGTTATGACTGCGTAAGTTACTAAAGCAATATCCGAGGCCCCGAAACCAATCAACAAAACTGCTCCAAGCACGGCCCAGACAATTAGCGGCAGTCCAAAGAATCCGACAAAAAGCAGTAACACGACAGAAGTTAAAACAGATTGCCAAAGCGGCAGATGATTAACCAAGTATCCGTAACAGGTTCCACAAATAGATTCCACAGCTGCACTCCTTGATGAGATTTGGATGAGATTTGTCTATGAATTTATTGGAGCACGGGATGATTGCCATTGGCAAGTCGAGCGAAAGCTCTAGACTTTATTTGAAACACTTCAAATAAACATCTTCTGGATGATTACTTGGTCACTGTTTTGGTTTCGGTGGTTGTTTGCAAGGCCGCAGAATCTGCAGGTACTGCAGGTGCATCACTTGGTGCTGTCGCAGCCGGTTGTGCCGTTGCTGTTTCAATCGGCGCGGCTTCTGTCGTTGCTGCGGTCTGAGGAGCATTTTTTGAGCAAGTAAATCCAGTCGCAAAGCAAAAAGCTATTAAAATGAGTGGTAATGTTATTTTTTTCATAAGATTTCCTTTTTATGGTGGTGATCAACAGCAGTTTAAAATATCTTTTCAAAATACAGAGGTTCGAAGTGTTTGCCAAACTGTTTTTTAGAGTTTGGTAAACTGAATTTTGAGTTTGGCAAAGCTCAAAAAATCGCATTAGGATAACAACATGCAAAAAAACGAAAGCTTCAGCAATGTATTATTCAATATTCTTATCCCCGTACTGATTTTAAATAAGGGCCATAAACTGGGCCTAGAGCCTAAATACATTGTCATTTTGGCGCTATCGTTTCCTATTTTTTTCTCGGTCAAATCTTTGATTGAATCCAGAAAAATAAACTACATCGCTATTCTTGGCTTGGTGAATGTTCTCGTCTCTGGCACGCTGACTTTGCTTGCTCTTGGCGGCATTTGGTTTGCTTTAAAGGAAGCTGCCTTCCCGCTTTTAATTGGAATATTTGTTTTTATTTCCAGCTGGACTAAAAAGCCATTTTTTAAAACTTTGTTTATGAATCCAACGACGTTTGATATTCAAAAAATTGAATCCCAACTGGACTCTGAAAGTAAAAAATCAAGCTTTGAATTGTTAATGAAACACACAACGCAGTTACTTTCTGTTTCTTTTCTAATGAGCGCTGTGCTGAATTTTACTTTGTCTTTACGAATTTTTACGCCGTTACCCGAAAACTTCACAGACACGCAAAAGCAACAGCTGCTGAATGAACAATTAGGGCAAATGACCCTTTATTCTTTGGGTGTGATTTTGGTACCGTCCATTTTATTTTTGGGTGGCATCATGTATTATGCATTTCACCGAATTCATCAATTAACAGGCTTAACCACCGAAGATCTTATCGTAAAAACTTAGAAATCTTCATCCATTGGTGGCGGTGGTGGCGGTGGTGGAATTTCACCGAATCCTGAGTCTACTCCGCCGAAGCCCATCGAACCATCAAAATTAATTGGTGGCGGTGGCGGTGGTGGAATTTCTTCGAAATTATCAAACCCTGGCACCGGAGCAAAATCAGGTGTTGGCGGAAAATCATCAAACGCGGCAGGTGGTGGAGCAAAGCCACCCCCACCTGTTGCTGGCACGGGCTTTCCGGGTTTGTTTCCCGCAACCCATTTGTTTTTTCCACGCTTACGCACATCGTACCTTGGTCGATTTTGCATTAAATTTAATTCCTGGTACTCAAGCTCAAGTTCCGCTGGGGTCATTTGTGAAATAATTTTTTCACGGGTTTGAGCCACTAAGATTCGAGCTTTTTCTTTTTGACGATTTTCCAGTTGTCTGGCTTTTAGATCCTCTTTAAATTCCGGGCCGTCATCGGTCGGAGATTTATCTTTTTTTTCATGCCGGTACTCGTTCAATCCGCGCTCGCGGCTTTGTTCCCATTTTTCTTGCTGCTCAAGAAAAAGTGCTAATTCTTTTTCTCGCTGGTTATCGTATAATTTTTTAGCATTTTGATCTTCGGGGAATAATTTTCTGCGTGCTTTATCATGCCCTGCCTCGGAATTAAGCGATTCCAGTAACTGAGTGTCAACTTCGGCGGCAACCACCCCTAAAGTAAGCAAACTTAAGATTAAAAAAGAAAATAGTTTTTGTATTGTTCCAGGTAACTTCACCCCTTAACTTTAATTTGGATTCATTTTTTTAGACATTCGATTTTCATTTTTCTCGACCTTTGTCTTTACCTTCAGGCTGTTATCAGATACCTTTCCTTCACTTATGGAAATGCTACAAACTATCGGAATCTTTTTCGCCCAGACATTTATAATCGTTGCTGCTATCATTGCGATCTTAATCACAATCGCAAGCCTTGCTTTAAAAAGTAAGTCCAAAGGAACTTTCGAAATTGATTTACTGCACGAAAAATACGAAGACCAAACGCAAGCTTTGAAAGAAGCCTTCTTGACTGATTCCGAAATTAAAAAAGAACAAAAACGTCTAAAAAAAGAAGCCAAATTAAAAAATAAAGAAAAAGAAATTGATACAAGCACGAAACAACTGGGTCGAATTTTTGTTATTGAATTTTTAAATGGTGATATAAAAGCTTCAGATTCCGAAAATTTAAAAGAAGAAGTGAACACCATTTTAGGTGTCGCTACCTCTGACGACGAAGTCGTTGTAAAAGTTGAAAGCCCAGGCGGATTAGTGCACAGCTACGGTTATGCTGCAGCTCAGTTAATTCGTTTACGTGATGCCAAAATTCCATTAACGATTTGTGTCGATCAAGTGGCTGCTAGCGGTGGATACTTAATGGCCTGCGTGGGTAGCAAAGTGTTAGCTGCACCTTTTGCGTTAATCGGATCGATCGGCGTGGTGGCACAAGTTCCAAACTTTTATCGATTACTTAAAAAGCATGATGTTGATTATAAAGAATACACTGCCGGAGATTACAAAAGAACGGTCAGTCTATTCGGAGAAATCACTGAAAAAGGTGAAACTAAATTCAAAGAACAGCTGGAATTAACGCATCAGTTGTTCAAATCTTTTGTGTCTCGGTTTCGCCCTCATTTGGATCTAGCCAAAGTCGCAACGGGTGAATTTTGGTACGGAGAAAACGCTAAAGCCTTGGGACTTATTGACGAAATCAAAACAAGTGATGAATATATCTTGAACTTAGCCAAGGACCACCAAGTGGTTAAGATTTCGTTTGAACAAAAACCTACATTTATGGAAAAATTAACTGGCAGCTTTTCATCAGCCTTAAGCCAAGCTTTTACCCAGATAATTAATAAAATGACCTCTGAAAATACCGTTGCAAAATAGTGGTGACACTGATAGCTAAGTGCTGGGGTTTGTTCCCTTTTTAGCGCTCGTCTTGTACATAATTTCACGAGGTAATTTTTTGAAACCAGTTGTTCAAGTAAATGATTTAGAAACGACTTTCTTTTTAAAATCGGGCCCCTTTCGTGCCGTGAATCGTATTTCTTATTTCATTAATCAGGGTGAAACCCTGGGTATCGTCGGTGAATCAGGCTGCGGAAAATCCGTGACTTCATTTTCATTGATGCAGCTGATTGAACGTCCGGGAAAAATTACCCGTGGTGAAGCATTACTTAACGGCGAAGATCTTTTTAAATTAAGCCCTTCACAGATTGAAGAAGTTCGCGGCGGCAAAATGGCCATGATCTTTCAAGAGCCCATGACGGCACTGAATCCCGTTCTAACTATTGGCTACCAGATGAACGAGCAAATTGAAAAGCATCTGAAATATTCTAAAAAAGATGCTAAAGACCGCGCGATCGAAATGCTGCAGCTGGTAGGAATTCCTTCGGCGAGCGAACGCTATGATAACTACTCGCACCAACTTTCAGGCGGAATGCGCCAAAGGGCCATGATCGCTATGGCCTTATCTTGTAACCCCCAGTTTTTAATCGCAGACGAACCTACCACAGCCTTGGATGTAACGATTCAGGCACAAATTTTAGAACTTTTTCAAAGCTTACAAGAAAAATTAAAGATGACCGTGCAGTTTATCACTCATGATTTAGGAGTCATTTCGGAAGTCTCTGACAGAGTTTTAGTTATGTACGCAGGTCAAATGTGTGAAACCGGATCGACCCAAGACGTGCTGACATCCCCCAAGCATCCGTACACGGCAGCACTGATTCAGTCCAGACCACAGATGGGTCACCGAATCGAGCGGTTAAAAACTATCGAAGGCAGCGTACCCGCACCGCATGAATTGCCAGCAGGTTGTCCATTTTCAAATCGCTGTTCACGGGTAAAAACTGAATGTTGGAATACGAAACCACCGTTTGAAAACATAACGCCAACACGCAAAGTGGCGTGTTTTAATCCACTTTAAGAAAAGGTTTTATTACGAATGAATGACATCATTTTAGAAACGAAAGGTTTAAAAAAACATTTTCCGATTCGGAAAGGTTTTTTTCTGCGCGAAGTGGGTTCTGTCAAAGCGGTAGATGATGTCGATCTGACAGTTTTTCGCGGTGAAACTTTGGGGCTGGTGGGTGAATCAGGTTGCGGAAAATCAACACTGGGTCGTGCGCTTATTCGCTTGTATGAACCAACGGCTGGTACCATCCAGTTTGACGGATCAGATTTTTTACACGCAAAAGGCGAAGCCTTACGGCAAAAACGAAAAGATTTACAGATGATCTTTCAAGATCCTTACGCTTCTTTAGATCCGCGTATGACCGTTGGCCAAATCATCGAACAACCCTTTCATATTCATAATATGCTTGGCCAAACTGAACGCCGGGCTCGGGTGAAACAACTTTTAGAACTTGTTGGCTTAAAAGCGTCCCACGTGAATCGTTATCCGCATGAATTCTCAGGCGGCCAGCGCCAACGTATTTCAATTGCGCGCGCCATTGCGCTAGATCCAAAGCTGATCATTTGCGACGAACCTGTCAGTGCTTTAGATGTTTCTATCCAGGCGCAGATTCTAAATTTACTTAAAGACTTGCAAGCCCGTTTGAAATTAACTTACGTTTTTATTTCACATGATCTGTCAGTGATCGAACATGTTTGTGACCGCATCGCAGTGATGTATCTGGGCCGAATTGTAGAAATAGCTTCTCGGGATGAATTATTTAAAAATCCGCAGCATCCCTACACGCAGGCTTTGATGTCGTCGATTCCTACCATAGGTCTTGGCAAGAAAAAGATGAGCAAGATATTGACCGGAGAAATCCCCTCGCCGATTAACCCGCCATCGGGGTGTACTTTTCATCCTCGCTGCGCTTATAAAATGGATATGTGTTCGAACACGACACCAGCGCTACGCGGTGAACCCAATCATTTGCGCTCGTGCCATTTAGATTTAGATATGAATTCAAAATTTAAAACAAATTCTACAACACCAAAGGAGTTGTTATGAAAAATTTAAGCCTTATTTTAGTGGCCTTAACTTTCGTGGTTTCTTGCACGAAAAAAGAGATCACTCCGAACTCAACAGACGCGGCCACAACAAGTACGACCGCAGCAGCAGCAAATAAGCTGACTAATGACGAACTCAAAGTCGGCATTTCTCAGGAATTTGAAAACTTTAATCCGCTGATTGCCAGCATGATGGCAACAACTTACATGCAGCGAATGGTGAACCGTACTTTGGTCATTATTGATACCGAAGGTAAATGGGTTCCCCAGTTAGCTAAGTCGATTCCGACATTAGAAAATGGCGGCGCTAAAATCACAGATAAAGGCGGCAAAAAAACTTTGACGGCCGTCTGGGAAATTTTGGACAATGCTGTTTGGGGCGACGGAAAACCAATTACTTGCGAAGACTTTGCTTTTGCAATCAAAGTCGCTTCATCTCCAAACGTGGGTGTGGGCGAAAAAGAAGTCTACACGCAAGTACAAAAAGTTGATATCGACGCAAAAAATCCAAGAAAATGTACGTTTACTTACGACAAAGTAAAATGGGATTTTTACCAATTGGGTACTTTTTTTCCGCTGCCAAAACACTTAGAAGAGCCCGTATTTAAAAAATTTGGAACGCAAAAAGAAGGTTACGAAAAAAATTCGGTCTATTCAAAAGAACCAACAAATGTTGGCCTTTACAATGGCCCGTATGTTTTATCAGAAATTCAGCTGGGTGATCATGTAACTTTCACACCGAACCCAAAATTTTATGGCGAACCAACAAAAATTAAAAAAATTATCGTTAAATTAATTCCGAATACCGGCACGCTAGAGGCCAATCTTCGTTCGGGAACGATTGATCTGATTTCAGTTTTGGGTTTGGCTTTAGACCAAGCCTTAGCTTTTGATAAAAAAGTGAAAGAAGAAAAACTGGGATACACTGTTTTATTTCAGCCCAGTGCTGTTTATGAACATATTGATCTGAATATGGATAACCCGGCTTTGAAAGACATTCGCGTTCGAAAAGCTTTACATTATGCGATCAACAAAGAAGATTTAGTCAACGCACTGTTCGAAGGAAAACAGCAACCCGCGTACCACAACGTGACTCCGAAAGATCCTTGGTACACGGATGATCCAGCAAAAATCGTAACTTACAAATACTCTAAGCGTGAAGCCGATCGTCTTTTAGATGAAGCCGGCTGGAAAATGGGCGCAGACGGCATTCGTGCCAAAGACGGTAAAAAGTTATCATTCACTTTGATGACCACGGCCGGAAACAAAACCCGCGAATTGGTTCAAGTTTATTTACAGAATCAGTGGAAACAAGTGGGTATTGAAGTCAATTCTAAGAATGAACCAGCCCGAGTATTTTTCGGTGAAACCACTAAAAAACGTGGTTTTGATTCAATGGCTTTATTCGCATGGGTTTCTTCACCTGAAGCTTCTCCGAAGTCGACATTTTCTAGCAAGAATATTCCAACCGCTAAAAATGGATGGTCAGGTCAGAACTACATGGGCTGGAAAAATGCCAAAGTCGATAGTTTACTTGAAACATTAGACACAGAATTTAAACCTGAAAAACGAATTGAAATTGTTCACCAGGTTTTAAAGGCTTACACGGATGAGCTTCCGGTGCTGCCACTTTACTACCGCTCTGATGTGGCCGTTATTCCAACGCAGTTAAAAGGTTACAAATTAACTGGTCATCAGTTCCCAGAAACCAACGATGTTGAAAAATGGACAGTAGAGTAAATGACGACTTTTATATTGCGTAGGCTTTTACAGACTTTGCTTGTGATTATCATTTTGTCTTACGTGTGTTTTGGTTTAATGACCTTGATGCCCGGAGACCCCGTTGAGATGATGATCTCAGCAAATCCTAAGATCACTCAAGAGGATGTAACTCGCCTTCGCGATTTTTACGGGTTGGATCAACCCGTGTATAAACGTTATTTAAATTGGGTCTCTGACATTGCCAGCGGAGACTTAGGTTATTCAAGAACGTACCGCATACCCGTCACAGAAATGATGGGTCCATCGCTCAGCGCTACTTTTGTGCTGTCGATGATTTCTTTGGTGTTTTCATTACTCTTAGCTGTTCCACTTGGAATAATTTGCGCACTGAAGCCGAATTCCAAATTAGACTATGCAATTAATCTTTTTAATTTTGCGGGTATTTCTTTGCCATCGTTTTGGTTAGGTATTGTTCTTATCATTATTTTCTCGGTCAAACTGGGCTGGTTACCTGCTGGTGGATACCAGACCACAGGTATGACTTACAGCTCTTGGTTTGCAGAAATGCTGGATAAAAGTAAATATTTAATTTTACCAGTCATTTCTTTATCGATCCAGTCGATTGGCCGGTTCTCTCGGTTTGTACGCTCTTCGATGTTAGAGGCCATGCGGAATGATTTTATTCGCACGGCACGCGCTAAGGGAATGTCGGCACAGGTCGTGATTTGGCGACATGGTTTTAGAAACGCTTTGATTCCGCTGGTTACTATTATCGCCATCAGCTTTTCTTCGATTTTTTCTGGAGCATTAATTACTGAAACTCTTTTTGCATATCCCGGAGTTGGACGACTCATTTATTCGTCGATCATGGGGAACGATTTTAACGTAGCCATGATTTCTTTTGTTATTTCTGTCAGCATGGTGCTGTTTATGAATTTGGTTGCAGATATTCTTTACGGCGTGGTTGACCCCCGCATTTCTTACAAATAGGAAACCCATGGCCGCCGATAATTTACTGAATAAATCTCAAATAGCTGAATTAGAAAAAGCCCAAAGCCTGTGGCAAATCATTTATCAACAGTTCAAAGAACACACAGCTGCCGTCATCGGGGCCTACACCATTTTGTTTTTCGTGATCGTCGCCTTATCAGCACCGCTCATTGAAATGGCACTTGGTCTAGATGCAAGTTCACAGAATGTGTTTAACCGCTACAAACCACCGATGTCTCGGATTCAGGCAAGCTCTGACACCAAAGAATCAGCTATTCAAAAATTTATTAACTTGAACAAAGATGATGCCGCAGAAATTCAAAAACAATTTCTAGAAAAAAAATTAATCACACCGATTAGACCTGAAGACACCCTGTACGAATGGGTCCAACTGGATAAATCCAAAGCGCTAGATACTTTACAAAATATCAGTTCTCCCAAAAAAAGTGAACTGACAAGCATGGTAAAAAGTTTTGAAACTTTTCACATTCTTGGCACCGATGAACTAGGCCGCGACGTTTTGATGCGTTTGATCTACGGCACACGCGTTTCAATGGGTGTAGGAATACTCGTTGCGATCGTTTCAGCACTGCTGGGGTTGATTATTGGCTCAATAGCCGGATTTTACGGTGGCCTGATAGACACTGTTTTAATGCGAGTTACCGACGCCTTGCTGTCTTTGCCGCTGATGCCCGTCTTAATCGTGGTCGCAGCCATTGATTTACAAAAAATTCCTTTCATGCAAGCGCTGATATCAACCGGTAACGAAAGTATTTTAAAACTGGTTTTTATTTTTTGTTTATTTTCCTGGATGACTGTTGCGCGATTAGTCCGCGGCAGTATTTTATCTCTGCGTGAACGCGAATTTGTTTTAGCGGCAAGAACCTTAGGCGCCAGAGACCGCACCATTATCTTTCGCCATATGTTTCCGAACGTGATTGCTCCGCTGTTGGTCTCTGTCACCCTGGGTGTCGGAGAATCTATTTTGTTTGAAGCTGCCTTAAGCTTCCTAGGTTTGGGTATTCAACCGCCTACTCCAAGTTGGGGAAATATGTTATTCAACGCCCAAGAATTGATATACCAGGCTCCGTATTTGGCAATTCTTCCTGGGTTACTTATTTTCTTCGTGACGATCAGCTTTAATTACTTAGGTGATGGTCTACAAGACGCGATTGATCCAAAAGCTATTCGTCGATAGTTTATACAGCTTTGTCTTTATTACTTAAACCGTGTGCGGTTTTAACCACCGCTTAGGTCTATCTCTGTTTACAGACCTTTTGTAGCTGGCACCTTTTTTGGAACGACTTGGTTGTCGACACACCAAAAAAGGGGAGAAATCTTTCATGGAAAAAACAATACGGTCCGTCAACTTTGCTTTTGCCGCCAGCCTTTTCACGGTCACACTTTTTATTTCTCAGATGTCGAAGGCTCAAGCTTCTTTAGAGTTAAGTTGCCGAGTTAAAGCTAAAGAATTGGCAGCTGAAACATACAAAGGCTGTATGACAGAAGCAAGGCAGTCACAAATTGAACAAATCCGAAAAGATTATAAAGAAAAATTATCAGATCTAAAAAATCATTACGATAAAGAATTAAAAAAATTAAGTTCTCATCAAGAAGACGCAGGCTCTGGTGAGCAAGTAAAATCAAGAAATGAAAATAGAAGATCTGATAAAAAAACAAAACAAAGAATTTCTGGTGCACGCATGCCACAAAAAAAACAGCAACTGGACTTTAATAGTAATACGTCTGAAGAATCTCAAGTTGGCACAGTGGATCAGCCTGTAGAGGCACAGTCTGTAGAGGTCCAAACGGAGATCAGCCGACAAACCGATAACAAAGCAGACAGTAAGGATGAACTTGAAGTTGTTGAACTACCTGCCCAACAGTAGTAAACTTACACCACGAGGTGTTTTATGGGTGAGTTTAGCATTACACATTTACTGATCTTAAGCTTAATACTTTTAATATTCTTTGGACCATCACGTCTACCTGCTTTGGGTCAGTCCATCGGAAAAGCGATTAAAGGCTTCAAGCAAGGTCTGAGCGAAATCGATACTGAAGCTAAAGATGTCGGTCCGCAATCTCAGCTGAATCAAAATCAAGCTGGCATGTCGGTCGATAATAAAGTAGAGACCAAAGTAGATAAAAAGTAGTAAAAAAATAATTTTATAAATCTTATTTCTGCGGAGTTATATCATCCGAAATAACTCCGTGAACAAGTTTCTGATCAAACCGCATTCCTTTTTGAAATTGAGCAGCATCCTTCGCGTCATCATCGGCTTGATTATAAGTCCATAATACAACCGGCACAATTCGACTGACCCGAGCAAACTTTTCTTTTGTCCAGTCTTCATGGCGTAAATTAAGAACATGAGGCCTAGCAAAAAAGTTAAACATCATGTTTCTAAAATACCATTTGTTTTTAGGATGATCTTCCAGTGTCAGCAGCAAAGCCCGAAAAACTTGCCTATTAAGCCAGCGCATACGGCCTAAGGCCAATGGATTAAAACTAGAAACTAAAACTTGGTTTTCCAGTTGAAAATGCTTGATAATTTGCGCCACTTTTTTTTCAAGGACAGAACCAAAAATTTTCCCTGTTTTGAGTTCAATATTAAATTTAAAATTTTTATCAGAGTACTGAGATAGCCAGAAACACACCTCTTCCAGGGTGTTTAGCGGAGTTAATTTTATTAAATCATCAAAAAGAATTTTCGAAATTAATTTTCCCTGAATTTTTTCATCATGAAACAGTACCACCATTTTATCAGCGGTTAATTGCACGTCAAATTCAACCATTTCATAATTTAACTCAGCTGCTTTTTGAATAGCAGGCAGTGTATTTTGTAGAAGGCCACCAACCCAATACCCCCGGTGCGCTTGCAATTTAGGAAGCCATGATCTGACTCGGCTGGAAAACTGCCACCTCATCGATTTCATAAGGGGTTAACCACTAATACCGAATTTTCTTTTCGCAGCAATTCGTACCGCTTAACTAAAGCAGCACTTTGAACAGTTAAAATTCCAGATAATGATTCGTCTTCGGTCCATTGGCCTCTACTTTTTAAGGTTTGCACAACCTTAGAATCCATTTCCGATTTAATTTTTGTATCCAACTCGAAACTCATATTTTTCCAGTCGGTTCCTTTTAAACTTAAAGAATAATAATCAGCGGAGTAAAGTTTTTCGTTAAGCACAGCATCCGGTCCAAAAACAGAACTTAATAATTTGGTTTTAATCAAGTCAGGCTCAATTCGCCCGCCTTGGGCTTTTAATGTCAAAGCTAACCCCGAGCTTTCGCCATTATTTAATGATTGAATCATTTGTATTTCCGGAGCGATTACACTGACCCCCTGTGCTTTGATGCTTTCGGCAAATAAATAGATCTGATGGCGTTCTTGTTCTGCTTTCTTATAATTCCATTGTAATTTAATTTCTGGATTTTGTGGCTCGTCTGTTAATAGCTGCCAAACTTTTTCATTTAAAACAAAACCACTGAGTTGGGCCTCGGCTTCTGTATTTTCACTTTTTAAATGATATTTAAAATGAACTCGACCTAACAAAGAATTTTTATTCAAAACAAAGTCATTTAAATTTAAAACTAACGTGTCTTTATCAAGAAGGCCCGATACTTTGAAACTATCAACTGTTTGGATTTCACGAAAACCTCGGTTAGAAAAAATAAATCCCAGGTCACTCCATACACCGCTTAGTGACATTTCAGTTGGGCTGTCAAATTTAAAAAGCCCTTTAAATTCCCCGAAGTTTTCTATACTGGCAGATGCTGCTTTTAGTTGAGGTAAACTTTCTAGTTTTTTTAAATTAAGTTGTTGTATGTCGGCTTCAAAAGGCTGAAGAACAAACGAACTTTTGCTATCTGAATTCATTTCTATTTTTGGCACTTTTATTAAAATACGCTCGCCCTTAAGCAATACACTTTTTAAATTAATATTATTTTTTGAATTCTCTAACTGATGCTGACTTGACCCTTGTAGGCTAACAGCTACTGGATAATTAAACCAGGCAGACTGTTTAAGATCTAGCTGTTCAAAAGGCTTCAGCGCAATATTATCTAATGTAAAATCAGTTTTAATACTTTTTTCCGAACGGTCGTACAGGAAGAAGATTGAAAAATTACCATCCAGAAGCTGTCCCTTTAATTTTGCTTCGGCTTCAATCTGATTATTCCTGGAAGCTTCGAAATTCGCAGAAATTTCACCCCGAAAGTAAATCAAATTACTTTCCGGATTTCTAAGCGCATAGATTTTTGAATTTAAGATTATTTTGTTCAAAAGGTTTTCACTGTAAAATAAATCAATCTGCATTTGGCGCAAATCTAAAGACTGGGCTGGATAGTTTTTAAAAATTATTTTCAGTTGGTCTATTTTGATTTTGTTCAGCACTGTGGCCGTCGAAATTTGAAAGATATTTTTACTGTCTAAGTTTTCAGTGGCCACAACCTGCTGCTCTTGTCTTTTATTTTCTTGCTTTTTATTTTCTTTTTTTTGATTGGGGTCAGAAAAACAATTTTCAAGCTGAGCAATTCGTACCTCGACCTGGGTTGCCGAAACTTCAGTGACTAAACTTTTCGAGGTTATTAAAGCGATTAAACTTAAGGGTATGTCTAATTTGTCGATAAACAGCTGCGAATCCTGACATAAATTTTTTCGGGGGCTCAACCGAATTTGTGATATTTCAAGAAAGGGAATTGGCAATCCCCATTTAGAAAGTTTTATTTCAGCTGAGTTAAAATCAATAACAAAATCTTTATCAAGTCGGCTAACAGATTCTTGGATGATACTTTGAACATGCTTGGGTGATATTTGACTTTTTATCGCTAAACCAAAAATAACTGAAACGACCAATCCAGCAAAGAAAACTCTAAATCCAGATTGGTCAATAACGGCTCGGTTCATTATTTAAATAAATCTAAAAGCTAAAATTTCGTACTCTTTATCCCCTTTTGGGCTTTGCACCGTGATCAGATCACCAACTTTTTTTCCAATCATCGCCCGAGAAAACGGAGACATGATTGAAATCATATTTTGTTTCACATTGGCTTCATCCACGCCAACGATTTGGTATGTTAATTTTTCATCGGTTTCTGTATCAACCATGTCAACTGTAGCTCCAAAAACGATACGATCAGATTTAATTTCCGATGGAATTACAACTTCAGCGCCAGCTAATTTTCCCTGCAGTTCGCCGATTCGGCCTTCAATCATAGATTGTCGCTCTTTAGCTGCGTCGTACTCTGCATTTTCGCTGATATCTCCGTGCGCTCTGGCTTCTTCAATAGCCCGAATGACAGTGGGGCGTTCCTCGAGCATCAATTTCTTTAATTCGGAATCCATCATCTGTTTACCGCGAAGTGTGATAGGCAATACGTCTTGAGCCATGGTGTAACCTTTCAGGTTGCAATAAGTCATTGGGTTCACTCTACAAAAGCCCTATTTTATACCAAAATTTCTGCTATTGA
>JAYUCH010000034.1:0-32553 GCA_043740435.1 Bdellovibrionales bacterium | reverse complement strand
CACCTATCCACCACTCAAAAGCGAAAAGTCCTGTGAACTAATAAAAAAATCCTCTTGTAATTGTCATTTCGCGACTCTTAGTAGGATCAGATTTTCCTGCTTTATCAGGGTCTTTAGTAAACTTATCTCGCAAACAATGGGTAACTTCCGAAGTATTCTTCAAAATTTTATCAACCTTTTTTGCGTGCTCTAAACACACGGATTTCTCCAAGTGTATGGAATATGTGATAGGGATGACTTCATGATTGTCATTCAGAATGAACATGGAATATTGGTGTCTCCACTTGTTTTCAGCCTCTGCATCCAAAAAAAGACATTCTTGAATGATTCGATCCGGCTGGATCTTAACGATATGTAGATCGTCGTAAGTCGGATTAGTTAGGATTTTTTTAATCTCAAATTTTTTTTGAGACACACAGTTCGTAACTAATAAAATAAATGCAGTTAAAAAAGATTTACTTTTTAAGTTTTTCATAAAATTCTTTATACCTTTTAAAGGCGTTGCTTTGTATTCAGTTTTGCTTTTCAATAAACCCTTACACTCCAAGATAATTTCCTCATGATTAGCAGTTCGACTCAGCTTTTTCGCCGCTAAAGTTCTTTTATGTGCCAGCCATCTCACTGCTACTGGGATTGATATATCGGGATTTTTCAAATCTTTTTGAGAAATTTTAATAAAGATAAAGTCTTTAATTTCTCCCTTTGGATCTTTAATGATCCTGTGGGTCTCTTTCGTTATTTGTGCTATTCCTATAGCAAGGGGATTCTTCGGATTTATTTTGAAATCAGATTCACTTCCGATCAGAGCTTTGACCATGTCTGGGTCTAGTGGAGGCTGAATTGAAAAAAGATTATTGAAGTAATCCGTCCAGATTCCAATCAGATCATTATACATGTTTTCATCAGCGCGATTTAACTAATTACTTGAAGGCTTCAGAACTTTTTTAGGCTGTAACCGTTTGCAATTTTATAAATTTCTTTCTCATCCAAGTAGGTACCGGGTGGCCTTCATAAATATTCATCAACGATGATTATTCCAGAAAGTTTTTTAGCACTGACCTTCACGTGCCTTGGGTGTGTGCGAACTTTGGTTACTTTTTTTCTTCGCCATAATAGACACTATCGTTTAGTCAAACTGAAAACAAGGTTTTACAGTATTTTATGCCACTGTCTTTTAGCTAAAAGCTCATATTGATACATTTCACATGGCTTTAAACTACTCATGAATAGTTTAAAGTTGAATTAAAACAACTCAGGCTGCACAATAGCGATATGAAGAAGCAAACAACGCGGTACTTAAGTTCGGTAATAAAAGAGGTATTGTCTCGTAAAATGGTCTTCATTGGGGGCCCTAGGCAGGTTGGAAAAACGACATTGAGCCTTCAGTTCTTAAATCCAAGCACACCTAAAAATTCACAATATTTAAACTGGGATAGGACTGCCGATCGTAAGCTTATACTCAACGATCAGATCCCATTACAAAAAAAAGTTACTGTTTTAGACGAAATTCATAAATACAAGAACTGGCGAAATTTAATGAAAGGTCTTTACGATAAGTATCACGAAGATCATCAGTTCATTGTTACGGGATCGGCACAACTTGATTATTTTAGAAAAGGTGGCGATTCATTATTGGGCCGATATAGATATTTGAGGCTACATCCATTTTCGTTGATCGAGATGGCAAAAAATCCTAACCAAAACGATCTAAAAACTTTATTGAAGTTCGGGGGTTTTCCAGAACCACTATTTTTGCAAAACGAAAATGAACACCGTATTTGGCAAAATGAAAGAATGAATAAAGTGGTTTACGAAGATCTGCGCGACTTGCAGAATGTGAAAGAGATTTCCTCTTTATTGATGCTGGCTGAAATTTTACCCACAAAGGTCGGATCTCCGTTATCATTAAAAAGTTTGGGTGAAGATCTGCAGGTATCACAACCCACAGTTGAAAAGTGGGTCGATTTGTTAAGCCATATGTACTATTGCTATAAAATAGCACCGTTTGGATCACCAAAAATACGAGCTGTAAAAAAGCTTCAAAAGGTTTATTTATGGGATTGGTCCCAGGTCGAAGAAGATGGATACCGATTTGAAAATTTAGTTTCAAGTCATCTGTTAAAATACTGCCATTTTATACATGATACTGGAGGCCATAGCATGGAGCTTAGATACCTCAGAGACACAGACGGGCGTGAAATCGACTTCGTTGTTTTAAAAAATAAAAAACCAGTATTCGCGGTCGAATGTAAAAGTGGTGATCGTGCATTATCCAAACACGTGAACTATTTCAAAGATAGAACTCAGATTCCAGAATTTTATCAAGTTCATATGAAAGATAAAGATTTCGGTACACCAAAAACAGGCCGTGTTTTGCCATTTTTAACTTTTTGCATGGAAGTACTAGCAATTTGAAAATGACGAAAACCAAAAAACAATTAGTTAGAAACGCATCCAGTTCTGGCCACCATTTTTTTTCTCCCCTATGACAAACCTCAGACATCCTCGGATCGCTTCGCTCCCTGCGGAACTCGTTTTGTCATAAGGGAGAAAAAATTCTTCTTTTACTCTAATGCAATAGTACTGATGACAATTAAAGTCGCGCCCACAATTTGTTGTAATGATAAAATTTCTTTGAAAAATACAAATCCAATAAGTACGCCGAAAACGGGTTCAAGATATTGAGACAAGATTCCAAATTTTGGCAATTTTCTCAGGCACACACTAAAGCCGTAATAGGCTAGGGGTGTGAAAAGACCCAAGGCAATAATTGCTGCTGTTTGCGAAACGCTGAGCGAACTTACTTTGCTTCCAAAGAAAATAAAAGCTAACAAGCAGCCGATAAGTGATGAAAATTGAGTAATAGCTGTTGTTTCGACGTCACTAAATACGGCTTGAAATTTTTTGATTGTGAAAGTGTAAGCGACCCAGGTTAGCATTCCTAAAATCAGAAAGACGAATGGCAGCAGGCTCTGCATTTTTAAAATTTCTTCCATGTTCACAAATGCTAAAGTTCCTACAATTGAAAAAGAAATTGCTAACCAGGTTTTGCGAGTCATTTTAATTTTTAGCGTAAATAATGCTAGGATGGGATTCAGGCAGAAAATAATCAAGTACCAGCTGACTGGAAGATCTATCATCGCCAAGCCTTGAAAATAGTAATTTGCAGTTAAAACAATGGTTAATGTCAGCCAAAGCTTTTTTGGTATTTTGTTGAAGCGGACCAAAATTGTTTTAAGAATGGGTAAGAAAACCAGACTCGCAATTGAAAACCGACAAACTAACAAAAAAGGTAACGAATCCGCAGTGCTACCAATTTTTACAAAAGCTGGAATAGCTGACCAAATTAAAACGGCAAAAAGTCCCCAGATAATAGCACTTAGGTTAGATTTCATTTTCGATTGCTCCGTTTAATTCGTTGATAAGTGTATATGTGTAAAGAGTTTGGAAGTGAGGCGTTTCTTCGATATCTTGTGTTTGTTGAAAAATATTTTTTAAATCTTCTGGTAAAACAAATTTTTCATCTAAATAAGGAACTTTAATTTTCATCCATTCATCCATAACTGTTTGTTGCTCATCAGCCTCGAGTCCTTCTAATTTAATACAATCAATTTCAGAAATAATCTCTTTGAAAAATTCCCGAGCTGCGGGAAAGTTAATATGAAATTGTTGGCCTTGTTTTGTAATAATCTTATTACTTAAGAAACTCTGCCACAGCATAGAGCCTATCCACGTATCGTTGTCAGTATTTAGGTCTGCCGAAACAGGGTCATGGCGAAAGCCTTTGCGTCCGAACCAGAATAGGCGTTGCAAAACAACAAACTGCAAAATTTCAGGAAATTCAGATAAGTGTTTAATCAGCAAAGAATCCGTTGAGAGTTCTCCCATAATATCAACTTGAAAAGGGCTCAGCTTAATCTTTGGTGATAAATGTGGAGAGACTTTGTAAGGGCCGCAGCGGTGACCAATTTCATGGAAGATAGATGCCAAGTACACAGTCTTTTCTAAATTTTTTTGTAACGATAGTAAGTTTACCAATGTCTCTTTAGTAAAGACTCTATTCGCTATTGGGAAAATGACCGATCGGAAAATGTTCAGCCAAACATCGATAAATTCTAAACCAAAAACATCCGACTCATCTTTTGGTTTTTGATTCAGGACGTAGGGAAAAAACATAAAAATATTTTTTCCAGAGCAAGCGGATCCAATGCCAGACAAAATTTGAACGGGGTAATGTTGAGGCCATGAAAGATCTTTAAGCTTGGGGTCGTAGCTTTGATATCGTCGAAAAATGACATTCGCGTTAGTGCGTTCTTGAAGCCAACTTATAGTTTGTTTTTCAAGATCGCGATCACGAGAAATCAAAATGTCGCTATAGTTTTCTGCGGTTTTAGTAAGTCGAAGTTGGCCGCGAATACGACTGTAATTTTTGGTTTTTAGATCATTTAATATAGTAGCTGAAAGCATAAGTGTATCTCCGTGCAGAGAGGCTTATCCAAATTCGAAACCGGAAATTCGGACGTCAGTTCGAATTTATGCGTTTAGGTGGGTGAATTTCTTAGACGAGAGAAATTCTGGTCTGAAATCTAAGAAAGATTAATGGCAACAAGCATTTGTTATCAATTAAACTTTTTTAGGTTGGTAACAACTCCGGAAGTCAAAAATATTATACAGTCATAGCGCTGACCTTTAGCAACGTTTGGAATTTCGAAATTTGTGACTTCAAAGAACTCGTGCACAACTTGGTCAAGCAATTGCTATGTTTTTGCATCCATGAGCAAAATATCAAAAACTGGAATTGAAAAATGTATTTTTATCGTTCGTAAACAGAAAGTAATGCTGGATTCCGATTTGGCTCGGATATACGAGGTAACTACCAAAAATTTAAAAAAGGCTGTGAAACGTAATTCGGAACGTTTTCCAGCGGATTTTATGTTTCAACTTTCTTCTGCTGAAGTAGAAAACTTGAGGTTCCAAACTGGAACCTCAAGTGGATATGGGCCGACGCTATTTGCCGTGTGCTTTTACTAAGCATGGGTGCGTGGATGCTAGGTAATATTTTAGGTATTCCGACAGCTATCGAAGTTGTACGACCTTGAACATGGTCAACAACAGCGAATTGGCCATCTTGCGAACAGACAACAGGCATATCAGGTTTAATTTCTTGTGCGGAAATCATAAATTCCTCCTAAGGATTTTGTTTAAGTTGGTTAACACCAATAGAGGAGTGCAACCTGCAGACCGATACTTAGAAGCGTTTGTTTTCAGAATAAAAAAGTTCATCATTGGGGAATTGATCGGGGAATATTTGAACAGACCTTCAACAAAAGTAAGCTAAAAAATCATTCAGCCCAACTGCCTATGGTGCTGTTTTAAATTATTACCTATAAAGAGTGATTGAAAAGCTCGAAATCAAATCCAAATTTTCGGAGCGAAACAGCAAAGATTGAAATGTACAGTAGCATCGTTGAAGTTTTATCATCACACTCTCTTGGTTGAGTGAATTTGTGCAGACATTGCAGGAAAAAAGTATTTTTCAGATTAATTTTTAAAAAGTGGTAATCCCTCGGTCATTTCATCTATTGAGATTATTCAGGGCGAAATTAAGTAATTGGGATTGTGAATAATGCGATATTTGAATTATTCGTCTTCAATGAACAACAAGTACCTATAGATCAAGTTCACCGAAAAAAGAGTTTTTAATTTTCCAGAAAAATATATTGTAAAATAAAAACTGAAATGCCACGAAAGTGTACGACATTTCAGTTGATACTTATGTAATTCTTTATGCGTGTGAAGGTTTTCGCATCGCTTTACGATCTAAAGAATCTACCGGTTTACGCATATTTAATTGCGCTCCGAAGGCTCCGCCTAGAAGTGCTGAAATTGATCCTAAAAATAAAATTCCGAAAGTCATCCAGCCAGCTGTTTTTGCGGCTTCAGCTGTTTTTTGTCCGATCGTCGCAGCTGTTGTTTGCACTTGTTGTTTAAACTGAAGATATCGAGTGTTGGCTTCGGCTTTAGAAAGGCCCGACTGTGCAGATAAATAATTAATTGCTGATTGTTCGTCGCCGCGTAGTAATCGTGAAACAACTCCGGCGGCAACGGTCTCGGGCGGTGATTTCAGATTCATTTCACCTAATGCATCTTCAACAACGGCTGCGACTTGCGGATTTTCAGAAGCCGACTTCGCAGCGCCTGCTGCAGCACCGGTTAATGCGCTGGCTCCGCGACCGATCATTCCTATTGCGGCACCAAGTTGCGACACCATCAGCGTGAAAAATAAAGCGGCGACCACAACGCCTTGTATGTAACCGACCCGGGTTGCAATTAATCCACTAACCCGGCTTGAGGCATAACTTCCCGCAAACAGGGAGATTAGCACCGTCAGTGCAAACCAAATTCCGACTCCGTTACCAAGACTTCGTGCAGAATCTTCGCCGTGCATAACGCCAAGGGCTTGATCGGCACCGATACCTACGCCAAGTGACAACAGCGTAAAATAAACGATCATTGAAATAAATAAACCGGCGAACACGGCCCGCCAATGCACAGTCGATGATTCGCGTTCTGCTTTTTCTAGATTTACATAACTGATGGCTTCACTGCTGGTGTTCATCGTGTTCATTTGAAAACTCCTTTTGTTTTTTCTGTTCCATTAACAGAAGAAGCAAGAAGTATTCCGACTTATCATGCGATGTAGTTTGTCAGCTTATGTTATTGAACAATTTTTTCTACCACAGTCCACGAAGTGAAAAGTAAACATTCTTTATCGAACCTTTATCGTACCGATCAACAAAACCTGAACCGTAGTCTTCTTCGAGTTTGATCGCAGTTTGACGGTAAGTTGTTTCTAAAATAACGCGATCGCTGATAATAAATCCTAAGCCCGTTTGATAGCCAAGGCCGCCCGTAGCTTTCGAGGATGTTCCAGATGAGCTTGGCGTTACTTTGAAAAATGCAAAGTTGATTCCAATGGGAATATAGATATTTCCCCAGCGGTAGGCGGTGTTTGTTTGCAGAGTGGTCGTCTGAAGTTTCGCGGGATTTGTAATAATTAATTTGAAGGTACCAGAATTATTTTTATAGGTAGTATCTGTCATCTCTTTGTCTGGTTCATAATTTATTATTCCAATAAATCCCCATGAGTTCTGCTGAAGATTACGTAATTCTAAATCAAAAGAATAGCCACTTTTGTAAGTCACTTCAGCTGTGCAAGCCCCAAGAGCAACGCTGTTGGCATCGTCGTACTGAATAGTCGATTTTTGCACTAACGATAATCCACCACCGAAACGCCACTTCGAACTGCCCGATGAAGAAGATGACGTGTAGGGGGCTGATTTTGTGCCACCCGAATTGCCACCGACTCCCCGCTGCGCAAAAGATGCAAGTGAAGCCAATGTTAGTAATAAAATGATAAATGTTTTAATAGTTTAACTCCTTGATTGATCAATCAAACATAGAGTAACTGAGTTGAGTTTGGATTCAATATTAGACGAGACCTAGGTGAAGTGGAGAGAAGTGAAGTGAAGTGAAAAAATTAGTACGGTGTGAATAACATGTATTGCGGAGCTGTGATATTCGCCCAGAAAAAGAATTCGTTTTTATAAGTAACTAGCGAAATCAGTATATAGAAACTACCCCAGTGATAAGTCACTTAGAATTACTGGATGAGGATGATGATAAAGAGGGCGAAGATGTCCCGCCGCCCGGTGTGCTACGACTGCGTTGTGCCATGCTATCGAATGAGACTAAAATGAAAAACAAAGCGATGACCGAGTTTTTATTGAGACAACCCCCTGTTTTTCAGCAATGGCAACTGAGTAGAATTTGGTTGCAACCTCGGACGCGACTTTGGTGCTTTGGGATAGAGGTCGGTGAATCAAAATGACACTGAAAAGTGGCGAAAGCTGATCTTGTCTTTTCAGAGCTAAATTTGAGTTGATTTTGAAGCCTAGCATCGAGACAATATAGCTATGGGGTTTGCTCTTTTTGTTTTTCTTGGTTTTGCTCAGATATTTTCATTAACAGCACACGCTGAAATTGTTTTTCCGTTTCCAGCTGTTCAGCACAATGAAGTCGAGTTTAAGCAAAAAACGGTAGAAGCCAAAAGAGAAGCGCTCGAAAAAGTGTTTACCAAGTTTACGAAAGACTACAACGAACAACTTAAGGCTGAAAATCCCATCATCACCGAAGATGTTATTAATTCTGAACTGATGAATGCCAACATTAAGCAAATTACCAGAGGTTCTGAACAAGAATTGGATCAACCCATCGAGGTCCACACAGAAAACATCAAATCGACTTACGACCACATGACCAAACAGTTTTATGAGTATGAATTGGCAAGGTTGGGAAAATTACCTGTAGCAGATGAAGCCCCAAACTTTCGAAATCTTGAAATTATTTTCGCTATTTTAATTTTATTACTGGCTGGTATTTTGTATTTCATGACTTACAAAAAATTGCGTCAAAGTGAAAACAAGAAAAACGGCTTTTCTCTTGTTGAAGTTTTAGTTGCCATCGGATTGCTGGCTATTGTGGGTCTTGGAACTTCCACGATGGTTTTTAATATGATGAATTCCAATAATTATGTGACCATGGGAAACTCGGCATTAAATTTAAAGGCTGAATTGACTTCAATTTTAACGGATGACCGAGCGTGGGTGCGCACAATTAATGACATCGCAGTAAATCCGGATGCAATTGCAGCATTCAATTGTTTACGAAATAATACGGCTTGCAATCCTTCCGGTGTTTATACTTTTACTCCAAAATTAGCGAATAACTCGCTTTTTCGTGCGACCTACAATCCACAAACATCGGCTGCAAGCGGATTTAATCTGAACGGTGCCATTTGCAACGCTTACAGTGCAGCGACCCCAAATGATTTGTGTCCTATTCGATATACATTCACTTGGCAGCCGATTTGCCCATCGGCTGGTCCGTGTGTCAGGCCTCAAGTAAGAATTCGACTTATTTTTAATTTCAGTGCGACAAGCAAATATGGTCAGCTAAATCCGGAGCGGTACGGAAACGATAATATTATTATTGGTAATCAATCAAACATGTATTCTGAATCTTCGTGTATTTTACTAGGTGGAACTTGGAATTCAGCAACCCAGGCCTGCAAACCGGCAGAGGTCACCGTTTTTTGTGCAAGATCATCTTACTCGACAACGATTCAAAGGGTTTGCGGAACTTCATCGGGTGGAAGTGCTCCAACTTGTGGAGCTTATACCGGTGCATGCTCGTGCTCAAATAACTATCCCACGTACGCTGCTAACGGGCAATGCGGGTGCACAGCGCAAAATCCAACTCCAGTAGGTAACGCGTACACTCCGGCTAACCCACTTTATCCGGCTGCATATTCTGTTCAAACAGTTTGTCAGTAAAAAAAGTAAAATTAGTTACAAACAAACAAAGATGCATTCCATGTTTTATTGAAGTTAGCGCAAAGAGCAGCTGCACGTGCAGGATCTGGCATACCTCTGATAAAGTTCATGCTGTAAAGACTTTGACCGACTGTTGTGTTCAGTCTTTGCATTCCTGACGCTGGTGAATGGAAAGCGCGAATTTCAATTCTTATATTTCTGCCTATGCATGGACCACCACCGCAGATGGGTTGCCACCAAAATGTATATCTTAAAGGACACCGATTAGAAGGTGTTGTCGTACTGTAGGTATTGCAAAGTCCGCCTTCAGGTGAAAATCCTTGCGACGAGTTTGCGACCGGATCGTACCCACCCATAAATAAAGTACTATTAATGCCGCGAGGAATAAACTGAGTAAATACTCCAGCGTAAACGATACAACTTGTCCGCGCTGCGATGCAGGCCATCGATGCGTTCGATGTCGTTGTATTCCGCCAAGCCACATCATCGCTGATCATATCAAAAAAAGTGTCCGTTAACTGTTTGGCATTCACTTTCACCATTTGGTTATTTAAATTTTTTTTATTGTACTCTGCTAAAGCCAAAAATCCTGCACTGATGACTAGAACTAATGCAGCAACTGACATCGCTTGCAAAATTCCCATGCCACTTTCATTTCTCCAATGATTAAGACGACGTGATCTTAAAAAGTAAGATTTTATTTTATGAATCATTTCCTAAAAAATCCTTAACGTTAAAATAACTTTAAATTCTATTGAACTAGTACTTAGTAATCCTATTATAATAAAGGCGATGACAGAAAATGATCCTTCCTATTCTTTGAACCAGTATCACTTTTTTCAAAAATGCATATCTCTTTATATTTTATTTCATTTTACGGCTTTGTTAATCAATATTTACAGTCTTTTGAGCATTTTTGAGATATTTCTGCTATTAACAACGTTGATAACTGCTGTTCTTATCTTTTTCGACTTTAAGTCTCATATTGTGTCACTTATTTGCTGGTTTTCGGTGGTTGTTTTTAGTTTTGCCAACTTAGAGCTGTACGGATTAAACCATGACTACATTGGATGGCTTTTATTGGCCATGGCAGCCATCCAAACTGGCAGGCATGTTTACCAGTTCCCTAAAATAATAAAAACGGCAGCATGGCTGATATTGGGCTTTGGATATATGGCATCTGGGTTAAATAAACTGTTTCTAACGGATTTTTGGATCAACGGTACAGCCCTAGAGCTACTTTATGCAAAATCACCGGTGTTTTTTAAATACGATTTTTTAAATACAGAAATTGGATCTGGGTCCCTACAAATTCTGACGTGGTTTGTTCTAGTTTTGGAAATATCGTTCTTGTTTTGTCTATTTAACAAATACTTAAAAATTTTAGTTTATATTTTAATGACCTTAACCCATCTATTTATTGCCACAACCACACTGATGACCGAGGTTTCGTTATCTGCATTGGTTTTTCATGTCTTTGTTTTCGAATCTTCATGGCTGCAAAAAAGTTTTTGGATTAAAAATGAGTCCTAATATGTCCAACTATAAAAAATTATACATGGTTTTTTTGATTTTTATTGGACTATCCAATTCGTTTTTGTTCTTTTTTTCTGTTGGCTACCGAAAGTCACAAGGTTTGTCGATGCATTCGTTAAGGCCCTTTTATGCAATAGGTACATCGCCGTTGCCACTGGTCTTTGATACAAAATCATATTTTAGTTCGATTTACATAAAACTGAATTATAAAGATGGTAGTAATAAAACGATTGAGATGGATAAAAATTTTTTGCAGGCTTTGAACTTTAGTCGCCACCTGAAATTACACGTTGCACGCTATTCCTTTACAGGCTTAGTTTTTGAATCTCAAAAAATAAATTCTGTGTACTGCAATATTGATTTCTTTCAAAACCAGGCTGTCGAAAAAAAGATTTCGTCATTTACTATTTCAACGTATTTCAGTGAAACTAAAAAAAATATGTCCAAAGAACTGCTTACGTCTCTGACGAAGAGTTGTCTTTCAAATTTATAGAATACTTTTCGATCATGTGATCAAAAATCTTTTTTTCGAAAAGCCACATAAAAAGAAATGCAGAAGAGGTGAATAGCATAAGATACAGCGGGGAATTGGTGCTTTTAAAATATCGGATACTTGATCCACCCGCTGCAAATCCAATGTGCAGAGCAATTGCACCAGCAATAACCGACTTTAAATGTATTTTAAGCTTATCTGAAAACAATAAAGTTTTAGTGGTTAGTTTCAATGTTTGAAGGCTTTTATAATCACGTCGAACGCTAATAACTGTGAAAACGGTGCTAAACAGAAACAAAAATAGATTAAGCTTTAAAACAGAGTAAATCGAAACGGCAATCGCAAAAAAGATTTGAGAAAATACGAAACTGAAAGCGACCTGATTTAATCTTTTACAAGTTTTAGCGTTTTTGAAAAAAACAATTATGGCAATAAAACTGGGTGTAAAGCACAGGTGACTAGCTAAAAATAAAAACGAATAATAAACGTAAACGAATTCAACTTTCAGCTGGGGCCGTAAAGCTTGTGGATAACCCAGTACCAATAACGTATTCACAGAAGAGCTTACAAAAAGCATAAAAATAGCGAAAAAATAGACAAGACCGATTTTCCGGTGCAAGGAACTGCCTTTTTTCAACAAAACAATACCCCAAAATAAAACCAAAGCCACGAAGCCAGTCCAAATGTGTATATTCAGAAAAATATTTCGAACATTTTCTACGATAAAATCTCCGGGTGTTTCTTTACGTCGAATTATTGCAAGTCACGATTAAATATTGCATCCTTTGCTTAAAATTAACAATGACTGTTACAGAGCGAACTTTCTTAGTAATGAAACTAAGTTTTGATTCCGTACAAAAAAAGTACTTTACGTTTGGTCGCACCCAGGCTTCTGGATAAAATTTTGCAAACATGAGCATCCTTACAAAATGCAGTTTTCGATTATCTGGACCTTGGATTTGCTCGACGATGTGCTTATCTAAAAAGATATCCTCTGTTGACGCGTCACTATACCTAACCCGCATCAAAACTTTGGAAAAAAAATGATTGTGATCAAACACCAAGGGCATCGGACTGAAAAATAAGTTTAGATTGCGCGTTTCTAAACCAATCGGGTTACCAGCAACAAGTGAACTCACCGCGGTCAATAGGGAAAAATGCAAAATAATGAAGAAAAACTTTTCTTTGGATTTTTTTATAAAATGGTTCATAGAATTTTCAACCATTTTTTTTGAAATAAAAAGATCAAGCAGATCAAGTTGGCACAAGCGACCTCAGACATTCGGGTTAAAAAAATAAGACTAATAAAAAAGAAGACAGTAGAAAGTCGGGTCAAAAATTTTGTGTACTTGTTAGCTATTAAAAAAATATAACCAACTTCTAAAATCAGGACAGCGTAATTAAATATATTAAAAAACAGAGGATGATTTTTGATGAACTGAGATAGCAGTTCTGATTTATATATCGGTGATACAGCAAAGAACTCGTAAATGGCCCAACCAGAGCGCCAATCCTGGGATTCTAGCACCTTGTTTACGCCACTTAGAAACAGACCGAATACAAAAACAGAATAAACTGAGTAATAAACATATTTTGGCATGATCCAGTCTGTCGTTTTACTCTTTTCATCAGGAACAAAAATTGTTGTAAAGACCAGCATCGATAAAAAATCAACATTGATGCCGTAAAAAATCAATTGCAGCTTAATCAACAGCCCATAAAACCCAATTAACAACAGGGCAGCAAAAACTTTTCTGTAGAGCCCGACAGCAAGCATAAGACTAAAAAAAGCCATGAAATAAAAGGTGTACGGATGCAGTGCTGACATGGGTGTCGCTGAGTAGTTGACCCAGTTTAAATCATCGCTGAAGGGTATCCACTGAATAAAATTTTGCGTTAAGTACAGACCTAAGATAACTCGGAAAATAACAAAGTGCTTTTTGCTGTAGCCCTCTAGCGCTTCACTATTTAAATAGAAATCAATTTTCGGTAGAAAAGACATAATTCTTAATGCACCCAAGGCCGATGAAGTTACAAATTGTCACAAGTAGCGGAAGCATTGTCGGTAAAAAGGGGACACCAGAATCTAAGTAGAAAAAGTAAGCGCCGATTGTATCGTTGCCACCAATCCAAAGAATTCCAAAGAACTGGACAAACCACGCTACTTTATTTTTATTTAATAAAAAAAATGCTATGTTTATTAAGGTGAGTAGGCCGGCCAAAAATAAGTTAAACGGACCGATTCTTGAAAAATAGAACATGATAGTTGATGCAGGATTAGTAGGGATTGCGACCCAAATTCTGATGGCGTTAAACATGGGCGCTAATGCGGCTAAATAAAGTAAAAAGAGTCCAATATGTGCCGCAGTTCTTTTATGCCAAAACAGCATGCTTCAGTTCACTTTGATCTTTTAAGTAGGTTACAACTGCAAAAGCTAAACAAACAAAGGATAAACTGATTAATGGAGCAAATCTGTTTTGTTGATATCTTAAAATCGTGTCGATCAAGGCGATCGAAAAAGAAAAAATAATTTGCTGTTTCGCTGTGCTTGGTGAAGTTTGTGGATCAGTCAGCATGAAAAACGAATACAACTGCAAACCCGGACCCAGCAGAGGCAACATCATGACCATGAAAGAAACCGGTAATAAAAGAGATTTAACGAAAGCAAATAGTACGAAAAAGCCTATGAATGAAGCCGACACAATCCAACGTTTCGCATAAACAGAGATTCCAATCCCTAGTAGAATAAAGATCACACTAAACAAAAGTTGTCCGCCCCACCGCATAGCATGGAAGGTACAAATATCTTGAAATGCATAACAAACAATAAGCAAAGCAAAATTTGTCGGGTTAAAAATATGTCGATTTTTGTACGTTAACAAATGCTTCGTCACCATTGCTAAAGCAGAAGTTAAAAAATAAATCCACAGGTAAGCAGAATCCAACAGAAAAAATACGGCAAAGCCAGTGATCAATCCGCCCAATGTCAAACGCCACTGTTTCGTACGAAGATAGAAAAAGACCGTATCTAAAACAAAGCAAACGCCAACGGACATAGCATATTGGGGAAAACCCCGGCCAAACCCAGGTGTCACTAAAGCATAAATAGAATAGGCACCCCAAATAAAAACGCCGAAGAAAACAGGTGAAGTCCAGTTTGGCCAGCTGATGTTGGCACTTAATTTTTTGAAGAAATTTACGTTTGCAGTGATAAATTGGCTCATTCAATAACCTCTGTAATTATATGGTACAGCTTTGTTTTCATATTATCAATTCTTTGAACGTGGCCACTGGGCCAGATTACGTCGGCGCTGACTGTATCTTTTTGCGATTCACCCAAACCAAAGTGCAAGCGGCTGTCACTTTGAGACACGTACCCGTTATATGGAGCAACTTCTTGGGTTAGAAATTCTGGCAATCCAGCGGAACCATTTAGATAGACTTTGACCTTTGCACCAACAGCATCACGATTACTTCGAGTGCCGACAAGTTTAAAACCGATCCAACTATTTTTGTTTTTTTGCTCGGATTGAAAGAGATAAGTTTTATTTTTTTGATTGGTTACTACTAATCCCATGTTACCGTTACTTTGAATATCTAAACTTGCAACGCCCCGGCCGTTTAGTTTTTCGCTATCTAAATTAAAAAATTCTGCAGCATCAAAGAAATTATTTTTTTTGTCGTTGATAAAAAAGCAATCTCTTTCATATCCTGACAAATTGAACTTGGACATGTTTGGCCATTGGTTGGCCTCCATGGATAACGACCTGGGTGCAGAAGACAAAATACCTAGAAAATACCAATAATCTTTATTCGTTTGCTGACTTTCTGACGTGGCAAATCCGTTTGCAACGTACAAATCAGGAAAACCATCGTTATTCATATCGACGAATTTAGCACCCCAGGCCCAGTCACAATCCTGAATTCCTTTTTGAGGTGCTTGATCTAAGAATTTGTTTTCGTCAAACTGCCAAAGGTTGTTTCCATACGGATAATAACCTTTACGGTGCACATGAGAGACAAAGACGTGTGGCTTTTTCTCACCCGGAAAAAAAGTATGCTCAACAGACATTCCACTTTTTGCCAAATAATGGTCAATCGTTTTATCCGAATACTCATAACTCAGAAGGTTTGATTTGTTTGGCTCTGATTGTACTTTTGTATAGATTCTATCTGTATTAAAATCGGTTGCAAACCATATATCGGATTCACCAGTGCCACGAAAGTCACCGATACCAATCGCGTTTGTAAACAAGTTTTCTTTTTGCCGATCCAACAAAATAGCTTTTTTAAAATTACACTGTCCGTTGTTTTTAAACACTATTGTAGGTGCGCCATTGGTTGCGGCCACAAATCCCCTAGGTAAGTTATCACTTTTGGAAAAGAAATTTCCTGTTGTGCCAGCGTAAATAATGTCTAAATTGCCGTCATTGTCATAATCAAAAATATTAGCAGACACGGCTGCAACACATGCATCTGCATCGTTCGAAAATGGAATTTGCATATATTTTTTGTTTTGCTTACTTCGTTTATAAAGTTTGGGACAGGCTTCAGTTAGAATTAGTACTTCCTGAATACCATCATTATCGCAATCAAAGAATAGCGATCTAAAGGTAACACCATTCACATTTAAATTCGCCAGACCATATTGTTCTGCTTGGTCTTTGAAGGTTCCGTCCTTTTGATTTATATATAGAAAGTTTTTTTCCTGATGTTTTGTGTTTGTTAAGTAAATATCTGGGAAATTATCATTATTTATATCGACCACAGAGACAGATGAACCCTGGGATGACAGCCACAGCGCTACATTTTTTAGTGCACTTATCTCTGGATTTTCTTGTTTATGAATAAAATCAATTCCAGATTTTTTAGTAATGTCAGCTAATACAAAATCAGGCACAGTTTTAGGGTCCAGGTAGTTTCTAGCTAATGAAATTTTTGAAAAATATCCGCGTGCAACCAGTAAAATACAGAAAAAAAGTATTAGTAGACGAGCAATGCTTTTAAACTTAACATTATAAAATGACATTCGTTTTACCTTTAGGATTACTCTTGTATTTAATTGCAATTGGGTCACAACTTATTTTAAATGTAAAGTTATTTGATTCATACTACTTCAAAGTTTTAACAAGTTACGAGTCACAAATTTCACAATTTCTGCATTTTCTAAACGCGAACAATACTGCCACTCAAAAAGTTCCAATTAATAATTTGTTAACAAGCGAGTCGTACGCGAATGTCATAACCCACTACAGCCTGGTTACGAATCTTTATTCAACCTTGGTGCTGGGTATTTTGTTTATTGGTATTTGGAAGAAAAAACTGAACCTCTCTTTGTATTTCATGAGCCTGCTGGTGCTGTTTTTCTCGATTTACCCCAGCTACTTTTTTTCTAAGAATTTAAAACCTAACTTTTCCTATATTCATAGCTTGTCGACGTGCAGCTATATGGCATTAAGTGCATCTCTTTTATTATTGGGTGTACAACTTTTATTTCAAATGCGGAAAGTTAGATCTTCAGGGCTTTAAATCTTTCAGATGCACTTGCCGTCTGGTTTAGGTTCGCAAACTTAATATCTTTCAGATACATAACGACCTCGCCAAGATCATTGGTTATATAAGCATCTGCCGTCACATCCGTATCACTAATTCGAATGTTTTCCTGCTGACTGTACATTTTTTCAGTTAACACAATTTGGTCATAGACTGTCACGGTTTGGATAGATTTAGGTATGGAGTATTGGTTTGTTTTCCACTGGGCCACCAGGCCGACGGCTTGGTTGCAAATTTCAATCATCGCAAATAGCCGATCATACAACGGCATTTCAGTACAACGTGGAAGCTCTGAAAGATTAAATTCGATCAATAATTTTTTTTCGTTGGGCTCGACCCAGAATAAATCCGTGTATTCAAAGGACCTAATCGTTTCTATGATGGTGCCACGCAAACTTGCTGCATCAAGTTTATGATTGTACTTGGGAATCAATTTATTCATTTTCTGAAGTGGATTTTTTAAATTTTGGATTTTTCCTTCTGAATGCAAGAATGATGTTTTTAGTTGAAATGATATGTCTTCAGCCCTGCGTTCGACGTTTAAATTTATTTTTGACTCTGTCTCATCAACAAAAATAAAATTATGACCTTGAAAACCTGAAGCCTGTGGCACTTTCCCCCAAATTGCGTAACCCAATTGCATGAATAAGGCGATCATATTAGAAGCGGCGACAATTGGTTTTCCGGAAAGACAATGGTCACGTAAGTAGGGTAGGTTTAAAAGTGTCAAACCAGATAAATTCAAATGTCTGCCAATCAGGGGAGTTTGCATCGAAGGTAGAAATTGACGAAAAGCTTTCCGGTCGACACCACTGGCGTAATAGCGAATGTAAGAGTTATCATCCAAGATGTTTATACTAGAAGCTTCTTGATTTAAACATTTCCAAAAAAAACTGACACCCTCTGAACGACTTAAATAAGTTAGTCCTATAAAATTAATGAAGGACTGAATCGGCGAATTTTCAGTTATAAATCCAACTTTGTCCCACGGAGGCCAACGAATAGATTGGAATCGCCCGCGGTTTTCAAAACGGTCAAAAATTTGACTGACCATATCCACATACGAATTAGCTAAAGCGTAAACAGCTTGCCCGGTGTTGCCGAAGTATCCTGTCGAAGATGAAAAAGAAACAACATGGCCAATGTCAAATTTTTGAAATGCTTTAGAGATATTTGAAATAGCTTCGGCCTTAGTTTCTAATTCCATAAGTCTTAAATCTCGTGGACAGTCGACCAAAACTTTATTGATCACAATCCCCACCGTGTTCACTAGCAATGCAATGGGCCCATTTTTGGTGATGATATTGGCTATCAGTTTTAGAAATAAATCTTCATTGCGTGCGTCACTTGTGTAGTACTGACAATCAACATTTTTATTTCTCAGTTGCTGAATTTTCTGAACAACATCAGGATCTGTAGGCAGTTTTCGTCCAACTAAAACAACTTTAAGTTCTAAATTTGGATCCAAAGACTGAGTTATTTCCCAACCTATACCCGAATGACCACCGACAATGACAACATGAGACCCGCGCTTTAGATTATAGGGTCTCAGTTCGTCCGTCCGTAAGTTGCCGTTTTTATCTTTGTGATCTTCATCCACTGCCGATTCGACCTGCCGTAAACTTTCAACATATCTGATATAAATAGCATTGCCATCTAAGTGGTTAAGAACGATTTCATTCTTCAGATTTTCAAAAGAAGAACTGATCAGTTCAATGATTTGACAACCTATGCCTGACTGTTCAAGGCCCCAAGATGTCAAAAAAGATCTTAACAACAAAGCAGCAGCATGCGGTTTTTCTGAGTCAAAAATAAACTGGAAAAATATATCGTTCTGTTTTGCATATGTTGACAGATTTAATTCTGCAAAAAAATGTACAACATCTGAAATCCATAACATCAGATTTTTTTCTGACTTTTTAAAATAGTCTGGATTGATTTCAGACATTAGTTCAAACTTTACCTGAATGATTTTTCGTTGCTGAAGTGGTAACTTTAAAAAATGATGAATGCGGCTGCTTATTTCCGAATGTCCTTGTGCACCAGTGTAAGAAATAGGAAGTACAGTTTGCTCGGAGTGAAGCTGCTTTATGAAGTTAGATAGTGGACGAGGTTTCCAATCTGTCTTTTTAAATTTATACTCGGTGCTGAATTCACTGGTCTGTTCGGCCCCTGCAGACAGCGACGATTTGTATTGATGCTCGAAATATTGCAGCACATCGTCCACGGTGGATAAGTCAGATATGCGCACATTCTGATTCTGAGCCGAATTTTTTATACCAGAGTCATCCAAAACTTTAAAAATAATTTCAGCTTTTCGAATCGAATCGATGCCAAGATCTTCTTGCATGCGGTCTTTGATCGTAAAATTATCAATTTCGTAGCCGGTCACAAAATTCAGTGCCTTGCTGAAAAGATTTAAAAATTTTCCACTGGATTTAGTAGCTGTATCTATTTTATTTTTAAGACTTGCGGGAAGGACATCTTGAACCGTTCTTGCACGAAATACCTTTTTGCCGCCATCAATGTCAGATATAAAATCAGTCAGTGTTTTACTAGGACCAATTTCTATAAAATTGATGCAACCGTGCTGTTCCAAAATGTGAATCTGCTTTAAAAAGTTAACGGGATTTCGCATTTGATTTTTTAGATGAATTTTTAGGTCTTTGTCCGAAAATTTATCCATTGGAATAAAAGCTTGGTTTACAGAAGACAGAACAGCAATCGAAGGCAAACTGGATTTGTAATCTGAAGCATCGATAAATTTGTTAAAACTGACCAATGCAGGCTCTAATAATTCGCAATGGTACGGATATTTTATGTTTAGTCTCATGCAAGCAATGGATTTTGATTTAAAAAGTTTGATCACCTCAGGCACATTCTGTGGTTTTGTTGAAATAACACATTGGTGATTGCTGTTGATATTTGAAACATAAAATAAATCGATGTTGGGTATCTGTAACAACTGCTCACAAGAACAACGAACAGCAAGCATTTCGCCAAGATTATTTAGAAATTCTTCTTTATCACGACTGATTAAAATGTCGATGGCATCTTCAAACTGAAGAACACCCGAACAAACCAAACATGCATATTCACCAAAACTGTGTCCAGTCAATAAAGCGGGTAGAATCCCCAGTCCACCAAGCATTTTAAATAACCCAACTTGTAACGTTAGCAATGCGATATTTTTTTCACTTGTTGAAATAGAATCTAAGTGTTCAACGTCATTAAATATATATTCTGAACTGGGTCTAAATCCTTTTTTTTTCATCAGCACATCAGTTATGGCAAATTGTGACTGAATGACTGAACTTTTTAAAAACAGATCCTTCATCATCCCGGGATAAGAACTTCCTTGACCCGAGAACACGAAAGCTCTTTTTGAATAGTCCAATCCGGCGTAATCGATGGCATTCGTGCTGTACTGGCCAAAAAAATAACCTTTTTGAACTGAAGTGGTCGAATTTATCATAACAGTTCCGCCGACCTTGAACTTGTCACAATTTTTTTCAAGATAGGTAGCTCTGCTTTTAAAGAAAAATCTAGGCTTGATAAAAGCTGCACTTTAATACCTGACCGGACATAAAAACCAGACTCTTCACTGTATTTCTCGATCGAGTGTATTAGAAAAACACACGAGTTATGGGTCGCTATCAAATTGGAGGCAACTACAATACCGGCAGATATCGACGCTGTGTCTGCATCGATATGGAAGTTCAATCCTTGAAAGCCATTCAATTTTGCGGCCCGACCTGCAATTAAGTTATTTAGTGTCGTAGGACCTGTGTCTTCATTGAAAACGGGTAAATCTTTTTTATAATTCTGCACCTTACATTTTAATTCGTTTGAAAGGTTTCTTTGATTTAACAAAAGCTCAGATGCTAGGTTCATCATCAAATTGACAGGTTTTGTTAATGGCAGCGCACCTGTCGAAAGACAATTTATTTCTTTTTTATCAGATTCTGAAAAATAGATTTTATGTTTTTGAATTAAATGTTCGATTCCTAAAAATCCAGACAGAACAGTAAGATCGTAGTTGATAATAGTCTTTGGTGGAATTCTAAACTTGGTCGTTTCAAGAAGTTTAGGAATTTCTGCAAAATCTATTTCGACTTCGGCATTTAACAACACGTCACGCGAACTAGTTTCAGTGTTAGTTACAAAGAATTTTTCATTTTCTTTATATTCTGTTAAATGCAGATGAAAATTGGTTCCACCAAAACCGAAAGATGAAACAGCAAAATTCAATTTTTTATGTTTGTCCAAATCGATGACATCTTTGTTGATATAAAAATCAGTCTCAACATAGTGTGGGAAGGATTCAAATTTTTTATTGGGCGGAATTTTTCTAGATTTCATTATTTCTAGACATTTTATGACAGAAGATGTTCCGGCTGCTGCTATGGTGTGACCGATGTTCATTTTTACAGAACCTATCGGAATTTTTCTATTTTTAAAGCCGTAAAACTTTTGTAATGACTGAATTTCGACGCGGTCACCGATCACAGTGCCAGTTCCATGGGCCTCGACATAATCTAAGTCTGGCTTGTTTCCTAGCATATTGTACACGCGGTCATACGCGTGCATTTGTCCTTCCACCGTGGGTTCGGTGGGGCTGCCTTTAAGTCCATCGCTAGATCCTTGGCAATTTTCAATGACACCTAATACTTTTAGATTTTTTTCGATGGCCGTTTCCAATCTGCAAAGCATCAGCATTGCAACAGCTTCACCGGGGTTCATTCCCTTTGATTGCAGATCGAACGGGTTCATTTTGACTTCAGACAGAACGCCCAGTTTTGAAAACATAACCAACAAAAAAGCGGATAGATTGATATCAATTCCACCAGTTAAAACAAAATCAGCTTGCCGTAAGCGAAGTCTCTCCTGAGCGGTGTTAATGGCTGCAAAAGACGATGCACAGGCCGCATCGATCAGAAAACTGTGGCCTTGAATTTGGTATTTTGAAACAATCGGAGCCAGCAGTGAAGTTGCCAGGGCATATTTATTTCTTGGTACGTTAATTTTCTGAATGATTTCGATAACTTTTTTGTAATCTGGGTCTGTTTTCTTTAGTCCAATGTTTTTTAGTACGATGTCCTCTTTCAGTCTTTCAATATTTTCATTGTCCACAGAAGTGCAACCCAAAATAATATCAGTTCTAGAAAAATTTATCTTATTTTGAATACTGTCTATTGTCTGTGAAGCTGCTTCAAGTGCAAAAAGTTCTGTGCTTGTATGATCTGAAATATTCAAATTAAACTTCTTTGCATATTCGTGCGTCTGTTGTCGATCTAAAAAGGCACCCATGAAACTGTAAGAACGGTTTGGAACTTTTGTATACTCTTCCGTTTTTTTTTCGGCCATGAATAAATCCAGCTGGCTGTAGAATTGGCTTTCATCCGGGGGAGTTGAGAAATCATGAATCGACTGTTTGCCAGATAACAAATTGTCAAAAAACTGGGTGGGGTTTTGTGCTTCAGGAAAAACTCCACCGTAAGATACGATAGCAATTTTTTCCATTGGGTTTAATTAGACCTTGATTTTATGAGTATAAAGCCGACCACTAAGCCGACCAAAACCATCACCACAATTTTCGTCATTCCTGATTTAGTAGCTGCTGCCGACACACCTGCTGGCTGCTGCGCTGACGAGGGCACGGCCTCGACGGCGGTCTGTTGCTGACCAGCACCAGACGATGGAACAACTGCGGTATTCGATTTAATTTGTTCTTGCAGTACGCCGATTGTGTTTTTTAATTCGGTATTTTCGGTTTGCAAAATGGTTATTTGGTTGGCCAACTCCAAAGTTTTTGTTTCGGTTTCGACCATTTTTTGTTTTAAAGACATGACTTCATCCAAAGTTAATCCCAGAAACTTAACCTCGTTCACAGTTTCTTTCTTAGCTTGTTCGAAAGTTTTTACAGCAAAATCATCGTACTGCTTTTTCAAAGTCTGCATTGTTTCTAATCGGCCACCCATAAGCTGAGCTTCGGTTGCTGAATCAACTGATTTTAAAACTTGAGTCAGAGTGTCTGGATGGATCGGATTAATAGAAACTTTATTCTTTGAACGGAATTCAGAATTATAAGTGTCGGTATAAGTTTTTAAAATTTTCTTGGCTACTTCGCGCCGACTTTGCAAACTGATTTCAGCTGTTTTTTGTTCTTCAGGGGTTAGTTCGGGAACCACAGGGTTTGGAAATATAAGTTCCGCTGCAAAGACACCAACAGCAAAGAAGAAAATCAAAAATAGAGATATAAAAGATTTTTTTAACATGCTAAAATTTTAATATGAATGTCTTCGATAGCACAATAGAATTTAGTGGAATAACTTTAAAAAGTCTGACGAATTCTTTGAATATTTTGTACACGGTCTCGTTTTTCTGTTTTTATTACTCTCACATTTCGACATGGACCGAAATTCAAACGTTAAAATCTTTTAATTTACTAATTTCTCCAGTTTTTTTGTGTTTATCCGTTTTTTTTTTACTGCTCAGCGGCGCAAATTTCAGATTAAATACGTATAACGCACGCGGAGAATCTGCGGACCTTCAAAAATTCAGAATAGTTCCATTTTTGACGGTCATTTTGTTTGGCTGTTCCTTCAAATCGATGTTGCTGTTCGGCCCACATCAGTTTTTTAGATGGGAAGCACCACATACCATCCTGACCTGTATTTTGCTTATCTATTTGTTGGAAAAATTAAGACTTTACCTGGTCTATCTCTTGTTTTTATTTGTTATATTTTTTCGCCTAGAGCTTTTTGACATATTAAATCCGGTTCTTTTGAAACTAACAAATTCAGCGTTCCTGTTTTCTGCCCCGGCAGATACCTTGCTCTTAAAAACTTTAATTGTGCTTATCTTTTTTTCAGTCCACATGAAGCTGAGCAAATTTTTGCATTATAGGACTGAGGTCAAACTTGGTTTTTATTTGATTTTCCTGATCGGTGGCTATTTTTGGTTAGGATCTGAAAGATATTTCAGATCGGACGAAATCAATGTTTTCAAGTCATTGCCTTACGGAATTTTAATCGGTGACAGTCGCGTTTCCCAGCATGCTTTCGGGCTGATATTTTGGTTACCCATTGTGTTTGCTGGGTATATACTATCCGATTTGGTTTTAAAGATGAAAGACAACAAATTCTTAAATGTTATTTTTTTTTCCATATCATTTTTTATTTTGGCCTATCTGCTTTACGTTTCTGCTACTCTGCAAACAAATTCGCAATTTTTTTCGCTGGCGGATTTGGGTAATAAATTCATGATGGATCCAGCTAATTCCAACACACTTCTTTTTTCGACCTTATTTGTCACTTTTATTTACGGGCTTCAATTCTGTCATAGGTTGCAAAGTCTTCAGTTTTTTAAAATAATCGCACAGTCCATTTTTTACCAATATATTTTTTTAACCCTGTTCGGTGCAAAAATTTGTTCTGAAATCACTTTACTATTTCCAAATTTTCGATTCATAATCAGCGTAATTGTGTTAATATCAATGGGCGTCGGTTTAGCTTATATTATAAATTATATAACTTCTTTTAATATAGAGTTTACAGTCAGGCCGAGTTCTAAACTTAGCAAAATGAAAGCAAAACTAAAGGCAAATGGAAGATAAAGTTTGCAAGTACCTTAGGCCCCATTACGAAGTTTTCGTAAAAATTCTTTTGCAAGACCAAACAAGCTTACTTCAGCAGCGAGTGATTGCGTATTCATTGCTGAAAACTGATTCTGAGCATTGGGTTGATCACGATAAAAGTGGTGTTCCCATTTTAATGAAAAATAAAACTGCTGAAATGTTTTCAATTTCTTTTTCTCACAAAGAAAGTGCAGTTGCTGCGGCTATCTCAAAGGCTAGTAATAAAGCCATAGGTATTGATTTAGAAGTGCTTGGTACAGGTAAAGATTTCGGTTTTCTTTGTGGCAAAATAATATCCCTAGAGGAACAGTTTTTTTTGGATCAAATTGGCTTGAAGTATAACCTATCTAAGAATGATACTCCGTTGTTTTTTTGGGTTCTTAAAGAAGCTGCTTTCAAAGCAACGCATGGTCGATTCGATATTTTCGATTTTAGAGTTAATTTGGTAGAAGACGAAATTATTTTGACGTGCAACTATTCAAAAAATATTTTTTTATCTGAAGTCTTTCTTTTTGAAAATAATATAATAGCTGTCGTTACGATAGATGTAACTTAAAAATTTAATACGGTGTAAACGACATATACTGTGGGGCTGTAATGTTGGCCCAGAAAAAGAATTCATTTTTAAAAGTAACCAATGATATTCGTGAAGCACCGGGTTCCGAGATATAGATATTTCCAACAGAGTCCACGGCTAAGCCTGTTGCGCCACTGAGTGTGTCAGCTACGACTTTTACGCCGCTGGGTTCCGATTGATGAAAACGGTAAACCTTTGCATTTGAAGCTGTGCCCTCTACAACATAAACGCGGCCGTTTCCATCGGTAGTAATCATAACGGGTTCTTGCACGGTGTAACTGGGCGAAGATTCAATTCCACCAAATAAAATTTTTGCTAAATCGAATAGGCCCACCAACATGATGTCGTTCACTCCGAAAGCCAGTGCTGTCGGCCGCGAACTGTAGGTATTTATAACTTTGCGATCTTTAATGCGTATTATATTTTTTGCGCCTTCTTGGTTGACGTAGACGTCGCCGAAAGAATCAACGGCAACAATACTTGGAGTTAATAAAGAATCGGCCACCACCACTTGAACTTTTGTTTCTAAATTATATTTTAAAACACGGCTGGTGCCGAATTCGACCACGTAAAGATTTTTATATTTATCAATTGCAAGACCGCGCGGATCGTTTAGCCCGGTTACGAAAGGAACTTTTGTGGTGTCGCTGCTGAATTTCCAAATCGTGCCATCACCCGCCGATACATAAAGCGGAAAATCATAAAGTACAGCCTGACCAACACGCAATAAATCGGATGGGTGTTTTCCGCATGAAAAAATACTGAAGCTAAAGATAAGCGTTAATAAAAAAGAAAAAAATTTCATCAAAAAGCCATTCCGAAGCCAAAGACTGGATATCCATCAGACTGGGTTATGGGTTCAGAGATTTGCACGCCGTCTTGTTTTTTCAAAGTTTGCGTCTTGAATTTATAGCTGGCGTGAAAAAAAGGTCCACTGTCTGCATTTCCAGAAAGTGGAAAGCGGGCCCCGAAGCCATACACAAGCCCATCACCTGTTTCAGCGGCAATGGCCCGGTCAGTAAAGGCCCGCTTGGCAGAAATTAAATAACCCACTTCAAGATAAAATTTTGACAAGTAAGCTTCGATTTTTATTCCGTAGGCCGAATCTTTTTCATTCGTCCCATGCAGATCGTAATCAAACAGTGCACCAAAACCAATTCGGTTATAAGCCCATACAAATTCAGAACGTGTTAAAATAGAAGAACCCGAAGGTCCGGCTCCGCCCTGTGTGGTTGAACTATTTAAAACCATAAGCCCCACAGAAACAATTTTTGTGGCTTTGGCTTTTGTCTGACCATGACTAATCAAGCAAAACATAACGGTGATAAAGAAAAATAATTGTTTCATGTTTACCTCAGGGTGCGGAAACTTTTCGTCGCTGAAGTTGCTTTGTTGGAACATGAGTCAGCGCTTTGTACATTATATTGATAATATTTATAAGGCTGCAACCCCGTAATTTGCACCGAGTGAAAAGTGACGGGTGTAACAACGTTCGGAGTCAGTGTCGTTGGCGTAAGTGGACCGTATCCGACCAATGAACTCGAACCTTCGTTGGTTAACCACTGAATTTTCGCAGACGTTGATGTAATGCTGGTCGCTTGAACCGAAGATATTAATGGCGCAGCAAAGTCCGTCATGCAGTTCGATGGACCTACGACACCACCATTGAGCGGCGATGTTGGATTATCAGGTACTTCACAAATTTCCGAAGTATAATTTCCCTGTAAGTTTAGTTCGGGGCCGTTGACAGGAACGCCGTAAGTTCTGGTTGAAGTTGCGGCTTGGCCGTAAACGCTTGCAAGGGGTCCTGAAATAGCAATATTTAATTTTCCTTGAATTAATAACTCTTTTACTTTAGCGGCTCCCAAGAGTGAAATTAAATTCAGAGTGACAACACTAGATGTGTCGTTTGCAGTAATTCCAGTCACAAAAGTATTCCAGTAGGCGCGCATCGTCGGATCTGTGGACCAACTTTCAACCACGGTTGTAGCCTGCGTTCTGTCGAAGCCATCTTGATCGACACCGATTCCATTAATAACGATGGCTACGGGGTTTGCAGTTGTTCTTTTCACCTGCAGAGCTAAATTACCCATCGTTATATTTAAATTTGCGTAAGACGATAATTTCGGAAGTTTCGGATCGTAATAAAATTCAACTGATCGGGGAGTTGTGTAGGCCGTCGTCCATGACATGGATGGCGTTACAACTGCACCACTAAATGCAGGAGCAGAAATTGAATTACCATCGTTATGAATATAACTGTTTACTAATTTGTAAACAGAACTTTGGGTGCAAACCAATGGAACTTTTGAAATCGTAAAACCTTCCATAATTAGCAGCGGCCGAGTTGCCGTTGCAGTATCTGTTTGAATAACTGCGTCGTCACCGGTGACAACACGAAGAATTCCATCTTTCAAAATTCCATCGATTGTTAGTGGCGTATAATTCAATAGAGTAGCAAGATCTAAATCAAAAGTGTTAATTACTGTAGAACCAATTTTATAATGAGTTAAAGAAAAATCCATATAGTAAGTGTTTGCCGTTCCAGTTGGAACAGCCCCGCCGGTACAACCGGAACACGAGTAATTTCTGTATAAAATCTTTGTACTTGTCGGAGACGGATGACCAGCTGGAGGTCGGCCCGTGAAAACTCCGTCAACAAAGATGCCTTCGGTGTCGGAACTATCGCGTGATGTCGCCAAAAGCAGATGCGCTTCGCCGATGGCATAATTATTTGGTGGGTAAGTAAACAAATATTTAAAAGGCCACTGCGAATCCACGGCAACAGTGCCTAAGCTTCGTCTCGGACCAGTGAACGGTAGGTCTGCCGTGGTCCATTCGGAAATTTCGTTCGTGGCTTCAACGATTTTTGTGACGGTATAAAGTTGGCCTTGGTCAGAACCATCTGTTCGGGTGCCGCCGTCACCAATTGCGGGGTCTCCAAGATATGTTCCAGAGGACAAGTCTTCTGCTTTCCCGTCACATCCGGTCGAAGGTGCCAAAAGCACAACAAGTAGAAAGATTTTCAGAATTACTTTTTTGTAAAGACGTGCCATGCTTAGACTATCGGAGGCTCAATGAAAAAGGTTGAGCGTTTCCTAAGTGACGTATCACTTTGAAACAATCAAATATCTAAACCATATCGAATAAAATAAATTCACTTTTTTCCGCAGCTAAAAAGTTCAAAGCCCCTGTGTTTTCAAAAGAGATAGCATCACCAGCTAAATTTTTCCCCCCATTAATTTCTAGATTTCCGTATACGACTTGGACCCAAGCCGCGCGGCCCGGACGCATTTTAAATGTTAAAGTAGAGTTTTTTTCTAAGCGCGAAATATACATGTCGGCATCTTGATTAATTTTGATCGAACCATTGCGACCGTCTTCTGAAATAACCAGGACTAAATTCTTTGTGCTAAGATCTTCTTCAAAACTTTTCTGACCGTAACCTGGTGTGACGCCTGTTTTTTTTGGTTCAATCCAAATCTGAAAAAAATGTGTTTCTTGATCTGGTAAATTGTTGTGTTCCGAATGCGTGATACCAGTTCCAGCCGTTAAACGCTGAACTTCACCGGGAACAATAATGGCCTCATTACCCATCGAATCCTTATGTTTAAGACTTCCACCCACAACGTAAGAGATAATTTCCATATCACGGTGTCCGTGTTTACCAAACCCGGAGCCGCCTTCAATGCGGTCTTCATTGATCACACGAAGTTTGCGAAAACCCATATGTTTCGGATCGTAATAGTCCGCAAAAGAAAATGTATGTCGTGATTTAAGCCAGCCGTGATCTGCGTTACCGCGTTCGTTGGCTTTTCTTATTTGAATCATAATTAACTTTCCTTTTGCTTCATGAATAAAAAATTGCTTTGTGAATTAACTATTGCAGTGTCTCACAAAGAAACAAATCAAGCTAGGCCAGACGTCAATCTAGTAGACTAGTTAAAAAAGTTAATCACTTCAAGTCGTATACAGACCAAAGAAGGTTAAAAAAGCCGTGGTATCTACTTTGCTTCGTTTCTAGTAAAATTCTAGTTTCGAAACATACGGGGGTATTCTTGAAATTAAGTTCATTAAAAACACATCGTGCATCGTTCGTAAAAGGTTCTGTGGCCACCGTATTGTTGTTGGTCGGATTTCAAAACTGCTCGAAAGTTGATGTTAAAGACATCGCCTCGCCAAGCACTGCCGTCGTTGATGCTGCAGGCACAGTCGATGAAATCGTTTACGGTCCGTTGAAAATCAGTAGTTCAAGTGGCTTTGTTTGCTCGGCTTTTGGTTCGATTACTGTTCCGTCAGAAAAATCAGGTTTGAAAACAGAGCTTCGTTATCTCAGTTCAGCTTCAACGTTACCCGTAGCGGAAAAAAACGCTTTTTTATCTACTGAATATTTTAATGATTCAAATGACAATTTTATCAAAGCTCCTGAAACTTTGTATTTGTCGGAACTTAATGTTCCCGAGCGCGCTTTCACGTCTGGTTTTACGTCCGCTGACGGTCGACTTTTGAAAGATAATAAAGGTTCAGCATTGTTTGAATATTTTGGCTTGAGAATGGAAAGCATCCTTAAGCTGGGTGCAAACGATGCAGAAGGATATTACGAACTATCAACGATTTCTGATGATGGAACAGTATTGCAAATCAAAGAAAATAACGAATGGGTTGATTTGGTTTCAAACGACGGAGCGCATTCCACAAAAATGGGTTGCGCCAAGAAAAAGATTTATTTTGATAAAGCCTCTAGAATTCCAGTACGAATTTACTATAATCAAGGTCCCCGAGTATCTATCGCTAACGTTTTGGTGTGGAATTATCGAGGCACGGGTTTAACTGCGTCAGCTGATTTAGTAGCGGACGATGTCATCCATGCATACTGTGGTAAGAGCTCTAACCAATATTATTGGAGTGAAAGCACCAGTGCGCCTGGCCCGTGGATCATCAAAGTTTTTGAAGCGAACTGGAAAGTTTTAGCGCAAGACAATTTTTTACTACCCGATAATGAAGTGAACCCTTGTGCTTACAGCAAGTACGATCTGCAGCCAGTAATCAGTGCTGAGATGAACGCTGAGAAAAGTTACTTGATCAATTTTAAATCTGCGGATTCAACGGTGTTGACTGCAAAACTATACCAGATTCAAGACGCGCAAAATAAAATACTGATCAAAACAGTTAATCAGCCTGAAGAATTTTCCCATGATTTTGAAATCGGCAAATTAGACGGAAAATTTAAATATCAGCTTGAAATTTCATTAGAACTTCCAAGCAAAAAATTAAAAGTTCTGCGCGTCTATAATTTAAGTTTTTAATTCATCCTAAAACCTTGGCTGTACAGGTCGCGTTTCAGGACGAGACAAACAGCCAAGTCTTTTTATCGCTGTCTAAAAAAATCTGTCTCGAAATAGACCTAAGCCAGTTAAAAATCAGCTAAATTATAAAAAATTAACCAAATTTTATTAGTTTTGGTAAGCTTTATTTGTGGTACGTAATTGGTTAATATCTTCTTTTAATGTCTTTCTCAAAGCATCATTGCTTTCGGTCTTTTTATTTGGATGTTCGAAAACTCCAGACACTGGATTCGCACCCGGAGGTACTCCGGTTATATCTAATCCTGGTTCATCGTCCCTTGTCATTATTCCCTCGGTGGCAACCGTAGCCATCAATAACACTTTTAGTTTTTCAGCCTCTGGCGGTGACGGGGTTTATTCTTACTCGGTCGCTTTCGGTTCGGGCTCGGTTTTAGCCACGACCGGAAGTTATACGGCACCAGGCATCGGCGGTACGGCAACCGTTCGAGTCACCGATGGTCTTGGGAATTCGGCAGATGCTGTGGTCACGATTAATCCAGCTTTACAAATTTCTCCATCCGCACCCAGTTTAATTTTTGGTGGCATGCAGACTTTCTCGGCTACAGGCGGAGTTAGTCCGTTTATTTATTCCATCGTTACCGGAAACGGAACAATAAATAGCACGACAGGGGACTTTGTTGCAGGCTCGGTGACTGAGACCGTCCAAATTCGGGTGAAAGATTCATTGAATAATATTTCAGACGCCTTGGTGAATATTTACGGTGCCTTGGGAATTTCTCCGACCACGACCACATTGGCGGTGAATAACACAATGACTTTTACAGCAGCGGGCGGAATTGTTCCGTATACATTTTCGATTGTTAGCGGTGGTGGATTTATTAATTCCAGTAACGGAATTTTTACGGCTCCGGCAAGTCCTGCTTCGATTGTAGTGCGCGTAACAGATTCACTTGGAGCCTCTGCGACAGCTTCTGTCACCGTGAACGCCGCTTTACAAATCGCTCCGGTTTCACAAACTATTTCTGCAAATGCATCCGTAACTTTTTTCGCCAATAGCGGCGGAGTTTCACCGTACACTTATTCAATTGTTAGCGGTGTGGGTTCGATAAACCCATCAACGGGTTTGTACACGGCACCGAACTTTGCGGGATCAGCCGTCGTGCGAGTTACCGACAGTATCGGGAATGTTTCAGACGCCAACGTGACTGTAAGTCCGGTGTTAGTGATTTCTCCGGCAGTTAAAACTTTAGCGGTTTCAAATTCAGCAACATTTGTGGGTGGTGGCGGACAAACGCCGTATTCATTTGCAATTCAGTCCGGCGGCGGAAGTATTAATGCATCCACAGGTGTTTTCACTGCTGGCGTTGTCGCCGGCACAACAATCATTCGTATAACTGATTCTTTAGGCGCTACTGCAACTGCCAATGTAACCGTGAACGCCGCTTTGGCGATTGCTCCGGCGTCGCAGTCGGTGGTGGTTACAGGAACAATAAATTTTTCATCTAGCAATGGAGTTTCACCGTATACTTACAGCGTTTTTAGTGGTGGTGGTACTGTGGATGCAGCCGGAGTTTACACCGCACCTGCCGCGGCAGGGTCAGCAACAGTGCGTGTAACGGACAGCGCAGGCAACATAGCCAATTCGGCTGTAACTATAAATAATAATTTGGCGATATCTCCGGTGACCGTAACTTTAGCGGTTAATAATTCGTTCACGTTTGCGGCCCTGGGTGGTCAGGCGCCTTACACTTTTTCTTTGCAATCAGGAACGGGTGTTATTAATTCGGCATCGGGGGTCTTTACAGCACCGGCTGCCAGCGGTAGCGCCGTCGTAAAAGTAACTGACGCGTTAGGCGCAACGGCCACCGCAAACGTTACTGTGAACCCAGCTTTAGCGATATCACCGGCTTCAATTACGATGGCTGTCAACGGTGCACAAACTTTCGCAGGCAGTGGCGGAGTTTCTCCGTATACATATTCTGTCGTTAGTGGTGGCGGAGTAATTAATGCATCCAGCGGAGCATTCACTGCACCAGCAGTTGCAGGTGCGGTT
>JAYUCH010000033.1:0-1717 GCA_043740435.1 Bdellovibrionales bacterium | reverse complement strand
GCTTTTCTTAATTGGATCAAACTTAACATTAAAAACTTTGCAGAGTGTTGGATTAAGACCTTTCATTCTTGGATTAGGACTGTGGTTTATTATGGCGTCAGGTACGCTAGCGGCCGTCTATTACTCAATTATTGTGCATGGCTAAAAAACGCGACCTCTATTCGGCTTTACCGATTGAAAAAATGACTGTTTAAATTCCTGACAGGTGAAAGATTGCAATACCGTTGCTTTAAGCCACTTTTACATCCGGATCAAAAATAATATTTGCGGCCGGATAATTTTTATTTTGATAGCGCAGTTGTCTTTTTACAGAGCGAGAATAGCGTTTTCTTTTTTCAGTTGATGCTTTGATCAGCAGTTTTATTTTTTGCAAGAAATTTCTTTTTCGAGCAAAAAAATCAGCCCAGTGATTGATAATAAAATCTAGTATTAACTTGAAGTTAGATCTCTTATAAATTCTTGCCAGCGGATTTTTTATAGGTTTTTCATTCAAAAATTGCTGAATACGAGCGTAATTCATAATCCACAAGCGCACATACAGCTCTTGCAGAATTCCATTTTCTATTTTTGAATGCCACTGTTCAAGCGGTAAGTTGTTCACCAGATCTCTAAAATAATTTTCTACATCCCAACGCAAACGATAAAGTTCTTCAGCCTCTGATAGCGTTAAGCCCTTAAAGCTGGTGGCGTAAACGTGGGTTTCTTTTTTCTTTTTATGTCTTATTTTGTATAAATAAATTCTACGATCTGGATCACCTTTAAACAAAAAACTGTCCTGTTTTATATCTGATTCCCAAAAACTTTGAATCTCGACTGGAATTGTTTTTCCCGTCTTAAATCTAACCATAAAATGACTGCGACTTTCAAAATGCGTAGCGATCACTTTATTATTACAAAAACCGCGATCGTAAAGCGTCAAAGACTTCATCTCTAAATCATTTATATTGCTGATGGCCCCATTGGTTTCATGATTCACCGTTGAAACATACACAGCCTTCGTTGTTCGCGATAAAACATCGTACGTCTGCACCGTGTACATGTGCGGATAATAAGTTTCACCTGTGGCGCCTGAGTCTGTCTTAAGTCGTTTTCCTTTGTAGCCAATGGCTCTAACGTCACCAGCATTGGGTAAAACCAACTCAAAGCCATCTGTGGCATAGATATGATAACCACGCCACGTTGGCCGTTTAAATGAATTTAAAAGCTCTTGCAAAATGTCTTTAAAAAATAATTTTGAGATTTTATTTCGATATCTTGATAAAGAACTTTTTGCTGGCATCGATTCAGCGCCAAAGCTATGCATCAACGCATGAAGATAACCTTCATTATTTTTCCCACTGCAAAGATGCACCAGCGTTTTAAATAAACTCTCTGGCGTGAATTTTCGTGAGCGAAATTTTTCTGCAACTAAACGATATTTTTCTTGAAATTGTGACCCGAAAGTAGGAAGATTGTACCTAGGGGCCCTGCCGCGCCCGCATCATGTCATTGACTCCTTTGATGTTTTTTCAAACAGTTGATGTCTTTCGCAAACTAAAAAAACAATTTCGACGTTATATTTTTAGTTTGTGAATTTTTTTACTGTCTACAGATTAGACGATCCTGAATTTATTTTCAAATTCTAAGAAATATTTCCTTAAAGCAACGTTATTGGCGAACCTAAAATTTATTTTCGATATAACCGGACTTCAAAAAATTTTTCGGGGGAAAAATGAAT
>JAYUCH010000032.1:0-32865 GCA_043740435.1 Bdellovibrionales bacterium | reverse complement strand
GTTGATATAGGCTCCGCTGTCTAGAACTTTTTGGATGCGAGAATCAATATTACTTTTTAAAGCTGCGTACTGGGATTTCAAATCGATAAATGGAATTGTCGGTGTTGACATCTTTCCTCCGTAAAAGTGAGATTTTGTTGATTATGCCGCGAAGTCGAGATGAAGTCTATCTGTGGAAAAAAAGCTTCACGCCGTGGCTTAACTCATGACAAAATTACGAGTTATCTAAATTCTACAGGAGAATCCAGCATGAGAAAATCAGTTTTTATATACTTACAAATGATGTCAACCGTCATCGTGTTACTTGGAAGCAGCAGTTCCGTTTTAGCCGATCAATCCTCAGCAGTTGTTGCAACCTCAGAAATTCCTGAAAAACGGAACTTCATCTTGGATTTAACCGTAAACCCTTGTCAAAATTTTCATCAATATGTTTGTGGAAATGTTGAGAAAAGTTTCAAACTTCGTGATGATCGCAGTTCGCATACTTTTGCTTTTGATGATTCTGACGAGCGTATTTTAGAAAAGAAAAAGAATTTTTTTAAAAATATAAAATCTGAAAAAAAATTATCGGCGAGGTCAAAGCAATTAAAAGATTACTATATGGCCTGTATGAACGAAAAAAATTCTGTGCGCGAAGAAAAGCAGTTAGTTTCGGAATTGATATCTGAGGTGGCTCGAATCAAGTCGATCGATGATTACATCGAACTAAATTTGCGCAACATGACCAATGAAAAATGGTCAGTTATCAGCTACGACATGATGCCAAATATTGATGACTCTGCAGTTTATGATATGACTTTTGACGTTAATTTGATGGGACTTCCTGAGCACAGCTACTATGACAATCTTGAGCTTGTCGAGGAATTCAAAAATTTAATGGCGGCCTTTTTGGATACACTTTACCCCAAAGAATCTAAAGACGACCATTTAAAACGAGCTGCTAATATCATTGAATTTGAAAAAAAGTTTAAAATCATATACCCGTACCCTGCGGAATTCAGACAAAGGTACACGCAGCCGCGAAAGATAAGTCGTGCTGATTTTTTGAAGAAAACGAGCGTGCTAAAGTTGGATTCGTTTTTTAAAAAGTATATTCCTGAGACCACATTGCTGCGCGATTTTGTTCCGGAAAGTTTTGAATTTTTACAGAAAGAAATGACCAAAGAAAATCTCAATGTATTAAAAGATATTTATACGTATCGAAGTGCCCGTGATTTTATGGATGATGCCTATCCTGAGTTATTCAAAAAAAGATTTGCATTTCGTCATAAATTTTTGGGCGGCCCGATTTCGAGATCAGATCGGCAAGAGCGTTGCACGATGGCTGTAATGGGTTCTTTTAATCGCGAATTAGATATCGAGATGCTGCCGCGATTATTTCCAACTTTTCCAAATGAAAAAATGGAGGCAGTTGCTTCAAAAATTCGTCAATCGATTGCAACAGGAATAGAAAAAAACACGTGGCTGAGTGATGTCAGTAAAAAAGGTGCCCTTCAAAAAATTCAGACAGCAAAGTTGCAGCTAGTTAAGCCTATTACGGATAAAGAGTGGGATTTTAAACCCATTCAGAAACTGAGTCCTGATTTACCATATGCCAACGGTAAAAAATTGGCGTTAGCAGGACATAAGCGAGCTTTTGAAAAGTTAAAAGAGGGTGTGAACAAAGAGGCTTGGGGTATGGGTCCTTTGACGGTAAACGCGTATTATTCTCCGGACAAAAATAAATTTGTTATGCCGATTGGTATTTTACAGTATCCATTTTTTGTAGCTGAGGGTGATTTGATCGAAAATTTAGGGGCAGTTGGAACTGTCATTGGGCATGAATTAGGTCACGGGATCGACGACGAAGGCTCGAAATTTGATTCAGAAGGTAAACTTCGCCAGTGGATGACTGATCAGGATATCAAAAAATTTCAAGATCGCGGAATGAAAATGATGGAGCAATTTAATAAAATTGGTCATAATGGAGCGTTGACTCAAGGTGAAAATGTGGCTGACTTGGTGGGCCTTACTTTTTCATACAATGCTGCTTTTCCGAAAGGAGCAGGGTCTATAATAGATAAACAAAAATTTTTCGTAGCTTACGGTCGCCTGTGGTGCACTGTTATGCGCGAAAAAGCGATTGAAATGCAGTTAAAAACGGATCCGCACAGCTTGGGCTACGCCCGCATCAACGAGCAAGTGAAGCATCAGGCTGGCTTTCATGAAGCTTTTGCCTGCAAAAAATCAGACGCATTATATTTAAATGAAAGTGATCGAATTAAAATTTGGTAAAATAGTTGTTTTAGCTGGACTGTTAAGGTTGTAAATCCAGCTAGCCCTTGGTCTAAAATGTCAACTTACCGACTTGAAAACAGTGGGTCTAATTCCGATAAAAACATATGAAAAATCGAAATGAATTAGATAGTTTCAACATTGCTTCCAAGTACTCACATTTACCGTCGTTTGATTCTGACCGAGTTGATATCTTAATTAAGCTAGGGAAAGATTTAAATGAAAATGTTCTGGGACAAATGTTAAATTTGCACTTTGCAGCGAGTAATGAAATCATCGAAGAAATCAAAGCAGAACTACAAGCTAAAAATTTTATAGCTATAGCGCAATTGGCCCACAAGTTTAAATCAAACAGTGGTCAACTGGGGTTAATCAAACTGCATGCAATTTGTAATGATCTTGAGAACTTAATTCGAGTGCAAAATGGAACAGAAGGTGAAGTGACTGGGTTGCTTCATATTCTATTTGACGAAAATGAAGAAACAATCAAAAAATTACATCAATTTCAAAGTTCGGCGCTATGATTAGAAAAAATATTCTAGTCATTGATGATAATCCTAATGATTTGTTGATGGCAAAATTTGTCATCATGCGCATGGGGTTTAATCCAATTCTGTTAGACAATCCTAAAAAAATTATCGATTGTCTGCAAAATAATTCAATTGCTGTCATCATATTAGATTACGAAATGCCTGAACAAAGCGGCATCGAAGTTATTAAAAAAATAAAAAACAAACCAATTTACGCTCACATACCTATCGTGATGCTGACAAGTAATAGTTCAGCCCAGCATGTTAAAGAAGTTATTGTTTTAGGGGCCGTTGATTACATTGTTAAGCCCATAGACCCAGAAATATTTGAATCGAAAATAAGTAAATTGATCAAGACCGACATTGAAAGTCACAAACAACAGTGGGTCGAATACCAAATTAATCAGACGAAAAAAACAGAAATAAAAATTTATAATTTTTCTCAGATCGTATCGATTGGTGAAGTCAGTCTTACCCTGCAAACGAATCAAGAATATCCTATCGGCTACACGTTCTTTTGTGATTCAACTCTTTTTAAAGACTTAGAGGTTAAGAATCCTGCATTGAAAGTAGAATCCTCGATGAAAACAAATGAGGGCTACTTAATTCGCTGTGCTATGTTGGGGCTTAGTGAAGCAGAGCTTAAAAAAATACGTTTATATCAAAAACTATTAATTCCAAAAAAGTCGGCATGAAATCATTAAAAGTTTCTTCTAAATATTTAATTATTTTATTTATGATTTTAGTGCCGATAGGGATTTTAGTTTACAAATTCTTAGATCAGCAAAACGAAGCTATTACGAGCATACAAAAGCAAATTGTAAAATTAGAAAAAATAAAAAAAGAAGTTTCGTCCATTGATAGCGAACTTTCAAAATCGTTGACAAGTCCGTACAGCTACAGTGAGTTTCAGTTTCAAAGTAAAATTCAAAAACTGGAACATCTTGGATTAGAATCGCGGCTATTGTTTGAGTCCAACTTATTTAGTTATTATTTAATTCAGATTAGTTTAGTAAAGATGCCTAAAATCTATGAAAATTTATTTCGTTCTTCTCAGAATGTTTTAAGAGCTGGTCGTTATATGAACTGGATATCGTTAGCTGAACAAGCAGCTCAGACAAAATCACTGCTTGGTGAAGTATCAACTTTATCTTCAAAGGTCATCAATTTAAATACCCAGTATAAGGTTCCAGCTACTTTTACAGCTTCAGTGCGTTCAGAAATGTACAGTTATTTAAAATTTATCGATGATCGCAGTATAACAATTAATAATTTAACAGCTGTCATTAAGACACTTGAATCAGAAAAAAAGAATTTATTTTTATTTTGGACAGCTAATTTAGATCTTGTCGAATTTGATCTTAACTTCAGACAAACACAGCTTCAAAATCAGCAAAAAGGATACATGGCTATTTTTTTACTATTATTTTTAACGGCCATTGTTGTGACTTTAAAAATATTTTTAGATATCAGTCAGCGTATACAAAAATTGACAGTATTGACTCAGATGACAGATCCGCATCAATTGACAATTCAGTCTAGCGATTTCGGTTATGATGAAATCGGGCAACTGGCCCAATCTTTTCATACGATGTCTTTAATTCTAAAAGAAAATTATGAAAAGATCGAGAAAGCAAATTCTGCGAAGTCTTTGTTCGTTGCGAATGTAAGTCATGAAATTAGAACGCCCATCAACGGGATAATTGGCATGACTAAAATAATGCAGCAAACTTCGTTGTCCATGGAACAGCAAGAGCATTTACAAGTGATCGAAAAATCTTCAGAAATTTTATTGATTCTAATTAATGACATTTTAGATTTATCTAAAATTGAAAGTAATAAAATGAATTTGGAAACAACTTCTTTTTATTTGAATGATTCTTTGCAGGACGTCGTAGACTGTTTAGCCCATCTGGGTAAACAAAAAGGTTTGCAGATTAGTTTGACCCCTGCTGTTGAAAATTATTTTGTTGCTGGTGACGTTTATAAACTGAAACAAGTTCTTTTTAATTTAATGAGTAATGCAATTAAATTTACTGACCACGGCACAGTTAGTTTATTCTTTGAAAAGATCAACGAAAATCCAGACTCAGTTCATTTTAAAATTGGAGTTCGCGATCAGGGTGTAGGAATTGCCGAAGAAAAATTAAAGTTTTTATTCGAAGACTTTGTTCAGGCAGATGCTTCCACGACCAGAAAACATGGTGGCACTGGGTTGGGTCTGTCCCTTTCAAAAAAATTAATTCATTTAATGGGCGGTGAAATTTTTGTGTCGAGTCGTCTTGGGGAAGGGTCATGTTTTTGGTTTGAAATTCAACTGCCTCGGGTTGGTGAAACTTATAAAATTCCAAAGGTCAAAACGTTTGCGCAACCCGGGTTTAAAAAATTAAAAGTTCTGATTGTTGAAGATAATTCAGTCAATATGTTTGTCTTACAAAAGTATTTGCAAAGCTTAGGGCATGACCATGTTTCAGCCGAAAACGGCCAGCAAGCGATTGAAAAGCTAAAACGGTGTAATGACATCGATCTTATATTAATGGATTGCCAAATGCCGATGATGGATGGATACGAGGCGACTCGATTTATCCGAAAACTGACAGAGCCCCATCTTAAAAATGTAAAAATAATTGCCCTGACTGCAAATGCACTGTTGGAGGATGAGAAAAAATGTATAGATGCTGGAATGGACCAATACATGACAAAACCGATCGATTTTGAAAAACTTAAAGAGGTTTTGTCGGTACCGGTTATTCAGTGTAAAGCATCTTAATTTTTGCTATCGACCACGAAAGAAAAATAACCACAGCAAAATAACTAAGGCACCGGGCACGCCCAGAAAGTACAATAAAATTGGTACACCCACGCGGCCGTAGGCATTGCTGATTTGATTTTTTAGTGTGCTGATATTTTTCATTTGAATTCTCCTTTTCCTATTTAAGCTAAAGTTGTGCAAAACCCTAAGCAAAAGACCCAACATTAAAAAAAAACAACAATCGAATATGTGGCACATTATATGAACTCACCTTAGAGAAATGAAACAAGGAGAAAAAATGAAGTTATTTTTTATGTCGATTCTGCTGTTCACTTCGGTCGCCTTCAGTGCCAGTGATAAAGGCAGTCAGTTAAATTCTGAAATGAAAAAGGTGATTGCCGAACTTGAAAAAAAAGGTGGTAAGCCCATCTCGGAACTAAGTGCCGAGGAGGCGCGTAAGCAGCCCACTCCTGCGGATGCTGTTAGTGCGATAATGAGCGACAAGCAAAAACTAAAATCGCAAGAAGGCTTTGCAAAAGTAGAGGATCAACAAATCAGCGGCGCCGGTGTTCAAATACCAGCAAGAATTTATACCCCATCGGGAAAAACTCCGATGCCAGTGATTGTGTTTTATCATGGTGGGGGATGGGTTATTGGTAGTAAAGATGTTTATGATGGCAGTGCGCGCGCTCTGGCAATTCAAACAAAAGCCATCGTTGTCTCTGTGGATTACCGATTGGCCCCTGAACATAAATTTCCGATTGCACATGATGATTCATTTGCTGCCTACAAGTGGGTTACTGAAAATGCAAAATCATTTGGTGGAAATCCAGAAAAAATTGCCATTGCCGGAGAAAGTGCTGGTGGGAATTTAGCACTGAATGTAAGTATCAGGGCCCGTGACGAAAAGATTAAAATGCCTGTTCATGAATTGATTATTTATCCGATTGCTAGCTCTGCGATGAATTCTGAATCCTATGAGATTAATAAAGACGCTAAACCGCTTAATAAGTCGATGATGTCTTGGTTTATGAAAAATTATTTGAACACAGCAGCAGAGGCTAAGGATCCCCGAATAAATTTGGTAGCCGCTAATTTTAAGGGACTGCCAGAAACTACAATCATAACTGCGCAGATTGACCCCTTGCAAAGTGAAGGAAAAGAATTGGCAGAGCTTATGAAAAAACAAGGCGTGAAAGTAAATTTTAAAAATTACAATGGCGTCACCCATGAATTTTTTGGAATGGCGGCCGTTGTGGATGAAGCTGCTAGCGCACAAAAATTTGCGGCTCGCGAGCTAAAACAATCTTTTTAGCTGAAAATAAACGTACTAAAGTCGAGTTAACAATACCGAAGACGGTATTGTTAACTCATATTCGTTGCACAAAAGTAGGCGCAAATTATTGACTCCTATTCCGAATCCTTTCAGACTTGTTAAGTTAAAACAATTCCGGAGGAATTCATGCAACAAACCCCTGAACAGGAAGTTCAACCCATTTACATGTCACCAGAGGAAATTACGGATTGGAAACCGTACAGTGAACTTCCAGAGCCAGGTGAATATCGTAAACCTTTAGAAGCACGCATGAAAAAAATAGATAAGTGGACAAAGCCTCAGTTAGCCGGGCGCCGTTGGGGAATTGGTTGTGTTTCGCTTGAAATAACTCAGCGTTGCAACTTAGATTGTACTTTATGTTACTTATCTGACAGTTCTGAAGCGGTCAAAGATGTGCCCATCGAAGAACTTTTTACTCGGATTGAGTTGATTCGAAAACATTATGGGCCCAATACCGACGTGCAAGTATCTGGCGGGGATCCGACTTTGAGAGATCGAAAAGAACTGGTTCAAATAGTAAAAAAAATTGCCGACCTTGGTATGCGACCATCTTTGTTAACAAATGGTATTAAAGCCAGTCGTGATCTTTTGCAGGAATTAGCAGATGTGGGATTATCAGATGTTGCCTTCCACGTTGACCTAACTCAAGAGCGTAAAGGTTTTAAAACAGAAGTAGAGTTAAACAAAATTCGCGAAGAATATATCGCAAGAGCTAAAGATCTTCCGATCATGATTATCTTTAACACCACAGTTTATGCAGATAATTTTAAAGAAATTCCTGAATTAATTTATTTTTTTCGTAAGCAAGCGGATCACATACGATTCGCTTCGTTTCAGCTGCAAGCAGATACAGGTCGCGGCGTCTTACGCGAGCGTGATTTTTTAATCACCCAAGAAACGGTAATGGAACAAATACGTACTGGAGCTGATACTAAAATAAATTTCGATGCTCCCTTAATTGGTCATCCCAAATGTAATAAATATTCGTACATGTTTTCTTGCAATGGAAATCTGTACGATATTTGGGATGATCCTGATTTTTTGATCGAAGTTCTAGATATTACCAAAGATGTCACTTTTGACAGAAAGAACCGATTACAAACTGTAAAAAGTGTAATCGGAACAGTTTTGAAACACAGCCATTTAATTTTACCGGGAATTAAATTTGTAGCTAAACAGGGCTGGAAAATGAAGTGGGATCTGATAAAGTCAGGTTTTAAAGTAAATAAAATCTCATTTTTTATTCATAATTTTATGGATGCTTGTAAATTAGAGACAGAGCGTATCGAGGGTTGCGTTTTCATGGTTGCGACCAAAGATGGTCCACTATCTATGTGTATGCACAACGCCAAACGGGATGAATATATTTTAGCTCCGCTAACAATGAAGTCAGAAAAAGGCGAAAAAATCTGGAATCCGCTAACTGGAGCTTTTGATCCGATTCCTGAAGGCACGGTATTTCATATGGATCCTGCGTTGCTACCGATGAAGCATGCAAAGGGTCGCGTTAAAAAAATGATGAAGGAAAATAAAAGTGGAACCGCTTAAAATAAAAAAGTTACTGCTGTTAAGTTTTTTATTTTTATCGGCGTGCTCTACATTGCAAAAAACTCCTTCAATCAATAAAGCAATTGATGAATTTGAAGCAAAGCAAGCTTATGCAAAAGTTCTAGAGAATTATGTCAATGACAAAGGGCAAGTCGATTTCGAAGGTTTGCAAAAAAATCCAGAAAATCTTGAAATGTATGTCGCTTATGTTGCAGAAAAAAAGTTTACTGACTTTACAACGCCAGACAGTCTTTTGGCTCATCACTTGAATGCTTACAACGCACTTTCGATGTATACCGTTCTGCAAAAAGGCATTCCACAAACCAATGCCGGATTTAAAAAAGTTAATTTTTTCTATCTGACAAAAATGGATATCGGTGGCACCCGAATGTCATTAGTCGATTATGAAAATAATTTTATTCGATCACTGCAAGAAGACCGTGTGCATTGGGCTTTGAACTGTATGGCCGTTTCGTGCCCGCGACTTCCAAGGAAACCTTTTGTGCCAGAGACTTTGAATAAAGACTTACAGTCTTTAGCTGTTGAATTTTTTAATTCTGCAACTAATGTGCAGATAGTTCCCACGAAAAAAAAAGTTTTAGTAACAGAAATTTTAAAGTTTTTTCCTAAAGATTTCGTGCCCAAAAAAGCCAAATCTATTAATGAGTACGTGAATCTTTACAGAAAAAATCCGATTCCCCTAGATTTCGAAATAGACTATATTCCATATGATTGGACGATCAATAATTCCAATCATCATTGATACTGATAACGCTTTAGGCTCTGCTAAAAATAAATTTTTTGGTGGAGATGTTGATGATGCCTTCGCGTTAGCTTATTTATTGAAAAGTAATGTTCCGATCACCTCGATCTACAGTGTGGCTGGCAATGCCAGTTCTTTAGCTTGTCATGTGAACAATTTAAAGCTGTGTAAAATAATGGGGTCCGAAGTTCCTTGCCTGGTGGGCGATACAGCTTTCGAGGTGCCATTAAGTGGGTCTGATTATTTAGCCCTAGGACCGCTAACAAATTTAGCTCGTTTTATAAAGCTGGGATATGTTCCTGCCCGTGTGGTGATGACTTTGGGAAGAACGAATACACTTGGAAAATGGCCACCATTCTGGCCCATGGAATTTAATTTAACAAAAAATTTGCCGGCGTTTCAAAGTGTATTAGCAGGTGATTTTGTAAAAGTAATTGTTCCTTTAGATGTTGCCTATCAACTAAAACTTTTTAGATTGTTTAAAAATGAAATGCAAAATTCTATCTTGGGAAAACATCTTTGGAATCAAAGTCAGCGATGGATGTGGCGCAATTTGCTATTAAAAGGCCGATTTAGTTTCCCAGTTTGGGACTTAGTCAGTGCGATGTATCTTGCAAATCCTGAAATTTTTCAAGTTGAAACCGGAATTGGTTATCTCTTTGAAAATGGGCTTTTTTTATGTGATATAAACAATAAAAAATCAACCTACCACCAACGAAGTCTGGCTATTTTTTCTGCGCAGATCGAAATAGTTACCAAAATAAATGTCGAGTTGATGTGGAGACTATTTTTTAAAGCTTTGAAGAACCCTTAAGTAAATCTTTTTTCACATCAGCAGAGGGTGGATTTTTTCCGATCCAAGTTTTTAGCAGCAGCGTTGAAAATTCAGTGTCGTTCGAATAAAAAATTTCTTTATCACCCAGAAAAATGTGAATTCCAGTTGAAGAAAAAATATAACGATAATGTGAATTTTTTTTAAATTCAGGTATGTGAGAATAGAATTTTTGTATTTCAGAATCTAGGGATTGGCATTTTGGTTCGCAGTTCTGATCAATCGCCAGCTTCCATCCTTTTTTTGAGTCACTGGCTGAAATATCATAAAGTGCGAACAAATCGATAACTTTAAAAGATTTTGAATTAAGAATAAGCTCTGAGTCCGTCGTTAAGGTCTCAAGATAAAGTGCACTGAGCCAGACTTTCACATTAAATAAAGAAACTTTTCTAAAAGTAGTGCCGTTTAATTGCAGCGTGGTTTTATCGAGTATAATTTTTTCAGGTATGTCGATTCCCGCCATCGATAAATTTGCAAAGACTGGATTTGATAAAAGCAAAACAGAGAAAATTAAAAGTAGGGTTTTTATCGACAGTGTGTTCATCATATGTCAGATTGTAAAGATGCCTACAAAGATCGTCTACATTATTTTAAAATGGTTTTTTGCTTTGTTAGTAATTGCTACAGGAATCGGAAAATTACTAGATAACCGTGGGTTTGCAGAAGTTATACTGACGTATCAATTTGGTCTTCCGCTGACTATGGCATTGATTTTGGGTTTGGGTGTCAGTTTATTTGAATTGTTTCTCGGAATATTTATAATCTTAGAAAAAAACCAAGTGCGGAATGGTTTGTTATTAATACTGATGCACTTTGGCTATGTCGCTTTGGCGACAGTTTCTAATATTCGGGGTTTGAACTTACAAAACTGTGGTTGTTTTGGAGTTTTTTGGGGAAGGCCCCTTACTTGGTGGACTGTTGTGGAAGATTTAATTTTACTTGCGGCATCGATCCTATTTTACCGTCTTTGTGTAAAATTCAGTAAAACTAAAGAGCTTTAATTAAATTTTCTACAGCCCAGCTAACGGCATGGCCGATTTCTTTGCTTGAATGTTTAAAATCCGTCCGAATATCATACCAGATTTTAACATTAATTAAAGTTACAACAACAGCCAACCGAGTTTCTAAAATACGATTCATCTTAATTTTTCGGACTTCAATAATTTGATCAATTAAAAGTTTATTTAATTTTTTGCGGAAAATTTCACGAGCTCGAGCGCCATACTGCGAAAACATATAAGCCATCATTAAATTTTCATGCTGTTCAAATAAGTTAAAAACATCTTTTATGAACCCTAAAATATCTGTCTGTTGTATTTTCTCAAAACTGACTTGTACAAACTGTTCAATATATAAATCCGTCGCATGATACAGTGCAGTTTTATCTTTAAACAATCTAAAGACAGTTCGCTGAGAAATATCCGATGCTTGTGCAAGTTCCTCGATAGAGACTTCGGCCCCTCTGCGTTCGGCTAATAATTTGACGTAAGTATCAATGATATGTTGCTGGGTTTGATCAGCCTTTATTTTTCTGGAGGTATTGTTGTAGATTCGTTTTTTTAACTTTTTAATAACTTTAGATTTTTTTTTCATTTGTTTGCCAAGGTTAGGAAGTGGTTCCACCACAGCTAGAACCTGCACCCGCGGTGCAGCCGTAGCAGTGTTGATTAAGCACGATATTACGTTTTTGTAATTCAAGTTCGTTGTAGTCATCTAACCCAGCTTGATGGGTCGATTGAATTTTTAAATCTAACATTTGGTTAAAATCGCAATCGTAAACAAAACCATCCCAACTGATAGATACAGTATTTCGGCACATAACACCCGCAGCGGCAGTTGGGTTAAAAGCCGTAACTAATTTTTCCATGTAATCTTCGAAATTTCCACTTTCAATTAAGTAATCCAAATATCTGGAAATAGGCATATTCGTTATTGCGAATAAATTATTAAATTCTATCCCAAAAAGGCGCATCAATTCATTTTTAAAATCTTTTTGTAAAGCATCTTGAGATCCGGGTAAAAAAGCGCCCGCAGGATTATAAACTAAATCCAAATTTAAATTCGTGTCGGCTTTTCCGTAACCAATTGCATTCAGCATTTTCAGTGCCGTGATCGAGTCTTCGAAAACTCCATCACCCCTTTGGCGATCGGTCTTACTTTTATCGTAATAAGGTAGTGAAGAAACAATATGAATTTTATGTTTTTTAAAAAATTCCGGCAAATCATTATAGCTTTTGTTCGCTAAAATGATTGTTAGGTTGCAGCGAACTATGACTTTTTTATTCAGCGCCGTCAGCTGTTCAACAAACCAACGAAAATGAGGATTCATTTCGGGTGCACCACCAGTTAAATCGACTGTGTGAGTGGTTGATGTTTTAAGGATATTTAGAATTTTTCCCATCGTTTCACGGGTCATAATTTCACGACGATCTGGACCAGCATCCACATGACAATGTTTACAGGCTTGGTTGCACATTTTCCCCATATTAATCTGAAAAATCTCAAGGGGCTGTGGCTTTAAAGGATAAAGCTGTGCCGCTTTCATTTTTTCAGAAAAACCCGGAAGCTGTTTTATTTTATCGCTGTACGAGTTCAGCTGAGTTAACTGATGGCTGCCGTAAGCAAGGTCACTTTTTCGAAATTTGAGGGATCTATTGGTTTCCACATAGACAGCATGATCAATTTTAAGTTGGGAATCAAGCCCAGAAAAGAGGTCTTTTATTCATGTCAAAAAGACTGATCTTAAATGGGTTAGTATAATTAAATGCTGTCATGTCCTACAACAATTTGAATTATTAAAGACTTTCTAAATTCATACCCACGCGCTTTTTATCCTCTTTTATCAATGTGCATCCGATAGCGAAGGTAATCAAAGCCACGGATATCGGATAAACTAGACCTGCATAGATGTTGCCGGTGCTAGCGACCAAAACGGTCGCAATGAATGGAACTAATCCACCAAAAACGCCGTTTCCAATGTGATAGGGTAATGACATCGAAGTGTACCGAATTTGTGTTGGAAAAAGTTCAACTAAGAAGGCAGCGATCGGACCATAGACCATGGTTACGAAAAAAACCTGAATGAAAATTAAACCGATCAGCGCAGGCACATTAGGATTAACTGCCGGGTTAAGTGGGTTTAAAGGGTCCCAGCCGGACACAGCCGCCATCATTTGATAAATTGGATAATATGAAACTGCAGCAATTATTAAGCCCGACATAATAATTTTTTTGCGACCGATTTTGTCGGATAAGGCTCCGAAAAAAATAAAAAATGGAGTGGCCAGTAGCAAAGCCGAGGCAATGATTATATTCGTTGTTACAAAATCTATTTTTAAAACAGTTTGTAAAAAATAAAGTGCGTAAAACTGACCGGTGTACCAGACGACTCCTTGCCCAGCTGTCGCACCGAAAAGTGCGATCAACACGATGCGACGATTTTCAGGAACTAAAAAACTATCGCGAAGTGGACTTTTCGAAGCTTTGCCGCTGGCTTTCATTTTTTCAAACAGAGGTGACTCGGCCATTTTTCGGCGAATGAGGTAGGAAAATGCAACCAGTGCAAAAGAAAGTAAAAATGGAATTCTCCAACCCCATTCTTTGAAAGATTCTTCACCCACAGAAAGTCGAGTCGAAAGAATAACCCCTAAGGAAACAAAAAGACCAAGCGTTGCCGTGGTTTGAATAAATGAAGTGTAAAATCCACGGCGCCCATCGGGACTGTGTTCAGCAACGTAGGTTGCGGCCCCGCCGTATTCTCCGCCCATAGCCAGACCCTGAAGCAAGCGAAGCATAAGAAGTAAAATCGGTGCTAAATAACCGACTTGTTCAAAAGATGGAAGTAAGCCGATCGCCGTGGTTGATAAGCCCATGATAATAAGCGTGACTAAGAAGGCATGTTTTCGTCCAACGACATCGCCCATGCGACCAAAAACCAACGCACCAAATGGTCTAACTACAAAGCCCGTAGCAAAAGTGGCGAGAGTGCTAAGTAAAGCAACGACGTCGTTGCCTTTGGGGAAAAAGTGCGCCGCGATGATAGTGGCTAAGCTGCCAAAGATATAGAAATCGTACCACTCGATTAAAGTCCCGGCACTAGAAGCGCCGATCACTTTCCAGATGTTATTTTTTTCAGTGTTATTTGCCATATTAAGCTCCATTTTTAGAGTTTTTAGTCTAAGACAATCGTGGCATATTAAACTACACACGCAAACTTTATTTTAATCAGCAGGTTTTTTAGACTAGGATATTTGAAACACAATTTTGGAGAATGGTAATGAAAGAAGATTTGAAGAAAACAATTTTAAAGAATCTATCACTGGGATATTCACTTTTAAGAACAGGTGCTTTTGCTGTGCAGGGAACTTTTTTGCCGTGGGTTGACGTTCTTGCAACGGGGCAAAAAAGAAGTGTCCCAAAGAACTATGCACAGCATTTGAAACAGGCGTTACCTAAAATTCAGAAGCTTTTAAGCAAAGACGCAGAAAATATTTCTCAGGGGTTTTACCCGATTGATGTGCTTAAACCCGAAAATCCACTGGCGCATTCATTTCGCATTCCAAAAATTTTCAAAGACGCTTTTTTAGCTGCAAAACGCCGAGAAAAAAAAGAAGCCCATGACTTTGAACCCGAAGCAGAAGAATTTAAAAAAGGGTTACCTGAATATTACACACGTAATTTTCACTTTCAAACTAGCGGTTACTTGGGGAATACATCGGCAGAATTGTACGAGCACCAAGTTGAAATATTGTTTTCGGGTGCTGCGGATGCGATGAGAAGGTTGATTATACCACAAATTAAAGTTCATCTGAATGGCTCTGACGGAGAGGGTTTAAAATTTTTAGAACTTGGCAGTGGCACCGGTCGATTAACAAAATTTATGGCACTGGCTTTTCCAAAAGCGCAGATTACGTGTGTTGATTTAAGTTCGTTTTATTTATCAAAAGCTAAAAAAAATCTTTCAAATTTTAAAAGAATCGATTTTTTGCAAGGTCAAGGCGAGGATCTATCTTTTAAAAATGAAAATTTTGATGTTGTGTATTCATGTTTTTTGTTTCATGAATTACCACTTCATGTTCGTGAAGCCGTTTTAAAGGAAAGTAAAAGATTACTTAAGCCTATGGGTTTGTTTGGCATGGTTGATTCCTTACAAAATAATGACGATGCGGATTTTCAATGGGCATTGAAGCAATTTCCGCAGGATTTTCATGAGCCATTTTTCAAGAACTACACGCAGGTATCAATGGAATCTATGCTGGAAGAAGCTGGTCTTAAGAACATACAATCCGAGATTGGCTTTTTATCAAAAGCGGTCAGTGGCGTTAAAGTAAACTAAAAATAGATTCTGCAGATGAAAGAGTTCTTTCCAACGATGAATCTACACTTTGGCCAAAATAATCACCCACCAGAAAAAGGTTATTGTTTTGGTTGACCAAATGCTTTGCTGGAACAGCTTGCGAGCACGTTGAATAGCGCCACTTTTTTACAGCCATCTGCTGGCTGTTCACAAATTGGAATAAATCAGAAAAAATATTTTTTAAATTCACCACAATTTCTGAATCTGACTGGTCAAAATAAAGATCTGAAATTTTTTCTGAAAAACAAATCATAGTATACTTGTCTTTCTGTTGTATTTGGTAATCGGAATGAATTAACGGATGAATTTGCGCGTCAGTAAAAATAATTATTTTTTTTAAGTATTTTACGGACTCTAAAAGATTTTTTTGGTGGGGGGTTAAAATAAAACTAAAAATTTTCAAAGCTTGAGGCGCCGGAAAAGTGCAAATTATTTTTTTTGCAACCCATCGTTGGCCAGACTTGGAAGTGACTTCTAAAGTCGTGTCACTTTCCACCACGCTAGTAATCTCTTGATTGATGCAGACAGGAGTCTGCTGCAGTATTTTTTTTATAATTTGGTTGGCGGGTACTAAAATTTTATAAGGCTTTGAGGGTTCAATAAGCCGATCTTCAATTAAAGCATTGACCCATGGGTGCTGCGCAAAATTGCAGTTAAACTCTTGTAGACCGTGATTAAAATAAATCGTCTCCATTCGTTTGCAGCTGAATCGACCGCCGGGACTTCGGCCCTTATCTACAAGAACAAAACTTTTATCCAGAGCCTTAATTTTTTCACAAATCAAAGCCCCTGAAATGCCGGCTCCTAGGACAAGGTAGTCGTGAATCATTTTTTAATACCCATAATTAACTAGTTTTTCGAAATAGACCGGTATGGCGGCCTGAACGCGCAGCCGCTTTTTATTAAAGGGGTGAGTAAATACAATCGCAAAGGCATGCAGATAAAGTTCTTTGTGCTTGGACGCTTTTCCGTATTTTGTGTCGCCAACAATGGGGTTTCCGGCTTCTGCTAAGTGCACACGGATTTGATTTTTTTTCCCCGTAAGTAAATTAATTTTCAAGACACTGAAGTAGGCCGTTTCTTTTACCACGGTAAATTCAGTTTGTGCTAATTTTCCTTTTTCGGAATCAGTCGTTGATTGCACCACGTAATCTTCATCTTGGGTCAAATAGCTTTCTATAATTCCAGATTTACTTTTCATTTTTCCGTGGACGATCGCATAGTAAGTTTTAACAGTGGCTTTCCAATCATTTTTTAAGAACTGTTGGACACTTTCAGTTTTAGCAAAAATAAGTACTCCGGAAGTGGCTTGATCTAATCGATGAACGACGTAGACACATTTTTTAGAATGCAGATTTCCTTTGCGTATATACTGATCCAAAGCACTTTGAACGGTGTCTTCTTTATTCCACAAGGCGCTTACGGTTAATGCTCCTGGCGCTTTGTTTCCAACGATTAAATCTTGGTCTTCGTGCAGAATTTCAAAACCCTTTGGTTGATGCTTCTTTGGGACTTTTTTAGGTGCTAAGGTCATGCTTTATTTGTCTCAGATGCTAAGTCGGGTGTCTAGCGACTTTGTGTCTTTTGTTTTGGCAAAAAACTGTTAGTTATTGGTGGCCTAATTGCAGGTATGATAAACTTTTCGATGAAGAAGGCAAATGTTCGAAGATGAGCTAAAAAAATCATTTCAATTATCCAGTTTTCGGACTGGTCAGCAAGAAATCATCAACGCTGTCCTTTCGAAGAAGGATGCTTTGGCCGTGCTTCCAACAGGTGGGGGTAAGTCCTTATGTTATCAGTTTCCGGCTGTTTTTTGCAGCCAGTTGGTTATCGTTATCTCACCGCTTATTGCTTTGATGAAAGATCAAGTTAGTAGCCTTAGAAAAAAAGGAATTTCGGCAGGATGTCTTCATTCAGGACAAAGCGAAGATGAAAAACGAGAGGTTTTTTCAAAAATAAATCAGGGCGGAGCCTATTTACTTTATCTATCCCCCGAACGCGTGCAAAAAGAGGGTTTTCAAAAATGGATTCAAAATCGTCAAATAGCTTTATTTGCAATTGATGAAGCTCATTGTGTTTCGCAATGGGGTCATGATTTTCGAGAAGAGTACGCAGGTCTTAAAATATTAAAGACTCTTCGTCCAGATGTGCCCATTTTAGCTTTGACCGCATCGGCCACGCCAACAGTTTTAGATGATATTGCAGTGAACTTGCAATTGGTAAATCCCCAAAGGTTAGTGCATGGGTTTTATCGTCCTAATTTGTATTACCAGGTAGAATCTTGCAGCGATGAAGAAAGTAAATCACCTTGGTTGATACAAAGTTTAAAACAATTTCCTGAAGGGCGCATTCTTATTTATTGCGGGACCAGAAAAGTAACGGAAACTATCGCAAGTCATCTGTCTGAAAAATTTGAAAAAACAGGTTTTTATCATGCGGGTCTTAGTAACCAAGAACGAACCCGCATTCAAGAATCTTATTCGACCGGAGATATCAGAATATTAGTGGCCACGAGTGCTTTTGGTATGGGAATAGACCAACCGGATGTTCGACTGGTGGTGCATTTTCAAATGCCTGCCAATATTGATTCTTTGTATCAGGAAATGGGACGCGCTGGCCGAGACGGAAAAAATTCGACTTGCCTGATGCTATATTCAAAAAAAGACAAAGGGCTACAGTCTTATTTTATTCAAAATTCTACGGCTGCAAAAGCCATAAAAAATTTGCGTTGGAATAACTTAGAGGCTTTGGTTAATTACTCTGAGGCGGCTGAGTGTCGTCATGCAGATATATTAACATATTATAAAGATTCACAGCGGTTAAAAAAATGTGGCCATTGTGACATTTGTGATACGGCTTCTGATAGAAAAATAATTAAGACTCTGGTCACATCTGCCAAAAATATTTTAAGGAAGAAGAAAAAAATCTATCCAGATCATTTTTCAGACAGTGCATCCGAAGAAAGATTTAATCGGCTTCGGGTTTGGCGTAAAGCGAAGGCCACCGAACTTGATGTGCCGGCCTTTGTTATTTTCGGTGACAAAACACTTCGAGAGCTGGCAGAAAAAAATCCGAAAAGTCTTGCTAACTTAAATGGTATTTACGGCATTGGTGAAACAAAGCTCGAGCAATTTGGTAAGGCTATTTTAGCCGAACTGAAGTGATTCGCTTGGGCTATTGTTTCTGTATCCTGCTTTTCATAACTTCGTTCAGTTTTGCTAAAGCCGAGTCTGAAAATTTTGGTACAGTTGAAATTATCGATGTAAAAGAATTGGCAAAAATAATAAATCAAGTTCTTATTGTTGATGCCAGACAAAGCAAATTCATCGATGGTCATATTCCCAATAGCCAAAACATGGACTGGGAAAACTGGACTGAAGAAAAACCAGGGCTTACAAATGCAATCTTTGGTCATCCTGAAAAATGGGGTCGCGTTATTACCGGAGATCAAGTTCAAATTCGCTTAAGGCAGCTGGGGTTAAGTCATACCAAAAAGATTGTTGTTGTGGGTGATCCCTCCGGTTGGGGAGAAGACGGGCGTATTGCTTGGAATTTACTTTACTGGGGCACAGAACACGTGGCTCTGCTGGATGGTGGATATCCAGCGTGGGTTAAAGCCGGCTACGCCATCGAAAAAGGAAGATCAAAGCCAATAAAAACTGGGGATTTTATTTACACATTAAAGCCGCAAAGAAGAGCTACCTTAGACGACCTCAAAGGAAATGCGAAATTTAATTCTAGACTGATTCTAGATGTGCGCACTGCCAAAGAATTTGAAGGTCAAACAATGCCAGGCCAAAAGCGTGGCGGCCGAATACCAAAAGCAAAGTTAATTGAATTTGAAAAACTTTATGAAAGTGATGGTCGTTTTATCAGTGGTGAAAGATTGAAAAAACTTCTAACGGATGCGGCCGAAAAAAAGCCGATTACTTACTGTACGGGTGGTGTGCGTTCAGCCCTTTTAGCTTTATTGATCGAGGCCAGGTTTGGAATATTAACCGCAAATTATGATGCATCAATTTGGGAATGGTCTAGCCATTCCGAGTTACCACTTGAAAAAGGACTAGGGCGTTAACCCAGATTTTTTCCAGCGGTTTATTCCGGTATAATTATTTTTTAATATATAAATTATGACAAAAAAAGTAATTAACCCGTAAGCGGGTTGATGCAAAGTTATATAAAGTTTTTGATCTGTAAACCAAGAGTAACCTAAAGTTGTAATGACCGGTAACGCCCAGGAAATTCGCGGGCCATAGAAAATAAGAAAAGGTAAAATCCAGAGCCAGTACCAGGAGTTAACAACCGTGCTGAAGGTGTATAAAAATAATAAAAGCACCACAAATTTATTTTCTAAAGTAATTTTTTTAGAAAAGCCTACCCAGAGTGCAATAAGAAATAATGATATTCCGAGAGTTAATCGTGTAAGTAAGCCATCAGTAATGATTGATAAAGATGCAGTGTCGCTGAAATTAAAAAACTGAAAAATAAATTCATAAAATTTCTGTACATAAAAAGGAAAGGATTCAAAGAAAAGCCAATTTTGTGCGAAGGCATGACTGCCACTGAAAAGTTGAAATCCGGCGTCTATAAATGGTAAATAAAAAATAATAATAAATAATATAAAAAAACTAAGTCCCAAAGCCTTTCGCTGAGCTGTAAAAAAAACTACAGGTAATAAAAGTAACGGAAACAATTTTACTAAAACAGCACTAGCTAGAGCACCCCAGGTCGTTAGTGTTGAAAGAATCGAAGTATTCATTTTTTTCAGATTAACAAAGCACATAAATAAAAATAATGTCGCTAGCAGGTCAAAATGAACTGAATTTACATTTTCTTTAAGTAAAGTCGGAAAGAATAAAAATAAGGCTAAAGGTTTATAATTAAGATTTTCTTTTTTCAAAAATTTTGTAAGCGAAACCGAAAGTAAGATTTCGATGATCAAGGCACCAATGCGCAGACCAAACACACTTTCACCGAATAATTTATATATGAAAGCGAAATAGAATTGTGTAAGAGGTGGATAAATCGTTCGGATTTCAGGAAAATTGATAAACTGCCGCCACTTCGATGGAATGTTTATCCAAAAACTGTCGCTGGGTGGGTATAAATAGGGATTTATCCCTTTCGAAACTAGGTTACCGTCCCAAAGGTACCGATAGTAGTCATCCTCAAGCACGGGTCCGGATTGGAATAAAATCACCCGAGATGAAATATAGCAAACGATGATCAGCCAAAGCTTAGGTTCAGGTAAAGATTTTGCTGATAGGATTAAAATAAGGCTCAGCTGAAGCCACTGAATAATTTGTAAATTTAAAAATGGGTTAGAAAAAAGTAAATTGTCTTTATAAAAAAAACATGAACAAGTTAACGTAATTAAAACACAAAAAGTTGCATCAATTTTTTTAAAAGACATCGTTTTACTGTATTCAATCTCATAAAATAAAGATACCTTAAATTATAAAGGACGATGAAGACTGAATGCCAAAATTAACCCTAATCATTCCAGTTTACAATGAAGAGCTGCAGTTAAAAAATAAACTGGCGGAACTGGAAAATCTTAAAAGTCTGCTGCAAAATGATCTTGAAATTATTATTATTGATTCGAACAGTACGGACAGTTCAAGTATTTATTTTGATCTGCTAAAATCCAAAGGACTGGCTAAGGTTTTATTTTTAGATAATGAAAAGCAGCAAAGAAAATCAATAGGCTTAGCTGTTACAGAAGCTTGTCAAAAAGCTGAATGTGACTTAATCGTGGTATGGCCAGTTGATATTTTGATTACGAAAGACCATCTTCAGAACATTTTGGATAAATCTAAAACAGAATCACTCTGGGGCTGTTTTACAAAAAAATATGACAGTCAGTCTTCAATAATGACTTTTTATGGATATCTGCAAAATCAATTATTAACGCGGTATCTGCGACAAGGCGTTTGGACAAATGTTTTCTTTTTTAATAAAAAGCTATCTGATCTTATTCCTATTGACGGATTTTTGGAGGATGTATTATTTTGTGACCGACTTCGAAAAGTTTCATTGGGACATGTAATAGATCGTCCGGTCCTGGTGAATATTCGTAAGTACAATAAAGATGGGATCAATCGCCGAATAGCTAGTAACGGTATCATCGTGTTACTTTATAGATTTGGATACCGCGATATTCCTATTCTTAAAGATTTTTACGTGGGAAAAATTAACTTTTATCAGCTGCTAAAAAAGATTTGTTTGGAAAATTAATTTCTTGCTGAAAAAATTCTAGAAGGTCTTTCTGGTAAACGTTTAAAAGACTTTTCTTATTAGACAGAATTTCAACAGACTGAGTGAATGAAATCAGGTCGTCAATATCCATTAAATTTTCTAAAAATGATACAGTTTTCATATTTAGGGATTCCAAAAGCTGCAGCAATGTATTATTTTTGCTATAAGAAACATCTGTCCAGAAGCTTTTTTCAAAATTAGCCTTCGATGAAAATAAATAAAACCCGCCATCATGACTAGGGCCTATAACAGTTTCATGCTTTTCTAAACGAGTCACAGTCTCTTCGATTAGCTGAGTGTTTAAGAAAGGCAAGTCACTGCCAATAATAATTACTTTTTCATGATCTTTCTTTAATTTTGTATAAACTGTATTTAATCGGTCACCCAGTAAGCCAGACCCCTGAGGAATTAATGAAATCTGGTTAGAAAAATAATTGGGTAGGTCTTCCGCTTTTGAATTTATAGCCCAGTAAGAAGTAACTTGAGAATAGTTTTTCGAAGCCTCTGCTAAGGTGTGATTGGTAATTTTAAGCAATAGCTCGTAGGTTTTTTCAACACGTTTGGTGCAGTTTAATTCATTTAATAATCTTGTTTTACATTTCTCAGATTTAGGATTTTTAGCAAAAGCGACTAAAGCTATGGATTCCATATGTTTAAATTCCAATTGTATTCCAGGTATTTAACCGAGTAATTTCCAGCAAGAAATTCTTTTTTCTCATTTGCTGTGAATGGAAAATTTTCAGCTAAAAATTTATTCATGGGTCCAAGTTTTTTAGAATTTTCAAAGTCTTCTTTGTACCATTTCAAAATAGAAGATAAGGCTAGCGTGTGCTTTTTTTGGTTGATTTCATTACGACTAGGATCATTTAAGAAATTTCGAGCACCGGCTTCTAGCTGCTGATCCAAATTAGCTGCCGTGAAGGCCTTATTTTGTAACGAAGGACAACCAATGGATGCGCAATTAAATGCGAAATGCATTCGTGGTTCATCAAAGTCTTTTCTGGCGATGTCTTGCTCGATTTCATCAAGAAAACTGTCTTTCCCTAAAAATTTAAAGAATTTAATTTTCCAAGGATTACCAAAAAGGCCACCAATTTTTTTAATAGACTTCAAATCTTTATTTTTTTCAAGTTCTTGAATAATCAGTTTGATGGTGAATGCATTGTAAGAATTAAACAAAAATGCCAATTTTTGCTTTTCGCTCCAAGCTGAATATTCATTTTGGGTAACGGCAGATACTTCTTTAAGGTAAGAATTTAAATCAGCTGGATTTTTCATAAGTTCAAAATATTTTACTTTTGTTGTCTTCTCGGTTTCAACAAGGTAACCCGACAGCACCTTTGCCCATTTGGTGTGATTTTGGTCAAAGGCGGATGCTTCGGCCTTGATTGTGAAGGACGCAAAACAAATCAAAAGGCCCAGTAATACATTTTTCACGATTAACCTCTTCTCCAGGAATGGAATTTTTTTAATAATTCTAAAACTTTTTGTGGTGCATGATTTTTTTTCCAGACACCGGCCGCGTATTTGTTAGCTTCTGTCATCGTGGGGTAAGCATGAATCGTTGAAAGAATTTTATTCAGCCCAAGCCCGTGCTTCATCGCAATGACGAATTCCGGCAGCATGTCGCTGGCATGATCAGCAACGATCGTAACCCCCAGAATTTTATCTTTACCTGGAACCGTTAGTACTTTTACAAAACCATGGTCACTTGAATCTGCAATGGCGCGGTCTAGGTCGTCGATGGGATACTTAGTTATTTCAAATGGAATATTTTTTTCAATCGCATCGGTTTCATTCAGCCCAAGGCGGGCAATTTCGGGCTGGGTGAAGGTCGAATAAGGTAAGTGATCATAGTTAATTTTAAATTTTTTAAACGGAGAAAAAAGTGAATTCACTGATGTAAACCAAGCCTGATGCGAAGCTGCATGGGTAAATTGATAAGGGCCAACAACATCACCGCAGGCATAAATGTTCGGGATATTAGTTCTTAAAAATGGATCCACTTGAATTGTTTTTCTTGCGGTCAGTTCGATACCCAAACCTTCAAGACCAAAACCAGTGACATTGGCTTCGCGTCCAGTAGCAACTAAAACAACATCAAATTCAATTTTTTCAATTAAGCCTTGGTTTTCGATAACCACCAAGTCTTGGATACCATTTTTTTCAAAATGTTTAATTTTTATAGAAGTTTTGATCTGAATATTTTCTTGTTTGAAAATTTCAGTCATGGTTTCAACAACATCGGGGTCTTCTTTACCTAAAATTTGCGGACCCATTTCTAGAACCGTTACTTGGCTTCCTAGGGCTGAAAAAGCCTGAGCTAGTTCAGAACCAATCGGACCACCACCAAGAACAAGGAATTTTTTAGGAAGTTGTTTTAAATTCCAGATAGTGTCTGAAGTTACAAAATTGGCTGCTTTTAAACCCAAAATATCTGGAAAGCGGGGCTTTGCGCCCGTAGCTACAACGATATTTTTCGTAGTCATCTTTCTTCCAGCAATAGAAACAGTCCAGGGATCCAGTATTTGTGCTTCGGCTTGAATACATTCAACTCCAAGATCCGAGTAGCGTTGAACGGAATCATGAGGCTCGATTTTTTTGATGACTTGGTGAACGCGTTTCATGGCTTCCGCAAAGTTAAATTCAGCTGTCGCTTTATCAACTCCAAATTTTTTAGAATTTTTTTGATCGCGCAAAAAGCGAGCGGTTCTGATCAGGGCTTTGCTGGGAACGCAACCGGTATTTAAGCAATCTCCACCCATTTTATGTTTTTCAATTAAGGCAACCTTAGCTTTGACTGCAGCTGCGATGTACGCTGTGACTAAACCACCAGAGCCCGCACCTATCACAATCATGTTGTATTCAAATTGATTAGGCTTTTTATATTTCGAATAAATTTTATACGCTTTGAACCGAGCGATGATGGATTTAATAATCAAAGGCAAAAGGCCTAAAGAAGTAAAGGCAATTAATAAACTTGGAGATAATATTCCAGATAAACTTTTGATTTGGGATAATTCTTTGCCTGCGTTGACGAAGACGAATGTTCCAGGAAGCATGCCTATCTGACTGACTAAAAAAAAGCTTTTCACAGAAATAGATGTAAGACCCATTGCAAGATTCACCACAAAAAATGGAAAAATTGGTAGCAGCCGCATAGTAAATAAATACCAGCTGCCATCTTTTTTTATACCCTCATCGAAGGACTTCATTTGCGAACCCATTTTTTTAGCAATCAGATCACGAGCTAAAAATCGTGTTCCAAGAAACGCCAAAGTTGCACCCAAGGTACTTGCAAAAGAAACAATAACTGTACCTAAGACAGATCCGAAAAGGGCCCCACCTAATAAAGTCAGAATTGTAGCGCCTGGAAAAGAAAAAGCTGTAGCAACAACGTAAATCAGAAAGTAGCTGCCAATGGCATACACTGGATCTGTTGCAGCAAAAAGTTGGTACCGACTAAGGCTTTCTTGAATGTAACTGAGGCTTAAATAATTTTGCCAGCCCATTTGGTAAAAAATGACTATGAAGCCAATAATCAGCACGAAGAAAATAATTTTTTTTAGAATTGGCTTATTCAAAATATCTCCACAGTTTTTTATCTATTCTAAAGTGTAAGAGATGTATTTGTATATTGAATTACAAGATTAGAATTATATTATCTGAAGTGTAAAAATCTAAAAGGATGTCTGCTTGCAGACATCCTTTTAGAAAAATCTAATTAGTAGTTGAGTGTTAAGCCAAGACTAACTGTCGTAAGTGCATCTGTATTTCTTGCGTTGCTAGCCAACTTTTGCGCAAAACGCGCATCAACCGCGTAGGTCTCGTTGATATTGTATCCAGCAGCTAAAGCCACAGCATTATATTTTTCTTGCAAAGTAGAAAAATCGAAACCTGCTGCAAGCACGTCTGTTCCGCCCGCTGTGTTAAGCGTCAAGTAAGATAAACTGACAAACACATCTGAAACCGGAAAGTAAGCGCCGTATAATTCAAATGTCGTTACAGGCTTAGAAACATCAGAGTTTCTATCTGTGTAACGGCTGTTCAAACCAACTTTGAATAATCCTAACGTGTAACCAAGATCTAAGCTGTAGTCATATTTAGTTAAGCCGTCAGACAAAGATTGGAAATTAGATCCGCCTTTGTTGTCACCAGCAGCTCTGAATCCAAAGCCAACATTGACATCAAAATTATCATTTGCATAAGCATTGTAAACGTAACGAGCTGAAACTTCGGCAATACCACCGCGAGTTGCTTTTGTAGCATCGACATCACTGTATACTAGGCCTAAATCAATTTGTGAATTGCTACCGATTCCAAAGCTTTGACCCAGAGTCAAATTCTTACTGTCACGTTTATCGATTCCACCTAATGGTCCGATGGCTTTGTATTCAACTTTAGTTCCGTCTCCAGTGTAAATCTCAGAGGATTTGCTATCAGCGTATTCCGCACGGAAAGATTTTTGGCCAACGCCCATAACACTGGCCTGAGCTGATTGAAAAGCAGCAATAGTAATTATTGTCGATATGAAAAGTGATCTCATTTTCCGCCGCCAGTTCTTTTGTTACTCGATTTAATACGCTCCATACACGCTTTTAAAGTCTCATCAGATTGGCATTTTTCGCCGTCTGCATCGTTTGTTTTCATTTTTGTTGGGAACTTCATTAACGAGTTCACGTTGCCACTTGCTAAACTTAGCAGTGGAAACAGTGCAACAATAAGCACAAGTTTCAGTCTCACAAAATCTCCTTTTTTAGAACTCTTCCGAGTTCATTTTTTTAATTATATATTGAATAGGAAGGTTAGCATTTTCAGCTTTAGAAGCAACAGAAATTTTCATTTCAGTCCGACTGTAGCCAATTCAAACGGCTAAAAAATTAAAATGTACCGGACGAAGGTCTGAACATCAATCTTTGTTCACTGGACTCATTATTTAATCGAAAAATGCCGAATCGAATGAATCAGATAGCAAGACTCTAGAAAGTAGATTGATGAAAAAATTTCTTTCAAATTTATCGATTTCCAAAAAAATAACACTTATGCTGTTAAGTCTTGTAACGTTCTGTTTACTTGCTTCGGGCACTTATTCTTATCAATCCATTTTTGCAAATGTCGAGGCCATGTTGGGTCAGAAGCTTGATCATATCGCCAGGACCGCATCGCTGCTGATCGATCCCGAGGATCAGCAAAAAATTGAGGATGCATTGGCAGCACAAGAAGACAACATTGCTGACCAAGATTATTTCAAAAGAATTCAAAAAACTCTTCAGAATATCAAAAATAAAAATGAGTTAACACAAGACGTTTATACCGTTATCGCACCGGATTGGACTGACGGGAATATGATTTTTACAGCTATGAGCAATGAAAAAACCTACATCGGAAATTCGATAAAAACTCAGCAGGGTGTAACGGACGCATTGAAATCTGGAAAATCAAATTACAGTAAAATCTATTCGGACTCAGAAGGGGCTTGGGTTTCGGCATTTACGCCAATTCTTAATAAAGAAGGTCAAGCCATCGCAGTCATCGAAGTTGATTATCACGCCGATGCAGAAATAGCTGCAGCCCGAATTATCTTGTTACGATCAATCGGTATTCCGGCAGCTGTTGCAGTTTTTCTTTCGTTGATATTCGGTTATTTTATTGGAAAAATATTAACTCGACCAATTTTTAAATTAAATGAAGCAGCAACAGAAATTTCAAAAGGTAGCTTGGAAGTTTACGTTAAAAATGATTCGGAAGACGAGATTGGGGTCTTATCGCGCATTTTTAATTTAATGGTGGCTGATTTAAAAGCATCGAAGATTAAATTAGAGGATTATGCCCACAATCTTGAATTAAAAGTCGAAGAGCGCACGCAGAAATTAGCTGTGGCTTTAAAAGCGAATACAACATTGCTGGATAATCTGGGTCAGGGCTTTATGATTATTCAAAAAAATGGGTCCATCGCACCCGGTTCTACCAGGGCTGTGACAACGTTTTTTGGAACTGAACCACTAGGAAAAAATTTTACTGGTTTACTGCAGTTAGATACCAAAGAAGCCAGTTCTGTAAACACTTGGTTAGAACTTTGTTTTGATTCCACTCTTCCGTTTGATTCCATCAGTGAACTTGGTCCAAAGTCCTTCGAAAAACTGGATGGCAGGTACATAGAAATGTCTTATCGCCCCGTTTACTCTGAAAATGAAAAAATATCTGAAGTTATTTGCATTGCTGAAGACAAAACAAAAGAAAGAATTTTTGAACGAAAAGCGTATGAGGAAAAGGAATTTTCTGCATTTATTTTAAATTTAATTACAGATCGCACACAGTTTCATGATTTCATAACAGCAACCTACGACGGAATAAAAAAAATTAAAAGTGATATTGCATCGTACACGTCGGCAAAAAGTCTAGACGTAGATAGTTTATTTAGATTCTTTCATACGGTTAAAGGCGAAGCTGCCTGCTTTCACGTTTTAACCGTCAGAGAAAATGCCCACTTAGCCGAGAATGTCCTGGTGCAGTTGAAAAGTAATGATTTGGCCTTAAAAGATTTCAAAATTGATTTGGATAAAGCTTGCTCGGCCATTGAGTTAAGTCTTAAACAGTTCGTTAGTGAAAATGCAGAGCTAATCGGGTCTGCAGCAGATGATGGGTTTCAAACGAAAACCATCAAAAAAGAGGACTTGCAAACATTAGAGAAAAAATTAAAAATTCTGTTAGGAAAAGATTCGAGTGACTATCAGTTCTTTGTGGAAACTTTGTTAACAGAAGATATAGCAAACGCTTTTGAAAAGTACAAAAAAGTCTCTTTAGAATTAGCATTGCAGCAAAACAAACAGATTCAGTTTAATATTGAAAAAGACAAAGTGCACTTAGCGATCGATGAATTCAAGCCGCTTATTAGTTCTTGTGTGCATTTGTTCCGGAATGTCGTTGACCATGGTATCGAGGACATGGACGAACGATCCTATTCTGACAAGCCAGAAGTGGCCCAGATCTGGCTAAAATTTGACGAAATTGCTGATGGGTCAAATAAAAAAATACGTATTTGTTTGGAAGATGATGGGCGGGGAGTTAATCCAGAAATTATCCGCAGTAAGTTAATTTCTAAGCGATTAAAAAATGAAACGGAATTAAATGAACTTAGCGACTACGATATTATTCAGATGATTTTTTTGCCGCAATTTTCAAGTCTTGATTCTGTTACTTCCATTTCTGGAAGGGGTGTCGGCCTGGATGCAATCAGTACGGAAGTGAATAAACTAGGCGGTCAAGTTTGGGTTGAATCCGAAGTTGGCAAAGGTTCGAAGTTTATCATCGAATTTCCGCTTCTGAATCAATCACTGTCACTGGTTAGTTAAATATTCAGTTCAATAAGCTATGTACCTTCGAAAAAAATTGTGCTTATATGCTTCCATGAAAGACTTAACGGTTACCAAAGCAAAATCAGCTAAACCAATACCTGCTGCAAAAGATTTAGGCTTTGGCAAATATTTTAGCGATCACATGTTTCAAGTTAATTTTTCAGAAACTAAAGGATGGCATTCCGCAAGAATTACCCCTTATGAACCTTTGATGATCGAGCCCGGCGCGTCGGTTTTGCATTATGGTCAAACCTTATTCGAAGGTATGAAGTGTTTTAGACAAAAAAATAATGACTGTGTTTTATTCCGTCCTGAGTTTAATGCGAAACGTTTGCAAGATGGTGCCGAGCGTTTGTGTATGCAAGCTCCGCCAGCTGAATTGATGCTCGATGGGATTCGGCAGTTGGTGAATATCGACCGAGAGTGGATTCCAAATAATCGCGGGTCCTCGTTGTACTTACGACCAACTTTGATTGGTACCGAATCTTTTCTTGGTGTGCGCCCTTCGTATGAATATTTATTCTTTACAATTTGTTCGCCTGTTTCGTCTTATTATTCTGAAGGTGCTGAACCCATCAAAATATGGGTCGAAGAAAATTACATCCGAGCTGCACCGGGTGGTTTAGGCGCAACTAAAGCCGGTGCCAATTATGCGGCAAGTCTGAAAGCAGCCCTTGAAGCCAAGAAAAAAGGTTACGCACAAGTTTTATGGTTGGATGTTACCCACAAGTGGATCGAAGAAGTTGGAACCATGAATGTTTTTTTCGTTTTTGAAAACGAAATTGTAACGCCAGCATTGAATGGATCTATTTTACCAGGTGGCGTCCGCGATAGCGTGATAACTCTTTTGAAGCATTGGGGTTTACCAATCAAAGAGCGTGAACTTTCTATGAATGAGGTCAGTGAAGCCCATAAGGCCGGAACTTTAAAAGAAGTATTTGGGACGGGCACAGCGGCAGTTATTTCACCCGTGGGTGAATTAACTTCTGATCATTTTAAAATGATTATCAATAACGGAGTTCGTGGAGCACTGGCTACCAAGTTGTACGACGAAATCACCGCAATTCAATACGGTGAAAAAGAAGACCTATTTAACTGGACCCAAAAAGTTTAATTCAAATAGAAATTATTCTAAAAAAATAACCAGACAGCCTTCGTTGCTTTTTCCATTCGGAAGCTTTTCATAAGACCATGTGTAGCCAGCCATTTTCAGATACTTGATAGCAAGAGCCTTAACAGTGCCAGTGCCCTTACCAGTCATAATGCGGGCTGTACGCCGGCTTGATTTCGATAAATCCATCAGAAAACTGTCGATTGCAGATTCCACATCCCCTGATTTGTAGCCGTGTAAATCTAATAGTTCTTTTGCCATGAATCCCGCAATTTGTGTGAATATGTCGACGAAAATTTATAATTTTTCTTGTATAAGAGTCAAATTTTCATCCAGTAGCTGACTGACCGGTGTTATTATTAATTCTTCAGGGTCAAACCTGCGACCGGTGTCTGTAAAACGTTTCTTAATTAACGCTTTTACGTAAGGGCCATCCAGTTGCATTTCTTTCATTTGCTGAATTCGGCCAAGATCAAAACCTGTGACCTCTTTAAAAACAAGATAAGTCAGTTCACTGCAATAGATTTTATCTTGATTGAATTCAAAATAAATGTCGTAAGGCTTATTGTATTTCGGAAGTGATGCATACAAAGATTTCAACATCGTTTTTTGATCAAAATGTCTAAACCGTAAAATTTTGAAAGACTTGTTTTTACTGCGAGAAATAAAATCATTCAAAGGCGTTACTTTTAACGGACCAACGGCTTCGGCAACAGCCCAGCTGTTTGATTTGTTTTTTACGATGATGCCAACATGGGTCCACACAGACATAGTGGCTTCACGCAGGGCTTTGGCCTGAGCCGTTTGGCTTTGAATAAATATAATGTCACCCTCAAGGTAAGGGACGCTGACTTGACCTGCAGAAAGTTCCTCGTGCGGTAAAGGTCCAGCAGACATCGCAAAAGCTGAATGTGAAAGTGATAGAATAATTACTGACGCAAAAAGTATGTATTTTATTTTATTTTTTATCATAGATAATTTATCGGCAACTTCAGAAAAAAAATTAATTTGCAGGTCCATTTTTGTAGACCAGTTTCCCTTCTAAAAAGTGATTCAGGACATTGGTCTTATCTTTTTCAGAAAAACCTAAAAACTCATTCAAACTGAAATGTTATTGGGTCAACATAAACAGGCAGTCTATTAAACAAAAAAAGGGAGATTTATGAAAATAGCAATGATGTCATTATTGGCTGGTTTATTTGTATTTAACTTTGCTGGTCAAAAGGCTTTGGCAGACCACCACGAAAAAGGTGAACACAAAGCAAAAATGGAAACTGAAAGAAAAGCTGTTGAATCAGCATGCTCGGCAGATGCTTCGACAACGGGCTGTTCAGGTAAAGAAGTTGGAAAAGGACTTTTAAAATGTATGCACGAATACAAAAAAGCTCATAAAGATTTCAAATTTTCAGATAGTTGTAAAGGTGCTCGCAAAGAAATGAAACACGAAAAAAACGAGCTTAAAGAAAACGAAGAGCACGAAGAAAAAAAATAGCTTTAGAAAACGGCCAAGTACAAATTTATCAGTCCAGTAATTAATAACAGAAGCATTGTAGGAACCATTCCTGCAATGCGAAAAGCAAAGTTTTCTTTTACATTCGATATTCCATAAGCATGGCTTAAACGACTTAATACCAACACCCCACGAAAAATATGAATGCAGAGCGATGAAAATTTCGGAAGCTCGAGCAATGCCGTACTTCCTTCGTGCCAAAACGGTGCAAATTGTTAAAACCAAGTAGATTAAGGCGAGTAAGCCCGCGTAAATAGGTAGGATGGAAATAGTCATGTTCCAAGATTTGTTAAAGTAACCATAACCAGCGTTGCACTTTGTGAAAACTTGGTCTAATTATCGACCTCATAACAAATCACGAGGTCAGTATGAATCTGGGTACTAAATTGCTTTTTGTATGCGTATCTTCATTTTCGACAACAACATTGGCAAGCGTAAAGACTCATTTAAAAATTACACAAATCAAAAACCACCTTTCTATTGAAGCTGAAATCAAGACCCAAGAAACCAGAATATTCCGTTTACAAAAAGAAGCTCTTATAAATAACTCCGAGGGGCTTACAGTTTTAAAAAAGGCAGATGGATCTTTCGAACTTAAAGCCACTGCAAAGCAGGCAGCCCGAATTTCTTATGATTTAAATATCGATTTAAAAAAAGTTAATTATTTTCTTGAAGACCAAAATTGGTATCCCCACGAAAGTAACGAAAGCATCCAAGAATTCGGAATCGATGTATCCTCTGAACCGGGATTCTTTATTGTCCATTCAGCCATCGGAAAATCACCCGAGGGAATATCTTTGGTCTTTGGTGCTTTTACAAAATACATGGGAAGTTCTAATAAAATAAATATTTACTTACAAAACCCTGACCAGGCTTTAGCGAATACGCTTATTACGAATTTAGAAAAATACTTAAAACTTTTTGAAGAAAAGATAGGACCTTATCCGTATCAAGATTTTTCGGTAGTGGAATCGTCGGATGAAATCGGATATGCCTTTCCACGAATGACCTGGATCGGTTCTAAATTATTACGCTTTCCGTTTATACTAACCACATCTTTACCGCACGAGTTGCTGCATTCATGGTGGGGAAATGGCGTTTTTGTCGATCACGAACTGGGCAACTGGTGCGAAGGCCTTACGACCTATGGAGCAGACTACGGCTTACTTGATGAAAAATCGAAGCGAATTTACCGTCGTAGAATCCTGACGGATTATGCGGATTACGTGAAAAGTGGAAC
>JAYUCH010000031.1:0-33116 GCA_043740435.1 Bdellovibrionales bacterium | reverse complement strand
CGAAATAGCACATGGTATCTGGTGTTCACCGACTCCGACTGCCGATTCAATTTGTCCCATGCCGACCCAATCAAGTACCTGCAGGGCATGATGAGTTTCACTTTGAACATCGGAGATAATTGTAGGCTTAGTATTTGTAGGCATAAGAAAAACCAATGGATTGATGTTTATAAAAATTAATTCGGTCCTCTGAGATATAATCTAATCTGATTCCGTGCTGATCGTCAAATTGATGTTGGACACCAATCGTCGAATAATTCACCTGCGCCTTCGCCAACGGCGGCAGCGCCTCTTCGCCCGCAGCATAGCCTACACTAACGCTGGTGCTTTCTAAAAAGGAATAACTGATTTTCACCTGCGACGAAGACGTCGACGTTTTATCAATGTTTTGGCTTAGACCATATTTAAATTCGACAGCGAAGCCAAAATCGCTCCACTGAAGGCCAGGTTGTATAATTGTAACTGTACCGGAATTAAAATTGAGGGCCCGATACCCAAATGAAAATGAAACTGGCTTCAGCGAAAAATTCTCTAGCCCCAAATTCAATATTGATTTTGCGCGAAAATTTGGAGTCTTCACGGCACCTGTGTAATCTGCATTCACAAGCCAATCAGAATCCACTTTATAATATAATCCAGCACCCACTGCCTGATCGGTCGCTTTAAACTGATTTTGATTGTCAAAACGAACAAATGCATCGGTTGCCGAGTCGATTTTTATCCCTGCTTGTAAAAAAATTGATGATTCACTTTCCCGAACGGCGGAAAAACTATCTGAAGCTGCACCCACATCGATTCGAAACCGAGTATCAACTTTGGGTTTAGACGTGGCCACTTTCAAGCGAAGCTCTGCCGCGTCTTTATTACGGGGGTCTAATTTGAGCACTTCATCTAAAATCTGAATGGCTTGTTTAAAATCGCCACTCCAAAATAAAACCCGGGCCAAATTTATTCTAAATTTTAAATTCTGGGACTGCAAAGCAATGACTTTTTTCCAAGTCAAGATCGAGGCTGAAAATTTTTGTGTCCAACTTAACATCAGCGCTTTTTGTTCCAAAGCTTGAACGTTAGTAGGCTCATGAATTAATAACAAATCTAATTCTAAAATAGCATCATCAAACTTTTCAGCCGATTTAAATTTCATACTTTCTTCAAAAAAATTATCTTCAGCCCGCGTGACCTCACCGAAAAGAAAAAAACTTATGAAACAGAAAGTCGCTTTACGAAACTTTTTGCTCACGAATGACCTCCACTTTTTGCATTCGTGGTTGGCCAGACTCAAGACTTTCGCTGCTTTGTCTTTGTGCCGTCCATTCATTCCTGTTGGTTATAAAAACATACCATCCTAAAAAGGCACCGATATGCCTTAATGGTTGAAAAAATAAAGGTTCACATAAGGTAACTAAAACGGACTGAAACCAAAAAGCTTTGGGCACTTTTTGTTCCTGCCACTGGTTATACAAATAAAGTCCATAAAAGTGATAAAGGTAATCCAAACTGATTTTAAAAATTAATGCCGCTACAATGACTGGATGTAATTTTTTATCTGAGATAAAAATTATAACTAAAGCATACAAAGAAACAAGGCCGTACAACGGTTGTAATGTGTCTATTGATTTAACAGGCAGCATAATTTTACCCACAGGGCCGTAATTCCTAGAGCCGACCATGTCGCGGTACTTGTATATAGTTTGTAAAAAACCACCGAACCATCTTTGTCGCTGTTTAAGAAAATTTCTTAAGTTGTCGGGGCAATCAGTAACGGCTATGGCCTTCGGAGAGATTCCAACATGCAAAGGTAATTGATTATCGAAACTGTATTTGTATATCCGGTGAATCAGTTCGTAATCTTCGACAAAACTGTCCGGATCAAAGCCGCCAACATTTTTCATCAAATCAGTTTTGTAAGCTGCAAAGGCTCCGGAAACTAGCAGCAAGCAATCGGTGCTAGTCCATGCCTGCCTGGACAGGAAAGATCGAATATATTCAAATTTCTGAAATGTTTTAAAAACGGATCCAGACAAAGACGGGGGACACGTTGGAAGTAGAATTCCACCGACAACTTTCAATCGTGCATCGGCATTAAAAGTTTTCACGATTTCAGAAACAGCTTCTTTATCCATAAAAGTGTCTGCATCTAAAGTCATAACCACATCTGTAGTCACCAAGTCCAGGGCCATATTTAACGATCTAGCTTTACCTGAATTTTGTTTCGTTAACACGAACACATTCGGATAAAGATCTGATTGCCACAGTTTTCCCGTTTTATTTAACTGCAGCTTATTTTTAAGTAAATCAAAACTTCCGTCAGTGGAGCCATCATCAATGATAATAATTTGTTCTGGCTTTTTTGTTTGCTGGTGAATGGAATTTAAACATTTTTCCAAAATAAATTTTTCGTTTTTAGCTGCTATTAAAATGCAAACAGATGCCGATTTAAGTTCAGTTTCTGAAATGAATTTTTTTAACTTTGATGCTTTCACATGCTGAGTCACTTTGAAGGCCACAAATAATAATAAAGACGTGTCATAAATAATATAACAAAATCCCGCAACCCAAGAAATTGGTGCTTCGGTAAAAAAAGGTAAAAACAGCGAAATAACTAACCCCAATAGTAAAATTGAAAAAATAGATTTTCGAATCAATGCCATTCTATTTGTACCCCGTTCCGGAATTTTTGATCGTTTTTAGATATTGGTTTTCTATTTGCTGGCGTTCTTTTTCAGTTAGCTTAAAACCACTGGCTTCTGAGATATGCAGCTTGGCTGTGCCCTGTCCTGGCTCGGAGGCTTTAATGAGCACGGTGAAATTAACACCCTGAAGTCTGCGTGCATCTAATTTTCCAGCTAAATTTTTTCTTAAGCCTTTTTCTAAATCTTCACCTTGTTTAACAACCAGATCTGAAAATTCTTTTGATTTTAAGTTTTGAATGCTACTGAAGCGCAGTCGTCCTTGTTCACCATTTGCCGTCGCAACATCGGCAAATCTTTGCGTTTCTGATTCCGTTAGTTCTCGGCCTGGTAAGTACGCCTTACAACCATCCCCCGAGCAAATTACTTTTGCACTTGAGTCATTGGTAATATCACGAAATTTTTTTTCAATTTCTTTTTGTCGATTAAATATGTTTTCTGTTAATTTTTCTTCGGCCTCGCGGGATACTTTCAAAAAATCATCAACATTGGCGGCTTTTCCAAAGGCATAAGCCGATGTAGACTGGATGTGCTCGGCCCCTAAGTCAATCATGTCAATCGACATACCCCCATGTTCAGCTTCAGATAAAGTCGCAAAACGGCGCTCAGTATTTCGAAGTCCCGGAGATACAACGTCAGATTTTTCATAAAATTCTTTTAGTTTTGAAAAGTTTTTTTCACTGATGGGTTCTAATCCATACAGGTTTTGTATTGCCGATTTAGCTAGGTCCGGATTGTCTTTATTTTTTCGAAGAATTCCGAAGACCTCAACGTTGACGTTCGCTTCATTTAAATTTTTTGAATTAAGAACCCCGGTATCTTTAAAGGCTTCTAAAACTTCAGATTTTATTTTTTTACCATCAGTCACTTGTTGTTGGGCCCAGGTTTTAAATTTTTTTTCATTTTCAGAGTTTAGAAATAACGCTGAATCATCACCGACGACTTCACGGGTGTACTTAGCTTTAAGGCCCACCCAATCATCAGTTTTTTCTTGGGCTGCTTTGTACCAGATATTTGGCTTGTCAGATTCTCGAACCAGTTGGTTTTTAATCGTAAATTCTGCAAACTCATCATTTGATTTCATTGCTGCTTCTTTTAAAAGTTGATCAATATTTTTTCCACCTAAGGACAATTCCGGAGCATCGTCGTAGGCCACACGCAAAGATTTAAAATCTGAAAATAATTTAAATTCAAAGGTTGGATTTGCTTTTTTTAGTTCAGTTTCCAAAATCTTTATTTTTCTTAGTTGCATATCATTGTATGTGTTCATCAAAGTCGTTACATATTCTTCATCTTTAAAGACTGTGTCGTTAAGACTTTTTAATTTCACATTTTCTATGGTCATGGCTTTTTGATTCGCACCTGGTTTTGAAATAAATTTTTTCCAGGCTTCATTTTCGGCCTTATTAGTCGCGCTTTTTTGTGCGAACTCTTTAACCAGGGCTGCTTTCGGAGTACTTGATTCTCCAATACGAATTAACTGCTGCGTCGCTCTACGGTCGATGGCTTCTGCAGACTCTTTGGCAACCGCTTTTCCAACTCGGGTCATGCCACTTGCAAATGCTTTTTCAATTCCGGTGCCGCTTAAAACATCGGTTAAAATCTGACATTTAAATCGTGTCAATTCAGCTGGGACGTAGCATTGAACTTCGCTGACTTCGGATTCCACTTTGTGCTGAATAAAATTCCAAGCTGCTAGCACACTGAATTTACTGACGTCAGGAATTTTTTCTTTTGCTGAATCAGTCCAAGATTTCCAGCCGATTTCTTTGTGATACTGGGTAAGTGTTAGCTGACCATTTTTAACCATCTGTAATCGCATTTTGTTATACTCTTCTTTTTTTGTATACAAGAACTCTGAACTGATTTTTTTTAATTTATCTGAATTTTCCGGTTTTGCTAAAAATGCAGTTGTGGGTTGACCAAGGGCTAATTGTCTTTTGCATTCAACCGACTGGTCACAAGTTTTGAGCCATTTTTCCTGTTTCATGAATTGATCAGCAGCACCATCGAAAATTAATTTTCCTAATTTGGCAATGTCCACTACCAAAGATGTCGCCCCAACAAAGCACGCCGCAAGCGAATCTTTGATTTCAACGTTGTTTTGAAAACACATTTCTTGGTAGTTACATTTGATATATTTCCAACTGTCCGCAGGATTTTCATCTTCAAATTTTTTACAATTATGAATTTGCCGATTAAGTTCGCAAATATTTTTTTGGGCTTTTAAAAATTCGGGCACTTGTTTCAAACCACAATCTGAATACGCTGAACACGAGTTTTTAAAATTTTGATTACCTGAAAAATAAGCGGCCGTTACTGGTACGGCCACAGCTGAATTCAAAGAAAATAAAATGTAAAAAAAAGTTATAAACTGTATCTGAGACCTCAGACAATTTATCGGTATTTTTCAGCCTTTTTGGGACTAGCTATTGGTCTAGAACTTAGGCCTCGATCATTCTATAACGAATACGTTTTGGCGTTGAGTCTTCGCCCATGCGTTTCTTACGATCTTCTTCGTATTCAGAAAAACTTCCTGGATAGAAATAGACTTTTGAATCGCCTTCAAAAGCCATGGTGTGCGTGCAAACACGGTCTAAAAACCAACGATCATGGGATATCACTATCGCCGAACCACCGAATTCATTCAGCGCTTCTTCAAGGGCGCGCATGGTGTTCACGTCTAAATCATTAGTGGGCTCATCAAGTAAAAGTAAATTAGCACCTTCTTTTAAAATTTTAGCCAAATTCACTCGGTTTCTTTCACCACCAGAAAGTGCGCCCACTTTTTTCTGCTGATCACTGCCTGAAAAATTAAACCAACTGACGTACTGCCGCGCGGGAATTTCTCGGCCGCCTAGTTGGATCAAATCTTGGCCGCCAGAAAGTGTTTCAAAAATTGTTTTTTCTGGATCTAAAGTTTCCCGAGATTGATCGACATAAGCAATCTTGACGGTTTCTCCGACCTTAAAAGATCCGCTATCGGATTTTTCTTTTCCGGTGATCATTTTAAATAATGTAGATTTACCCGCACCATTCGGACCAATAACGCCGACGATAGCACCTCGGGGAATAGTGAAATCAACGCTATCAAGTAAAACTTTTTTTCCATAACCTTTAGTCACACCCTGAGCTTCAACGACTATGTTTCCAAGGCGTGGCCCCGCAGGAATATAGATCGACATTTCTTGCAAGCGATCAGCTGTTGGCTCTTTCAATAAATTTTCGTAAGCATCAATGCGCGCTTTAGATTTAGACTGCCGCGCTTTTGCACCTTGACGAATCCATTCTAATTCACGCTCAAGAGTTTTTGCTTTTTTGCTGTCTGACTTTTGTTCTTGCGCTAAACGATTATCTTTTTGCTCCAACCACGAAGAGTAATTACCCTTCCAAGGGATTCCTTCACCACGGTCAAGTTCTAAAATCCAACCGGCTACGTTATCTAAAAAATAACGATCATGAGTTACAGCAATAACAGTCCCTGGAAATTTAGCTAAATACTGTTCAAGCCACCCGACCGATTCAGCATCTAAGTGATTCGTTGGTTCATCTAAAAGTAAAATATCAGGGTTACTCATGATCAGTCGGCACAAAGCCACACGGCGCTTTTCACCACCAGAAAGTGGACCAACCGGCAGATCGCCATCTGGACAACGTAAGGCATCCATGGCCATTTCAATTTTCTGATCGACTTCCCAGCCACCCAAGGCTTCAATTTTTTCCTGTAAATCCCCTTGTTTTTCAATCATCTTATTCATTTCATCAGGATCTAAATCAGGGTCAGAAAATTTTTCGTTGATTGCATTATAATCTTTCATCAGTTTGGGAAGCTCGCCCATCCCTGAGAAAATATTTTCTTTAACCGTCATTGTTTCATCAAGCTGTGGTTCCTGTTCTAAGTAGCCCACCTTCATTTTTTTTGCGGGGAAAGCTTCGCCCAAAAATTCGTGATCAACACCGGCCATGATTTTTAGCAAAGAGGATTTACCCGAGCCATTAAGTCCTAAAACACCAATTTTGGCGCCATAAAAATAAGATAAATAAATATTTTTTAAAACATAGCGGTTGGGCGGATAAACTTTTGAAACACCCTTCATCGTATAAATGATATCTTGAGACATTTTGAAACCTCGCTTGAAATTTTATTTTCAGTTGAATGTTAGAATGATAGACAGTAGCATTGACTTTATTAATGAGCAACACGAACGACAGCAGCGATAAGAATTCTAAAACCAGTAATCAGACAAAACGCTGGTCTTTTATACAAGCTGATTTAGAAAAAGCTTTAGTGACTTGGAAAGATTTAGAAAACATTCAGCCCAAGCTCAGTCAAGAAGAAGAACAATTGTTGAAAATTAAATCCATTATCAATCAACTTAAAGACAAATTAGATCAATTCTAGATAACTTCGATTTAATCTAAGCAACTTCACCGGGCGCTCGCGCTTTGATTTCAAGCGCGTGCAAACCGCTGCTGAATTCTTCTTTCAGTAAATCCATAATCAAACGTTGACGATCAATTCTGGATTTTCCCAAAAACAACGGGCTTTCGATAATTAGCTTGTAATGGGTTTCGCCAGTAAAGCCGGCGCCACCGTTGTGTTCAACGTGACTGGCATGTTTTGCCGAATCGTTTTCTATCACAATTTTGCTGGGAGTTAAAGACTGCATTTTTTCTAGAATTCGATGTTCACGGTTCATGGTTAGATTTTTTTCTTCAAAATTTCGAACTGTGATTTTGCTAATTCAAATCCCATCTTTGCCAGATTTAGAACACCTTTTTCTTCCAGCTTTTTTTCGACTTGTTTCGCTTTTTGCAGAGCCTGAGTTGCAACAAAGTCAGCCACTGGATGGGGTAGTCCCAAATTAGAAAAATCGCCCTCGTTGTTCCAGTGGTGCTTCACTTCCGTTGCGACATTTTCTGCAGTTTCAAAAACTTTAGGAATTTGCGCCCTGACCGTGTCACTAAAGGGAAAATCAATTTTTACTTTCTCTTTTTCGGTAACTTTTTCAGATTCTGAGTGTTTTGTATCGTTTGCATTTTCTGAATCATCAATTTGTGACATTTCGTTTTACTCCCGGGGTGTTTTTCTTATATGGTTATATCATGATAAAAATTATTGAGGAAAATAAATTTTTTGTGGTTATCAACAAACCTGAGGGTGTCAGCGTTCACAATGAAAAACCCTCTTTAGTCGAATTCTTACAAGCTAAAAAGCTGCCTTTACACTTCGTTAGTCGCTTAGACCGCGAAACGTCAGGCCTACTGATCGTTGCCAAATTACCCGACTTGCACGAAGAACTTACTGAGTGCCTTAACCTGGGCACCAAGACTTATCGTGCATTACTCAGAGGTCCTTGGAAATCAAAACCCGAGACCAGTTGGACATGGCCGCTATCAGACAAAGCCGAGGGACGCCAAAACCCAAAAGGTATATCTGCCGACCGCATGGACTGTGAAAGCCAAGTTAAGTTAATTCGAACAAACGCCTACTTCAGTGAAGTTGCCGTGACTTTACTGACTGGAAGGCAGCATCAGATTCGTAAACATGCGGCCATAGCCAAGCAACCCATCGTGGGCGATAATCGCTACAACGAAAAAAAATACAACACAGCCATTAGCGACCGATACAAAATTAACCGTTTATGGCTGCAAGCAGAATCGTTGCAGTTTAAATTTCAAAACAAAGATTATTCATATCAAGCCGGGCTTAATTTAGATGTCTTTTTCACTTAGACCTACTTGACCGTTTTGTTTGTATTTGCAGTTTCTATTTTTTTGACTAAATTTTTAAGTAGTGCTTTTAACCAAGTTGGATTTTGCGCCAAAACATCATAAATTTTATCGGCATCGATTTGTACCAGTTCAGATTCCACTTCAGCAACGATCGATGCCGAATGTAACTTACTTGTTCCTAAGTGTGCCATTTCGCCAACAAAATCTCCGGCATTAAGTTTTGCTAAAACCTGAATTTTACGTCCCCGGGTTTGAATTGCATTTAAAGTTCCACTGATAACGATGTAAATGTAGGGTTGCAAAGTACCTTCCGTAATAACAATTTCATTCGCTTGCTTTTTAATACGCTGGTACATAGAACTTATTCCTTCATTAATTATTTTTACCATTTTGACTCAGTTTACTTAAAAAATCACTGACCAGATTTTCACGAGCTTGACCGGACACGGGTCTAGATCCCAGCTGATAAAACGAATACAACGATTTCGAAGTCTCCGTCAAAAATCGAGACGCAAAAACCGGTTTCACCACGCCCATTTTTTTTCTTTGCCGGCAATAGGTTAATACCAGTTTTTGCTGCGCACGGGTTATTCCCACATAAAAAAGGCGGCGCTCTTCATCAATATCTGACCCAAGCCTTTTATGGGGTAATAGATCTTCTTCAACACCGACCAACATGACTGCAGGAAATTCAAGCCCTTTACTGGCATGAAACGTCATCAACTGAACTTGATCTTTACGCTTGTCGTCGCTGGTGTCGTCCCGCAGTAACATGGCATCAATAAATTCTTTAAGTGCGGCCATCGAATATTCACGTTTAACCAAAAAAGATTCTAAAATGCGGCTGACAATTTCAACCACTTGCCACTTTTTATCAAAGATAATTCCATCATTAGCCATTTTTGAAAGATAATCTCGGTAGCCACATTCTCGCATTAAATTTTGAAACCGTTCTGACACAGAAGCGCCAACAGTCGTGTCATCTAAAATACGCTGAGGAAAAACCCATAACCAATTGAAAAACTGATCTAATGTTTCACCTTGCTTGTCCGCAACTTCGGCCTGTTTCCAGCTTTTACAGGCTGTTTGCAAATCAATTTTTTTACTTTGAGCATAAGCTGATAAACTTTCAATCGTGGTTTCGCCTAAACCTCTGGGCGGAGTATTAATAATACGCCTAAGACTGACTTCATCTGGCAATAAAGATTGTTTTAGGTAAGCCAAACAGTCTTTGGCTTCTTTTCTTTCAAAAATAGAGGTACCTCCAGATATTTCGTAGGGAATTTGTGACCGACGCAGCGAACTTTCAATAAATGCACCCTGTGTGTTCGATCGGTATAAAATAGCAATATCTGAAAACTGATAACTATTACTTTTTAGCGTTTGAATTTCGCGTAAGACAAAATCGGCCTCTTCGTCTTCATTTTCTAAAACAAATACTTCGGGCTTTTCATCGCTGATGGCCTTTGTTGACTGTAAAATTTTTCCGTGGCGTTTCGCATTTTTAGAAATAACTTCGTTACCCAGATCTAAAATCGAAGTCACCGAGCGGTAATTTTTTTCTAGTTTAACGACTTTACAGTTTTTATATTCCTGTGGAAAATTTAAAATATTAGCAATCTGCGCCCCACGCCAACCGTAAATAGACTGATCGTCATCACCAACGACCGTTAAGTTCTGATGGGTATTTGATAGATACTGAATCAATTTCATTTGTTCAGAGTTGGTGTCTTGAAACTCATCCACCATTATTTGCGAAAACTGTGACTGCACTTTGGCTAAAACATCAGGGTATTTTTTAAAAAGCTTTAAAGGTTCCAGCAGTAGCCCTTCAAAATCAGTGACACCTAAAAGAATTAATTTTTTTTCATATTTTGGCATCAACACTTCAGCTAGCTCGTGATATTCGTCCAAATATCCAGGTGGAATTTTTTTTCCGGCACGTAAAATGTTAATCAGATTTAACAGCTTATCTGCATCAAATTTTTCTTTTGTAGAATTTTTAATTTCTTTAACTAATTCTTTAATAATCGACTGTGAATCCGATTGATCTAACACTCCGAAATGGGGACTTAATCCCAAGTACTGATAATTTTTTCTGAGAAGTTGTAAACCGAAAGAGTGAAAAGTTCCGGCCCAAAGACCTTTAGCTAAATTTCCTACTTTTTCTTGCACCCGATGTTTTAATTCTTTCGCGGCTTTGTTCGTAAAAGTCAGAACACATATTTGCCCAGCCGCCGCGACACCTTCGTCAATTAATCTTCCGGTGCGAGAAACCAAAACTGTGGTTTTTCCAGATCCAGCGCCCGCTAAAATAAGTAAGGGTCCGTGATTATGGTTAACGGCCTCACACTGTTCTGAATTTAAGCCTGTTAACCATTTATTTTGAGACATATTTTTTGAATTTGTTTTAAAACTAAACTTTATTGTGCATCAAAGTTTTAATTTCAGTTTCAAAAAGCACATCGATACGATCGATCTGTACTGTTTTGACGTAGCCCACACCAAAAGTAGAGTGATCAATTTTTTGATTCAGTTCAAATTTAGTTTTAATACTAAAAGGTGTACCTTTTTCGGTGCCTCGGTTTGATTGTAACGCCTGATAGTCGTCGGCATGAGTTGTCTTACGCACACGGCCAGTTTTAGTTAATTTAGAAACTTTTTTTGCCACAGAGCCCGCCTTTGGTAAGGAATATGTTTTTTTACTTTTACAAACTTCACACTGAATTTTTGCCGACGTTGCCGTCGTGTGAGTCAGTACCGTGTGATAACGATCAGCACCACATTTTTTGCAAGCACTGAAGAACGATTTAGCAACTGGAGGTAAAGCAATTTCTGTCATTTTTTTTCTATCCTTGTTTTAATTTATAAATATGTAATGGCTCATTCAAAGCTTTGTGTGCAATATCTCCGGCACTTAAGTAAAAAGGGCCTTCTGAATTTTGTATTCGGCGTTGCATTTTAATCATCGAATCTTCCTGCGTTGTCTCGATCATGTATTCTGTTTTTCCGTATCTTTCTAAAAAAGCCAAATCTGCTTCTTTAGAGAAAAATTTTTCCCAATTTTTTGCATTCACTTCGCAGCGATATGTCATTGTTTTCGCATGCGTGTGCAGTGGCGCATAAGCTCCGATCATCTCAAGCGGACCGTAGTGCGAATGCAACTTCAGAGAGGGACTACCCCACTGAGTCATCCCTGAACACTGCCCTACATTAGCATACCATAAGGCAAAAGCCTTCGATAAAAAACCCAGACCATAATATTGCTCTTCTTTGGGTAGCATCGAGTTAACAGAACAAAGGTCGTAGGCAACCCATTCACCTTTGTGCATTGTCGGAATAATGATGAATAATGACAGCGGGCACCATTCATTTTTTTCAGAATAATTAAGCATATTTAGAATTTTTTTTGGTAATTTACTTGTTCGTCCAGCATAACCTGCAATAAAGCCCGGCATCGCAGCACAATCATAAAAAACCCACCTGGGTATCGCCAAATCTTGATGCCCAAAAGCTTTCCATTCAATTTGATAAATGGCTTCTGCAAAAGCCAGCTCGTCCAGATGTAAAGGGTTTTTGTACAGGGGCGCTTCCGTGAACCAGTCGATTGTATGTCTGGTGCCTGGATTTGAAATTTTATTTTCAGGGCGCACAAAAACATAGGGCTTGATGTCGCCTGATTCTAACCACGTTGCTTTGCTTAAAAGAGGATTTTTTGACATTAAGTTATTTCACCAATTATTTCGTTAATGGACTAGTCATTGTTTCAGGCCGAACAACTTGATCAAATTTTTCCGCTGTTAAAAATCCCAATTTTACGGCTTCTTCTTTCAGAGTTGTCCCGTTTTTGTGGGCAGTTTTTGCAATTTTAGCCGCGTTGTCATAACCAATATACGGATTTAAAGCCGTCACCAACATCAAGGAATTTTCTAAATGTTTTTTTATCTGCGCCGTGTTTGCCGAGATTCCATTAACACAGTGATCACAAAAACTTTCCAGAGCGTCTGCCAGCAAGCGAATGGAATTTAAACAATTAAAAACAATCACAGGCTTAAAAACATTCAATTCAAAATGTCCCATGGATCCACCAATATTAACAGCCACATCATTTCCTAAAACCTGAGCGCAAACCATTGTCATGGCTTCACTTTGTGTGGGGTTAACTTTCCCGGGCATGATCGAAGACCCTGGTTCATTTTCTGGCAAATTTAATTCTGCAAAACCACAGCGCGGCCCGCTACCTAACAATCGTATATCATTAGCAATTTTCATCAACGAGACCGCCACGGTTTTAAGGGCTCCGTGCACTTCAACCAAAGTGTCATGGGTTGCTAATGCTTCAAATTTATTTGGTGCCGTCACAAAAGGAATTCCAGTTTCTAAAGCAATGGCCGCTGCCGCTTTTTTTGGAAAATCCACGTGAGTATTTAAACCTGTACCGACAGCTGTGCCACCTAAAGCTAATTCATACAAATGAGGTAAAGTATTTTTCACTCGCTGCACAGAATTTTTTATTTGCGTTGTGTAGCCAGAAAATTCTTGGCCTAAAGTTAATGGAGTTGCATCCATCAAGTGTGTGCGACCAATTTTTACTATTTTTTCAAATTCCAAAGATTTTTTTTGTAATGAAAGCTGCAGTTTTTCTAACATCGGAAGAAGACGTTTATGTATCTGCTCGGCGACCGCAATATGCATAGCCGTTGGGAAAGTATCGTTAGAACTTTGACCTTTATTTACATCATCATTCGGATGAATATCTTTTGCAGGTAAAGTTAAATTCATTAAAGTCATGGCCCGGTTTGCTATAACTTCGTTGGCATTCATGTTGGTCTGCGTCCCCGAACCAGTTTGCCAGATAACTAACGGAAAGTGCGCATCTAAATCACCGCGAATAACTTCGTCAGCTGCACGCAAAATAAGTTCTGTTTTTTTAGCGTCTAACAGCCCAAGTTCGGCATTCGTTTTTGCAGCACATTTTTTTAATACGCCCAAAGCACGAATCATTTCTCGGGGAAAGCGATCCGTGCCAATTTTAAAATTCTGAATCGATCGCTGAGTCTGTGCGCCCCATAAAGCCGAGGCCAAAACTTGAATATCACCCATGGTATCTTTTTCAGTACGAAAGTTGTCGGACATTTATTGAATCCTCTTTTTTATTTATTACGTACAACTTGTCCGACGCTTGCTTGATCTGTTGGATAAATCATAAGTTCTTGAATATTAACATGCACCGGTCGTTGTAAACACCAAATTATTGTTTCCGAAATGTCACTGGCTGTCAGTGGCTGCATATTTTGATAAACAGCATCTGCTTTTTGCTGATTTCCTAAGCGAACTTTCGAAAATTCTGTATTCACCATTCCGGGTTCAATGTTGGTGACGCGCACATTTGTACCTTTTAGGTCCATGCGTAGCCCTTCGGAAATAGCTCGGACCGCAAACTTACTGGCACAGTAAACGCTGCCGCCTTCGTAAACCAAACGGCCGGCCACAGATCCTATATTAACTATGTGACCCGCATGTTTGATCAGCGGCTGAATAAGTCCCCGAGTCATATGCAGCAGACCACGAATATTTGTGTCTAACATCTGATCCCAGTCATCCGTCAGGCCGTTCTGAAAAAGCTGACTACCTTTTGCAAGCCCTGCATTATTGATTAAAATGCTAACGGCACTTAATGCTTTTTTATTTTTTGTTAAAAAACTTTTAATTTCTTTTGGTTTTTGAATATCTAATTTGAAAATTTGCACAGACGCTGCGCCCGCACTTAAACAAAGCTTTTTCGTTTTTTGCAAACGATCAAGCCGTCTGGCCACCAAGATAAGATTGGCCTTGTTTTTTGCGCAGTCTAAAGCAACAGCTTCACCGATTCCTGACGAAGCCCCAGTAATAAATACAGTTTTATTTTTCATAGACAAAAATCTTATCACATGTTCAGTCACCATCAAGCTTTGCCTGCAATCACCACTTGACTCTGACGCCTTGTTTTTTGATTATGCCTGTATGAAAACTCAGCAAAATTCCAGCAAAAAATATTGGCTTATGAAATCAGAACCCGATGTTTTTAGTATCGATCACTTAAAGAAAGATAAAACCACATGGTGGGAAGGGGTTCGTAATTATCAGGCAAGAAATTTTATGATGAACGACATGTCTGCGGGCGATCAAATATTATTCTATCACTCTAACGCTGAACCACCAGGACTGGCTGGCACTGCGACCGTTAGCAAAAAAGCTGCACCTGACAAATTGCAGTTTGATAAAAAATCTGAATACTATGACGGAAAAGCTTTTCCAGAAAAACCAATTTGGTTTTGTGTTGAAGTAAAGTTCGAGGGTAAGTTTAAAAATTTTATTTCTTTAGATGAAATAAAGTCTGATAAACATTGTGCACACATGCTGGTGATTAAACGCGGTCAGCGCCTTTCGATTCAACCGGTGACGGAAACCGAGTTTAAGCATTTAGTTAAAAAAGGGAATCAGTGATTTTCAATCCCCCTAAATTAATTCTTGCACCTATGGAAGGCGTCACCGATTGGGTGATGCGTGATTTGCTGACCTCGCTTGGGGGCATCGATCAATGTGTCACTGAATTTTTGCGGGTTACTGATCGTTTGCACCCTTACTCAGTTTTTGAAAAAAACTGTCCGGAATTAAAAACAGGTTCACGGACGCAAGTGGGCACACCCGTTTTTGTACAACTTTTAGGTGGTCAAGCCAAACCTCTGGCAGAAAATGCAGCCAGGGCTTCCGAAATGGGAGCCCTAGGTATTGATTTAAATTTTGGTTGTCCGGCAAAAACCGTCAACCGCCATGACGGCGGCGCCACCTTATTAAAATCAGCCGATAGATTATTCGAAATTGTTTCTTCAGTTCGAAGCGCTGTACCTTTAGCAACTCCAGTGTCTGCAAAAATTCGTCTTGGCTTTGATAATCCGCAGGCTTGTTTAGAAAATGCAAAAGCCATCGAAGCAGCTGGCGCATCTTGGATTACTGTTCACTGCCGCACAAAAACAGACGGTTATAAACCACCTGCTTTTTGGGAATGGATTCCGCGAATTAAAGAAGTCGTGCAAATTCCATTAATCACCAACGGCGAAATTTGGAACGCAAATGATTTTTTAAAATGCCAGTCTGTCGCAAATACTGAATCTTACATGATTGGCCGCGGAGCCATCAGAGATCCTTTTTTATTTAACAAAATTAAACAATTAACCAAGGTCCAGGACATTACATCTCAAGAACTTGAAAAAAATTCGAATCATTTAGTTTTAAATTTTTTTGAATCCAGCTGCGCGTTCGTTAATGATCACTTTGCTGTGGCGCGCACCAAAGGATGGCTTAAACAATTGTCATTTTCAGAGCCTTATATCAAAGATATGTTCGATGATATCAAGGTCCTGAAAAAACCAGCCGAATTTCGAAGCCGTCTTGAGTCCTACTTTGCAAATTCAACGTAAGCTGATACGCTTTTTATAACTGAGGGAATAAATATGAAACAAACTGCGACTATTAAAATGATCAAAAAAAATCCGTGTCCGTACTGTGATCGTGCTAAAACTTTATTAGATAACAAAGGCTTCACTTACGAAGTGGTTGATTTAACTGACAAGCAAGATGAACTTGAAGAGTGGAAAAATAAAACTGGTTGGAAAACCGTACCCATGATTTTTATTAATGATAAACTTGTCGGTGGCTACACCGATCTAAAAACTCTTGAAGAAGAAGGCAAACTGGATTCTTTGGTTCTCAGTTAATTTCTTTTATTTACTCTCGTCTTCAATCTTAATTTGCGGACGAGATTTAAAAGATTCCAACATCGCGTAACAAAACACGAAGCCCGTCACTGCAATCAGACCTAGGAAAAGTGCGACAAAAGCTTTACCGTTTTTTTTCTTTAATTCATTATGTAACATATCTGATTTCCTTATTGTCTAAGTTCTGTTTTTTGCATCATGATTTGTTCCTGTTTAAAAAATTCAGAAACATTTATTCTTAATTCGTCTAAACTTTTAGCAACGCTGACTGCCGACATCAATGAGTGACCGAACTGCAACCAAACATGAGTCGTGCGCACATAAAAAGAAACTTTCCTTAACGTCAGACTTTCAGAGGCCCCAGCTTGTTGCATGAAATAATATTCGCAGTAATCAATAAATTTCAATAAGGCCCTGCCGTATTCAGCACCTTCTTCGGCTGCTGTTTTTGGCGCTAATTTATTTTCAAATAAAGTTGGATTTTGAAAGCCAAGTTTTTCACCCAATTGCCACATCATCCAGGGTCTGGCAGCTAGTGCTCTACCGGCCATAACTTTATCACATTTAGTTTGCTGTAACATATTTAAAACATCCTGAGCCGTCTGAATATCTCCGTTACCGATGATTGGGACTTTACAGTTTTTTTTAAGTTCTGTGATTTGAGACCAGTCTGCAACTCCGCGGCGTTTTTGTTCGGCCGTGCGCGGATGTAGCGTAATCCAGTCAGCACCCGCGTCCACCAAAGTATTTACAAATAAAATAAGTTCATGAACAGATTGTGAACTACCGACCGCACGTAATTTCACCGAAACAGGTACCGTTGATTTTCGTTTGGTCATTTCCACCACGCGGGCTGCATAATCAACGTCGCCCATCAGTGAAACTCCGTAATTGTGTTTAAGTGCTTTTTGCACGGGGCAGCCCATGTTGATATCGATACCTTGGGCACCCCACTCTTGGGTTAACCTTTGCACGGATTCTTCGATGGGTTTTAATTCATTACCCAAAATTTGGGGCACTAAATTTTTTTCAACATCATCCCGTAAAGTTTCGGGTGTGGTTTTTAAATTTTCACCGGGAATTCGCCTGGAATTAAGCATTTCTGTGGGCCAATGGGTTTCGGCATTAGCCGGTAAGTAATCTGAAATTAACCGCCTCAGCGCCACATGGGTAAGTCCCACCATCGGCGCTAAAGTTAGCGGAAAATTTAAATCAGTTACATTCTGCATAACAGGTCTTTTACACTTTATTTTACAAAATATAAAGTGTTCAATGTTTTATGACTATTCACTCAAAATCCATTGGTATCTTAGGCGGCGGTCAGCTGGCTCGCATGTTAGCACTGAAAGCGACACAGATGGGTTTAACGACAGTTGTCTTATCGGAAAAACCACAAGACCCGGCCTGTCGGGTCGCCACCAAATGGATTCAAGGAAGTCTTACTTCCAGTGCGGACATCTCGCGGTTAATGAACAGCGTTGATTTTGTAACTTTTGAAAGTGAATTTATTTCAGCGGCTTTGTTGAAAAATTGTTTAAAAACAGTTCCCCGAAAAAAAATTGAACCCAGCCTAACTATTTTGGCCCGAATACAAGACCGACTTTTGCAAAAAGAATGGATCTACGATTTTAATCTACCAACATTAGATTATGTGAAAATTAATTCGAAAGATGATCTGGAATTAGCATTCAAAGCCTTTAATGGAAAAATTGTTTGTAAACGTCGCCAAGGCGGTTACGACGGAAATGGCACTTTTGTTATTAAAAATAAATCAGAGCTTTTAGCATTTAAAACAATGTTTAAAGGATCCGAGAATCAATTCATTGCCGAGCGTTTTGCTGCTTTTAAAACGGAACGCTCGTTAATCTTTGCTAGAAACTCAAAAGCCCAAATGATTCACTTACCGATGGTGCAGTCCGTGCAAACCAATAATCAGTGTGATTACGTTATGGGACCGATGACTCATCCGAAAGAGGCTAAACTGATTCAAAAAATAAGTTATTTTTTGAATCAAATTAATTATGTCGGAGTAATTGCTTTTGAATTATTTGAAATTGGTCCGAAACTTATTATAAATGAAATAGCCCCGCGGGTTCATAACACCGGTCATTTTTCGCAGGATGCTTTAAACGTGGATCAGTTCGAACTGCATTTAAGATGTATTTTAGGGTTACCGCTGCCAAAACCACAACTAAAGCAACCTGCATTTATCATGGTAAATCTTTTAGGTACTAAAACTTCACAACCTGTCTTAAAAAAAATGCCAACGGGATCACTGCACTGGTACGACAAAACTGAAAACCGCCCGAAAAGAAAAATGGGTCATATTAATTACATTGGTAAAAATAAAAAAATCTTATTAAAAAAAGCACTTCTTGAAAGAAGGGGAATTGTTTTGTGAAAATAGCTGTTCAAATGAAAAAAAAACCGGCCGTTGCAGTTATCATGGGTAGTCAGTCGGATTTAAAGATAATGAAAATGTCTCTTGAGGCTTTAAAAGAATTTAAAATTTCGTATTCGGTTCATATTTTATCGGCTCACCGCACACCTGAGGCTATGGTTTCCTTTGCAAAATCAGCTTTAGATAATGAATTCAAAGTCATTATTGCAGGTGCAGGCGGTGCGGCCCATTTGCCAGGAATGGTCGCTTCACTAACGCCATTACCAGTTATCGGCGTACCAGTGACTGTGGGTTCGCTGAAAGGAATAGATGCTTTACTGTCGATTGCGCAAATGCCCCAAGGGGTACCAGTGGCTACTGTGGCCATTGATAATGCGTACAACGCTGGGTTACTAGCCGCACGCATCTTAAGTTTATCTGATTCAAAATTAATGAAGCTGATGCAGAGTTATCAACAAAAACAAAAAAACAAAGTTAAAAAAATGAACTTAAAATTGAAGTCCAAGAATCAAGTTAAATCTAAACTTTAAGTTTTTCTGATTTAGTTTTAAGAAATCGCAATATTTGAAATAACGATCAGAACCAAAAATGCGCTTAATAAAATATTTGTTGTATTCATAAAATCTCCTTGAGTTTGTTTATCAGTTTGTTGTCAGTATGTTTATGCTTGCTGGTCTTTTAACACATAATCTTTCCGTTTTGATAATTTTGACTTCTCAAGAGCGAAAACTACTGAGTTTGCTGAAGTTCTTACTGTCCAATCTGTTTACAGTTACTGATCTTTTACAATACCACCCCGCCAAAACCTGTTTTCTATTCCTAAGCCACCATGACCAAGATACACATTCTTTATGAGTTTTTTGTCAGTGGCCCAAAAAAAAATAATCGTAATCATTCAGCTGGCTCTACTACCGTTGGTCTTAGTAGCCTGTAATACGGATATAAAAAACGACATCGTGAAAACCTTTAGCTCGCAGAAATATTCTTACCAGTTAACTGAAAACGGCTGCACGACCGGAGAAAAAAATTTTTCCAGTCTTTCCGAAATGTGTGCCAATCTGAAGAATGATTCCGGTAATAATAATTGTGCTTATGGACTTAGAAAATCAAAGTTTGAAACGGACTGTCTGGGCCAAGGTAGCTGGTAATTTTAAGCGTGCAGCTATTTCAAATAAGACAATGGACGAAATTATATCGGCCGTGATCTGAGATCTAAAAAACGGAATAGCCATTTGATAACAAATTAATAAGCCATCAAGATTTTGCGAGTACATCTGACCAGAATACCAAACAGCAAAGTTGGTAATTAGAAAAAACAGGCACCCACCCAAAACAGAAAAAGAAAAAATCTTAAAGCGTGCGGCATTTTGATTCAGTAATATTCCAAGCCCTAAAATCACAGCGTAAGATAAATAAACGGCTGGCATTTGGTTATGAAATCCTAAAACTGAATCAGAAATTATTAATCCTAAAAATATTGTCAGTGCTGCTAAATATTTATTTGAAAAGTAGGCTCCGGCAAAAAGGGCGGCGCCGCCCAGGATAGTAAAATTCCAGATGTGGCTTGTTAACCTAGATACGATCACCATCAAGATTAAAACTGCACCTAATAGAATATCGGCTTTAACTGATTTTTCTGAACTCATACCTTAACCTCTACTTTTGATTTCTATTCTGGACAAGCTCTTTCACCACATTCGGGTCAGCTAAGGTCGATATATCGCCTAAATTTTGAAAATCAGCTTCGGCAACTTTGCGTAAAATTCGACGCATAATTTTACCTGACCTGGTTTTTGGTAAACCCGGTGCCCACTGAATCACATCGGGAGTCGCAATGGGGCTAATAACTTTTCGCACATGCTGAATCAGTTCTTTTTTAAGCTGTTCTGTGGGGGTGATTCCCGTTTTTAAAGTTACGAAGGCATAAATACCTTGGCCCTTTAAATCATGCGGAAAACCAACCACTGCGGCTTCGGCGACATTTGTGTTTCCTACTAAGGCCGACTCTATTTCTGCCGTCCCCAGCCGGTGTCCTGACACATTAATAACATCATCAACCCGGCCTGTGATCCAATAAAAACCATCCTCATCACGCCGACAACCATCACCTGTGAAGTAATATCCTGGGTAAGTCGAAAAATAAGTTTCTTCAAATCTTGCATGATCTTGATAAACCGTACGCATTTGTCCGGGCCATGATTTTTTGATCGCTAAAACGCCTTCACAGGCACCCGTTAAAACTTGGCCTTCATTACTTAAAACTTCTGGAAAAATTCCCGGTAGTGGTTTTGTTGCTGATCCGGGTTTTAGTTGTTCGGACCTAGCGGTGGCTGAAATTAAAATGCCGCCCGTTTCTGTTTGCCACCAAGTATCAACAACAGGGCATCTGCCGTCACCGACCACTTGATGATACCAGTTCCAGGCCTCGGGGTTTATTGGTTCTCCGACGGTGCCTAGTAAGCGCAAGGATTTGCGCGATGATTTTTTTACGGGGGCTTCGCCTTCTTTCATCAATGCACGAATGGCAGTTGGTGCCGTATAAAAAATATTAACTTGATGTTTATCAATGACATCCCAAAATCTTGAAACGTTTGGAAAATTTGGAATACCTTCAAAAAGCACACTGGTTGCGGCATTAGCTAAAGGGCCGTAAACAATGTACGTGTGCCCAGTGATCCAGCCCACGTCAGCCGTGCACCAGTAAATTTCACCCGGCTTGTAGTCAAAAACAAGTTCGTGGGTGTAACTAGCAAAAACCAAGTAGCCACCCATGGTGTGCAGCACTCCTTTGGGCTTACCAGTTGAACCTGAAGTGTATAAAATAAAAAGCGGATCTTCCGCATTCATCACTTCCGGCACACATTGGCTTTGAACTTTTTTAACTTCGTCGTGATACCAAAGGTCTGTTTTTTCGTTCCAAGAAACTTCAGCACCCGTGCGTTTAACAACTAAAACTTTTCGAATCGTATTTTTAGCGCCCAGTTTTTCTAAGGCTTCATCCATCGTTTTTTTTAGCGCCGTTGCTTTACCACCGCGTAAGCCTTCATCGGCTGTAATGACAAACGTTGATTCACAATCAGAGATTCTGTTAATGATTGAATCCGCGGAAAAGCCTGCAAAAATAACTGAATGCACGGCCCCGATGCGCGCGCAAGCTAGCATCGCGTAAGTTGCCTCTAGAATCATGGGTAAGTAAATCGTTACACGGTCACCCTTTTTGACTCCGTTGGCTTTTAAAACATTCGCTAAACGGCAGACATGATCATGCAATTCCTGATACGAGATTTTGATGGCCGCTTCTTGTGGATTATCAGGCTCCCAAATAAATGCGGTTTGTCGAGCATGCTTTGGTAAGTGGCGATCGATACAATTAAAGCTAACATTCAGTTCACCGTCTTCAAACCACTTAATCTTGACTGGCTTTTTAAAATTAACATCACTTAATTTCGACCAGGGTTTACTCCAGGTAATTCGCTTTGATATTAGATCCCAATTTGCGTCCATCAATAAAGGGTACCGACTAATTTTTATTTTGCAAACGTTTGAAAAATAAAAAAAGAGAAAGGCGCAAACCTTTCTCTTTTTCTAGACTCATTTTTTTACGCGCTGCTTTACCAAAAATAAGCAGGTACCTTTTTAGTTAACGTCTTTAAAATCGGCGTCGATGACGTCGTCTTTTTTACCCGCTCCGTTTTTAGCCTCAGCGCCTGCAGCTGGTTCGCTGGCAGCATCTGCTCCGGTGGCTGCACCCGCTGCAGCACTGGCTTTGTACATTTCTTCAGTTAATTTATGAGAAATCGTTTGCAGCTTTTCAAAAGCAGCTTTCAATTCAGTTGATTCAGCAGTTTTATTTTCTAAAACTTTTTTAGCTTCAGCCACTGCTGTTTTTGCTGTTTCAACTTCTGTAGCCGCAATTTTTGAACCTGATTCAGTTAACATTTTTTCTGTTTGATAAACCATATTATCCAAATTATTTCTGGTCTGTGCAGCTTCTGCTTTTTCTTTATCGGAATCGGCTTGAAGTTCAGCTTCTTTAACTAATTTTTTAATTTCATCTTCTGAAAGACCTGATTGTGCTGTGATTTTGATGTTCTGTGTTTTTCCAGAGGCTGTATCTTTCGCTGATACATTCAAAATACCATTCGCATCCATATCAAAGATAACTTCAATTTGCGGAACACCACGCGGTGCTGAAGGAATTCCGGATAATTCAAAACGGCCTAATGACTTATTATCGGTCGCCATTTTTCTTTCACCTTGAAGAACGTGAATATCAACACCTGGCTGATTATCTGCCGCTGTTGAAAACACTTGTGTCTTTTTCGAAGGAATCGTGGTGTTACGTTCGATTAACGTGGTCATAACGCCACCCAATGTTTCGATACCTAAAGATAACGGAGTCACATCCAGTAATAAAACATCTTTTACATCACCCGCTAAAACTCCGCCTTGAACAGCGGCACCGATTGCCACCACTTCATCAGGATTCACAGTGCGATTTGGTTCTTTACCAAAGAAATCTTTGACCGCTTTTTGAATCGATGGGATTCGTGTTGAACCACCGACTAAAACAACTTCGTCAATTTCAGTGATCTTGTAACCCGAATCGGCTAAGGCTTTTTTACAAGGCTCGATGGAACGTTTGACTAAGTTTTCAGTCATCTGATCAAATTTAGAACGCGATAATTTAATTTGTAAGTGTTTAGGACCAGATTGATCCGCCGTGATGAATGGCAAATTAATATCTGATTCTTGCGCTGATGATAATTCAATTTTTGCTTTTTCAGCCGCTTCTTTTAGGCGCTGTAAAGCCATTTTGTCATTTTTAAGATCAATGCCTTGATCTTTTTTAAATTCGGCAATCAGCCATTCTAAAATCAAAGTATCAAAATTATCACCACCTAAGTGCGTGTCACCATTCGTTGATTTAACTTCGACAATACCTTCACCGACTTCTAAAATAGAAACGTCAAACGTACCACCACCGAAATCATAAATAACAATTTTTTGATCTTTCTTTTTATCTAAACCGTAAGCTAAAGCGGCAGCTGTGGGTTCGTTGATAATACGACGAACATTTAATCCAGCGATGCGGCCTGCATCTTTGGTTGCTTGTCTTTGCGCATCGTTAAAATAAGCAGGTACCGTGATAACAGCGTCTGTAACTTCTGCGCCCAAATAATCTTCGGCTACTTTTTTAAGTTTAGATAAAACACCAGCTCCAATTTCTTCCGGAGACATGATTTTATCTCCGCTGACTTTAAAACCGCAATCTGTGCCGCCATTTTTTGGCACAACATTATAAGGAACTAACTTAATTTCTTCTTGCACTTCTTCGAACTTACGACCGATGAAACGCTTTGATGAATAAATTGTATTTTCAGGATTCGTTACAGCTTGGCGTTTTGCAATTTGACCAACTAAACGTTCGCCATCTTTTGTGTAGGCCACCACCGAAGGTGTGGTTCTAGCGCCTTCTTCGTTCACTAATACTTTGGGTTCTCCGCCCTCCATAATTGCGACGCATGAGTTTGTTGTGCCTAAATCGATTCCAATAATTTTTCCCATTCCGAGACTCCTGTTTTTTGATTTGCTATTATTACTCTTTAAAAATGAGTTCAAATGTCTGAACGTCAAGGCAGCGCCCATAATTTTTCATACTTTTTTTAGGGCATTTGCAATTGACGCTATTTTTTACGGCCGAAAAGGCCTTTTTTTTCAGCTGAAACCTTAATTTTATTAACCTCTGCAATTTGTCTTAGCAGCTGGTCTTCTTCTTCGGTTAATTTTTCAGGGAATTCAACATTCAAAGTGTAATACAAATCACCCCGCCTGTTACCCCGCAGTGATGGAATCCCACGCCCAGAAATTTTGATTCGTTCACCAGGTTTCGTGCCACGGGGAACGTTAATTTCCACATCACCGTCTAAGGCTTCAGAAGTAATCTCCGCACCTAATAAAAATTGCACGTAAGGCACATCTAAATCTGCAAATAAATGATCTTCTTCACGGGTAAAGATCGCATGGTCTTTCACGTGAATTTCTACAAATAAATCTCCGTTAGGGCCGCCCTTGTACCCGCCTTCACCTTCGTTCGTAACCCGAAGTCGCGTGCCATTATCCACACCTGCCGGAATAGAAACTTTAATTTTTCGTGCGGATTTAACGCGGCCTTGGCCCTTGCACGGCTTACACGCATTTTCGATAATTTCGCCGGTGCCTGCACATTTTGAACACGTGGTAGCCATCGTAAAAAAGCCTTGTTGCCGAACTACTTGGCCCGATCCCGAACACGTTTTACAAGTGACCGGTGCCGACCCTTTTTCTGCACCCGAACCATTGCAAGTTGTGCAATTGGTATTGGTTTCAAATTCAATTTGCTGCTCTTTACTTTTTAAAACATCGACCAATTCAATTTCTGTGATGTAACGTAAATCATTTCCGCGCCTAGGAGCATTTCTTTGCCGAGCCGACTGCTGTCGACCACCACCAAATCCGCCACCACCGCCAAAAATATCACCAAAAACATCACCAAACTGAGAAAAAATATCATTCATATCCTGAAAGCCACCGCCACCAAAACCAGAGCCGCCACCACCACTAAATGCTTGGTGTCCGAAGCGGTCATACTTGGCACGTTTTTCAGAATTACTTAAAACTTCGTAGGCTTCAGCGGCCTCTTTGAATTTATCTTCGGCCGATTTATCACCCGGATTTCGATCAGGGTGAAACTGCATAGCTAACTTGCGATAAGCTTTTTTAAGCTCGTCGTTGTCTGTGCCTTTAGCCACACCTAAAATTTCGTAAAAATCGCGTTTTGTAGACATGAACGCTAAATATGAGGGTTTTTAAAAAAAGGTCAAGCGTTTCAAAAGTGAAATTGCAAAGCTGACTATTTAATCTCTTTTTTCTTCTCTTCAAGCTTTTTCTTTAGGCGTTCAACATATTCTGGCTGCTGATTCATAGATATCATGCCTTCAAGAATTTGCGCCGAGTAATCAATATCGCCGGAATCTGCCGCAAGCTTTCCAGCCATCATAGCAACCCAACTTGGTGCGCCTAACTTGCCCGCTTCAAAATATAATTTCGAAGCTTTTAATTTATTTTTTTCTTCAACTAGCGCGTGGTAGCCAGCATTATATAAAAGCATCCAGTTTTTGGGAAATTGAATAACTGCTTTGTCAAAAATGGCACTTGCACCTTCGTAGTCCGAAATTATTACTGATAATGCTAAAGCACCGTAATAATGGGCCTCAAAAAAATTAGGATCTAATTCGGTGACTGCATTTATTATTTTGTATAACCAGGATTTTCCCGAACACTCTTTTTCGTTATTCGGAGAATCACAATATTCAAAATCTTGCATGGCCCGTAGCCAAAATGAATCCGACATCTGAATGCGGGTGCCAACGGATAAATGCGTGATCAAATTTGGTGGCGCAATGTAATCTGAGCGCTTCAAAGCATGGGGTATTTGGAATACCGCAACGAACAAAAAGCAAAAGGCTGATAAACATATCAGCCCCAAGCTTGATTTTAAAAATAAGTTTAAACTTTTATAAGCCGGCAACTGGATTTGCAATTTGCTTAGCATTCGTAATAGTCCAAGTATCTGACGTAGCTGCGATAGCCGCGACATTCGGACGAGGATCACCCGTCGCAGATGCAGTAAAACTTGTGTTAGCTACGCAGGCTGGGGTACCATTAAGCGCAGCATCAGCAGCTGGGCTAAAACCTATACCAGCAAGGAACGTTGCACCTCCGGTATTCACGTTTGCTCGGTGCACTTGACGATTGGCAGCGTTTTCAACCGGCGCTGGTGCCGCGGTACCACACGCTGAAGCAGCGGTAAACCCAGCGGTATATCGTAAATTAGTTCCGGTAACGCCCATTCCTACTGCACGCAAATCTGCAGAGTATTGATTCCACTCGATGAAAAAACTAGCTTCAGCAGTGTACAAAGCAGACAACGTTGCCTTTGCTTCACTCTGTCTAGCTTTGGATTGAAACTTCGAATACTGCGGGACGCCCACAGCGGCAAGAATTCCGATGATCGCGACGACGACCATCAATTCGATTAAAGAAAAACCTTTGTTATTATTTAGCTTCATTCATGCTCCCTTATTAACGTGCTGGTTAATTAATTTGTTTGTAAGTGATTTCTTACAATGTTTTTTGCTTTAGTTAATGTTAACAGAAACTTTTTATGTGGCAACGATTAATCTTCTTACTAACCTAAAACTGACATAAATTTATTTCTTTATCTCGGAATGGGAATTAGTCTACACTTGAAACATGAGCGCTAACAAATCTGCGAATCCCGACTTTGATCTAGATATTGAAAATGAGACTGCTGAACCTAAACAGTACAAAGTGTTATTGTTAAACGATGACTACACACCCATGGATTATGTGATCTTTGTTTTAAAAAAGTTTTTTGCTAAGGGTGATACAGAGGCGCATACTGTTATGTTGGACGTGCACAATAAGGGCGCTGGTGTGGCTGGAATATTTTCGTTTGAAGTGGCTGAAACAAAAGTGAATCAAGTGAATCAGTTTTCGAAAAATAATCAGTACCCTTTGAAAACTACGCTTGAAGAAGTTTAAAGCTGAAAGGATTTTTTAATATGCTTTCTAAAGAACTTGATAAACGTCTTGGTAAGGCCATCGAATTGGCCGCGAAAAAAAACCATGAATTTGTGACCTTGGAACACTTTACTTATTGTTTAATCGAAGCCCCACTGGTCATCGAGATTTTAGAAAAACTGGATGTTGACGTACCTGATCTAAAAAAAGAATTGCTAAAATACATTCAAAAGAATGATGTCATGACGGACGAACAGAAAAAACTAGTAACCGAAGATACAGCTGAAATTTGGAAACCTGATTTGGCCATCTCAGTGCACCGGGTTTTTGAACGCGCCGCTTTGCAGTTGCATGCAGCTGGTAAAAACCAAGTGCACGAAGGGCATGTGCTTATTTCTATTTTTGAAGAAAAAAAATCGAATGCCGTTTTTTGTTTAGAAAAGTTTGGCCTACGGCAATTTGATGTTGTGTCAATCGTAAGCCATGAATTATCAATGCAAAGTGATATGGGCTCTGCAAAATCAGACTCAGAAAGCGGTTCACAGTCTGAATCTAAACCCAAAAAATCAGCATTAGAAGATTTTGCTTTGAATTTAAACGACTACGCCAAATCGGGAAAAAAAGATCCATTGGTGGGCCGCAGTGATCTCATTGAAAAAATGATTCAGACCTTAGGCAGGCGTACAAAGAATAATCCCCTTTTAATTGGCGATTCCGGTGTCGGTAAGACAGCCGTGGCTGAAGGTCTTGCTGAGAAAATTGTTTCAGGTGATGTGCCAGATTTTTTAAAAGAAAAAATTATCTATTCTGTGGATTTGGGTTCTATTTTAGCTGGGGCTAAATACCGTGGTGATTTTGAAAGTCGCTTAAAAAATATTTTAAAAGAAGTGACCGAGCGAAAAAATATTATTTTATTTATTGATGAAATTCACACCATAGTTGGTGCGGGGTCCACTTCGGGTGGATCGATGGATGCCTCTAATTTACTAAAGCCTGCTTTAACGAAAGGTGAACTGACTTGCATTGGCGCCACGACATTTCAAGAATTTCGTCAGCATTTTGAAAAAGATAAAGCCTTAACCCGTAGGTTTCAACGCCTTGATGTTTCTGAGCCAACCGCTGAAGACACCTTAACCATTTTAAAAGGTATCAAAAGTAAATTCGAGCAATTTCACAATGTTATTTATACCGAAGAAACCATTAAGGCTTGCGTCGATTTATCTATGAAGTATTTAACTCAAGCTAAAATGCCAGATAAGGCGATCGACTTATTAGATGAAGTTGGCAGTTTTAAAAAACTAAATTCTGAATCAAAAGAAAATATTCAAATTGACCCCAGCGATGTGATGGCAGTTGTTAGCCGCCTATCTGGCGTTCCGATCAACGATATGAATCAAGATGATCTGAAAGATTTAAAAGACTTAGATAAAAAATTAAAATCTGTGGTCTTTGGTCAAGACGAAGCCATCGACGTGTTGGTGCGCTCGATCAAATTTGCGCGCAGTGGTTTAGAAAATAAAGAAAAACCTTGGGGATCTTATTTATTTGCTGGGCCCACAGGCGTTGGTAAAACAGAAGTGTGTAAACAACTGGCGCGTTTGCTAGGAATTCATTTTCAACGTTTTGACATGAGCGAGTACATGGAAAAACATGCGGTTTCAAGACTTGTGGGGGCCCCGCCCGGGTATGTGGGGTACGAGCAAGGCGGTCAACTGACAGAAGTCATTAGTAAAAATCCGTATTCATTAATTTTATTAGATGAAATTGAAAAAGCACATATGGATATTTACAGTATTTTGTTACAAGTGATGGATGGCGGAAGACTTACAGATGGTAACGGCCGCACCGTGAATTTTAAAAATACACTGGTGATTATGACTTCCAACGCCGGAGCCCAAGACGTTGCCAAGGGCACGATGGGTTTAGGTTTAAGTGACCGCACCAGCGTCAGCCAAGAAGCTATTAAAAAAACTTTTGCACCGGAATTTTTAAATCGTTTAGATCAAGTGGTGTATTTTAATTCATTAACTAAAAAACAAATCGAAAATGTGGTCGAAAAATTTCTAGCTGAGTTAAGGTTGTCTTTAGCGCAAAAAAATATTGATCTAACAGCCAGCGAAGAAGTTACAACTTATTTGGCTGATTTAGGATTTGATCCAGTTTACGGTGCTAGGCCCATTTCTAGAAAAATTGACCAACTGGTAAAAGCCCAAATGGTGGATGAGATTTTATTTGGAAAATTAAAAAATGGCGGAAAAGTTGACGTCCAAGTAATTACTGAAAATGGCAAAAAACGCCTGCATTTTGAATTCACTTCAATGATTAAAAAAATAAATAAGTCCAAAAAGGAATTTGTAACGTGAAAAAAGTAATTTACCTTTGTCTTATTCTAATTGCGTGCAGCACGCAGCCAAATACCAATGCTAGCATCAACGAGTCCACGGTTTTATTAACCGACAAAAAAATAAATCCAACCAGTGACAAGTTGTCTGATTGGACTTGTGAAGTGCTTATCCAAAAATCCAAAGATCAAGACTTTTCCTTAAAGGGCCTAGCCAGTCTTGTGGCAAAAAAAAGATGCCCAGATTTTACTTTTGATGTGAAAACTTTAAGCGATCTTGAAAAAAGATTTTACCGCGAACAAATTGATGAATTAGATCCTATGGTTCCACCTTCAGCTAGTAGCTTGACTGTGGATGATTTAAAGCAAAAATTAAAACTAGCCGTGACAGCTCCTGAAAAAATGAAGGCCTATAAACAACTGCGCTTGAAACAAAAAAATAATGGCAAAAGAACTGATTTTATCAAAACCACTACGGACATGTACCAGTGGACCAAAGCAGAACTGCGAAAAAAGAAAACCACAGAAAGTCGTGCTTATTTTTACGAAGCAGCCCAGCTTTATGCCAGGGCTTATTGGACTGAAAATAATTTAAATAAAGCAGAAAGTATTTTAAAAGAAGCCTTAGGCTTGTTAAAAAACTCAAATGTCGCTGAAATTTATTTTATTCAGGCCCGTATGGCCGAAGAAAATTTGAACATGGATCAAGCTGTCACTTTATTTGAAAAAGCAGCCCAGGATGTCAAAGAATTTAAACCAAAATCCACATCCTTTTCGATAGACAGAATCTTGTGGTCAAAATCTTGGATTTTATTTAAACAAAAAAAATGGTCTGAAGCCGAAAAATCTTTTCAGTCACTGGCTGAATCCACAATCGATATCAGCGAACGCTCAAGAGCCCTTTTTTATCGAGCAAGGTCACTGAACCAAATCGAAAAACGCACCGAAGCCACCGCTTTGTTAGAATTGATTACTCAAACTGATTTCTTTGGGTATTACGGCTTGGTGGCTTATTACGAGTTGGGGCGTAAAATGCCCGCTTTATCAAAAGTTAAATTTGAAAAAAAGTTTCCCTTTGATTTAGAACTTACTTTTCTTAAGCCTGTTGAAAAAAACATCTTTCAAGATTTAATTAAATACCAAGAAATTGATATTGCTGAAAAGTCAGTTGGCTTTTTAAGTAAATCTAGTCCAGAAAATCAGGTTAATCTTGGAATTTACCTGGCAGATAAAGGTGGTCGTTATTTACCCCTGTTTGCTGGCTTTGGAAAATTAGATAATGATTCGCGGGTTGAAGTGTTGCTGACTTACAGTAACTTGATGTACCCGCAACCCTATCAGAAATCGGTCAAAACGATGGCTGAAAAGACTTCAATTCCGGAATCTTTAATTTACTCGATCATGAAACAAGAATCAGCTTTTAATGAAAAAACCAGAAGTTCCGCCGATGCCATGGGTTTAATGCAAATGATTCCCCGCTTAGCCAAACAACTTTCGAAAAAATTTGACGTGATTTATAAGGACCCCGCCGACTTATTTATTCCTGAAGTTAATATTCAGTTAGGATCTTTTGAACTGATGGAGCAAATAAAAAAACAGTCTGGTCAACTGACGTTTGTTGCGGCGGCTTACAATGCCGGCCCATCAGCGCTGAACGGCTGGTTGAAAACACGTATGGGTTCGGACATATTAGAATTTATCGAAGAAATTCCCTATGAAGAAACCCGCACTTATGTGAAGCTGATAGCTCGAAATAAATTATTCTATGACCGGATCTCAAAACGAGACGAAGAGCATGTCTTTCCCGCTGAATTTTTAACAGATACTGGATCAAAAAAAGACACTTCCGCAAAAAATTAACCGCTGTTGCGCTTTCATTTTTTTATAGATCTGATCCGAATTGTCCGAAACGCAATGTATGAAGAATATCAAATGGCCCTATGGCAAATCTTTGGCAGCTGCTGGTTTATTTTTAGCATTTTGTGGAATACTTACGGGCTACAAATTTTACAGCTCTGCCAGCGCGAATCTAAGCGCCAATTCTTTTGGCCGACAAACAACTTCTTTGAAAAAAAAGTTAATCGAAGGTCGAGATCTTGAACTGGGTCAAGTCAAAGATCAAATGTCGAAAGTCATCGACGAGCCTTCCGTATTGTTCAATGACCCGGCTATCAAGCAAGCCTGGGGTTTAAAAAAATCAGACGCAGCTCGTGCCTGGTCCGTTACTCAAGGCAGCCGAGATGTGATCGTTGCCGTGATTGACACAGGAATTGATGAAAACCACGAGGATTTAAAAACAAACTTATGGAGCAATCCTGGTGAATCGGGATTGGACGCAAAAGGTAGAAATAAAGCTTCCAATGGAATCGATGATGACGGTAACGGTTTTATCGATGACGTCCATGGTTGGAACTTTGTCGCTAATAATAATAATTTGACTGACAACCATGGACACGGAACTCATATTGCCGGAATCATTGGTGCCGAGGCCGAAAATAAAAAAGGTATCAGTGGAATTTCTCCGAAAGTAAGTTTGATGGTTTTAAAATATTTCGATCCCAAGGTACCGAACACTGATAATTTACGAAATACGATTGCTTCGATTCATTACGCCATCAAAATGGGCGCCCACATTATTAATTATTCAGGTGGCGGAACAGATTATTCGCAAGATGAAAATGATGCCGTGGCGCTAGCGGATCAAAAAGGAATATTATTTGTTGCAGCGGCTGGAAACGAACGCTCTAATTCAGATCAGCATCATTATTATCCAGCCGATTACAAATTAAAAAATATTATCTCAGTAACAGCTATTGATCCAACAACCGAAGTGTTAGCGTCTTCAAACTACGGTACAGAAACCGTCGACATTGCAGCCCCAGGACAGAATATCTTATCTTGTTTACCAAATAATTCTTACGGTTTAATGACGGGCACTTCCCAGGCCACAGCTTTTGTTACCGGTGCTGCAGCACTGGTCATGTCCCATAAAAATCAATACTTCAAAGCCGCGGATGTAAAAAAATATATTTTAGCTACAGGTGATACTTCGCAGTCCCTATTTGCTAAAACAAAAACTGCAAGGCAGCTGAATTTATTTAAATCGCTTACTATTTTAAGTGCAGAAAAAGCATTTTCTGGTGCTGACAAATCTGAAATAGTCCAAGATAGTTTTTATTCAGATCCTAAACTGAACAAAAGAAATCCCGAAGATCCTAATCTGAAAACAACTAAAAATGTTGCGCAGTTTGGTAAAAGTTTATTAGAGGCCGTAAGTGGGCAACCAAAAAGACAAAAGCTTCCCGCCGTGCGCCTGGGGCAGGATAGCAAATCACCTGACCAGTAATTAGATTTTAAAAAACTGCCCCACCTAACTGTGCGCAACGACCCCAAAACGAAACCGTAACTACCCTGAATCTCATCTCTCAATCCTCTTTAAAAATTTTCGGCAGTTTTTGTTTTTTTAGAAGTTTGTATGAACAGATTTTTTTGATTTAATACATATTTATTATTATAAATTTGGTACAGCAGCAGATGTTTTTTTAGATTCTCAATTTTTTTCGTCGTGCACCAAGATCTTCTTGTCATGCGGCGCACGTCACTGC
>JAYUCH010000030.1:0-12060 GCA_043740435.1 Bdellovibrionales bacterium | reverse complement strand
CGACAAATCCTGCGGGAAATACTCTTCACCAAGCTTTGATTAATGATGTGTGCCAACAGGGTGTTTCAAACGCGACTACTTACGCTTACGTTTTGGCGCAATTGAAAGACGATCCAGCGCAATTAGTTCCTAGAAATTCAAGCGAAAATGTGCTTAAACTTTTCAGATTATTTTATAGGTCAAAACCTGAACCAGAGCTTTCACTCGTGCAAAGCCTACAAGCTTTGGTCGGTGAACCAGCGACAGCTGACGGTTGGAAGTTAGCAATTTCTACAACTTGCGTTTCCAGTCAGTGGCAAGCGCTATGAAGATTTATGTTTTTTTGTTTTTACTAATCTGTCAGTCACAAGCTATTTCACAGCAAGTGGTTCCTTTATTCCGTGATAACAGTCTGATTACAAATGTTTCCATTCCCTTCACATTGCGGGACAGCCAGCAGCAGCCATTAGAAATTTTGAATATTGAAGTGACCAGTTCAAAAACCAATTGTTTATCGATGATAGATCCCTTTATCAGTTCAAATTTTTTAGTGAAATGTCTGAATGCGGATGCATTAACGGTTAGTGTGTTTTACGCAGCCAATGGTAAAACGTTCAAAATTAATTATGGTCCTGTACCTATCACAAAAATTGCTGGAGGCGCCGTTATTCAACCCATAACGGCGCCGACACAAAGTTTTGCAGCCGGAGAAAAACTTTTTGTGCAGTACTGTATGAGATGCCATCAAAGTGCCTATGATAAGCAAAACAGGTCAGCCACTCAAATTAAAAGTGCAATTGCTGGTGTAGGCGCTATGAAAACAATCCAACTTACCGATACAGACATTAAATCAATCAGTGCCTATTTAAGTAATTTAAAATAATAAGGAGACTTTTTAATTGTGTTAAAGTTAAAAAATAAAGTTAAAAATATTTTAAAAAATACAGGAATTTTGCTTTTATTTTTAAGCTTAATTATACCGTTTCAAAATTGTGCAAAAAAGCCTGCGGTTTTTGAAGATAGTAAAGTTTCTGAGACATTAAGTTATTTTGAATTTCGTTACTTGAAGGCAGCTCCTGTTTATTTTGAAGTTCAAATCGTACCAACCTCATCAGACGCTACAACCCAATTTTATGATTTACTAGGCTTTGCAGCCCCATCCGATGGATCCTCAGTTAATCTAGAATATTCAATTGAAGTTTTTGCACCTGATAAATCAAGTGTTTGCCCGGTAAAAACAGGTGTACTACCTGCTGGGCAAACATTAATAACCGAAACATGTTCCATGTTAAAATCAAAGATCCTTGGTTATGCTGTGATGAAAATAAGACAGCCATTGGGCGAGTGGTTTATTTATACCAAAACTTACGCAAATTAAATTCATCTGGACGAAAGCCTTATTTGCAGCTGGACCCAGGACTGGCTTATCGAATCAGTACTTAATAAATTCTTAATACAAGCCGTTAACTCTCTATAACGGGGAGTATAAAATTTATGTCATTTCAGTACAAAAAAAATGGCGAAGGCTCTCATGGAGAAAGCTTCTGGACATCTAATTCAGACTTATTCCTTGGGCTGTCATCGATTTTTTTACTTTTATATGTTGTTGCCAGCTTAAGATCTGGCGCCGACGGCGTCAATAATGCCAACGAAAATCAAAAACTAAAAGTAAAAATCGAAGATTTGCAGAATCAATTAAAAGTTTATGAATCGGTGAAGGAACAATATATCCAGAACCAAGCTTCGAAAACCGAAACAGATGAATACAGCGAACTCATGGATAAATTAACGCTTTTGCAGCAAGAGGCAAAAGGTGAAAAAGATAATTTAAGAAAACAAGCCAGCGAAAATGAACAAAAAGAACAGGCTCTGAATAAGTACCAAAGATTAGTTCGCAACATGATTAATGCAAATAGCTTTGCAAAAACAAAAATTGTTAATCGAAATGAAGTGATCGTTGAAAAAGAACAAGTGATCGATAAGAAAAATGAAACGATTACTGAACAAACTTCTAAAATTAGTAATTTGAACGAAGACATCACGAGCAAAGAATCTTTACTAAAATCCAAAGATCAACAGATTGGTCAGATTAACAACGCTCTTGCAGTAAAAATGAACGAATTAAAATCGACTTTTAAAAAAGCAAAGCTGACACAAAAAGCCTACTTGCAAAGAATGAAACAACTGCAAACTGAAGCCAACAATAAAGTTTCAGCGATTGAAGCACAAAAACAAATGACACTGGTTGAATTGCAAAAAGCAAAATCCACACTCGGCGCTACTAATGCGCAGTTAAATCAAACCAAAAATCAATTGAACTCGACACTGGGTCAGCTGGATGAAACCAAAGGACAACTATCCAACGTAAAAGGTCAGCTGGGTTCAGCAGCCGCAGAAGCCCAAGCTAAAATGAATGTGCTTAAACAACAGTTTGAAGGCGAACGCGGTCGTGACCGTGCAGGCTTTGAAGCCGCTATGAGTAAGCAAAAAAATCTTTCACAAGCAGAAATTGCACGACGTGAACAAGAATTTAAAAATGCTTCAGACTTAAAAGAACGAAAATTAGCCGGTCAGTTGTCAGGACTAGCTAATCAATTGAAATCAACCGAAGGACAATTAAAATCGACCGAAGGTCAGCTGAATCTAGTTAAAGCTGAATTAGCTGCTCGAAAAGGGATTGCGACAGAAATAAAAAAAGGTTTTGATAAGCTCGGTATCAAGGCGGACATCAATTTAGAAACGGGTGATGTGTTACTTGATTTTGGTCAGGCTTATTTTGATAACAATTCGTCTCAGCTAAAAGACGATATGCGAAATGTCCTCCGAAAAGCAATGCCAGTTTATTCAAAATCACTTTTTGGTAATCCGACTGTATCAAGCCAAATATCAGCAGTTGAAGTCATTGGTTTTGCGTCACCAACATATAAAGGAAAAATTGTTAATCCAAATTCGACCAGACCCGAAGACCGCGAAGCTTTAAAATACAATATGGATTTAAGTTACAAACGGGCTAAATCAATTTTTAATTACATTTTAGATGAAAAAGAAATGAATTTTGCACACCGAGATGCCTTAGTACCCAATTTAAAAGTGTCGGGTCGAAGTTTTCTAGACTTGATGAAAATGGATCGAAACGTCGCCTCGGCTGACGAGTATTGTAAAATAAATGACTGCCGAAAAACACAACGAGTTATTATTCGATTTAGCATGGACAAAAAGAAATAAGGAGTTTTTATGAACGATCAAATGGTACAAAACATGATTAAGCATTTTATCAATTATTTGCCGTATGCAATGGGAACTGTCTTTGCTGGGGCTGTATTTTTAAGATGGGTCATCTACTACACCGTGCGTAGACATGAATGGTTTGCACGCCAGTTTGAAGCACGAGTTTTAAAATTTATGGATTCAGATGCCAACAAAAATTTAAAAGATGCTTCTTTTTTTCATTTAACTAAAAAGCTACTTGAAAAATCATATTATGAGTCCTTTGCAATGCGTGATCGTAAGAACAAAGAAAACTTTGATCAAATCATGACGATGAATGATCGTGTTTTTTTGGTGAAACAAGGTTGTGCTTGGATGGTAAAAGATATTTTAAAACAATTACGTTATTTAAAATGGTCTAAGGAAACTCCAAAGTTGCAACAAATTACGCGCGCAACTTTACATCATAACCCCTGTTTTAATAAAGTTTTTGGAATTATTCCTATGAGTGGTTTAAATGATCTTTTAACTATTTTGCCTGGTCTTTTTGTTGTGGCCGGTATTTTAGGGACTTTTTTAGGTATCAAAGGTGGACTGGTGTCTTTGGGCGGTATGGATTTGAAAGATGCTGAAGGCACAAAAGCTATTATGGATTCGTTTTTAAATGAAATTAGTTTTGCGATGGCATCATCCATTGTGGGAATCGCTTTTTCTTTAACATTACACATTTTTAATACCAGTCTTTCGCCAGAGCGAGTTTTTGTTTCGCTTGTGGACCGTTTTGAAAGCACGATGGATTTATTATGGTACCGCTCTGATAATAACATCGTTCTGTTAGATAATGAAAAGTTTAACGAAAGCAAAGATCCAGTCGAAGCATTAGCAGAAGAGGCTCTTAATCTAGAAATTGCTAAAGCTAGCAAATCGATGGGTAATGCAGCCTAAAGAAAAATGAATAAGAAAAAGCAGATCATTTTTTTACAAGTCATTAGACCCGAGGGCACTCAGAATTATGATATTCATAAATCTGAGTTTGTGCTTGGTCGGGGTGATACTTCGGAAGTTCCAATTAAAGATAACGGAATTTCCCGCGAGCATGTTTATTTTAAATTTGATGACAACCTGATCCAAATTAAGGACTTGAATTCCTCAAATGGTACTTTTGTGAGTGCAACAAAGTTAAATCCGCAGGAATTATACCCGGTGTTTCCAAATGATCTGGTTAGTTTTGGGAATTCTCAGTTGCAAATAAAAGCAAAAATTATTGAAATCGATAGTGAAGTTGAAGAAGAAGTCGAACTAGCCATAAAAAAGGAAGAATTTCGAAAATCACCTTTGGATTTATCAGTTTTTCCAAAAGCCGATGAAGATTTTAATGTTAATTTCAAAAATGTAGGGTTGCAAGCGCCTAAAAATGAATCGGCATCTGAAAAATCCAAAGAAATTATAAAACAGGCCGAATACATCAAGCATTCTATTTTAAAAAGTGCCGAAGTTTTTAAAGCAAAAACAATTAATGAAGCTAATTTACAGATAAAAAAAGCTAAAGATGAAGCTTATTTTGAATATCAGAAACTAGTTGACCGTCTACTTGAAGATACAAAAATGCAGTTAGCTGAAATGAAAATTGAAACAGAAGTCATGCTGGATGAAAAAAGACTGCATGCTGCAGAAGAAATTCAAAACCTGTGGAAAGAACATAACCAGGTTATAACTCAGGATAAAAAAAATCAACTTGAAATCTTAGATAAAGAAAATTCGGTTACTTTACAGCTTTCCAGCGAAAAATTAAAATCTGAAATGTTTGCAGAACGAAATAAAATTATAACAGATGCTGAAAATGAAATACTGCAGCAAAAACGTTTGGTACAAATTAAATTTGAAAATGAAAATACCGAGCATTTAAATCGGCTTAAAATATACACGGATGAACTTAAAAAAACTCAGGAATCTATTAAGGATTTGCAAAATAATTTAAATACGCTGATTGCAAGTAAAAATGATGCTGAAGTCGAACTTAGTAAAGTAAACAGTCTTTTAAAACAAGAAAATGAAAATTTAGATTTTGTTAGCCGCACACTGTCCGACAAAACAGAGGCCCACAAAAAAGTTGAAGCCGAGTTGGCATCATTCAACGAAGTCCGGACGCAGTTAATCTCAGAAAAATTATTGCTTGAAAAAACAATCAAAGAATTGAATCAAAGCTACGCATTACTAGCTGAAAAAAAGCAGCAGCTATTAGAAGATATAAAGATTCTGCAAAAAAATACTGAGGATGCTTCATTGCAGGCTAAAGAAAAAGTTGAAAAAGAATACCGTCAACTGCAAGAAATTGAAGCCAAGAAATTCGCAGATTTTAAAGCGAACGAACTTAAAGATCTGCAGAAAATACGTGATTCCCATGCAGATGCCATTAAGAAATTCAGCGTCGATTTATCATTAGAAATTGCAACTAAAGTAGAACTTTTAGCGAAGAAAAATGGGAACACAAATTTTGATTTTGATAAATCCTTTGAATTAATAAATTCGGTCATTCAAATAAAAAGCGCCGTAACAACGGGCTCTGAATCAGCTCATGATCAACAAATTGATTCATGGAAAAAAAGAAAAAACAAAGAAACCATGTACCGCGTATCTTCTGGCTTTGTGGCCGGGATATTTGCAGTATTTTTGGCAACGACGTTTTATAAAAAAATGAACACCGATCCGGTTCAATTAGAACTTGCTCGGCTAAATTTAGAGCGTAAGCAACGTGAAGTCGAGAATAAATTTGTCCCTGAATTAGTTGGTAAATATTTTGATAGCTACGTTGAGTCAACTTTGTATACAGAGGATTTTCCGCAAACTTATTTAGATGATTCTTTGCAACAAGAGTGGGTCAAATATGCCAGCAGTTATTTCCTGAGACACTGGAAAGTTGAAGAAGAAAAAATAATTCAAGTCAGTTCAAATTCCCGCGCCTTTGTTCAAAGTATCGAGCAGGCGAAGCCGTTGCTTAAAAAGAATAGAATCGCAGCCGAAATTGTGAAAATGAAAGCTCAGGAAGATGAAAACACAAAAAATCAGGCATTAATATTAGGTACAAATGTAAAGTATGAAGCGTATAAAAAGTTAGAAAAAGAATTTTTTATGCAAAAGATTCAGCGACGTATTCCAGCAAATCAAAAACAGTGATTAAGCTTGCTCTTGATTTGCTGTTACATCTTTCACGAGTTATATTTTATTTACCGTGCACTGCGAATGATTAATGCGCTTAACATGGCTTGATTGGTCAATCTCTAGATGTCCGCTATAATTTTTCATGTCTTCGACTTCTGAATTATTAAGACTGATACGGCCCTCTGAATCGCGCATTTCGTGAATGCGTGCTCCGCATATAATCAGTTTTCCTTTGTGTTTGCTAATCAGTCTAATGAAAGAGTGTTGGTTGCTAGCAATCACAATCACATTTCCATTTAAATTTTCAATTCTTAAATCATCTGAGTCTATAACTTTAAATTTATAATCTTTGTATCCCTTAGCATAATGTTTTTTTATAAATTCCGCGTTACATAATTTTTTTGACTCATCTTCTTTTTTAATACAGACCTCTTTTTCGTCGCTGTCTTTGTCATTGGATTTTTTATCTTTACCGTAACCATAGTGTTTTGCATTTTTGTAAAATCCTAAATGCTTGCCATTGTCATGGTGTTCTTTTTTTGTTTTTCCATCATCGTCGTCTTCATCCTCTTCACAGATATTAACTGTGCTGGTGTTTGCTGGAGGCGCGCTTACCACTGGTATTACGACATTAACTGGAGATGTCGCAACCGGGTCGGCCACTGCAACAGGTGTCGCTGAAATATCTGGAACCGCGTTTGTTGCTGGGATTATTGCAGCGGCAGGATGCGTAGTGGCAACGGCCGTCGACGGGGCAGTTGTGGTAGCAGTCGTACCGGTTGTTGTTGTTGTTGAAGCTGGTGCAGCAACAACTGCAGGGACAGGATTAAGAACAGGTGATACCGAAATAATTTGTGTAGTAACCGCTGGATCCGAACTGACGACTGTGGTTGATGGTATAACCGCAACAGTTGTGGTATCCACCGGCACAATAATTGGCGCAGCAACGGGCGCAACTGCAACGGCAGGATCAGGATTTAAAAAAGGCGATACCGAAACGATTTGTGTAGTCACGGTTGGGTCCGCAGCGATGACTGCAGTTGTTGTTGCAACTGTAGTCGATGTAGTCGCAGAAGTTGTTGGTGCAACAATGGGTGCAGCAACTGCGGCAGGACTGGGGTTGATAACAGGCGATACCGAAACGATTTGTGTAGTCACGGTTGGATCCGCAGCGATAACGGCAGTTGTTGGTGTTGCCACTGCTGTAGTTGCCGTAGTCGTTGATGTGGTCGGTGCAACAGTCGTAGTTGTTGTAGCCAGCGGATCTGTTGCTATCACCGTAGTCGTCGTCGAAGCAGCAGGATCAGTAGCAACCGCCGGCGCCACATCCGTTGGAATAATAAAGACTCCAGCTGAAGTTACCGCTTGCGAAATCAAAGTGGTTCCAAAGCCCAGTGCTGAGCTATCTATATTAGCGCTTGTTTCAACTTTTGTTTCTCCCGAGTTTCCTGCACATCCTTGTAGAATAACGAAACCTGTAAATAAAACGATGAGTGTACTTTTTTGGATCAACTGCATGTTGTCCTCCTGAATTACATACACAGCAAAAAGCAGACTCATCAAACTGGATTAAAGTCCTAGAAAGTTTATAGAAACTGTCTAAAATGGTGTTCTGTATATTTTTTTTACGAAATGCATTCATTTATTTTTTCTTGGATTGAGCCATTTTTGAGGCGCCTTTGGGCTGGTCTAGAGCGTAAGACGCTTTACATCAAAATTTCAGTCATTGATAATTAAGTTATGCTTAGACCACCCAATCAGTTTGGCCTTCATGTCGGTTAAATCTTTCAAAGCGGATGAACTTTCTGAAATGTCCGATTCTGAAATTTTAAAACTTCGTTTTAAAAACATTACCCTTCCACTGGCAGAATCAGATATCGAAATTCGTGTAAAGCAATTGCATGCAGAACTTGAGGCCAAAGGTTTAACCTTTCGGCCGCAAATATTTATAGGTGACGAATGGTTTAGTCCTGAGGGAATGAATTCCATTTCAGTACCATTTTATCTGGCCAGTTCACGCCTTAAAAACTTAGAAAAATCGTTGATGTTAGAAGTCGAAGGCGGCGATGCAGAACATTTCATGAAACTGCTACGCCACGAGGCCGGTCATTGCTTTGATCAATGCTATAAATTTTCTAAAAGAAAAAAGTGGAGCCAAGTTTTTGGGTCTCCGAATATTGAGTACCAACCCGAAAGATATCGTCCGCAGCCGTACAGTAAAAGTTACGTCAAATATCTCGAGCGATGGTATGCGCAGGCTCATCCCGATGAAGATTTTGCAGAAACTTTTGCAGTTTGGCTTGATCCGAATCGGGATTGGAAAAAAGAATACCAGGCTTGGCCGCTGGCCTTAGCAAAACTTCAGTATATGGATTCGTTAGCTACTGAAAGCTTAAAATTAAAAAATACAGCCGAAAAAGGGCGCCCACCCAGTGCCGTCGCTAATTTAACTTCAACTTTAGAAAAGTATTACCAAAAAAGAAAACGTGAAAATGCCGATGAATATCCTGATTTTTACGACAGTGATTTAAAAAAAATTTTCAACGGTGACGGTGCTAAACCCAAGCGTGAATTTTCGGCTGAACGTTTTATGAATCGTCACCGAAAAGCAATTGTTGCAACCGTTGCCTGGGCCACCAGCGAACGAAAATTTACCATCGATGCTTTGGTCAAGCGCTTGGCAGAGCGTTGTGGGGAATTAGAACTTCGAGTCAGTGATTCAGAAACTCAGACCATAATGGATGTCGCAAGCTTTTTAACAAGTCTTGTAAAAAACTATTTATTCACCGGTAAATTTAAACGAGAGGCCTAAATGAAATCATTAAAGATTCTTCTTTTATTTGATCTGTCATTAAAGCTTCCACCTGAACAGTACGCTGATCATTGGAACACGGTGGATTGGAAAGCCGAAAAAGATGTTCGTAATACACTAACAAAATTAGGACACAAAGTTATTCCGTTTGGTATTTATGATGATATCGAACCCTTTTTAAGAATCGTGCGCGAACAAAAACCAGACTTAGTTTTTAATATGAGTGAAGCTTTTAGCGGTAACCGAGATTTTGAACCGAATTTAACAGCTTTGATGCAGCTGATGGGCGTACCATTTACTGGTGCAGGGCCCATGAGTTTACAATTGTGTAAAGATAAAGGTTTAACCAAAATTATCTTAGGCTACCACCAGATTCATACGCCTAAGTTTATTGTCGCTAAAAAAATGAAGCCGTTACAATCACTTAAAAAATTTCAGTTTCCAGCGTTTATAAAGCCTTTGCAATTAGAATCCTCTGAAGGAATATCGCAAGTGTCTTATGCTGAAAATGAAAAAGAAGCTTTAGCCAGAGTTAAATTTATTCACGAACGCTTAGATTCAGATGCGATCATTGAAGAGTACATCGAAGGGCGCGAAGTTTACGTAAGCATCTTAGGAAATGACAAACTCAGTGTGTTTCCACCCCGAGAACTTTTTTTTAAACAGGTTCCTGAAGATGAACCAAAATTTGCTACGTTTCGCAGTAAGTGGGATCAAGATTACCGCAAAAAGTGGGGTATTGATTCGGATTGGCTGGCAGAAATGCCAGAAGCCACGCAAAAGAAATTAAATGATGTCTGTAAAAAAATATACCGTCTGCTGCATATTCAAGGTTTTGGACGAATTGATTTAAGAATCAAAGACGATAAAATTTATTTTATTGAAGCCAATCCTAATCCGTCGATAGCAAAAAAAGAAGACTACGCTTTATCTGCAAATAAAGCGGGAATTGATTACGAAGAATTGATTGCCCGGATCGTGTCACTGTCCTTAAGCGCTTAGGGCTCAGTTGACACGTTTTAAATTTTCACACAATCCACATAATATTTTCGAACACCGTTGATCGTTTCTGAAACTAAACCATGAACATCTGTTTCAAAACCAGAAAACTTTTCGTTGAAATCTCGGGCGTATTTTAAATAATTAACAATCGATTTATTAAAACGCTCGCCCGGAACCAACAAAGGAATTCCTGGCGGATACGGAGTTAACAACACGGCGGTAACTTTTCCTTCCAATAAATCAATTTCGATGCGTTCGATTTGTTCATGCGCCATCTTGGCAAAAGCATCCGATGGTTTCATGGCCGGATTAATTTCGGTCAAATACATATCGGTGGTCATGCGGGCGACGTCATTACTTTTATAAGTATTATGTATTTGTTGGCATAAATCTTTAAGTCCAATACGTTCGTAGCGTGGATTGGCAGCTACAAATTGCGGTAAGATTTTCCACAAGGGTTGATTGCGGTCATAGTCGTCTTTAAATTGTTGTAAGCCGGTTAGCAAAGTATTCCAACGTCCTTTAGTAATCCCAATTGTGAACATGATAAAAAACGAATAAAGTCCGCATTTTTCAACGATGACTCCGTGTTCGACTAAATATTTAGTCACCATGCTGGCTGGAATTCCAGTTTCCGCAAACGATCCGTCAACGCCAAGTCCTGGGGTAATAATTGTGGCTTTTATTGGATCCAGCATATTAAAATTGGGACTTAAATTTCCAAATCCATGCCAAGTTTCGTTGGGTTTTAAGACCCAGTTTTCTCTGGAACCCACGCCATCATCAACTAAGTCATCGGGGCCCCAGACTTGAAACCACCAATCGGCGCCCCATTCGTCATCGACTTTTCGCATCGCGCGCCTAAAATCCATCGCTTCCATAATGCTTTCTTCAACCAATGCTGTGCCGCCGGGCTCTTCCATCATGGCGGCAGCAACATCGCAAGATGCGATGATCGAATACTGCGGGCTTGTTGATGTGTGCATCAGATAGGCCTCGTTAAATACGTGAAGATTTAATTTTTTACTTTCAGATTCAGCCACAAGTATCTGAGATGCCTGACTTAAGCCCGCAAGCATTTTGTGCGTAGATTGCGTAGAAAATATCAGCGAGTGTTTTGTTTTCGGTCGATCTTTGCCGATCGCATGCATGTCTTTATAAAAATCATGAAACGCCGCATGCGGAAGCCAAGCTTCATCGAAATGAAGAGTGTCTATTTGGCCATCAAGTTTGTTTTTGATGGTTTCGACGTTATAAATAATTCCATCATAGGTGCTTTGTGTAATCGTTAAAATACGAGGTTTCTTGGTCTTATCTTTGATAAACGGATTGTTATCAATTTTTCGCTGGATGCTTTCCATCGAAAATTCTTCCTCAGGGATGGGGCCGATGATGCCGTAGTGATTGCGTGTTGGTGTTAAAAAAATTGGCACAGCACCGGTCATCATGATGGCGTGCAAATTCGATTTATGGCAGTTTCGGTCGACCACGACAATATCATCAGGACCAACAGTCGAGTGCCAGACGATTTTATTCGAAGTTGATGTGCCGTTGGTCACAAAAAATAGATGATCTGCATAAAATATTCGGGCGGCATTTCGTTCTGAAGCCGCCACGGGACCCGTGTGATCTAAAAGCTGACCCAGTTCATCGACGGCATTACAAACATCGGCGCGCAGCATGTTTTCTCCGAAAAATTGATGAAACATCTGTCCCACCGGAGATTTTAAAAATGCGACTCCGCCGGAATGCCCCGGGCAGTGCCAAGAATAAGATCCGTTCTGTGCATAATTTAAAAGCGCCTTAAAAAACGGAGGGGCTATGGAATCCAAGTACGATTTTGTTTCTCGGATAATGTGTCTGGCCACGAACTCGGGCGTGTCTTCGTGCATGTGAATAAA
>JAYUCH010000029.1:0-12080 GCA_043740435.1 Bdellovibrionales bacterium | reverse complement strand
ATACAACGGCCAACAAGCTGGCAGCTGAAATCAAAGATCGCCAAGCTCAAAAATAATGAAATTATTTTCGTTCGTTTCTATACTAGTCCTGGTTTTTTCTTTAAACAGCGAAGCACAGCTTCGCTGTTTAAATATTTTTTCGACGACTGTGCCTGAAAGTCCACATTATTATGCTGAAGTTATCGATGCGCTTAATTCTAAGTACAATCATTTCATTCTTGATAAAAAAATAACTGATTTTATAAATCCAGACCTTGCTAGCAAATCATTTTCAGAGAAAACGAAAGCGCGCTATCAAGCTTTTAAATTAAGACGTTTACTGAAACCGCTAAAGAATTCGGGATCATGGGACCGCTACGATTTTGAAAATTTCGCTAAAAAGCTAGAGCAAATAACTTTTCTTACAGATACCAGCGTGACCCAAGCAATGAGTCGCAGTGACCGCATTCTTTATATGCAGGCCCGCCATTCGTTACTTGCCAAAGGGTTAGAAAGTTTTCTTTTTACCGGAACTGATGTAGCCCCAAGTATGAAACGGAAAGTATTCACTTGGGTGATGACGCCTTTTAAGGAAATTTATAGTCGTTGGCCATTTGCTTTATTTTATATGCCGAAATTAAATGGAGCCCTTTTACCCTTAGACCTAGCCGTCAAAGTGGCCTGGGAAGGTGTCGACGCTAACCGTGAATTATTAAAACCTTATCTATTACATTCTGAATTTAAATCTTTTTTTAATATCTTTTCAGCGACTTACAATTGGACGCTCGTTGCGGCTTTATTCGTTGGGCTACCCGCTTATTCTTATATAACTTATTCTCATTTACAAGAACATGGTTCACAGCAAGTGCAGATGTTGTTCGGCCCGCTGGTTCAACACTCCGAAGAGATGGCAAAAACCGATTACCATACGGTGGCCTCAGAAAAAAGTATGCATCACTTTAAAAAAGATTTTCGTGAAGCTTACGGCCGCGATCCAAACGAAGAAGAAATGAACCTTGTTAAAAAATTAAAAGGTATCTGATTACATGCACGGTTTATTTTAATGATGATAGTTCTGCCGACTTCTAAAAAGGGATTGCTAGCCGCAGTCAAAATTAGTTTTTGGCGATAAGTCGACATCACTGACATCGCATATCCCATTGTGTTCATCATTAATTTGTACTGACCCACGAAAATTTAAATTTAGGCCTATTTCGTGGCTTTAATGCAATAGTTGTTATGGCCCATATCTTTTGTGATTTCGATATCTACAAAGGTTCCAGATATAAATTCTAGAGTGCATCGAAAAATTAGATCGGTTCAGTAATCCTGTTTATCAATCAATTTCTGCATACGCTGCTTAACAGTGACAGCAGATTTGGTCGCAGCAGCCCTGTTAAAAACTGCGCCAGGTAAACAATCTAAAAAATCAGAAGTGTTCAACAACGATTGAAATTCTTTTTTTAAAAAGATCAGTAGTTCTTGCGACACGTCTGACAAAATATTTTCGAAAAATGCCTCGTCAGCGACTTCTAACAACGAAACAATATCTTCCATATCAGGACTACCCATATAATCATTGTTGCCACGATCACGGAATGCTACAAGTTTTGAAGCTAAAAAATAAGGAAGACAAAATATTTTTACAGGTACCGGTATTGAAACAATTTCCATCGCAGTTTTTACACCTTCGCTGTACCAACGATTTGTAAAACCAACGGATGAAGCATCTGCACTCATGACATCAACCTTCAATCCGCGATAAACCCAACGCAGATTGGAGCACCATCACTTGTATCATGCTGAAATCCTTTTTTACGCAAAGCTTCGTCATTGATTGCGCTGGCTTTTTGACCAACAAGTTCCATAACTACATCGATATCCTCTGTGGGACGAGCTTGAGGCAAATAAGCTTCCGGCAAATAAAATGGAACCGTCGCTCCGCCCACAAATACTGCGTTTTGATTCAGATCACCAAGTGCTTTGGCTACGACCATGATCATTTCAATCGTTGCAGGTTTAAAGCTCATACAGATTTTATCTTTCGCTCTAAGAACTTTTCTGCAGCTTTTCTTTCACGGGCACGTCCCATGCGTAAAATTTCAATAGCCGACATTATATCATAAAACTCTTGATCTTTCAGTGCAGCTTCTGCAAGTTGTGGATAAAAAGGTATAATAATTTGACCGCGAACTTTACCTTTCGCTAAAGGCCAAACAAAAATATCATCACCGCCTTGAACAACAGCGCCTTGATGTACCGGTGCTGAAATCGCAGTTGGAACCCCAACCGTTAAAGAACCAATCTGAATCGGAAATACATATTTTACTGCGTGCAAAATAAATTCAAGTGCAGCGGTACGGTTCACCCGTTTATCAACAATAAGCCTCGCTGCACTTAAGCGTGACAAAGCTTTAGAGATTTCTCCCTGACTGAATCCAAGTTCCATCGCAAGATCAACCTGTCGCCAATCACCAACGGATTTTCGCGAAATGATTTTAACTAAAAGTGCCACATCTTGTGGTTTTATCATCACGGACTGCTGGCATTAAGGCTCTGTGCAAACTAATTGGCCTCCGCCGTGATTGATTGGGTTTTGTTCGAGTAAAAAGTTCAAGAGTGTCAGACCAATCCTAGGCCACCGAAAGGGCACCGCTGAAACATGATTTATTTCGACTTGAGTGCTTTTTCGATTTTATCCAAACGCGCTTTCAGCTCAGTCATTTCTTTAGCCTTAGCAACGTTTTCTTGTTTCAGTTTTTCGATTTTGACTTTCAGTTTCGAGGCTCCTGCGTCAGCGTCAGCCTTCACAGCAGCAATCGCACGATCAAGGCCTACAATCCTGTTGTAAGACTCCTGGACGGTCTTAATGAGTGGAGAAATGAGTTCTGAGTACCTAACGCCATAGCGATCTGTATTTTCATCATGGGTGACTATAGAGGTCTTTTCAGTCTTACCGACCGCAGCAATGACCTGTTCTGCTTCTTGGGTAATCAAGCCATAGTGAACGTCATTATCAACCCCAGTGTTCCAGCGATAAGAAACGGGGCGAAGTTTATTGATGAAATCCAAACCCAAGTCCGTGTTATAAATGTCTTTTTTCTCTCGACGATCAGACGTATTGATCACACCATTTGTGGCATAGACTTCCTTGAATCTGTAAGTTGCATTTCCGAGTGAATAAGTGTAATCCGTTCCTGGCGAGATCACTCCGGCAACTTGCAATATAGTTTTTGGCCCCCCGGTAAATTTGGTACCTATACCTACATTGCCGTCGGGGTCTATTACTACTCTTTCAAAGCCAACCCCACTACCGTTCGAAGTAGTAGAAAAACGCATATAAGAACCCACCGCACCAAACCTGCAGGAGGATGAAGTGCGAACTATCTCTGTGGGGAATTTCGACAATTTTAATCAATCAGCAGACTGAAGAAATCAGCTGCAATGGGTAATTATTATAAGTGCAGCCATTAAGTTTTTCATAAAATCTCCTATGTTGACGTTGGTAAATGTTAATTCAGTGTTTCTTAAAATACTTATTCGACCAGACATGGACCAGAGAAAGTTAAAGTTTTTGGTACATCCAGATAAATGCTTTGATAAGTTAATTTAAGTTTAGCTGTGTTTTCGCCTGTTCGCACAAAATTGGCTTTCATTTTAACTTCCAGTTGCGTATTCTTTTCAGTGATTCTAAAAACTGTTGGTTTTGGTAGCCCATCAATGACAGCCCTATGTGTCACCGTTGTTCCTGCATACTGACCTATTCTTGAAATTTCACTGACTAGCTTGGTTATATTTTTTGGGCCGTCAGTCGTATAATCTCTGTCGTAGGAAACGTATATATCTAAACTTACGTTGTCAGCAATATGTCGACCTGTTGATTTCCAAGATTCTCTGTCAAAACTGAGATAGGCATAAGTCACATCTGTAATACCGTGACCGCTTAATTGACATTTAAACGCTTTCCTTTCGAGGTAATCATTAACCTTATCACTGTACGCAAATGTTGATACGGACGCAGCGATTGTTATAAGTGCAGCCATTAAATTTTTCATAAAGTCTCCTGTATTTTCTTTGTTTAAGTTATTAAGTGTTTCATAACGAATCACCTTTTAGCATTTGTATATTTAATTAGCATATTTGTAAAATTAATTTTAACATTTGTTAAAACTGTTGTAGAATTTCTACAGATGAAAAAAAATTCGACACCTGCATTGGATACCAAATCCTATATATTGGCTAAAAGCTTACCCCACTTTGTTAACCATGGTGCGCACGGGTTAACTTTGTCTGATTTATCGCGGGCCTTGAAGATGTCAAAACCTGCACTTTTATATCATTTTAAAAAACCGCAAGATATTTTTTTAGCGCTGATGGACAAGTGGGCCGAGTCCGGAACAAAGTTTACGAATGCTTATATTGGGAAATACTTTGGCCATGGCCCCGATGTTATTATCAGAGGCATCATGGAAGCCACCTTAGAGTGGCTAGAGACCGACGAGCCCTTTGCGCGGCTGACTTTAGCCGTTTTTTTGGCAGCCCAAAGTGACAAGACAATTCAAAATAAATTGGATTTACTATTTGGCGGGGGCCGCGGACGTATTGCGGGTTTGTTAAAATTAAGTCCTCGTAAATACAAAGAAGCCGATTTAGAAAAAATGGCCATTCATATTCATACGCAAATCGTTGGGGCTTTAATTTATGAAATGATCTTAAATGAAAAACTTGTCGATAAAAAATCTTATCGGTTAACAGAAATTAATAACTTTAAAAAAACTTTAACAAATTATTTCTAATGATCTTGACTGGTATGCGGCAAGTAATACACTTCATCCATAAAAGTTGTTGCTGAGGGATTAGTAAATTTTCCCTGGATGGTTGGAAAAAGTCTTAAAAATTTTTTTACGGGCATTGAAATAATGAATTGATCTTTACCCAGTTCATTTTCTTCAGCTAAAATTTCAAAACCCAATCGTTTATATATTTTAACCTGAACAGGTCCCGCATGTCCAATCATCGACCCTAAAAGTTCCTGACCATGAATGGTTTGCCTTTGTAAAATATGATGAGACAACGCTGAAAAAATTGTTTCTAACTGCAGATCATTGGTTTTTGCAAGGCGACCAATTTCAATTAAAGTTTGATTCGGAAGCTTGGACCGAATCACAGTTTTAGCTAATGGAACTTTATCTTCGACGGGTAGATTAACTTCTGATTTATAACTGAAGCTTAATTTAGCTGAAGCAATTGTTTTTTGTGCTAAATTAAATTTAAAATAGGTCGTCGTTTTTTCATTAATTTTTTGATCCTCTTTAACCAAAGTTTCAATAAATTTAGCACGATCAAAATTAACATTTTTAAATCCACGCTCGATATAAAGATCATAAGTGAAAGCTAACAATGATTCACTTTGGTCAATTGAATTGTATAAGTCTGACATTTCATGACTATCTAAGTAACGATCACTAAAAATCCAGCGATCCGATGTGTATCCATATTGGCTTTCAAACCACGGTGTATTCGACGGAGGGCGCACTGAATTGTGTTTCGTCGGTACATAACCAATCTGAGTCAAACCCAGCATGTGGGGAATAACTTGAACAGCGGGGGGATCAAAAAGATTCTCACATTCATTTTTAGCAAAAACGTACTTTCCTTGAAACAGCAATAAAACAGCAAAAATGAATTTAAAATAGTATTTGTTCACATGATTAAGAACTGCAATTTCTAGACGATTCAGATGTTATATACTCAATTTACCGCTAACAAATTGTTTCACATTGATACAGGGTCATTTTTCGTTAGTCATATTGAGCTTAAAAAATACCGACAAAGGTCTAGAATTAGACGTTATGCCGAGATCAGCTCTGATTGAAGTGAATAAAAAAGCTGCCCACGCAGCTTAAACTTTGTTGAACTCAAAGTTGACTTTTAATTAGGAGACACAAAGCATGCCGAAAATATCAAAATTAAAAATGCTGCACTAATGACAGGAATGAGATCGGGGGAGCTTTTCGCACTAAACTGGTCTGATGTTGATTTTGACACCAAACTTATTCACGTAAATAAAGCATGGTGCAGTAAGGTCGGTATCACACCAACAAAAACGTGAAAGAACCGCGTGGTTCCAATAAGTGAAGATTTACTTCTTTTTTTAAAGGAGTTAAAATTAGAAACTGGTACCGCAGGATTTGTCTTACCAAGGATATGGGAATGGGAACAAGGTCATCAGGCCCTGATCACTCGTGAGTTTTGCGTTGCGGCAGGAGTCACGCCAATCAAATTTCACGACATGCGGGTGGTCGGCCACTACCCCATCCATTTTCCAAAATACTGAATTCCGTATACAGTTAACGGTATCCCGAATACAGAGGAAGTTTAAAAAAGTGAAAGTAGGGTTCTACGGTTCTACTCCGTTGATGTATTCATCGTTAAAAATTCTAATTAAGACATTTCGATCAAAGGGTGACTTCACATGAACCCTTTTAATGTCGTCGTAATCTTTTTCGTATCCGCGATCTATCTTAAACTTTGATCTGCTGCGGTAGCCATCCGGAGGGGGAAAAATACCCTTCGAGGACAGATATAAATTCAAATTTAATTTTACAACTTCCTCTGAAAAAATTTTTTCCAATTCAACATCTATGTCACCGTCAACATCGACATCATTTGTTACCTTAGAAACATTGTGTCCTAAGATCGCAGAGGCACCGCCAATGATAAACAAAGAAATCTGTTTTTTTAACCGAGCATCTACTCGAGAAAACAATTCTTCTAACTGACTTTTTGTGACATTTTCCATTTATTCCATCTTTGCATATGATCTGTAACATCTCCTCTGACCAATAAATTCCACTTTAATGCCAACTTGTTTTTTTCAAATAATTCTGGAAAATTTGATTTTGTGGTTAAAACTAAAAATTCCTTACTTGGAGTTTTTGCTGGTTGAAGTAAATCAAGTAGTAATCTTAGCTTTTCATGAGGATTAAATTGATTTGAAAGTTCTACGAAATAACCCAATACATTTACCTGATCTGCGTCCAGTGCAACGGCTGCAAGTTTACGGACATTTATTTTTTCAAGATTTAGTGAAAGCATATAAGGAACAAGTGTTTCATACAGACCGTCGGACCTAGATTTCTTTAAACTTTCACCTACAGTTTCTTCTAAGCTGAAACTTCCGTTTTTTGAATGTGCTAGTGGCGCGCCCCACTTTGCAAGACTGGCTAACAAATTATCTTCCGTAAGAACAGGTAGAAATTCCAATTTTAGTTTTCTAGCCTTCGCTACACGATTCAGGTTATCAAGTTTCATGTTATGAGAATTAAATGCTCCATGAAGTGCCTGACGACTTACTCCGCTCTCTTTTTCTAAGTGAGTTAGATTTTCGGACTTCAATGAATTAAAGAAATCAGCCGTTTTCATATAATTAGGATACCTTGCTTTAACTGTAAAGTCTACTTTACAGTTAAATTACTCACAAGCTATTGAAATTTCTCAGGTATATTTAAAAACAGATTTATTATTGGTTGAAATTTCTTCAGCTTAAATCACCGACCTGGTCACAAACGTTTTAAGTTCATCAAAATGTTTAAAGTTAAAATGGCTGCCAGAAGTATCAAAATCTGCAGCATTACTTAAATATAATGCCGTTGGCATTTCTGCAGCAAGCCCCGCCCATAAATCATATTTATAATCACCAACATAAAGAATCTGTTGAATATCGTAATTCCAATGTGATTGAATTTTCAATAGCCCTTCAGGATCTGGCTTTGCTTTCACGTCGTCTCTGGTAAAGCAGATATCAAATTTCAAATATTCATTTCCAGCGTCTTTTCAGTGACCTTTTTCGAGTTCCGCGTAAACAATGCCGTCGGAATTTTTTCTTCATTTAAATAATTTAAAAATTCAAAAGCATGCTCTATGGGCTCAGAAAATAATGCCACCTGCATTTCATAATGATGGAATACTTCATGGGCTTGGTTTCAAAGATGAAACCTTGAAATTTAGTGTTCGTGCTTTGGTTCATAAATAATAGTTAAAAGAAAAAGGTTAGCTTGCCAAGTTAAACCAATTCCAAACCGTATTCCGCTTGTTCTAAATTTTCGATTGGCCGAAAATCAGATGCAGAGTGAGATCGCATGACTTTGATTATAGATGAGTAAGCATCTGATCGAGCTGAGCTTTCATTTGTTGAGAAAAGTGAAGCTTTATCACTTTGATTGTAACCTTAATTTCTATCTGCTAGCCTAAATATTCAAATAGGACTTTTAGCTAATTTTCTTATCTGCTTCATACCACTTAAAAATTGTTCGCTGGTCTGACGGTTCTTCTTAGTTGGCCCAGTTAGTTATAATTCATATTTAGCAACAAGGTAATGGTCAGATGATAACAGACATCAAACATTTAAGTTCCGACCCTTTAATTTTACTTATAGGCAACTTTGACTTAGAATTAAAATCGGTCATTTCCATTTTATCTGAAGCCAATTACCAGTTTATCAAAGCACCAACATTCGAATCGGGACTTAACCAATTAAAGATGCCAGATTTAATTTTAATCGAATCTAGCCAACTTGAACAAAATGGAATTCATTTTTTTTCAAAAATAAAAGCTGATCCTAAAGCCAGGCTTACACCTGTTATTGTGATTTCTGCAAGCCTGGTCAGCTCTGAAAAAAAATATCAAATCATCCAACAAGGGGCCGCTTCGTTTCTTTGTTTGCCGGTGAATCCATTTGAACTTTTAAGTGTTATTTTTGCCGAACTTCGCAATCTTTCTGAAATCGCAGCCTTAAAAACCTCAGAGCACCAGCTGGCTGAACTTGTTCGATTGTCTCCTGTTCCTACTGTAGTTTACAGTGGCCCCGAGCATCGATATTCACGGGTCAACAACGCGCATGACTTGATGGTTGGAAAAAAAGTTGAAGGGATGACAATACGAGAAGCCTACACCAACGCTGAAAGTGGGAAAGTTCCTGAAATTTTAGATGCAGTTGAACGATCTGGTGAGGCCTTTGTTTCTAAAGAGACTCCTTATTCTATAAAAGGCGATGACGGCAAATCTCGTCCTCTGTGGGTTCACGAATGGTTTTACCCATTTCTCAATTCCAATGGTCAAGTGACCAGCATTCTTGGAATGGCCCAAGACGTTACTGAACAGGTTCAGGCTCGCCATGAGGCTTCATCCGTTTTAGATTCACTGCCCGCATTTATCACGCGCATGGATTTGAATGAGCGTTTTATTTTCATCAATCAAAGCAGCGAAAAATATTTTGGTCCCCCTGAAAATATTTTGGGTAAAACGATGCGCGAATATTTCGGTTCTAATTACGACGAATTTAAAGATAAAGTCGCATCTGCTTTAAGCGGAACCGCCGTTGAATTCGAGTGGTCATCAGTGCCGATGGCAGACAGTTTAGTTCATCACTTCATCGTTAGTTTTACGCCAGAGTGGAATTCTGATGGAAAAGTAAAAGGCTTTATCACCTGTCTTTTTAATATTGATCCGTTGAAAAAATCTGAAGACGCTTTACGAATGACGCAAGAACATCTTGGTCTTGCATTAGAAGCGGGCCAGATGGGAACTTGGCAAGTTGACCTTAAAACTCAGAATCTTACGGGTTCACCTCACTTGTTGGAAATTCATGGAATCAATGAGTTGCCTCGGGATCTTGCGACAGCAATAAATTTGACCGTGCATCCAGATGATCGGGACGCGCTTACGGAAACTCTTGCCGCATGCGTGAAAGATCATACCTCATTTGAGCACCATTACCGTATCATTCGCCCATCGGATGGTGCCATTCGATGGCTTGATGGCCGCGGCAAAGCCAAGTATAACGACGACGGCGAAGCAAACTGTCTGATTGGAATCATGTCGGACATTACTGAACAAAAGTTATTACAGCTTGAGGCCGAACGAGCCCGGCAAGAATTGCATAACTTTTTTATGCAGGCACCAATACCGCTTGTGATTCTTACTGGGCCTGACCACCTTTTTACACTGGCCAATGCTCCGTATGAGAAATTGGTTGGACGAAAAGTCGTTGGAAAAACTGTGCGCGAAGCTTTCTCAGATAAAATTGTGAATGATTTTGTGCCGGTTCTAGATAAGGTTTATCAAACTGGAATTACCTTTACTGGAAATGAACTTCCTATTCAATTTCCTGATGAACACGGTAAGGAAACCGATTATTGGATAAATGAAGGATACCAACCAGCGCGTGACGACCACGGCGATATCATCGGACTTTTTGCCATCATTCATGATGTGACTGAGCAAGTTTTGGCTCGGAAAAATTTGGAAAATAGTGAAACTCGTCTTTTGCAAAGCCAAAGTATGATCAAGACCATGAGGCAAATTGCAGAAAATGAACGTGCAAAGCTTGCATCCGTATTTGCGCAAACTCCAAACGCGATAGCCGTTTTTGAAGGACCTGATCATGTATTTACGATGGCTAATCCGTCCTACGTGACTCAATTTTTTGGTGGAAGGCAGGATTTGATCGGTCAATCCGTCCGCACAGCCGTTCCTGAAGCCGTCGAGCAAGGCTTTGAAGAATTGCTGAACACTGTTTTTCGAACCGGGGAACCTTACATCGGCACAGAAATGCCGATCGATCTTCTTCAGGCAGATGGAAAAGAGAGGACGTTTCACCTTAACTTGGTTTATCAGCCTTTACGTGACACCTCTGGAAAAATAACAGGAATTGTGGCCGTCATAACCGATGTCACTGATCAGGTCAGCACGCGAATAAAATTGCAAGAAGGCGAAGCTCAACTTATCAAAAATCAAGAAATGCTTACCACCACAGTTCGGGTTGCCAGAGTAGGATTTTGTGATTGGAATATTCAAAAAAATTCATTCACTTGCAGTGATCAGTTTCGAAATGACTGGGGAGTTGAATCTTTGAGTTCGCTTGAAGAAGCTTTCGCTCGAATTCACCCCGATGATCGAGAAAAGACAAGTCAGCTTGTTGACAAATCCATTAGCGATCGAACTCCCTATTTTGCTGAGTACCGTGTGGTGCGACCAGATGGCCGGACCATTTGGATCGAGGCTCAAGCCGTTGTAGATTATAAAAGCGATGGCACACCGATTCGGTTTTATGGGACTACAATCGATATTTCAGCGCGGAAGGCTGCTGAATTTCAACTTCAATTCGAAAAACATAAGCTTGAAACTGTTTTTATGGACTCACCCGCTGCAATGGCTATGTGGCAAGGCTCAGAATTGATATTTGAAAAAGTAAATCCTAATTTCCAATCCATTTTCGGAAATCGTCAACTTATTGGTAAGTCACTGCTTCAGGCCATACCCGAGTTAAAAGGCCAAGCATTCTATGATATGTTAAAAATGGTATTTGAAACGGGTGAAACCGCTGTCGCTCATGAAATGTTGGCCAAGATCGTTCGAAAAAAAGATGGTCCACTTGAAGATAGATACTTCGATTTTACCTACGTCCGAATCAATGATCCGGATGGCAATCCCTATGGGGTTTATGATCATGCCGTAGATGTTACAGACCGTGTCGTCGGACGCATGCAGCTTCAGGTTGCGAAAAGTGAAGCAGAAAAAGCGAACCAAACCAAGTCATCGTTTCTGGCAAATATGTCTCACGAAATTAGAACGCCACTTGGCGCTATTCTGGGGTTCACTGATCTTCTTAAGGATACCAAATTGTCCTTCGACGAGCGGAATCAATTTCTGGATACGATCTTACGAAATGGCAAGGCCTTGACGACGATCATTGATGATATTCTTGATTTAGCAAAAGTTGAATCTGGTAAACTTGACATTGAAAATTTGAACTTTTCACTTCTTGATTTGATTGATGATGTGATGGATGTATTTCGTGAACGCACCCGTTCTAAAAATATTTTCCTTCGCGCTCATATCAGTAAGGAAACACCCAACAGAGTTTTTTCAGATCCAAGCCGCATTCGACAGATTTTAATCAACGTGGTCGGTAATGCGGTGAAATTTACAGCCAGTGGCGGAGTCACTATCGAAGTGAGTGCAAGCGAAAACAGCCGCGAAAAAACTCAATTTACTATTTTGGTGAAAGATACCGGTGTTGGTTTAACCACCGAGCAGAA
>JAYUCH010000028.1:0-34345 GCA_043740435.1 Bdellovibrionales bacterium | reverse complement strand
CCTCTAACTCAGAAGAGCCCGTTGGGTAACTTTTAAATACGTCTCGGGCCTCAAGTAAGTAAGGCGAACTGGCATTTTCATCAAATAAATTACTCATTTTTTAACCCTTCAATAACTTCTAAACGACTGCCTTTGTTTGCGGGCGATAGCGTCGCAAAGAAACAAAGTGCCGTCGTGGAAATTCCGATAATTAATAAATCGATCAAGCGCAAATGAACTTCGATCTGATCTACTTTATAAACAGCCCCTGATATTAAACTGTATCTGTTTTGTAAAACCATGAATCCAAAGCAAAATAAAAAGCCCAGCGCGTAACCCACGACCGTGCCAACTAGACCAACCAAAAGGCCTTGTCCGACGAACAAATTGCGAACGTCTCGAGAACTTAAACCTAATGTTTTTAAAATCGCAATGTCTGCGTAGCGCTGACGAATAAAAATATACAAAGTGCTTGAGATATTAAATGCGGCAATAATTATAATTATAAAAACGACGAAAAATATAATCACTCTTTCAATTTTAACGGCTTCAAAAAGATTTCGATTGACGTCATACCAATCACTGACCGCAAAGGAAGGGCCTAAATCAACTGAAAGTTTTTTGGACACTGATTGGGAATCGTCCCGTCTTTTTAATTTTAAAAATGCACCCGTGTAACGATCACCGATTTGCGTTAAATCTTGCAACGCCTTAATATCTCCGATCACAAGTCTTTCGTTCCAATCATTTTTACCGAAATCTAGGATTCCAGAAACTTTAAATTCTTTCGCTTGGCGACGAAAACCCGATTTTTCAAAGGGTGTTGAAAGTGGTACAACAACGTACATCGAATCATTGACGTGAAGTTGAAAACGTTTTGCTAAACCAATTCCGATGACTAAGTTGTCAGAATCCAAAGTCAGGTTCCCGCTTTTGATTCGGTTATCAAGTTTTAAAACGTTTTTTATTTCTGACGGATCAACGCCTTGAAATAAAATTCCAGAAACTTGGCCCTTGTTCGCCAAAACGGCTTCAGCGTAAGCAAAGCGCATCAAGGATTCAATGTCAGGCTCAAGAGTTTTTAATTTTTTAGAAAACGAAACCCAGTCATCGACTAATTTTCCGCGCCGGACGACTTGAACGTGACCTGTGACATCGGTCAGTGCATTTTTTAAAGTTTCTTCAAAACCACTCATGACTGCCATGGCAGCGACTAATGCGGCAACGCCGAGGACTAAACCTAAAAAAGCCAACGGTGCAGAACCCCGCTGGATAAAATTTTTCGAAAAAAATAGCCGGTAAGCGATCCAAAATTTAAATTTGTAATCTGAAGTTTTAGGACTCAATCGATATCCGCATCTGTTACAAGACCAAGGGTTCCGTTCAGCTGCGCTTTCAGATAAGACATGATGAAAGAATCAAAATCGCCATCCATTACGTTGTGAACCTGGTTGGTTAAATGCCCCGTGCGGTGGTCTTTAACCATTTGATAAGGATGCATGACATAGGATCTTATTTGTGAACCCCATTCGTTGGCTTTTTTTTGCGAATTGAATTCATCTTTTTCACGATTTCTTTTTTCAATTTCTTTTTCATACAAAGCGGCTTTTAACATTTTCATCGCTTTTTCACGATTTTGAATTTGTGATCTTTGCGTTTGGCAAGAAACGACGATGCCTGACGGTTTATGGCGCATTCGAACGGCAGAATCTGTTTTATTTACGTGCTGGCCACCCGCACCACTTGAACGATAAGTCTCAACTTCGATTTCATCCGGTTTCACTTCGATATTAATGTCGTCATCAACTTCGGCCCAAACCGAAACCGAAGCAAAAGAAGTGTGTCTTCGTGCGTTTGAATCAAACGGTGAAATACGCACCAAACGGTGGACTCCAGCCTCTGCTTTAAGATAACCGTAGGCGTATTCTCCGGAAATTAAAACTGTACAGGATTTAATTCCAGTTTCTTCGCCGTCAGATCGATCTAAGATTTCAAATTTGTAGCCGTGCTTGTCTGCATATCTGTTATACATTCGCAGCAGCATCATAGCCCAGTCGCAGCTTTCAGTTCCACCGGCTCCGGAGTTGATTGATAAATAAGTGCTGTTAGCATCGAGCTCGCCGCTGAGGACTCTTTTAAGTTCTAAAGCTTGGCCGATTTTATCAATTTCTTTCAGTTCAGATTTAACCTCTTGAAAGGATTCCTCATCGTGGGCTTCGACCGCCATCTCGAGTAATAATTTTGAATCTTCTAGGCGGCTTTGAAAAGACGACCATTCTTGTACCGCTTTTTCAAGTATCGATTTTTCTTTGTTAATTTTTTGCATTTCAGCGGGCTTTTCCCACACAGCGGGATTTTGCGAAGCTAATTCAAGTTCTAATAAACGTTTTTTCTTTTTATCCAAGTCAAAGATACCCCCGAAGCTCTGCAGAGAATTTCTCTAGTTCAGTGATATTTTTTTTAAGCTCGGGTGATTCAGCTATTAGCGACATGCTGTTAGTTTAGAAAAATAGCCTTGAGAGTCAATCAGGAAAGTAAATGACAAACATGCGCAAAGCACGAATTTTGAATACGAAACATCTGCTTTTCCTCTTTCAAAGAAACTTCATGATCGTACCCCAGAAGATGTAAAATTCCATGAATCATCATGTAACAGAGCTCGAGCTCCAAAGAGTGAGCTTGATCTTTCGCTTGTTTTTTTAGCATGGAAGTGCAAAACAACAGTTCCCCTAGAACAGATGATTCTGCCGAGCTAAAACTTAATACATCTGTTGGTTTATCTTTTCCGCGAAACTGTAAATTTATTTTTTGCATTTGAAGTGGAGTTAGGAATACAAAAGTTATTTCTTTTGAAAGTGATAACAGTTTCTGCTGACGAATTCTTTTTTGCTTCAGATAATTTAAAATAAAACCCAGCGTTTTATTTATACGCTTTGTATTTAATTTTTCAGACGTTTGGTTGACAACAGTTAACTTCATAAGCAAGTCTTGAAGTATGCCTCAGCCACCCAAAGATCTCAAAGATATTCAGTCCTTGGTACAAATAATTTCTGATCTAAGGGGCCCTGACGGCTGTCCCTGGGACAAAGCACAAGACCATAAATCCTTGGCGTCTTACGCCATCGAAGAAGTTCACGAACTGGTCGAAGCTATAGAATCAGCCAATGAAAATCATATCTGTGAAGAGCTGGGTGACGTCTTATTTCAAGTCGTCTTGCACAGTCAGCTGGCCAGCGAAAGAAATGCGTTTTCCATGGCGGATGTGATTTTCGCTATTGCCTCGAAAATTGTTCGTCGTCATCCCCATGTTTTTTCAGATGTAAAGGTTTCAAGCCAAGACGAAGTCTTAAAAAACTGGGATGAAATAAAAAAACTTGAAAAAAAGAACTCATTAGTTCTGCAAAAAACAATTCAGGTGCCTGAGGGATTACCTGCCTTGCAAAGGGCCTTTAAAATTGGTGAAAAAACCGAGAAACTTAATTTTGACTGGTCAAAAATTTCAGAAGTTCTTCAGCAGTTAAAGGCAGAAATCACCGAGCTTGAAGAGGCTCTTGCTGAAACGCCATCAACCCATCAGGAAGAAAATATATTCCATGAGCTTGGTGATATCCTATTCTCGACTGCGCAGGTCGCACGCCATTTAAAAATCGAGCCCGAAAGCAGTCTTCGTGAGGCCAATCGTCGTTTCATCAAGCGCTTTGAAATGATGTTGAGCTTAGGAAAACTATCTGCAGAAGAATTTAAAAATATCTTACCCGCAGATAAAGAATCATTGTGGAATGCCGCAAAAAAAGAATGTTAAATATATTGTATGATGCTTTGACATTATTTTTAAATTTCTAGAAAAACTTTTCGGATTAATTGTCTATAATTTTTTCAATAAAATTTTCTTAAATTAATTCATAAATAATTTAATTCAATGTAATCAAACCTTTAGCACGTCCTGTTATGAGTCAACTGACTTAAATATCCAGACATTTCAGCTTGTTAGTTACAAAGTCGCTTCTGCAAAGTGAAACTGTAGACTGTGTTACACGCCTATAAGATTTCAATTCAGTCAGACGATAAGAAGCTGTCTGAGCGGGCACTAACGAAGGATGATGCATGAAAAATAATTTTGCTTTACCACTCTTAATCACTGCGACTTTGTCATTGCTCTCGAGCTGCGACAAAGGTGGTAGCGAGTTTTCAATACTTTCAGCATCGTCACAGTTTCAACAAGCGTCAACGTTTGTCCCAAGAAAAATTGATGTTTTGTTTGTTGTCGACAATTCAGGATCCATGCAGACTTCGCAAACTAATTTGGCTAATAATTTTCCGTCATTTATAAATTATTTTAAATCGAAGGGTTATGATTTTCGTATCGCTGTGACAACAACGGATGCCTACTACGGAGAGCAGTTCGTCAACAGCGGATGTTCCCTATGTAATATTGGACAAACCCAATTTCGAGGCAATCCTAAATTTATTGATAATAACACACCCAATCTTGAATCTACTTTTGGCGCAAACGTTAAAGTTGGAACGACTGGCAGTGGTGATGAGCGCGCCTTTTCAAGCTTTAAAGCAGCTTTGGGAAGTTCTTTGAATACAGGTTTTCACCGAAGCGATGCTTTTTTATCTGTCATCGTCATATCTGACGAAGAAGATTTTTCTCACGATGATATCAACCAAAATGAGTCTTACACACAACCTACTTTACATCCCGTTTCGATGTACAAAAGCTTTTTGCAGACATTTACCAAAGGTCAACCCACAACAGATTTTTCATTTTCTACAATTTCAGTCATCGACGAGGCTTGCAGAGCCTCTTTGGGCGGAGTTACTAAAATTGCGACACGTTATATGGAATTAGCGGCAACAACCGGCGGCACAAAAAATTCATTATGTAATTCGTTTGCAACCGTTTTAGATAACATCAGTGCGTCCATAGCGGCGCAAACACAAGCCGAATTTCAATTAAATACAAAACCAGTTGTTGCCTCTATTCGTGTCATCATTGATGGAGTGTTGGTTCCGCAAAGTGTAACCAACGGTTGGTCTTACGACAGCGTAACGAATAAAATAAAAATCAACGGCAGCACTTACCAGCCAAACTCTGGTTCGAGCATCACTATAAACTTTGATCCGGATATCACTTAAGAAAGCGAGATTTTAAAAATGTTACAAAATACTGAGAACGACTGGTTTGTTTTACTGAGTGATCAAAAATATGGTCCGTACGATTATAAAACGATGATTCATATGATGCAAAAAAATGAATTGATGGATTTTAATTACGTCTGGGCTGCACACTTGGAAAGCTGGACTCCAATTTATCAGCTGGAAGAATTTAGTAAAGACCGTTTTCAAATTCTATTACAAAAAGAATCTGAATATTTAAATTCTTTTGTCCAAAGAAAAAGTAATCGAATCGAAGTGCAAATTCCATTGATCGGTCATAACTCGATTCGTTTTTTCGATGGCCAAGTCACTTCCCTTTCAGAAAGCGGAGCTTTGTGTTTAATTAACACGCCGCTAGTGCAAGTTGGTGATTTACTAAAGCTTCACATCAAGACTAACGGCCAAATCACGACGTCGTTTAACACAGAAGCCGAAGTAATTCGCAAGAACTTTTCAAAACAACGACTGAATTCAAAATCTGGCCTTTATTACGCTGTCCGCTTTAACGATATACAACCTGTAGGTCTGGATCAAATTCAAAAATGGGTCTCGGCCGCTTAATTTTATTTTTATAAAACCTTTTTAAGGAGGAAACATGGCTTTTTTTACTTTCATGAACAGTTCGGGTGTCGTTGGTTGGACAATTCTTTTTACAGGAGTTGCTGCATTAGCCCTCGTCGTCGAGCGCGCTCGCACCTTGTATTTTGATTTTGCTTTGAATGTCGATGAGTTTACAAACAAGATTCAAACTCTTGTTCTAGGCAAAAAAAATGAAGAGGCCATCATCGCTTGTGCCCAACTGGAATCAAAACCGTTAGCAAGAGCTTTCAAATTAATTTTAGAAAAATCGGATCGTGATGATGAAACGATTTTTCAAGCGCAAGATATTGCAATGGCTGAAACAGTTCCATTGTACACGAAACGATTACATTACTTATCAATGCTAGCAAACGTATCGACTTTGTTAGGTCTTCTTGGAACCATTCACGGATTGATTTTATCCTTCCAAGCGGTTGCACAAGCTGACCCTGCAGAAAAGCAAGCGATGCTAGCTTCAGGTATCGCTGTTTCGATGTACACGACGGCACTGGGCCTAGCTGTAGCAATTCCTGCAATGGTTGCCTTTTCATTTTTGACCTCTCGTCAAAATCAACTTTTAGAACAGATGACAGAAAAATGTTCTAAATTGGCCGAAATCTTGACCAGCAGTCATATTCCAGGATTAACAAAAAATACTGTTTTTCCAGAAGCAACTCGTTTGAAAACAAGTGGTCCAACTCCGCCATCTGCAACGACAAAAGTTTCTTAGTAAAAGATTTTTTTCTTAAGGAGAAAAAAATATGCGCAAGCGATTTAAAGCAATTATCAACCATAACTCTGAATTTGAACTGGATTTAGCTCCGCTGTTAGCAGTTATGGTCAAATTAGTTCCGGTTTTGTTGGTGTCATCTGCCTTCGTGCAAATGATGATCATTGAAACGGAACTTCCGCAGGTTGTTCAGCAGGCTATCGAGCAGCAGAACAAAGACCCAAAAGCGACGCAAGTTGCGGTCGAATTATCAAACAAATCCGGTGTAAAGATTGTTATCACACAAGATGGCAAACAGTACGTCGAAACGGTTGCTTTAAACGCTGAAAAGCAATTGGACCTTCCAAAAATACATGCCAAGTTTCAGGACATCAAAAGAGCGCATCCCGAAGTTTTTAAAATCGAGATGAGTCCGGAAGAAGATGTTCCTTATAAAAGCGTTGTTCAAGTGATGGATGAGGCCAGAAAATCAAGAAGTAACAGCATAAAATTTCCTGTTAAAGACAAAAAAACAGGCGCAGATACAACAACGTTGTATATGTTTCCTGAAATTGTTTTTGGCAACACGATGGATGGATAGATTATGGCACGTAGAAGATACATTCCCGAAATAAAAAAGAACCAAAGTTTTGGTTTAAATATCACCTCAATGACAGATATGTTCACGATTCTGCTGGTGTTCTTATTGCAAACATTTGCCTCAGGCGAAATTGCGATTGATCCAATTCAAGGGGTTAGATTACCGAGTTCAACAACCGAAAAAAATCCGATCGATGGCGCTCGTATTTCGATTTCACCCACTGAGCTTAAATTTGATCAATTAAAAGTAGCGGATGTTAAAAATAACTTGATAGCACAAGCTGCAATCGATCCAAACGACTCGAACTTTATCAAACCACTTTTCGATGAGCTGCAAAAATTTAACAAATCTCACGAAAAATTAGCAAAAACCGGAAAAGTTTTATTTCAGGCTGACCGGGATACCCCCTACTCGACTTTACGTAAAGTGATGTACACAGCTTCAATGGCTGGCTTTCCAAACCTTAAATTGGTAACGACAGCTGCCTCAGGAAATTAATATGAAAAAAAAAACGATTGCTGCTTTATTATTATGTACCCTTTTAAATCTTCAAGCTTTTGCAGCTGCAGAAGGTGCCAAGGGAACGCTACCTGAAGTCCGACTTGATTCATCCAACGAAGACAAAAACACAGAAACTGCTTATCAGTCAGAGCTTCTTATTACCAAGGCTGAAAATAAAGCTATCGAATCTTTATCGCGCATAATCTTGAAGAAAAAAGGCGCCCCTGACGAAGCCGATTTGTTATTTCGACTGGCTGAACTTTACATGCGAAGGGCTAAATCAGGTCGTTTTTTTGATCTGAATCAAAAGCTAGATTTGCGATCAGCCAAACCAGTTGTAACACAAAAAAATGCTTTAGAATCACTAAAAAGTGCCATCGTCATTTATAACCAAATTGAAAAACAATTTCCAAAGTACAAAGACAGCGATGCCGTCTTTTTTAATAATGCTCTGGCCCATTTACAAACAAAACAAACAGAGCGTGCGAAGGAACTTTACAACCGATTGACTTCTGAACATCCAAAATCTGCATTAGTACCCGACGCACTTTTGGAGGTCGGAGAGATCTATTATTTTCAACAAAATTTCACAGTCGCATTAGAAAAATTTCAAGCGATCGAAAAGTTTCCGAAATCCAGAGCTTATCCGTATGGTGTCTACAAATCAGCTTGGTGTTTCTATAATTTAAAAAGAACAGATGAAGGCATTCAACAACTTTTGTCTGTGATTCGCCAAAACCCGGCAGATGCCACCGATTCAAAAAAGTATAATCTTCGCAAAGAGGCTTTGCGTGATATCACTTTATTTGTCGGTGAAACGATGCCGCCAGAACAGCTGTTTAGTTTTTTTGAAAAAATCACAACCGCTGAAGAACTTGGAGATTCGATGATGGGTTTAGCCCAGATCTACGAATCCCATTCCAGATATAAAGAGATCAGCTTATTTGTGAAAGAATTTATTGAAAAGCATCCGGAAAGTCCTTATGCTCCCAAATTTTTTGCTAAACTGATTGATACCAACGAGACTTTAAAACAACGTGACACCGTTATCAGTTACTTAAAAAAAATGTCTGAAGCCTGCTCTTTACAAGTTAGCCAAGACTGTAACGAGATCTTTCGAAAATCAAGTTTAGATATTTCAAAAAAATGGTGGGATATTTGGCTCAAGAACAAAAAAAATACGGAGTTTTCGAAATTAACAGAGCAAGCCTTTGAAATTTTGTTAGCCAATGAAAATCCAACTAAACCAGATTCAAAGTCCCGCTATGCTTACGCTGAACTTTTATTTCAACAAGATAAATTTGAACTGGCTAGTCAAAATTACGAAGATGTTTCTAATCATAAAAATATAGATAAAACGCTGGGTCACGATGCGTTGTATGGCGCTCTTTTTTCGATCGAAAAAACTTTGGATAAAAAAGAAGATGCAACCCTAGCTGAGCGCCAAAAGCTTATGGCAGAGCGCTATCTTAAAGAGTACCCGAACGGCGAACATGTTACATCTTTGCAGTTTAAGCTCGGTTTTATATTTTACAAACAACAAGATTACGTAACGGCCGTGAAATATTTTATGCCTTTAACAACCAAGACAAAATATCCAGAAATCAAAAGTAAAGCTGAAGATTTGATTTTAGATATTCATAATATAAATAAAGATTACAAAGCTATTCAATCTTTTGCAAAAACAGTTCTGAAAACCACTGAAAACGTAGCGCGGAAACAAAATTTAAATAAAATTTTAGAAGAAGCTCATTATGCACAAATTCAATTGGATGCAGCTGGCTTACCTGCTGAAAAACGCATCGAACAATTAAGATCATTTGCTTCACAGCACCCGACTTCAAAATTGGCCCAGGATGCCTTCTGGCAATCGATTTCATTAGCCTACTCAAATGGTTTTGATGTTCTTGGTGCTGAAATGAGCTTAGATTACATCAAGCAATATCCAAATGATCCAAAGAAATTAGATTCCATGAAAGAAGCTACAAAGGCTTTTATTGATGCTGGACAAATCAAAAAAGGCATCCAATCTGTTCGAGAACTGGCCCGAATTGACAGCGGCCAAAGTTTGAAACATTTAGAAACATCGTGCGATCTTTTACGGATCGATAACCAACTGCCCGAGGCACGCGGGTGCTACAAGGGACTGTTTGGCATCACTGACAAGGCTAAAAAAACTGAACTGCTGTCAAAGATGGTTAAATCTTTTAAAGAAGGTACGCAGTCTTCCGAACTAGAATCTTTAGAAAACCAAATTCTAAAAGAAAACATTGAACCCTACGCTACAAAATTATTAATTTCTAAAGCAGAAGCGCTGATGGAAAATAAGAAATACAGCGAAGCTTTTAATTTATCCCTTAAAATCAATTCACGACCGGTTGATGCAGATATTCGTGCTGAAGCCAGACTGATTCAAGCTGAAGTTTTAGAAAAAGAATTTATTTCACAGAGTGTAAAAGCGAAAGAAAATAAATTTGCCATGGTTCTTTCCATGAAAACCGAGCGTCTAGATAAAGCTTACACCGCTTATTCGACCACGATCAAAATGTCTAAATCAGACCGCATCCAAGCCCGAGCACTGCAAGGTATTGACAGACTGTACGCGCATTACGTCGAAGCCATTAAGAATATGCCCATTCCAGAATCGCTGAATCCGGAAGAGCAAAAAAACTTAAAAGCAGAATTAGTTAAATTAACAGATCCTTTTTTAACTAAAAAGACTGAAAATTTAGCCCGTCTTAGAAAAATATCTTCCCTATCATCGGCCGACTCGGCTTCCATTAACTGGTCCGAGTACAATGTTGAAAAAACGATTGAGCCTCGAATTCAGTTTCCGTCTGCTCAAAAATTATCGAACTTTATCCCGCAGAAGTTTGAAATTGATGCGAATGGTTTCACGCGGCTTTCAGCGAATGAAAAAAAATGTGATGTTCAGGCTGCACCCACAGCCATCAATATTGGTGGCTGTATCCAAACAAAGAAATTTACAGAAGCCGAAACGCTGGCTTTCAAACTTTCTAACTTAAAAGAAACCAGAGTTTCTGGTTTGTATTATTTAAGTATTATCGCAGATAAACAAACGGACTACGAAAAAGCCCTTTGGTTGATTGAAAAAGCTATAACACTAGATCCTGAAAATTCATTGGTGAATTATCAAAAAGGAAAAGTTCTTTATTCTGTCGAAGGAATCAACAGTGCTTTACCGTATTTCGAAAAAGTAATAGACATGAAGAAATCGTCACCTGAATTGGCTATCATGAGTGGATTAAAATCGTTCTCGGATCGGGATTATATAACCACCACCGAGGAATTTTCTAGATTATCTAATGATGAGCTTTATACTTATAGTCTAGTCGAGCTTTATGTAGAAGCGACAGCACAAAAAGGCGAAGCGGAGGAAGCATTGAAGTTATCATCTAAATTTCTTAACTTGCGACCTGACTCTGTCGATACGTTAATACAGCAGGCGCGCGTTTATGAGACTTTTGTGATGAATCCAAATAATGCCATGACAAGTTATCAAAAGGCATTTGCTAAGTCTTCGAATGCAAGCCAAAAAGATTGGTTGAAAAGAAAAATTGAATTTTTAAAAACAAGTAAAAACAGTCAAATAACGTCGAACGTAAGTGGGAATTAATATGGACTGCAAAAATTTAAGGAAGACTCATGAAACTGCAGAAATTACGCATGACTTTAGTAGCAACTGTGATCGTGTTTTTCACAACCTCATTTGCTTACGCCAAAAAAACAGAAGTTAGAAAAGTTCAAGAAGTTAACTTTTCTGAAATGAATCTTAAGGGAACCATTCGGAACCCTGACGGAGCTTATCTTGTGCAGAAGAAAGGGCTTAAATTTATGCCCTTACATGACGTGCAAAAAGATATGGACGCAAAAATTCGTGAAACCGCGCTATATATTGATTAATATTTGGGAGAGCAGAACGTATGTCAGTTTTAAAGTTAAAACAAATTACAAACTCTGGAGCCAGCAAGGTCTTCAAACTTGATTCTAAATCAGGGCGTAAGACTTTTGGCTCTTCACGAAAAGCTGATTTGGTCTCGATCGACCTGCAAGCTGAAAAATTTGACGGAGCTTTTGAATACCGTCAGGATGGTTGGCATTTTATTACTTTTGATGTGAAAAATCAGAACTCAGATGTTGCCATCAACGCAGATACAACTATTAACATTCATAATTCAACCCTGCAATTTTCAGTTCAGGAAAGCCATGAACATCTGTACACCGATTTCATCGGTCTTAAAACATCAGGTGCTGTTGAAAAACAGATTTACGTGGTCAGCCGAAATAGTCGAATTTTAGAAACGAAAATACTTGATAAAAACTTAGGATTTTCTTTTGCGATTCATGGCAAGAAAAATTTATTTAAAATTTCAGCCACTAACGACTGGATTTCTGAAGTCCACGAGGGTTTTGAAATCAAATCGAAAATTGTTAACGTGGATTCAGTTTCCCATTTAGAGCAATCTAAAAGTGGTTCTTTAACGGCAAAAGAAAAAAAGTCTGTGGGCGCTGCCTTAGCGGGTTTTTTAGTTCTTATGTTCGCAGCTTTTTTAGCTCCAAAAAATGTAAAAATGGCGGTCGAAAAAGATTTGCCACAATCAGCTATGAATGTGGTTTTTAAAGCTGAAAAGAAAAAACCACAGCAGGTTTCCCAGCCAAAGAAAATTATGCAAGCTCAAAGCGCTCCCAAACAAGATACCAAAGAAGTTGGCGGATCCGCTGGTGGCGGAAAAGTATCTGCCCTGCTTAAGGGGGCCCTTGGTGTGCGTATTTCTCAGTTAATTGGAAAAGTTTCTGCAACAGATGCACGCACCACAAATGTGCTGGTTACGACAGGAACGAAAGCTGGGGAAGCAGCTTCGGGACGAGCGCTTGCTGCCGTTGGTAAAATTGAATCTTCTGGAAGAAATTGGAATGGTGAATCCGCAGGAAATGGAACTGGAGTTTCAACAGCTGGTGTTGGTGGCGGAAAAGGCACCAAAGGTTTAGGCGGCGGTTTAGGTCAAGGAAAAACAGGTTCCGGAGGCGTTGGTCTTATTGAGGAAGAATCGGAAGTTGTCGGCGGATTGGACCGCGAAATTATTGCTCAGTACATTAAGACTCAATTGGGTCAGATTTTATATTGCTACGAGCGTCAGCTGTCTGCAAATCCTGATCTTTACGGAAAAGTCGCAGTTAAGTTTACAATCAGTGGAAATGGGCAAGTGGAAACCCAATCAATTAACGACACCACTTTAAAAAGTGCACCGGTCGAGGGTTGTATCTTAAACAAAGTTGCACGCTGGAAATTTCCGGAGCCTCGGGGTGGTACAAAAGTGCTAGTGACCTACCCGTTTTTATTTAAAAGTACGAATTAAAGATGCTAATCAACTTAAACTGACAGCAGAACAGGAACAAAGAAATGAAACTAAAATCCAAACTTAAATTAAACTTAGTAATCCTAACATTTGCTTTAGCGATGCCTGCATTTGCTCAGGATAAAAAAACTATAGAATCAGCACCGGCGTCTTCAAAAGGTTCTGACAAAATGGATTTAAAAAAATTAGAAGATAAATACTGGGCGTCGAAAGATGACGACTATGGCGTTATTCAAAACAGAACTTTTTCAAAAACAGGAAAGTTTTATTTATCTGGTGTTTACGGACCGCTGATCAACGATCAATTTGCTAAAGCCCGGGCTGCGGGCGGTATGTTGGGTTACTACGTCAACGAAGATTTCGGTGTTGAGTTAAGTTATTTAAGTTACAGTTCAAAAAAGAACGATACGGTTGCAGAGTATGAAAATATTCTTGCAGCAGCAGCCGTTTCACCAAATTATAATTTGGTGAAAGGCACAAAAGCTTTGTCGATCACATACACTCCGTTTTATGCAAAAATGGCGTTTATGAATAAGGCTATTTTATACTTCGATATGGGATTTACCTTGGGTGCCGGCATAACAGACTACGAGCAGCAGAAAATTTCTAAAGATGGCAGTGGCAACAAAAGTCAAACTAATGAAATGGTTTCTACACCCCATTTCGAAATCGGAGTTATGCAGCAGCTTTTTTTGAACAAAAATTTTGCCTTTCGGGTAGACATAAAAAATAGTTTTTATACACAAAAAATTAAGCAATACGAAATAGGAAATGCAGCTGCGGAATCAACGCGTACCGAAACAACAAAAAATGCGAATGACACAACAATTATTTTTGGTCTTACTATTTTCACAAATTAAGGGTGAAGTAAATATGAAAAGAAATGAAAATTAACAAAAATGAATTTGCTAAGGTTCTGTTACTTACAATAACTTTTATTTTCACAAATGCAAAAATTGCATTTGCAGATGACGTCCTTGCCATCAAATCGGCTGGTAGAAAACCCACATCACAAGTTAAATACCGTCAATCCGGCGTTCCTGTTTTTGAATTAGTACAAAAACAAGGTAACGAGATGGTCAAAATCAAAAACATTCCAAAGCTTGATATCGGCGAAGAAAAAGAAATCGAAGCGGCTGCAGCCGACTTAAAGATGCTTCCACCAAAAGAATTTCAAGCGCAAGGTCCGCAGAAAAAAGTTTCTTTAAGCCTAATTGCTGTTCCCGAAATTATAATTAACCCCGTCGCTCCGGCCAAAAAAATGACTTCGAATAATGGCATCTCTGATATTCCGCAGGTGAAGCAATTGGACATAGTCCCCGAGCCCGTGATATCGGCAGCAGCGCCAACACTACAAAATTTAGTTGAAATTAAGCCAGACGAATATAAAATGCTGCAGGCTTTGATTTTTTTGGATTACCAAAAAAAATATGACTTAGCGATGAGTCTTTTTGTTGAGCTGATGGCAAACAAAGAATACCGATCACAGGCATTATTTCACTATGCACAGACTGCATTTGATCTGGGTCTTTTTTCGGAGTTCAGACAAAAAATGGTTCAAGTTACTCAGGAAACAAAAGATTTAGCACTAAAAAAATTGGCTACTGAAAGTTTAACAACGAACGTTTCTGCCTTGGAAAATTCAGATATTTCAATCATAGACCCATTGGTTGAATCTTTTGATATCGATGTCACGCACAATGAAAAGTACTTATTAAAACGTGCAAAGTACTTTGCTGAAAAAGGAAACTTAGGCCAAGTCGAAGCTTCGTTGCTTTTTATTCCTGAGACTTCTTCGCTTTACCCGGAAGCATCCTTACTCAAAGCGGTAATGAACTACCGTCAAGGGCAAGTTGAATCGGCTATCGCTGAGCTTGAGCAATCATGGCCTAAAATCGAAGGGCAGAAAAAAGATCAAGTTCGAAATCTTTCAGCACTGACACTGGCCCGTCTTTATTTTCAAAAAGGCGACTATAAATCATCTTATAAAACTTATCTTAAAATCGATAAATCCAGCCCTTCTTGGTTGCAAGCTATGGTCGAACAAGCTTGGACTCAGATTTTAGCGGGTGACTACGAGGGTGCTGCCGGAAACATGTTTTCAATGCACACCGATTTCTTTCGTAAAGCTTATGCGCCAGATACCTATATCGTGCGCACAGTGGGCTACCTGAATCTTTGTCAATTCGGAGACGGCGTTAGCGTTTTAAACGATCTGAAAAAACGTTACTCTTCGACGCAGGAAAAACTAGAAAGCTTTCAGAAAAATAATCAGGACCCTACCCGGTATTATGATTTGGTTAAAGCTTGGCTTAAAAATACAAACGCAGAAGAAGTTGATGGTCTACCAAGGGCTTTCATCGTTGAACTAGCCCGTCATCCAAACTTTACGACGATCCAAAAACAAATCAATAACTACGAGGACGAAAATTCCAAGTTCAACAAAATCGCTGTGGACTTGATTCGAAAAGAGCGTGAAGCGCGAATCAAAATGATTCAAGCGAAAAATGAATTAGCAACTTTGAAACGAAATGGTTCGTCAGCCAGCAGCTTACAAGCCAAAGAAAAAGAATTTTTAGCCGTTGGCATCGAGCACATGATTATTAGCCGTGCCCGTGAGGGTATCAAAAAAGTTCGTATGGAAGCTGTTGCACGACTGGATAAAGAGAAAGATAACTTACGCTTTAAGGCGTCGAAGAATTTGCAATTTCGGTATAACGAATTCGTGGCTTCCTTAGGAAACTTAGTTGATCAAAAAGATGTGCTTTCCTATGAAATCTATTCGGGAGCGGGCGAACATATTCGCTTTCAAATGGCTGGTGGCGAAATTACCGAGCGTAATACCGCCTCGCTAGCACCCGATGAAAAAGAAAGTTATAAATGGAAATTTAAAGGCGAAGTTTGGGAGGATGAACTTGGCCACTACAGATCATCATTAAAAAATGTATGTCCAACAGATGAAGTTGCACAAAATCAAGGGAGTAACTAATGAAAGCATTAACACTAATTACAATCACGGCTTTATCAATGTCTGTAAATGCAGATCCGGTAACTGCAGCTAACGGCTTAGATAAAATAAAAACTAACGTCGAAAATTCCAAGGCCAACCAAAAAGAGTATGACCGTAATTTAAAAGTGGTTAGCAAAAACTTAGATGAAGTCGGTAAAGCAAAATCAACTTATTTGAAACAAAAAGAAGTTGTTTCTGCAGAAATTTTAAAAAACAATGACTCACTAAAAAAGGTTTTAGTGCAAGAACGTGATCTAACAGTGTTACTGACCCAAGAAAAAGAAAAACTGCAAACAGAAACAAAACAATTGGAACAACTTGAAAAATTAACTGCACAGATCAAAATGAACCAAGTACAGCGCGAATCTTTGATTGCAGATTATCAAAATCAATTGCACATGTCAGCCGATGAAAAGAAAGCTTGGAAAGACCGCGAATCAGAACTGCGCGCACAAGAATCAAAAACAATTCAAGCTGTACGCACAATAGCGACCGAAGAAACGACCTGGACAAGTAAGAAAAAAGGATACGAAGGCGAAATTAAGCGCTGGAGTGCCGAAGCTGAAAAACAACAAAAGATTCAAGATACTTATCAGGGTTTAGCTGATCAGAAGTAATTTTATTTTTTCAGTAGCCGACTTTGCACGCGGTTCATGACTTCGGTGATCGCGTGCACTTTTAAAACTTTACCAAGAACAACAAAAACCACCAGCGATAATCCCATGCTGAACAGCAAATTTAAAACCAGGCCGAAAAAGCCTCCGCTTAAAACGGGTTCTAGATAATAAAAAATACCTGCAGCAGAGCCGGTGAAAATTCCTAAAACAGCAAAAACAAAAATATTCTTAAAAAACAAAACATATTGAAAAGCTGCGATGAAGCGTGGAAAGAAAATAAGTAGTAAAACTAAATTGAGTGCAGCAGATAAGGTCGTCGATATCATTAAACCGTGCACTTGATAGCGCGCCATTAAAATCGGCGCTACAATCACATGAGTAACTAAACAGATGGCTGAGACGACTGCTGGAAACCAAGTGTTCTTTATCGCATAATACGCAGGAGTTAAGACTCGAACAGCACTTGAAAAAATCATGATCCAGCAATAAGTTTTCAGAATTTGCGCAGTCATCACAACATCATTCAAATGAAATCGGCCCCGGCCAAAAAGCAACTGCACAATGGGCTGAGCTAGAACATAAAGTCCCGCAGCCGCTGCCATGGATAAAAGTAAATTCAGTTCCAGATATTTCTGCGCTGTTACAGACATTTTAAGTTTATCATTTTTAGCAAATAAGCCTGAAAGCATCGGTAGCAAAGCCGTTCCCAAACTGACTGAAATCAGCGACAATGGAAGCTCGATCAGTCGATCTACATAGTTCATATAAGAAATAGTTCCTTCAGCTAAAGATGAAGAAAAGTGTAAATTAATAACTGTTGTAAACTGCAGAAGACCCATGCCAAAAATTCCAGGCAGCATATTTCGCAGCACACGTTGAAAATCAGCATTTCGAAAGTCCAAAGAAAATCTTGGAAAAAAATTAGCCTTAATCAAAGCCGGAATTAACAAAGCGGCTTGCAAAATGCCTCCGACGAGGACTCCCCATCCCAACTGATCACCAAGTACCGGAAAACTTTCATGAGGCAGTATAGTAAAAACAATCATTGCCAAGTTCCATAGTGTCGGCGCGATCGCAGGAAGAGCAAATTGTCCCAAGGCATTCAAAATTCCCATCATAAATGCGTAGGAACTGATAAAGAAAATGAACCCGAACATGATTTTAGTCAGCCGCAAAGTAAGAAGGTATTTTTCAGTGTCTAAAATGTAATTTGCATCCAAAATCAGATTCAGTAACGGATCAGGGTAAAGCACGCCTAAAGTCGTCAGGGCCCCTAAAATGATTAATAAAAAGGTATAAATAGAATTGACTAGATTTTGAGCCCGGACGTTATTATCACCCTTGGTTTCGATAAAAACCGGGATAAAGCTGACTGATAAAGAGCCTTCCCCTAGAAGCCTACGGAACAAGTTAGGAAGCCTAAAAGCTGCCGCCCATGCATCTGTGACCCGTTTGTCGAAGTAGGCAGCTAGAAGACTTTCTCGAAGCTGTCCTAGAAGCCTGCTGGCCATCGTTCCAAAGGCCATGGACAGAGCGTTCTTCAATACAGATTGGTCTTGCTTGTCTGGGTGCCCTATGTTAATTCCTAGCCTTTGTATTTTATTTAAATCCTATCCGGAGGTTTTCAGTGGCACAACACAAATCAGCAGCTAAAAGAGCTCGTCAAGCCGTCAAGAAGAACGCTGTAAATACAGCTCGTAAATCAAAAGTGCGCACTAGCGAAAAAACGTTAGCCGCTGCCATCAAGAAAGCTGATAAAAAAGCGATCCCTGAGTTACTTTCTGCTTACACAAGTCAAATGATGAAAGCGGCGCAAAAAGGCGTTTTCAATAAAACAACCGCAGCTCGTAAAATTGCGCGTTTGTCGACTCAGGTTCACAAAGCAACTGTTGCGAAGTAAAAACTTAATTCAATAATGTCTATTAAAAAAACCGAGCCACAAGCTCGGTTTTTTTTAAAAATTGTTTTGCAATGGGTTTATATAATTTAGGTCAGTCCAAATGCAGGCGTAGATTTTCTGGCCACGTAAGCTCTGATTTGTCGTTTAAGAGCAATAGAAATATCATCAAAGCTAACACCATAAATAAAATGATTTATCGCTGTTTGCTTGTTTTTTAATGTGGTCCGCACCGAAAAAAAATCACCATCTGAGATAAAGAAGTTAACAATTATTTTTTGGTTTTCATCTAAAATGATATCCGATTTAAAAGATATTCCGCCTTCGCCAATTTCTACACCCTCGACGACGCCCGAATATCCACGACATAAAAAAGTCATATTTTTACGAAATAATTTACGCGGAAATTTTCGGTGAATTATATTTTGTGAAGACGGAGATGCCATGGTTTCTTATCGGTGATTTTAACCAAAATCTTGTGTATGAAAAAAAGAATTTCAAAAATAAACAAAGCCCGCAGCTGAATCTATTTAAAAGTGTTAAAATCTTTGCCAGTTTTGATGAAATTTAACTAAAGTGAACAGGACTTTAGGACCATATTTTCAAGCCAGATATGGGATGAAATTGGCGACGATTTTAAAGCCTTATCGGTTTCTTGTAGAACCAATAAGGCGTCTTCAAGTTTTCGAAGTGGCCACAACCTGGCTTGGTCACAATAACTTTCAATAAAATAGGATGGCACTTGCACAAGGCTTGCTAGTTTTGCGCCGCCGATTCCGTGATCCATACCTGCGCGCACGCTCAGCAACATGCGAATGTGTCTTGATAACAACTGCACAATACCTGTTTCATTTTGCCCTTGATCAAGTAACGACACCAGTTGCTCTAAAGCCTTGACTCGGTCTTTTTGTCCGATGGCTTTTGTAAAATCAAAAATACTTTCTTCTTTGCTAAAAGAAACGACTGTTTTGACATCATCAATTTCAATATTTGTTCTGGCACCTAAGTACTGTTGAATTTTTTGCAGCTGACTGTTTAGTTCAGATAAATTATTTCCGACCAAACGGTGCAGCCGGTGAATGGCTTCACTGGAAATTTTTAACCCTAAATCCCTGGCTAAATGTGAAATCCATTGCGGAATTTCATTCTCGTAAGGTTTTTTGAATTCAACGCAGACGGCTTTTTCCAAAAGAATTTTAATGGCTTTTTTTCTTTTATCGACTTTGTCACCAAAAATGACAAAGACAGAAGATTCTACGGGCTTTTCTAGAATGGGTTCTAACTGGTTCAATTCGTTTTCTTTTAGTTCGTGAGCATTTTTCAAAATAATTAATCTATGAGTCGTAAAGACTGGTAATGTTTCAACAGTGTCTTTCACATTCGTGATATCAGCATCACCCGCATAAAACAAAGCGTAATTAAAATCGATTGTGTTTTCGTCTAGGACGGCGAATTTAAATCGATCCACACATTGATTTAATAAATAAGGTTCATCACCAAAAAGAAAATAAACAGGCTGGAATTTTTTTAATTCTAAATCTTTGTACAATTTTTTTTGATCGACTAAAGCCATTTACATCCTGTTTAAAAATAAAAAAACTTAAAGAAAGAAAATTAAAAATTTTCAAGCATGCGATCAAACGCAGCCTGCATCATCTCTTTGGATAAAGCGTCCAAAGTTTGCCGCTTAGCCGACTGGTTGTAAAGACTGTTGCTAGTGTTAATAACTGGCAGCGTAATCTGCGCAGCCGTGTAATTTTTCGATTGCTTAAAGTTTCCGCTCCAGAGAACAAGGCTGCTATCTTTTTTCTTCAACTCAAGAAAAATATTAACACTTAAAGCGTACTGTGTGGCCAGAACTGTTCCACTTGCTAAATACGGATTTGCTGAAGATTCAATGACAGAATCTCCGGCTAAAGTTTCGATAGAAATAATCGTACCCTGCAAAATGGCTTCGGCTTGGCCGCTTTCATTTTCAAGTTTTGCAACGCGGGAACGCAAAGCTTCTGATTTTAAAGAATTCGTAAAATAAATTTCTGCTCCGGGCTCGGGACTGCTGTTTTTAAAAAGTGGAATTTGAATGTGTCGAACATCGCCAGGAAGTGATTCTAAATTCGTGCTTAGTTTGTAAGCGCAAGAAGGCATGACTGCCACCGTTAAGACTAAAATAATTAATACAAAAATAGATTTCATCTGCTTTAATAAACTCGCAAGGAAAGACGTATGTCAAACCCTATTCTATTAGCCCCCGGCCCCGTGCAATTGCATCCTGAAGTGTTGCGGATTTTAGCGCAGCCCATGATTCACCACCGAACTCCTGAATTTGATCTGATTCTGAAGCATGCACTGCAATCTTTGCAGTTTTTATTTCAAACGGCACAGCCCGTTTTTATTCATACTTCTGCTGGAACTGGTGCGATGGAGTCTTCGTTAATAAATATTTTAAGCCCCGGTGATGAAGTCTTAGCAATTGTTTCTGGAAAATTTGGTGAACGCTGGGCTGAAATGGCCGAAGTTTTCGGAGCCAAAGTACAGCGCATGAATGTCGATTGGGGTTCAGCCGTGGATCCAGAAACTGTGCGCTTATATCTAAGAAATAATCCACACACAGAAATAGTTATGACCCAAGCGTGTGAAACCAGTACGGGCACAGCCCATAATATTTTTGCACTTGGAAAAATTGTTGCAGAAACGAAAGCATTGTTTTTAGTCGACGGCATCACTGCCGTTGGTGCTTTTTCGATGCCGATGGACGAATGGAAAATCGATGGCCTAATTGCTGGAAGCCAAAAAGGTATTATGTTACCCACGGGTTTAAGCTTCGTGAGCTATTCAAAAAAAGCGTGGCAAAAAGTTTTACGTGCGACCTGTCCACGTTATTATTTTGACGTACGCCGAGAGCTGAAAGCCAATCAAACCGGAGAAACTTTATTTTCAGCTTCGGTCCCTTTAGTGAAAGCCCTTAATTTTATTCTTTCCGAGATTCAAAAAACAGGCTTAGCCAATCATTTCAAAGTCATTCAGCGACGTGCTGAGATGACCCGAAATATTGGACTTAAAATGGGATTCACCTTGTTTTCAAAATCACCTTCGGATTCTGTAACTGCGTTAAGCTTACCGACAGCTTTTACAAAAGGCGCCGAGCTGCGCAGTCATTTTGAAAAAAAATACAACGTGACTGTTATGGGTGGTCAAGACCAGGCCAAGGGTAAAATTTTACGTCTTGGTCACATGGGATTTATTTCTGACGATGATTTGATTCAAACGATGACTCGGTTAGCCCAGGCACTGAATGATTTTGAATTCAAGGTCGACGCAAGTCAGATCGAATCGGAGTGTAAAAATTGGTTAAAGGCAAATCCATTATGAATTCGACATTGATGTTAAAAAAAATTCTTATCTGCGACCGCTTTTCTATCGAAGCCTTGATTCAGTTAAAAAAAAATTCTGACTTTCAAATAATTTCAGCACAAACAAAAGAACTGCTTGAATCTAATATTGCCGCAGCCGATGGAATTATTATTCGCTCAGGGTTAAAAGTAGACTCAACTTTGTTAAACCAAGCACCCGAATTAAAAGTTATTGTCACCTGCACCAGTGGTTTTGATCACATCGATTTGATAGAAACAAAAAAAAGAAATATCACGGTGATGTTTACTCCGGATGCAAATCAAATATCAGCGGCTGAGCACACTTGGGCTTTGCTGTTAGCCTGCGCCCGAAAAATTTCACAGGCTGATCAAAAAATGAAAGCAAAAAACTGGAACCGCGAAGCCTTCTTGGGTTTTGAACTGCATGATAAAATATTAGGTATTGTTGGGCTTGGACGAATCGGCATGCGTGTCGCAAAAATAGCGCAAGCCTTTAACATGCGTGTCTTAGCATTTGATCCTTACTGCAATGATTCCAATTTTACTGATGCGAATGCCGAACGTGCAAGCTTTGAGGAACTGTTGAAGCAAGTTGATGTGGTCAGCTTTCATGTGCCCGGAACAAAAGAAACTAAAAATATGTTGAATCGTATTCAATTTGAAATAATGAATCCAAATGCAGTTGTGATTAACACTTCACGTGGTTCGGTGATTCACGAGGACGATTTAGCCGACGCCTTGATCGATAAAAAAATCAAAGCTGCGGCTTTGGATGTTTTCGAAAAAGAGCCCCTTGATAAAAATTCAAAATTATTTAAATGTCAGAACGTTATATTAACGCCGCACCTGGGTGCATACACAGAAGAAGCTTTTAACAAAGCTTCTTTACAGGGCGCTAGCCAAATCGAAAATTACTTTATGTCACAGAAAATCCAGAACGCCCTACCCTTGGTCAACGACTGGGGTTCGATGTCTTTCCAGGAAGGAAATTAATATGTCCGCAGTCGTTATTATCGGAGCTCAATGGGGCGACGAAGGCAAAGGCAAATTGGTCGATGTTTTCGCCACAAATTCAGATTTAATCGTTCGCTTTCAAGGCGGATCGAACGCTGGACACACTTTGGTGGTCAACGGAAAAAAAACTGTTTTGCATTTGATTCCCTCTGGAATCTTACATCCGGACAAAATGTGTTTGATTGCCTCGGGTGTCGTGATTGATATTTTTGGCTTAGTCGAAGAAATAAAAAAATTAAAAGCCAATGGTTTTTCTATTTCTAATTCTCAGCTTTTAATTTCTGACAGTGCCACTGTTTTACTTCCGTATCACAAAGCCTTAGACCAGGCTCGTGAAAAAAGTTTATCGGATGCCAAGATTGGGACAACTGGAAAAGGTATTGGCCCTGCTTACGAAGACAGGGCTTCGCGCAGAGCCTTAGTAATGAGTGATCTTTTTGATACAAAAAATTTATTGGCCAAATTAGAATTTGTGCTTAAAGAAAAAAATGTACTGCTTACGAAAATGTACGATGCTCCGGAAATAAGTGCCAAAGATATGTTTGATCAAATTCAAACCGTAGTCGAAGAGCTTAGTCATTACCGCGCAACCGACGTGGGTTTAATTGTCTCCAATAAACTTAAAAAAGGGCTTCGCGTTTTATTTGAAGGGGCGCAGGGTACACTTTTAGATATTCAGCACGGGACGTACCCCTTTGTTACCAGCTCTTCGACGTTATCGGGCTCTGCAGCGACAAGTGTTGGAATTGGCCCTCATCACTTGCAAAAAGTAGTTGGCGTCTTTAAGGCGTACTGCACGCGCGTCGGCAGCGGTCCTTTTCCGACAGAATTGCTGAATGATGTCGGCGCAAAAATACAAAAAGATGGACACGAGTTTGGCTCGACAACTGGCCGAGCACGTCGTTGTGGTTGGTTAGATTTAGTTGCGCTTAAACATGCGATTCGACTGAACGGCATCAATAGCCTGGCTATGATGAAAATTGATGTTTTATCGGGACACGATCAGATTGGTATTTGCACAGCTTACAAATTAAACGGTGAAATTATTCACGACTTTCCAACAGCAACTGATTTAGTCAGTAAAGTTGAACCCGTGATTGAATATCTTCCAGGTTGGAAAGAAGACATCACAAACGCAAAAAGTATGAAGGATTTACCTCTGAAAGCGCTCAATTATATTAACTTTGTGACGACTCACGCGGGTTGTCCGATTGATGTGGTTTCTGTCGGGCCCGATCGCGAACAAACTTTGTGGATCAAGCCCTTGTTTAAAGATTGAGCACAGCAAAAAAAGCGTTTGACTGGGTCCTTATCTTAATAGAAATTGTCGATTCGATTCAAATGGTTCGCTAGCTCAGCTGGTAGAGCATTTCACTTTTAATGAAAGGGTCGATGGTTCGAATCCATCGCGAGCCACCACTTTGAATCGTTTTTTTTCTCTCACGTTCCCATCGTCTAGAGGCCTAGGACACCTCCCTTTCACGGAGGATACGCGAGTTCGAATCTCGCTGGGAACGCCAATTATATAATTTTAGAGCCCGAACCAAAAGTTCGGGTTTTTTATTTTTTGAATCGATATTTTGTTTTAGATTTTGCGCCTTCAACTTTAAGGGCTTCTTTTGAAACCGCATGCGCTAAATCGCGACTGGCCGTTGCAGTAGAAATTTCTTTATACAATGACATATAATTTTTGCGACTAAAACTTAGTTTATCGAAGTGCTTGGCCGCGATTTCGACGCGATCGTTCGCTTTTCGTTTGGCAGATAAAATTTTGCCGGAAAATTCTTTGAGTTAATAAACAATCATTTCCAGCGAAAATTCGACGAAATCAGTAGACTCACCTTTGACATCGCTTTTCTCTAAAGCTTTATAATATTTTTTCTGATTCTTGTGAATAAGCGATCCAATCGGCAAATATTCAAATATTGCAGAAACTTTCATTAATAGTAACTGTTGCCATAAACGGCCCATACGCACATGCCTTTACCAAAGTCAGAGTTTCCAGATCTTTTTTAAGATATAAAAAAAGATTGCTCATTAAATTTGAAACCTGTTTTGCGGGCGGTGCCATTCGCGAAACTTTTCAATTTTTAAAAATTCCTACGGCCTGCTGGCGGTAGCGACCCGAACTTTCGATAAGATCAGACATCAAAATCTTATGGCTCTTCAAAAAATCACTCTCTTTCAAAAGGTCTAGGACAGCAAGCTGCTCATAGAGTTTGATGGCGTTCTTCACCTCGGATTTGATTTTTGGAGCCAATTATTTTTTTACCATCGACTATAAAACTAATCTGCTGTTCCGTTAATGAGTTACCTTCGATAGCTAAACTATGATAAATGGTTTTAACCTTATTTTCTTTGTGCAGTTTGTTTGATGGCTTTTTTAGTCGCGCGCTATCAAACTTCATTTTCAGCCATTTTGCCAAAAATGCACGATGGTTTTTACCAGCAGCGCTGAATCCAGCGGTTTCACTAAATGGGCGTCACAACCGGCAAGCTTCGTTCGTCTTTTTTCTTCGGCCATGGCGTGTGCGGTTAAAGCGATGATTGGTTTTTTATATCCATTTTTACGAAGCTGCTCAGTCGCCGCATAGCCATCCAGCACTGGCATTTGCATATCCATAAGAATAATATCGAAATTTTTTATCGAAATTTTTTCGATGGCTTCTAATCCATTATTTGCAACTTCAACTTGGATTCCATATCTGGCTAAAATTTTCTTGATAAGAAATTGATTGTCGATGGAATCTTCGACCAATAAAATTTGAACAGCCGTTAAATCCGGCGTGTCCGTTACTGCTTTAGTTTCGGCGGTTGTGTAATTATTCTTCGCTGCATTCGCAGCCACAGTTGCCACAAACACACTGCCTTTTCCTGAAATCGAAGAATCAATAATTACGTCACCACCCAGCGCAAGTGCTAAACGCTTTGAAAGTGCAAGCCCAAGCCCCGTTCCGCCAAATTTTCTTGTTGTGCTGTTATCTGCCTGGGAAAAAGCTTTGAAAAGATTGGTGGCTTGTTCAGAGTCCATTCCAACACCCGTGTCAGACACGGTGAATTGCACCTGTACTAATCTTCTTTCAGAAAAAATTGGCGTAGTAAGAACATTTACTGAGCCTTTGCTGGTAAACTTAACAGCGTTCCCAATAAGGTTTATCAAGATTTGGCGTATTCTTGTCGGGTCAGATTTAATTGTCGATGGCATTTTCGGATCAATAACGGTTTTAAATTCGATTCCTTTTTTGTCGACTGTGTCCATGAATAGAATTTTAACTTCATCAATCAAATCTTTCAGATTAAAATCTATTTTCTCGAGCACTAATTTGCCCGCCTCAACTTTTGAAAGATCCAGAATATCATCGATAATTTTTGTCAGTGAGTTTCCATTTCGACTAATAATATCTGCGTATTCCGCACGGTCAGCCGACGAAATTGAATCACGCATCAGTTCGGTAAAACCAAGGATGGCACCCAACGGAGTTCTGATTTCATGTGACATATTGGCCAGAAATGTTGTTTTCAAAGTACTTGCAATTTCAGCTTCGTCTTTGGCTCTTCGTAATTGTGTTTCTGTGGCTAATTTCTCAGAACAGTCCCTTAGGGTTAGAATTGCCAAAAGAACTTTTCCGTTTCGATCAAAGATCGGAGTTCCACTGTAACTGCCGACAAAGGAATGCTTTGTGTCCAACCGAGTAACAATAGCTTCAAAATCGTGGAATCTTTCACCCCGAAGTACACGGGTTAATGGCCAATCGGCAGGATCTAAAAACTTGCGGTCAACAGTTTCAAGCTTAAACAAATTTGGATATTTCTGCAGATGATCTAGCATTTCTAGTTCGTTATTAAAACCATGTAAAGCCAAAGCGGCTTTATTCATTTGAAACGATCCACCATCTCCGTCACTAAGAACAACGCCGTCTGATAATTCGGCAATGACCGCTTCGAATTTTTGCCGGGCTTCTTTCGATTTTTTCTCTTCGGCATATTTCGCAGTTACATCTCGAAAAACAAGAATCACACCGGCTACCTTATTATTTCCTGGCAACCGTATCGGCGCTGCGCTGTCCTCAATTTGATATTCGGAACCATCTTTTGCTAGCAGCACAGTGTGGTTCACTAAGCCCATCACGATACCTTCTTTAATAACACGGTCTACAGGATTGAACGCAGGCTTACGTGTGCTTTCATTAAAAATTTTAAAAACTTGATCCATAGGAATTCTTGAGGCTTTCTCGTTTGTCCATCCCGTTAACTTTTCTGCGACCGGATTCAAAAAAGTAACGCATCGATTCGCATCGACGATCAGCACACCGTCACCGATGCTTTTCAAAGTCATTTGCAGCTCTGTCTGTGCATGGCTAGTAAGTGATGCATTAGCGGCCGACTGCGAAGTGAACCAAACGCCTAAAACGGAAACCACAGCGAACGAAACTAAAGTCCAAAAATCATCAACCTGCGGCCAATGCAAAGTCATTCGAGGCTCAAAAATAAAAAATTGTGCGACCACGCAGGAAATGAAAACAGTTAATAAACCAGCGCTAAAACCACTTCTCCAGCTAACAAAAAGTGCCGAAGCAAAGAAAGCAAAAATAAGTGGCCGATCACAGAGAAAGTTAACGCCCAATTGAATCAATAAACCAATTGAAATCGATACAAAAACGGTCCAAGCCTTTGATAAAAAACTGGCTTGAAAGGGTATTGGCTGTAAAAGAGACTTCACCAGTGATCCCATATTGGAATACTAAATGTTTTTGATTTCAACGTCACGTCGTCACAATGTGTATTAAATCAAAGTCAGCAAAAGAAGTGTTAAGATTAATTAAGCTGCAACGTTAATACGAAGCGGATTTTCAATTTGCACATCAAGGTTAATAACATCTGTCATATCCTGCTTCAAGGAAACAGGATAATGCGCTGAAAATAATTCAGGTAGAATTACTTTCTTTGATTTTTCCAAAAATAATATGGTTGCCACTGAATCAACAACTTCCTTGAACGTAGTCTGAAATGCCAACGGGCTCTATAAATTCGTCTGAGTAATTAATTGTTGAATAAAGAGCTTGATTGAACGGACTTTGATCTAGAAAGCTAAAAATGGAATAATTTAAAAATTACTTTTTTTTACCTTTCCAAGTTCCACCATATTGATATTCAGGTAATTGACCTGCTTTTTTGCAGCAAGATTCGCAAACAAAGATCCAATCTTGATTTTTAGCTTGACGTATACGGAATGCGACTTCGATCGTTGCCTGACAATGATGACAAACTTTAGATCTTACTTTAAACATCAAAGCTCAGTTGTTTTGAATCTTTTTTTACCACAGATTTCTTTTTGCGTGATGGGGGCCTGCTGCGGCTACCAAGTTTTTGATTAATTATTTTAGCTTGGCCTTTAAAACCTTCTTGCTTCCAGCGTTTTGAAATTTCGGCGCGGGCAAATCTCATGGATTCTTCATGAACAACGATGGGTTTTGGATAATTAGTCAAAGGTTCAAACATTTTCCAAGGTTCATGAATAAAACTTGTGGGTACATCTTTTAGCTCGGAAACATACCTGCGAATAAAGCTACCATCAGGATCTTGTTCGTAAGATTGTTTAATCGGATTATAAATTCGAACGGTGTTAATTCCGGTTACTCCGGATTGCATCTGAAACTGTGAATAGTGAATACCTGGTTCGTAGTCTGTAAATAATTTTGCTAGAAACGGTGCTGTCATTCGCCAGTCGAGCCACAAGTTATAACTAGCAAATGATACGATCATTGCCCGCATGCGAAAATTAATCCAGCCGTTGGCATGCAGCGAGCGCATACAGGCGTCAATCAACGGGTAACCTGTCTGTCCTGATTTCCAAGCTTCGAAATATTCATGATTAAAATTCGATTCTCGCATTCCTTCGAAATCACTGTGCATACAACGGAATTCGATATCGGGTTGCTGTTCCAGTTTTTGAATAAAATGACAATGCCATGCAATGCGAGATAAAAATGCGGCTAAATTACGATGAAAAAAACTGGCCTCTGAATTTGGATTCAGTAAAAGTACAGCCATTTTTGCCTTAGTAGCCCGTTCGATTTCCCGGATGGAAATAGTTCCGAAAGTGATGTGCGGGCTTAATCTTGAACAATGTCTTGCAGATAGACCTGGTTTTGAAATTGTTTTCATATAACTTTTGCCGCGGTCTTTTAAAAAAGATTCTAAAATTTTAAGAGCTTCTGTCCGACCGCCTTTTTGTACGCTTCCGATATTTTTATCGCCAAATAACAAATCCATTTTTGATGGCAGCGCATCTGACAAAATTTCATGAATACCGGTTATGAACTTTGGGGCTTTTATTATTTCTGCAGTCATGCGCTGGTCACGTAGCGCAGACCAACCGTCTCGATTTTTTAATCTACGGACTACGCCGTTCGTCGGAAATTCTTTCCATGTAATTTTATTTTCAGTGCACCATTTTTTTACTGAAAGATCGCGTTGATAAGTCCAATCATTCCCTGTTTCTTCGTGCGACCATAACGTAAATGGCCCAACTTCATCGTACAAATTCTGAAAAGTTTGTAGGGCTTCACCCACTCGAATAACTAAGGGCGTTCCTAATGATATAATTTTATTTTGCAATTCGGTGAGTGAATCATGAATAAAGTGCCAGTGCCTTCTGGAACTGTCAGGCAGGCTCCATAGATTGGGCTCAACGACATACAAGGGCACAACTTTTCCGTGAAGTGCCGCATCCATTAACGGCGCGTGATCATGAATTCTTAAATCACGCTTGTACCACACGACATTCACTGAATCATTTATTGTATTCATGCTACAAACATCATTGCATATCCAGTGCAGTGACTAACATAACTTCACAAGCGCCTGCTCCGGAGTCATCTCGGGTCAACGAACTTCTCATTTCACTGCCATCTTTAAAATCGACTCGTACCAGCTGGCCCTTTAAACTGACAATGTGGCCCACCCGAAGTTTTTTAATTTTATGTTCAATACTTTTATTGGCAGCTATTAAATGCATATTGGCGCTGTTTTTCATGATTCCATCCGGATCAACATCATTTCTGTTGCTCCAGTTATAAAAATAAAATCGATCTGACTGGCTGATATTTAATTTATCCAGGACAGCAGAATCCGACATCTGATTCCAACCCACAGCCACATCGATAGGCGCAATCTTTGCCGTTTGTCCAAGCCAGTATTTTTCAGTTGAAAGTACCCGGGCTTTTAAACTGTAATCCGCTAATTTTTTTATAAGAACATCTTGTAGTCTTATGGACGGCGTATCTTCGGGTAATAATTTTTGAACGGGAATCCCCGTTACCATAACTCCGGGTGGACGATGAATAGGGCGAAAAACCCAGTATTGGTAGCCGCAGTATAAAGCGACTAATAAAGCAAAAATTCTTATGTTCACACCAAATAAGTTATAACTAAGTGTACAAATGTGCAAATTTTTCCTGTCTAAAAGATGACAGGGGTAAAACAATTTATCTGGGTGTAGATGTGTCCATCGGAGAGATTTCTATGAAACTAGTCCATGTTTTATCAATGGCTTTAATTTTCTATTCCAATTCAGTCATTGCACAAACCGATCAGCTGGAAAACCGGGTGATCCAGCTGATGACCCCATATGCGAAAGAGCGCGGCCTACAGGGCATTAACATTATAAAAACAACGGACTATCCCGATAATTTTGGCAGCATGGATATAAAAGAAAATTTTATCGAAATAGCCGTCGGCTCTGAAGTTAAAAAAATCCATGCTGAATTAAATGAAGATGTCTTTGCCTACGTACTTTGTCATGAAATGGGACATTTTTTTGCCGGAGCCCCGCTGTATAATAATGATTTGCATATTTCATCAGAAGGACAAAGTGACTACTGGGCTGCAGCTGTTTGCCTTAAAAAATTATTTAGAACTTACCCAGTTGTGTACAACAAAATTACGGACCCTTTTATAAAATCAAATTGTGATGCTCAGTACGCCAGTCAAGCCGAACAAATTATTTGTTATCGAATCGCAGAAGCAGGATTTGATTTTATGACCAGCATGCATTTAAGTATTGCGAAACACAGCCCGATCGAAGCCAAGGGTTTTTATCGACAACCGGACTTTAAGCAAAAAGAAAATTATTTTTCTGACGGCTATCCGACATTACAGTGCCGGGCTGAAACTGTTGCCGCCGGAGCTTTCTGCAACACTTCAGAAAAACGATGGGGTTTAAGGATTTCTGACTGGGCCTGTGAAACAGCATTAGCTGAAAGACCCAGTTGCTGGTTTAAGAAATAGCTGAAAATCGATTCAAATTAGTTAATTTTTTGATAAACGCAAGTCGCTGTACTCGTTCTTAAATTTTCTCTGACTTTTCGAATTGCATTCAGACTGCCTTTTTTTTCTGCAACAGAAAAAGTGACTGTATCGGACTCAGTTCCTGCAGGAATTCCCATAAATTTTACTGAACCGCGGGTGTTAAATACTAGCGTTCCATTTATCAAGCTGACTTTGTCTAAATACTTTGTAGTCGTCATGGCTTCGCCGTGGCTTACATTCGAAGAACGTTCTACACCATTTAGTTTGGCAGAAATAATTGAACCTTCATCTTTCATATCAGCACGGTAAAGATGAATATTACCTTTTTCTGCCGTGATGATCACGCCTCGATAGCAAAAAGCACCTGATGTATCTTGATTGGCCACAAGATCATATTCACCCAAAAAATTTTTCATACTATTTTGGTCAGTAGATAAACTTGTTTGAGCCCCTGCAGACATCGATATAAATAGAGAAGTAATAATTCCAGATAATAACTTTTTTTTCATAATCATAAATAGCTCCTAGTGAACGAAAAAGACCTTCACAATCGGTAATTGCAATAACAATTCTAATGTTGAAAGCAGTTAAATCGAGCTGATGTGAAAACTGTGACTAAACTTTTGACGATGTGCCGTTTTGCCTACATTCCGTGGGCTAATTTCTTTTTGATTAATCCTACCAGCGGCCCTAGCACCGGAAGCTTTTCATACACCATACCGCCTAAATCAAAGTAATCACGGTGATACGTAACTAAGTTTTTTTCATTAAAACGAATGACCGAAAGACCTTCGACAGAATATTTTTTTCCTGAATTAAGGCCCTTGGCAGATAAATGCATTGTCCAAGTGGCATAATAACAAAGATCATTTTTTACGATTTCAGTAAAATCAAACTGAATACTTTTTACGTTTTTATATACGGCTGCATAATATTTTTTTAAATTCGCTAAACCTTTTATTTTTACAGCTGGATCTTGAAATTCCGCTTTGACTTCATAAAAAGAATCTAAAACATCTAAATTATCAACCCCAAGTTCATTAAAAGTTTTTATCATGTTTTTAATATTAACATCGTTGGATTTAACCATTATATTCTCCTTTTTTTGTTCTGGAAATTTTATTTGGAGTTTTTAATTCCGTAAGCCACTTAGCACTTCATCCAGCATTTTCTTTGCATCGCCAAAAAGCATACGATTATTATCTTTATAGAAAAGTGGATTATCAACACCAGCGTAGCCCGATGCCATACCGCGCTTCATGACTATTGAAGTTTTAGCTTTCCAAACTTCAAGCACTGGCATTCCTGCAATGGGACTGGCAGGGTCATCTTGTGCACTAGGATTTACAATATCGTTCGCACCAATCACGATCGCCACATCTGTGGTTGGAAAATCTTCATTAATTTCATCCATTTCAAAAACGATGTCATACGGCACTTTTGCTTCAGCTAATAAAACATTCATGTGTCCTGGCATACGGCCCGCCACGGGATGAATTGCAAAGCGTACGTTAATATTTTTCTGTTTTAACAGTTTGGTAATTTCATAAACCGTATGCTGCGCCTGTGCGACAGCCATTCCATAACCAGGAATAATAATCACACTTTTTGATTCGCGTAGAAGCTCTGCCGTTTCCAGCGCGCTGATCGCAATTACTTCACCCGCAGGTGCTGCAGAATCAGTGGTCGCTTTTGTTGATGTGGCTGCCGTTCCAAAACCACCTGCGATCACGCTGAAAAAATTTCGGTTCATTGCCTGACACATAATATATGACAAAATCGCACCGCTGGATCCAACCAGAGCTCCGGTGACAATCAGTAAATCATTTGATAGCATAAACCCAGTTGCGGCTGCCGCCCAGCCCGAATAACTGTTCAGCATCGAAACAACGACTGGCATATCTGCCCCGCCAATTGCCATAACCATGTGAATACCGAATAATAAAGCAATTCCGGTCATGATCACAAGTGCCGTCATTCCCTGGCTGATGGAATGACTTTCAGTGAACTGAAAACCAAACCAAATAACAACAAGTAATGCGACGAAATTAATGAAATGTCTGGCTGGTATTAGTAATGAATTCCCGCTGATTTTTGCAGATAACTTTCCAAATGCAATCAGTGATCCAGAAAAAGTAATAGCCCCAATTAAAATACCCAGAAATACTTCGATGTGATGAATTTTTATTTCTATATCGGTCAAATTTGCAGTAACGCTTGAATCAACATAACTTGCAAAACCAACCAGCATCGCAGCCAAGCCAACTAAACTATGCATTAAGGCCACAAGCTCTGGCATTTGTGTCATCTTCACTTGGCGCGCCACATATGTTCCTGCGGTTCCACCAATTAATAACGCGGCGATGATCCAGGGAACACCACTTGAAGTTACATAAGGTCCAAGGACAGTTGCTACGACTGCTATAGCCATTCCAAGCATCCCATAAAAATTTCCACGTAATGAACTTTGTGGATTTGATAACCCACTTAAACTTAAAATAAATAAAATAATGGCACCGATATAAGCTGTGGTTGTGACACCCGCTGAAAGACTTAACACAAAAACTCCTTTTTATTTTTTAAACATGGTCAGCATTCGCTGCGTGACAAAAAATCCACCAAACATATTGATCGCCGTTAACACAATTCCTGCAGCTGCAAGATATCTAATTATTTCATCGGGCCGACTTATCTGACCTGCACCTTGCAATAACGGTGGCGCGATTTGTACCAGGGCTCCGATAACAATGATGCTGCTGATGGCGTTGGTCGCGCTCATTAGCGGCGTGTGTAATGCTGGGGTCACGTTCCAAACCACCATGTAGCCAACAAAACAACCCAACACAAATACGGTCAAGTGGCCAAGAAATGCGGGCGGAGAATTTGATCCGATAAACCAAAACAGTGCAGCAACAATTCCAAAAATTATAATTAATTTTTTACGCGTCATCAGCGCATTTGATTTTCCGTGTCCAGTTTCTTTCTTTGCGCTTAAATTTATTTTTGTACTTGCAAATGCTGGCACCACGATAGCCGCAACTTTTGGAGGCGGTGGTGGCCAAGTTAATTCTCCGCTTTTGATAACGGTTGTCCCGCGAATAACTTCATCTTCCATATTTACAAAAATTTCACCATTTTTTATTTTACAAAGATCGTCCGTAAGATGGAATAAATTGTTTGCATACAGCGTGCTTGATTGTTTTGCTAGACGACTTG
>JAYUCH010000027.1:0-4484 GCA_043740435.1 Bdellovibrionales bacterium | reverse complement strand
TTTCTGTTCTTGAGCCTTTGGCAGACGGTTTCCGTAATTATGCACAAAAAGGTTTTGAATCATCGGGTGCAGAATTATTAATCGACAGAGCTCAGCTGATGAAATTAACGGGTCCAGAATTAACCGTGTTGATCGGTGGAATGCGCGCAATGAATGCGAACCACGGTCAAACAAAACACGGCGTATTCACAAAAAATCCTGAAACATTAACGAATGATTTTTTCGTGAATCTTTTAGATATGAATACGAAGTGGTTCAAGAATTCAAAAGTTGAAGGTGTGTTAGATGGCCGCGATCGTAAGACAGGCGATATCAAATGGACCGGGACTGTTGTTGATCTTGTGTTCGGATCAAATTCTCAGTTAAGAAGTTTTGCTGAAGTGTATGCTTGCAGTGATTCTAAAAAAAGATTTGTAACTGACTTCGTCGCGGCATGGAACAAGGTTATGAACCTTGACCGTTTCGATTTAGTTTAAGAAATAGAAGTGCGTTAAATGCAAACAGCCTAGGACTTGATCGGGTTATTCCGAGCGAGTCCTAGGCTGTTTGTGTTTTATTTTCAAGCCGGATAATCCGTGTAGCCATCTGGCCCTGGAGTATAAAATTTTGAATCATCACCAGTCGTTAAAGGTAATTTATTTTTTATTTTATTCGGCAAATCCGGATTAAAAATAAATGGTCTTCCGAAAGCCACTAAGTCACCCGATGACTCTAGTAAATCATGCTCCGCACGGACAGCATCATAACCACCGGATAGAATATAAGCCCCTTTAAAATGATCACGAATTAATTTTTTTACTTTTGGACTGACGGGTGGTGCGCCCATTGAAGTGTGATCCACGACGTGAATGTAGGCTAATCCAATTTCAGAAAGTTTAATACTTAAGTCACTGTAAAATTGATCAACGCCTTCGAAAGTTTTCATATCATTAAAAATACCATACGGAGAAACTCTGATTCCTAATTTTGCAGAACCTATTTTTTTGGCCACGCCCGCAGCAATCTCAAGTGCAAAGCGCATATGGTTTTCTGCAGAGCCACCATAAATATCTGTGCGTTTATTAGATTCTGGATTTAAAAACTGCTCGATCAAATATCCGTTCGCTGCGTGCAGCTCTACGCCATCAAACCCAGCTTCTACGGCAAGCTCTGCCGCATGAATATATTCAGTGATGATTGTTTTAATATTTTCAGAAGTCATCGCTGTGGGCACCGGATAACTTTGCATTCCTAAGGTATCAGTCCACATCTGCCCAGAAAGTTGAATCGCTGAAGGCGCTATTATTGGCCCGCCACCGGGCAAATTTGCAGAATGACTAACACGACCACAATGCATCAATTGTAAAAAAATTTTTCCATCTTTTTCATGCACAGCCCGAGTAATTTTTTTCCAGCCTGTGACTTGCTCTTGATTAAAACACCCTGGAATACGCGCGTACCCCAATCCATTCATCGACGGAGAAGTGCCTTCAGCGATGATCAAACCTGCACTTGCGCGTTGGCCATAGTACTGAGCCATCAAATCGTTTGGAATATTATTCAGCGCGCGTGACCGGGTCAGCGGCGCCATCACGATTCTGTTTTTAAGTTGAATGTTACCGAGTTTAAAAGATTCAAATAATTTCATAAGATTGTCCTTTGTTGAGGGTTTCTTAAAATTTTTTCAAAAGCAAAAATTCAGAACCAAAATCGATACACATGCTGGCACCGATCATTAAATGGGCTAGCTCAGGTTTAGTCAAAACCTTTAATTCGTAAGAGTCCTGAGATGTAGGTCCATAGCCAAACAAGCCTTTTTAAAGTTTCATTCGAATCGCTATACGGTTTGAAGCCACAGCAAAAAGCCAAATCATTCGATTAGGGCGTGTCCGAATATTTGCAATAGTGATTAACATGAGCACTACTCCTGACGAACAAATTGAAAAAGCAATTATCGTAATACGCAACCACAGAGTTATGTTAGATTCAGATTTAGCTCGCATTTATGCAGTAACAACAAAGCAACTAAATCAGCAGGTTAAAAGGAATTTTGATCGCTTCCCCGACGACTTTATGTTTCAAGTAACTGAAATTGAAGGCCAATCTTTGAGGTCACAATCTGTGACCTCAAAGATTGGCCGTGGCGGACGACGCTATTTACCTTATGTATTTACTGAGCACGGTGTTTTGATGCTGGGTAATGTTCTAAGTAGCCCTGTTGCGATTAATGCTAGTATTCAAATCGTGCGTGCATTTATAAGTCTTAGGAAAATTCTAACTTCACAGGCAGATTTAATACGTAGGCTAGATGTTCTTGAGCGTAAATATGATCATCAATTTAAAATAGTATTCGATACTGTTCGACAGCTAACTCTAATTCCAGAGCCTTCAAGAAAACGTATTGGCATAAAACAGGAAGATTAGTTATGAAAAGAAACGCAACCTATTGATATTTTTATAAAATCTTGAGGTCGCAATTTGCGACTTTAAAATTGATTAGTGTTTTCGTGAATCTTTTCGGATAACCGATATTGCGATATCAGATAACTGAATCAACCTGATCGTCTTAATTAAGAAGAAAGAGTTGGTGCCCAGTGAGTGCATAACACACCCACATTCCAATTATAAGTATCTAGAATTATTAAGGAAGTCAACTTAATAGTATTTTGATCTTAAATTATTGTTCGATAGCCGCTATAAAGAACGCGGCACTTTAAATCCTTAAGCGTTGGGTAATGTTGTTTGCGACCCTCTGAAAAACGGTAGGATTTAGACATCAATTTTCTATGTTTTGGATTTTTTGATTGAGCGAATTCTTTTCTTGAAATTGAAAGATATTTTCTAGTCCGACTTCTAATTTTATTTATGTCGGGCAGATTCTTTCTTTCTTTAATTAGTTGAATAGCTTGATTCACCGTAGAATTTAATGATTCATGATTTTCAAGTTGATGATTTTCAATTGTTAAAACCTCAATTTCTAAAGCTCGATAAACTAACAGTCTAAAGAGATCTTCTAAGTGCTTATGCGGTAGTTCGTGACATGAACCATTTACTTCAATAATTAAATTAGCACTGTGAACAATGAAGTCTGGGTGAAGAACTAAGAATTTATCTTTACCAACTTTTTCTTCAAACTCCTCTAATCTACCTATTAATTTGAAGTATTTTTTAATTTTGCTAACTTTGATAATTAATTCTTCTTGATGCGCGATATGGGTTTTTAATCCAGATGCTTTTAACTTTTGATATAGCGGTGTTTTAAGTTTGTTCTCTGCTCCAGTTATTGTTTGAAAACGCTGATTCGTAAAATCAGGTTCAGAAGTTTTAATTAGTTTGGTCGCATTGTTATTTGTAGAACTATTTGAATCTGCTGACATAAGAACACCTTTTTTTGGACGTAGTTAACTATTACTAATAAAATTAGTAGCAACGGTTTTTATGATTTCTATTGTGAATACAGGCAGTTAGATTTAAACTTCGACGCATTAAAACGGTAACAACCACATTCACTAATAATACTTGTTAAAAATGGAGTATTTTGAAAAATTAAGTTTAAAAATACTTTCCATATGCGCATCTATACTTGTGCTAATGTAGTTGTAAGTTTTAAGAATTTTTATATCTGTTCATTTGAAATTCCTGTTTTAGACAATAGAAAACCAACAAGCTTATTGAATACAAAGCTCCGTATTGCATTTTTTTAATTTAGTTTTTGATCGCTAAATAGAACTGACCTAGGTTTTTAAGAAACCTTATAGGCATTTTCAGTCTAGGAACTTAATTATTTCATTGAATCTTTGGTACTGGGTTATATAGTGAAGACACTTCTAAACGTCTTACGGTTCCCAACACGAACGTTCACCTCCTAATATTTAGGCTGAGTCTTTTTTCTGAAACTTTCAAACAAAACTTTTTGAATTTTCGATAGTAATTTATTAGCTACTCTATTCGCTTTGAATGGGCAGATGGGAAATTTATTGGCTTTTAAAAAGCTCTTCTTTTGTGAAGGTATTGGACTAAGGTTGTGATTGTCTTGGGATTGCTCAAGATGTTTTCTTAAAAACTGACGTTGTGTAGATAAGTTCGATAGGCAAAGCAGAAATAACACTTCAACCATGGTTAAAACAGAATTGATCTACTGCACGACTTTTTTTTGTGGCTTAAGCGGAAAGCCTTCATGATACTTTTTCATGGACTCCACGTCCGCTCCATAACAAACAGGCATTATGATGTCTGGCATTTCGTTGACTTTGCAATAGACTATTTGGGTTGAAGCGCCTAGCAGTCCAAAAAAGTTAAGCGTAGTTAGTCCAACCCAAGTGCCACCATCCTTTTTTGGCTCAGGACTAACTTGCAATTGAGTTGGGAATGTATAGCAACTGCTTAAGCCCAGGCAGAACAAAAAAGTAATTATTTTTTTCATAAGATTACGATGTATGGATTTTAAGACTAAGACATATTGGGGCGGCTGCGGCTTCGCGATCGAAGCGGCGCATCTGCTGAAG
>JAYUCH010000026.1:0-35490 GCA_043740435.1 Bdellovibrionales bacterium | reverse complement strand
CAATGGATCCACCAACGAACATGGAAATAAAAAGTAACTTACCATCTGACCACTATCCCCTATTTTTTACTCTTGAAAACCTAGCGATTTGGTGAGATTTTCTAAGCATGAGCTTAAAGAAAATTCAGACACCCCAATTCGAAATAACGGCAACGTCTGTTTATGTTCCTGCGGAATCAGCTCCAGAAAAAAATCGCTACTTCTTTGCTTACAAAATTTCTGTTAAAAACAAGGGTCAACAAGATGCTCAGCTGATGAGTCGTCATTGGATTATAACGGATGCTTTAGGTCACATGGAAGAAGTTCGCGGACCTGGAATCGTAGGCCTTCAACCGCGCATCACTGTCGGACAGGCTTTCGAATATGATAGCGCTTGTCCTTTACGAACAGCATCCGGAAGCATGAAGGGCTATTATCATTTCATCAGTGATGACGGAGAACCTTTTCAAATAGAAATTCCAGAATTTTATTTAATTTCACCGCAGGCCATGCAGTAATTCTACGGCGATCTTAAGAATCGATCCCATTGATTATTCAAGTTTTGATACACATAGCGCTCGTGCAGACGACCTGCTTTTCCAAACCAAAATTCAATTTCAGTCGGAACAATACGATAACCACCCCAGTGCGGAGGCCTGGTTACTGGTTGACCTTCAAATTTTTTATCAATGGCGTTGATTTTTTTTTGGAAACTTTCAAAAGAGTCAATTTTTTCCGATTGGTTGGATGACCATGCACCAATCTGACTTAACCGTGGTCTGGTCGAAAAATACTTATCTGATTCTTCTTCTGTCAACTTTTCAGCTTGGCCTTCGATACGAATCTGTTGCTCTAAGTGAGGCCAGAAAAATGTAGCCGCAACGTTTTTATTTTTTTCAAGCTCTTGACCTTTGCGGCCATCATAATTGGTAAAAAAACAAAACCCCCTGTTGATAAGTCCTTTAAATAGAACAATTCGAACAGAGGGCTGTGAATTTTGATTTACCGTCGCAAGTGCCATTGCATTGTGCTCTGGAATTCCTTTAATCTGAGCCGCTTTGAATAATTCTAAGAAATTTTCGAATGGATCTTTCTTAAAATCAAAGCTCATGATTAAAGGCTCTTCCTGCGATAGGCGGTTACGACTACTTCTTAGCTGGCTTCGCGACTGGCTTAGCTGCTGCTGCTGCTGGCTTAGCGCCGGCTTTTACGATTTCAAGCAATTCAACTTCGAATATCAAAGCGGAATTTGCTGGAATTCCAGGACGGCCCGATGGCCCATAACCCAATTCAGGAGAAATAAATAATTTGTACTTTGAACCAACCTTCATCATCTGAAGCGCTTCAGTCCAACCGGCAATAACGCCACCGACTGGAAATTCAGCTGGCTGACCACGGTCAATTGATGAATCAAATTTTTCGCCGTTAATCAAAGTTCCAACGTAGTGACATTTGACGTTGTCTTCTTTTTTAGGAATCGGTCCGTCGCCTTCTTTAAGAACGATATACTGAAGTCCAGAAGCTGTTAACTTAACGCCTTCTGCTGTTTTGTTTTTATCCAAAAACTCAGCCGATTTCTTTTTGTTAGTTTCGCCTTCTTCTTGTTGCTTTTTCATTGCTGATTCTTGCAACTTCATCATCGCTTTTTGGATTTCTTCTTTAGACATTTCAGACTTACCAAGACCTGCATCTTTCATAGAAGCCACAAGTGTTGTTGCGTCGAAATCGATATTCTGAGCCTTTAAATTCTGACCAATTTGTTGACCGATAGCATAAGATGCTTGGCCTTTGTCAGATTTCAAATCCGGTTTGTTACATGCTGTCATTGTCAGAGCAGCTACTGCGATTACTAAAATTTTTTTCATACGAATCCTTTCAATTATGATTTCGTTTTAAAATTAAGTCGTTTTAATAGTTTTTTTTCTTAAAACTTGTTTTCAGTTATAAATCATGCTCGAGTTCTTAAGGATTTCAAACACATAACATGCTGCACACAACGCTATATTTTTTTGCTTTGATAAGTCTTTCAACTTCTCCTACTTGGGTGAAGCTTAGCCATATGCCGGTCGATGTACTCGGATTTTGGCGCTTAACCATAGCTTCCATCATTTTATGTCTTTGGGTTTTTGTCTTTCAAAGGCAAAAACTTCCACGCTTTGAAAGAAAGTTTCTTTGGGTTCTTGTTTCTGGATTTTTCTTTTTTACCCATTTATGGACTTATACCTTTGCCGCTAAAAATACATCGATCGCTAACACCATGATCTTTTTTTCAACAAATCCAGTCTGGACTACACTGGCTTCGATTTTCATTTTTAAAGAATCTTTTACGACCCGGTTAGCCCTGGCCTATACCTTAGCTATCACCGGCATTATTATTTTGGTGTCTAATCAGTTTTTTATCGCAAGCACTGGACTATCCGGTGATCTTTCAGCCATCGCATCGGCTATTCTTTTTTCAGCTTACGTCCTTACGGGAAAACAAGCCCGTAAGTATTATTCTAATGCCGTATATTCATGCTTTCAGTATCTGACTTGCGGTTTGTGCTTCTTTATGACCGTTGTATTAAAGGATCATGCGTTAACCGGATATGACTCGGTATCTTGGGTCGCAGTTTTTGGCTTAGTTTTATTGCCGACTTTGTTCGGACATTTAAGTTTTTCTTATTTAATGAACTGGATGAATTTAAGCCTTATGTCATGCGGTAAGTTGATCGAGCCCGTTTTAGCATCAATTTTGGCTTATTATATTTTTGCAGAAACTTTAAGCCTGCAGGCTATTATCGCCTTTGTTTTTACGTTCTTTTCGCTGCTTGTGCTATTTATTCCAGTTAAATCAAAGACTGAAAATAAGCTTTAATTTCAGCTTTTGATCCTTGATGGCAAATGACTGGGTTTCTTTTGTGCAACGATCCCGTATACATCGGGTCGTAATACCACACTAAAAGTTTTTCGATCCAAATTTTATTTTTGTCCAAGCCGAAATTTTCAAGGTAATCGGCTTCACAGGCGGCTAAGTCCTGCAGCAACTCCTGAGCACGCAAGCCCCCCAATTTCGTTTTAATTTTATTCACTGAGTTTTTATAAGCTCCTAGCACCGAACTTATTTTGTCTGTGGATTTCATGTCTTGAAGTTTTGAAGTAATATAATCGAAATATATATTTTCAATTCTGTTCTCAAGAGGCTCGTTCAAAACTATAACTTGTGATTCACGCATTTTAGTAAAAAAACCTTCTGGTATATGCCGATGACCGATCATTCGACTTTCATCTTCAAGTAAAACATACCGATCTCGATCTTTCGGACTTAATTTTAGAATTTCCACAGCCAGTTGATTTTCAAAATTGATTTGTGTTGGTTGCTCGATATCCCATGCGCCAAAGGCCGAGCCCCGGTGATGCGCTAGACCTTCTAGATCTATCACCGGATAAAAACTTCTTATCTGATTCAGTAAGTGGGTTTTGCCACTTCCGGTATTCCCCGTCAGAATCAAAAAATTTTGCGAAACGGCAGCTTTCGTAATTGTTTCAATAAAATAAGTGCGTGCAAACTTATAACCCAGTTGCAGCCTAGGGACTTGCAAACCAGTTTCTAATATAAATTTTTGGGTGGATTGGCTGCGTAGACCTCCACGAAAGCAAGTCAAAATACTTTCCGGATGGCGCTTTAGGTGATTAATCCACAAAGTTCGCTTTTCTTCTAAATTGGATTTTGAAACAATCTCATAGCCTAAGCGAACAGCCGCTTCTTGGCCCATTTGCTTGTAACATAGCCCGACCTGATGCCGTTCCAAATCGTTCAGCACTGGCAAATTGACCGAGCCCGGAATAGACCCAGACAAAAACTCAACCGGCGAACGCACGTCGATGATAGATCCGTTGTTTAGAAGATGATTTTCAAACTCAGAAGCTGTCGTTATTTTCATACGATTTCAATTTGGATTTTCTCAGAGTTTTTATTAACAATTTCACCGATACATTGGGCCGACGGAAACTCTGATTTTAATTTTTTTAAAACCTGATCAGCATTATTTGAATCGACCGCTAACAGTAATCCGCCACTCGTCTGCGGATCAAACAACAGATTTTGCTGGATCAAGTTCAAGTCACCAAAATGAACCGCGCTGGAAACGTAATCTTTATTTGAACGATGAGCTTTTGTTAAAAATCCAGCCTCTAAAAATTTAAAAGTTTTAGAAAAAGAAGGAATCTGTGAAAAATGAAGTCTTATTGAATTTTGGCTAGCCCGAGCCATTTGCAAGGCATGCCCGAGTAAACCAAATCCTGTGACATCTGTGGCGGCATGAATTGCTTTTTTTTCTTCAGAGTTTAACAAATCTAAAATTGAATTCAGCTGAGCCATTGATTTAAGTTCTTCAGAAATTTCTTCTTCCGTGACTTCGCTGCGTTTCAAAGCGGCTGTCGCCGTGCCCGTTCCCAAAGCCTTCGTCAGAATTAATCGGTCCCCAACACGGGCCGTAGCATTGGACCAAACCGTTTGCGGATGCACGTAACCTGTCACTGATAAACCAAATTTAAGGGTGTCATCATCGATGGAATGCCCACCGACAAAACTGGCCTTGGCTTCAGCAATTTTGTCGCTAGCACCTTGTAAAACTTCAGCAATAATTTTTTGGGTCATCGTCAGCAAAGGAAAAGCAAGAATAGCCATAGCCGTATGCGGTTTCCCACCCATGGCGTAGACATCACTAAGCGCATTAGCCGCAGCGATCTGCCCAAATAAATAAGGAGTATCCACTATCGGTGTAAAAAAATCCAAGGTTTGCACCAAAGCCAATTGATCTGTCACCTGAACAATTGCAGCGTCATCCATCAAGGCGCCATCGATGACGATATCGGCCGAGTTTTTTGGAAATTTAACTTGCGAAAGAATTTGTCGAAGCTCAACAGCTGGCACCTTTGCGGCACAGCCACCTTTTTGAACAGTTTGAGTTAACCGGATGTTTTCAGTCATACGCCATGGTATTGCACAGAATGTATTCTTAAGGCAACCTCTACAGCGATGCAAACTTTGAAATCGTGGTTGAACGTTACCTTCTTTGCTACACTATTAGGTTCTTTTGTACGCCTTTTATTTTTTATTCTTTTAGCCCCGAAAGAATTGCAAACTATTTCGCCGGAAACACCTTACTACGAGATTTTAAAAGCTTTCACCTTGGGGTTTCGCTTTGATCTCAGCGCCGTTTGTTATATTGGTTTGGTGTTTTGGCTGATCAGTTTAATTATTTCAAAAAAACACGCATTGTTCGTTTGGAAAATATTATTAACTTACTGGTCTTTTCTTTTGATCATCGATATTGGCTTTTTCTCTTTTTACAATGACCGCATTAATGTTTTGATGTTTGGTCTGTTCGCGGATGACACCTGGGCTTTATTAAAAACATTCTGGAAAAATTATCCTGTTCTACCCATTTTGTTTTTAACTGTTTTATTTTTTTACTTTATAAACTTTTTAGTTAAAAAGAATTTTCCACTTCATGCAGAATCTCTGTCAAAAACTATGGCAGAATCTCAAAGCAAAATGTCACGGTTTAAAATCCGTGCCATTGTTTTTATATTGCTGTCTCTGGGTTCACGTGGAACTTTGAATTTATTCCCGCTTGGTGATCACGATACTGTAGTTTCAAGCGTACCTTTTTTGAATACATTAAGCTATGGCACAGCCCACGCTTTCAGCCGAGCCATTCAGTTAAAGCGTAAACAATTGAAAATGGGAACATCTTCTTGGTCGGCCAACTTAAAAGAATTCGGCTACTTGGGCTTTGAAGATCAAGCCTTCGTCGATTATTTTCAGAAACCCATCCCGCCAACCGGTAGTCGGTTTTCGTTGATGCAGTTTACAACAACTTTAAATTTAAAACACAGCCAGAAACCCCACGTCGTGCTTGTAGTGATGGAAAGCTGGGGCCAGTACGGCTTGCAGTTCAATGATTCGACTTTTGATTTAGTAGGTAAAATGAAATTTCACTTTAACAACGGATTACTGAATAATCAATTTTTATCATCGACTCAGGCAACGACGGGATCTCTAAGTTGTCTTCTGGCTGGGCTTCCGCACCGTACTATCAGCCCCTTTTTGACTGAAAGTGATTACTTACAGACACAACTATCGACTTCTCCAGCTTTGGTTTACAAAAATCAAGGCTACCAAACTCGGTTTGTTTACGGCGGAAATCCCGGCTGGCGAGATATGAATAAATTCGCATTAGCCCAAGGCTACCAAGAAGTTTTGGGCGAAGTTGATATTGAAAAAGCCTTTGCTAACACCAAGAATCCAGTGAAAGAACGTCATGACTGGGGCTTATTTGATCAGGATGTCTTCAGATACGTAAATTTACTGCTTCAAGAAGCCAAAGTTCCGCAGATGATTGTGGTGATGACAACAACGAACCACCCACCTTATGAATTACCACAAAATGTAAAGTATCCGGATTTGGATATCGATAAATTTTCTGAGAAAAATAAACTCATTGATCCAAAACTTGCGGGCAAAAGATTTGCTGCTTTTCGCTACTCTTCAGATTCGTTGGCCGATTTCATAAGCCAGACTAAAACTGAAACTAATTTGCAAAAAAAAATAATATTGGCTGTAACGGCTGATCATACGTTTTGGGTTAAAAATTTTTCAAGTTCGGAAGTTTTTATGAAATCTGCCGTTCCATTCTATATTGCTGTGCCAGATTATCTTAAGCAACAACTGGCAAAACAGCAGATTTCTTATTTTCAAAATTCTTTTGGCAGTCATCAAGATATCTGGCCCACATTATACGAATTAAGCCTATCCGAAGCTCAATTTGAATCCTTCGGCCGCTCTCTTTTTAATGATCCGGCTGAAAGCTTTGCTTTGACTTACGAACGCATCATTTTCAATAATCAGCGGGGCGAATTCATCCAGTCCGCAAAAGAATTTAACAGTTTTTCAGCTGAACAAAAACTCAGTTACAAACCAGACGCCGATAAAATCGATGCTGATTACTCGTTGGCAAAAAAGTATCGTGCATTAATGGCAGCTCTTGACTCTTATCTTTATCATTCTAAGATACATCCATGAGAATCTTAGTCGTCGAGGACCAACAAAAAACATCTCAATTTTTAAAACGCGGGTTCGGGGAAGTGGGCTATTCAGTTGATATCGCTGAAAGTGGTTCTGCTGCGGAATCTTATTTAGCCAGCAACGAATATGATCTTGTTATTTTAGACGTCATGCTGCCAGACCAAAGCGGTATCGATACGGCTCGACATATTCGCCGCGACGGATATCTGGGACCATTGATGATGTTGACGGCACTGTCGACAACAAAAGACAAAGTTCACGGCCTAGACGCAGGGGCTGATGATTATTTAACAAAACCGTTTTCATTTGATGAATTATTGGCCCGAGTCCGAGCCCTTCTTCGCCGCAACAATTTACGGGCTGGCGTCAACTCAGTGCTTAAGTATTCAGAAATTGAAATGGATTTAGTACACCGAAAAGTAAGTCGCAATGGACAAGAAGTTAATTTAACTGCTAAAGAGTTTTCGCTTCTGGAGTACTTTCTAAGAAACCCCGAACGTCCACTTGGGCGCACTTCTATTGCAGAACATGTCTGGGATATTTCCTTTGATACAGAAAGTAATGTCATCGATGTGTATGTCAATTTACTACGGAAAAAAATTGATGCGGGTTTTAGTAAAAAATTAATCCAAACGGTGGTTGGCGTTGGTTACGTTCTTAAAGACAATTAAGCAAACTCTTATTCACATGCTTAGCCAGACACTTAACTTAAATACGCTGAGTTTACGGACTCGCCTAACAACCTTATTTGCTATGATCTTTGGTACAACAACCATTTTATTTTCTGGTTTTTTGTATTATTTTTTAAATGATTCACTGATGCAAGATTTTGATGATGCTCTTTATAATTATGCGATCGACGTTGCAAAAAATATTGAAGTGGGTTCAAAAAACGATCTGCTTTTTCCCCCGTTAAAAGTTGATGAAGGAAAAATATTCCCTTTCCCATCGGGGACAGCGTTAATTCAAGTTCGCCACGCAACAGGGAAGGTCCTCGTCAGCAGTGGCGATTTCGGTACATTTAAGTTTCCCTACCAAAAAGACATCAAAAGTATTTTAAAAGGTCAGGATTCTTCGTACAGAACTTTAACGGACACGACTGGAATTCCTAATGCTGAAGCGGACTCTTATCGTCTCGTGACATTTCCACTGGACGATACGGAAGATAAAGATTTATTTCTACAAATTGCAGTGCCGATGACTACTTTTGAAAAACAATTAGCCAGTTTGCAATTAATTATTACTTACGGATTACCGGCAATTCTTTTGATTGCTGTTTTCTCGGGTCTTTATTTTTCAGCTCGGGCCCTACAGCCAGTTACCGATATCACAGAAAAAACTTTGCAGATAGATGCCAGTGACTTAGCTCAGCGGGTCCCAATTCCAAAGGCAAAAGATGAAATTCAAAAATTGGCACAAACACAAAATGCAATGCTGGAAAAAATTGAAAAAGCTTTTCAGTCGCAGGAACGTTTTATCGCGGACGCGTCTCATCAGCTGCTGACACCTTTAACTATTTTACGGGGTGAAATAGAAATCCAGCAAAAAACAAATACCAGTGAACCTCAATTTTTATCAAGTGCCCTACAAGAAGTTGAAAATTTATCAAAAATTGTTAAAGATATGCTGCTGCTTGCGCGGATTGATGCAGGCCTTGGGGCCATGAATTTTTCTGAAATTGAAATAGATGATGTTTTAATGGATGTCATTGCACGCATTCAAAAATTGGCAACCGCTAAAAATATTCAAATTAAATTTGATATCATCGAAAATTTTAACAGAACAAAAGTTCGCGGTGACGCCGATCTTCTTACGAATTTATTTTTTAACCTGATTGAAAATGCAATTAAGTACTCACCACCTCAAGAGGCCGTTTTAGTTCGGCTAATCTGGCAAAAAGATCAAACGACCGTCGAAATCGATGATCAAGGTCCAGGAATTTCCCCAGAGAATCAAAAAATAATCTTTGAGCGCTTCAGTCGGATAGCACCCAGCGGGCGCACCAAAGGCTTTGGCTTAGGCCTAGCCATCGCCCAGAAAATTGCCAAACTTCACGACGCCGAGCTTATTCTGCAGCCTAAAGAGCAACGGGGCAGCCTATTCGTGTTCAAAATGAATAATATCTCGACAACGATCTAGAAAGTTTCGCAGATTAATTTATTTTAATCTGCCTTTCATCTTAACTGCATTAGCTTGCAGTAAGCTGAGTCCAATTAATAAAGGCAATTATGCCGATATAAAACAAGGAGACCCCATGAAATTATTTATCGCTACTTTAGCATTAGCTATCGCTGCAAACGCTGCTGAAACAGCAACAACAACAACGACTACAACTGCTGCTGCTCCTGCTGCTGCAACTGAAATGAAAAAAGAAGACACTGCTGCTGCTAAAAAAGTAGCTAAAAAAGCTCACAAAGGTCACAAAACAGCTAAAGCTGGTGCGGCTACAACTGAAGAGAAAAAGTAATTTAAGCTTTTTTCTTAAAGTTAAAAAAGGGTAACTTTTGTTACCCTTTTTTTTTGCCCTTTTTTCGAGTTTAACTGAAAATTAGAAAACAAATGACTGTAATTATCGTCGGAACAACAGCAGCAACAAAAAGTTTACCGCTGTTTAATAGACCCATCGGAAATTTTGAGCTTAACAAAGAAAATCCTATCGGATTTGGTGCATTGGCTAAGATCGTTAAACCCCCACCCGCTAAAGCCCCCGAAACCAAAGCCCACTTTGCTGACTCTTTAAGAACAGATACCTGAGATGCCAAATAAGTTAAAGCTGCATTATCTGTGACAGCTGTTAAAGCTACGGCTGCAAAAAAAACTGTTCTATTCGAAAGTCCAATTAATAAGGGCTCAAGCCACCATCGCTGAAAAGAACCTAAAATAAGTAAACCCATCAAAAAAAATGCGACAAGAAAACTTTCTTTCCAATGCAGTTTTTCTTGGAATTTTTTGGTCAGTTTCGTGTAAATCACAAATAATACAAGCACAGCTAAAAGAAACAAAGGCTGATGAATGCAAACAATCAGTGCTAACAAAAGTAAAAAATGAATTGAGGCAACCCAGGAAGGAACCAAATTATTTTGAATTTTCAAAGGCTTTAAAAAAATCAGAATCTCTTTTTTATATTTTATCTTCACATACACCGCATTTAAAATAACTGAAATCATTGCTGGTAAACCTAAATTTAAAAAAACCGATTTAGCATTCCAGTTCCAAGTTCTTGCAACAACTAAAATCGGCGGCGCCGCAAAAGGGGTCAGCGCACCTCCCACAGAAATGTTTACAAATAATAACCCCACCAAAGCATAAAGAAAATAAGTATTCACTTTTTCAATCTTACACATCTGTATTAGAGTTAGTGCTGTGATTGTGATTGCTGCTGGCTCTGTCAGAATCGATCCTAGTAATGGTCCCAAAATAAATAAAATTAAAAACTGAGTCATTAACAAATCAACTTTAAATGTCTGTGCGATTTTTTCTGCCATATTTACAATAAACTTTCTTGCGAACTGAAGAATTGGCTTAACGGAAGCCATGACAATAATACAAAAAATAAATAGGGGCTCTGTGATATTTAAATTCTTGCAAAATTCAAATACATTGTCAGAGCCATCTCTGAAAAGCCAAATTAATAAAAATGTAATCGCCCAAATTCCGAAAGCCAGCTCAACTTCTGACAACAAAGAAAATAAAATCCGCAATAAAGGAAACTGTTTTAGTGATACTGATATTTTTGCAAAATACGAAACTAAAAACGTATGTATCAGCGCAAGAATCAAAAAAATTGTAGATAGATGGTCCGTATGGAAACTAGCTAACACTAAAACTCTTCTTGATTGCGATACTTCCATGCGAAAGCAACCAGCGTAGTGAAAGTAAAAGCCAGTGAGGCTGCCAATCCGTACCCGTAACCTTCGCCTGGGTACGATGAGTAATTAAGACCAAAATACATAACCAAAGCTTTACCCACAAAGGTGGGCATTAAAAAAGTTTTTATAAATACTTTTAAAGCGGATTTAGTTTTTGTATCCGTAGTTCTCATGGCATAACTTTCAATTAATCGTGTGATGGTTTGGTTATTATTTCTAATATCCAATCTGAAAAATAATCAACTAAAGTATAAATCCCAAACGAGCGACAGGGCCCATCTCCGCGGCTTGTTAAACCGGCTAAATACAATTGCTGGTCTTTTCGAATGAAAGCCGGCCCGCCTGAATCACCACTGCAGCTACCCGCTGCTGTCTCTATGGTTCTAAATTCACTTTGTCCGTTGAACTGATCCATCGGAACTTCTGTAACTTTCAATATATCTTCATACTTTCCAAGTTCATCTGCACCAAATCCCGCTAGAAAAATTTTCGATCCTGGTTGCAGTTCACTTTGGGCAGCAATCGTGATAGGTTTGTAACCCTGTGGCAAGTCGCCAATGAGTTCAACCACCAAAATATCATGATCATCTTTCGAATACTCAGTTCCACAATTATTTTGCTTGCAGTAATCTGGATGAACAGTGATGGCGCGGATATTTCGGTATTCAAAATTACTTTTATTCGTTCCAAAATAGATTTTACCCTTCAGTAAGCCATCCTGACAGTGAGCCGCGGTCAAAATGTGATGATCACTGATTATGACTCCGGAACAAAAAAGTTCTTCGTCACCCAATCCTACTGTGTACTTAGAATAAATTTCTCCGGGCTGTACGGGCTTGCCATTAATTATATCCGGAAATACAAAAGCTAAACCGATGGAAGTGAATAAGTTGAAGCTAACGAATACGCAGAGTGCTAATAGCTTATTTTTTTTCAAACTAACCCCTCAGTCGACGAAAATAAAAAATTAGCATAAGCAGATAGATGTTTAAAGCTTAAAAACAGCAAATTTGGTGACCCCACCCCGAATTGAACGGGGATCGATCGTTTAGGAAACGACTACTCTATCCAGTTGAGCTATGGGGTCCTTCTAAAAAGGTACCTGCTCACTTTTCGTAAAGCAAGGCGTTAAAATCTTCATATTCTGTGCATGCAATTTGCTAATCGTCAGCTTATGTCAAGATTACACTCTCCTCAAATGTCAGCAAATCCGTTTCATATTACTGGTCGACGTCACAACAAAGCCCCTTTTGATCTCGAGCTGGATTTAGTCTGGAGCATCATGAGTGATCATCTTTATTTAATTCATATTTTTTATGGAATAAAAATCCATGCATTTGTACTGATGCCGAACCACTTTCACTTAATCTGCAGCACGGATTGCGAATCTCTCGGAGTGGCATTTAATTATTTTATGAGAGAAACAAGTAAGGTAATGAATCGATATTCAGGAAAAATTAATCAGAACTGGGGCTCTCGGTACTATCGCTGTGAAATTTCTAACTTCAGATATTTTATGAACTGTTACAAATATGTATATCAAAATCCTGTTCGCGCTCAACTTACTTCTAAATGCGAAAACTGGAAATTCTCTTCGTTAAATGGGCTTATTGGAAGGTCCTATATGATAATTCCCATCGAGGCAGATACGATTTTATTTACGGATTCCGGATCAATTATTGAAGAAAATATTGATTGGTTGAACCAGCAAGCCGAGGAAAACAATCTGATTTCGATGCGAAAAGCGTTAAAAAAAAGGGCTTTTAAATTACCGAAAAATTCAAATAAAAAAGCCCACTTCCTGGAAAATGGGCTTCTTTAATTTTTTTCATAATGCACTGCTTTACGAAAAGTGAGCAGGTACCTATTTTATTCGTCGTCGAGTTCGTCGTCGCCTACTACGCCTAGGTTGTATTTTTCAATGCGGTAGCGCATCGAGCGGAAAGAAATTTTTAGTAACTTTGCGGCTTTCTTTTTTACTCCGCCTGCAGCGTGTATCGCTTTTACAAGTAGTTCTTTTTCGATCTGGCCTACAACTTTATCTAAGTCCAAGCCATCATCTCCGACATTTATTTCGTTGCTGGACGCCATTTTTCGACCCGATGAGGTATTGACCATCGGTGGTAATGATTCCGGCAAAATCGTTGAACCCGCCTCCAGAGCTACCGTGCGTTCAATCATATTTTCTAGTTCTCGGACATTTCCTGGATAATTATATTTTTTTAAAATTTCCATGGCCTCTGTTGAAATTGTGGCAATCGCTTTATTTAATTTATCATTATATTTTTTTAAAAAGTGAGTTGCCAAAAGTGGAATGTCTTCGCTTCGCTCGCGAAGCGCTGGCGTTCGAATATTTATAACATTTAGACGGTAATAAAGATCCTGACGGAATGACCCTTTGGCAACCATGTCTTCTAAGTTACGATTGGTTGCAGCAATAATTCTGACTTCGACTTTCATATCTTCTGTGGCACCCACACGACGAATGATGCGCTCTTGAATTGCCCGCAATAACTTTACTTGGATCGATAATGGCAATTCACCAACTTCATCTAAAAATAAAGTTCCGCTGTCAGCCACTTCAAATAAACCGACTTTATCAGATATGGCACCTGTAAAAGATCCTTTTTTGTGACCGAACATTTCCGATTCCATTAAGTTTTCAGGAATAGCTCCGCAGTTAATCGTAACAAAAGGCTTGTCTTTTAAGGGTCCATTGTAGTGAATAGCTTTTGCTACGACTTCTTTACCGGTGCCCGATTCGCCAGTGATCATCACATTTGTTGGGGACTGAGAAACACGTTTTACCAAATCAAAAATTGCATGCATCGGGGCTGAATTTCCGACCATATTTTGGAATGAATACTCTTTAACCAATTCTTTTTTTAGAACTCGTACTTCCAATTCTAAGTTTTTCGAACGAAGAGCATTGTGAATATTGAGCCTGACTTCATCGATTTTAAACGGCTTGGTCACATAATCATAGGCACCCATTTTCATAGCTTCAACGGCGGTTTCAGTCGTTCCAAAAGCCGTGATCATCATGAAGACTAAATCCGGATAGCTGTCTTTCACATATTTAAGTAACTCGATTCCAGTCACCTGCGGCATCTGCATATCCGAAATGACCATATCAAAAGATTTTTTTTCTAAGATTTCTTTTGCCCTCTGGCCGTCTTCTGCTGTTGTGACTTCATAGCCTTCTTTTTTTAACATGATTTCTAAAAATTCGCGGATGGACTCTTCATCGTCGACCACTAATATTCGCGACTTCATAACGTTCCTCTTTCTTTAATGACCCAAATTTGGGAATTTAATAATAAATTCAGTGCCCGCACCCAGCTGGCTTTTAACTTCAATTTTAGCAGAATGCGCCTCTAAAATTTTGTGTGTAATTGCTAACCCTAAGCCAGTTCCTTTTATTTTTGTGGTGTGAAATGGCTCGAATAATCTTTTTAAGGTTTCTGGTTTCATTCCCGCCCCGTTGTCTTGAATAGAAACTAAAACAAATTCGCCGTGTTCTACGTTTTGTATCGTTATTTTTGGATTTTGTCTTCCCTCAAGAGCTTGAACAGCGTTGATACTAATATTAAGAAAGGCTTGCTTCAGCTTTTCTGAAAAACCAAGCACCTTAATTGTGCTCAGTTGCAAATCCCAAATAATTTCCCCTGCAAATTTTGATTGATGTTTTATGTTTTGTACGACTTCTTCAAGTACTTGTGCTGTATTCACAATCTCATCGGGTTTTTTTTCAGGCTTTGCGTATTCAAGAAATTCAGTAATTAAATTATTTAAGCGATCGATTTCTTTCATGATAATTTTCATAAGCTTCATCTGATCTGGGTCTTGCGATTCCGTTGAAAGTAATTGCACACTGCCACTTATTCCTGCCAGCGGATTACGAATTTCGTGGGCGATTCCAGCAGCCAGCTGACCAATAGCTGCAAGTTTTTCTTTTTGCTTCAGCTGATCTTCAAGTTTTCTAAGCTCAGTGACATCTTTAAAAAGTGAAATGGTTAATTTGTCATTTAATTCTTCATCAAAGTAATTGGTGTTATCAAATTGAAAAATACGCTCTTCTTTATTACTTTCTTTTGAATACTTCAGATCTGACGAAGAGCTTTTATTCGAATTTACTAAAAGCTGCCCGATATCAGTTTCACTTAATTGTAAAGCATCTAGAATATAATCGTTCTGTAAAATAATTTTTTGATTACTTTGACTAACTACAAGTCCCAACGGTATTTTTTCCATCAATACTTTAGCAAACTCAGCCTGAGATCTGGACTTTTTACGCGTTAAAATTAAGTCACTCTGAATTCCATAGATTTCTTGCTTCAACTGCCCTGAGACCGTAATAACGGCGATGTATGATAAATTAAACAAGGCTAAAGATAATATATTTTGAACAGAGCCAGTTTGGAAAATTGATAAATTCATCACGGAAATACCCAATGACGCCAGCAAGCCAAGACCTGAAAGCTGAGTAAACTTTAAATCGAAGCTTGCCAAAAATAATAGAAACAACTGCATCACCAGTAAAAAACTAGATAACTGAGGGAATGACTTCATAAAAGTTATGATGATTAAAAAATCTAACCCATAAGAAACAAAAACTTTATTTTCAGAGTTCGATAAAACTGCAAAAAAGTGTAAGACTAAGTGATGTAAAAACAAAACTAAAAAGGCCGAGTAAAAAGAAAAAATAAAATCGACCTGTAAAAATGGTTTTTGCAACAGAATCAAAATCTGAAAAAGGGCAAAGTAACCAATTATGAAAACAGTTCGCACAGTTTTTCTAAAGTCAGGCTGTAAAAGTTTATTTAACTGAGCCGTTTCTGCTACCACTAATCTCCGCCTATTGTATCGCCCAAGCCAAAAATTGGTAAATACATCGCAACCATAATGACGGCAATAATGCCACCAAGAACGACCATGAGTAGTGGCTCAACTAAAGCTGTCATCGTTTTAACTGCATTTTCGACTTCGTCTTCATAAAAGTCTGCGATTTTTGCAAGCATGACATCTGTTGTTCCTGATTGTTCACCGATCGCTACCATTTGCGACACCATGACAGGAATTTCTTTTTGCTTCGAAAGCGGTTGATGAAATGGTTTACCAATCGTTACAGACTCTTTGCAGGCAATTAAGGCTTTCTCGATAACGAAATTTCCAGATGTTCTTGCTGCGATTTCAATAGCCTCGATAAGGCCAATTCCCGAAGATAGCAAAGTCGACAACGTTCGACTCATACGAGCCACGCTTGATTTTTGAATCAAATCTCCAAACATGGGCGCATTGATACTGACTTCATCAAACTTTCGCTGTCCATCCGGAGTTTTCAGATAATAAATAAGACCGGAAACACTTCCGATCATTCCAACCAGAATTAAATACCATCGGGCCCTTAAAAAATTAGATAAATTGACTATAAACTGAGTTAAAAAAGGAAGTGCTTTTCCAGATCCAGAATAAAATTCTTGGAATTTAGGAATAATAAAAAAGATAATACCGCCAATAACTAAAACAGCAACTGCTGTAATAACTCCGGGCATAACCAGCGCGCCCTTCACTTGTCGTTTAATTTTTTCACTTTTTTCGATGTATATGGACAAACGATTTAATATGGTGTCTAAAATACCGGCTTCTTCACCCGCCTGAATTAAATTGCAGTAAAGGCGATCAAATACTCGGGGATGTTGATGCATGGCTTCAGAAAGTCGACGTCCAGACTCGATCGAAGCCTTGATTTGAATCAGTGCCTCTTTCAAGACGGGGCTAATCGATCCTTCTGATAAAATACGAATTGAATCTGAGATCGGGATACCGGCATTAATTAAAGTAGAAAATTGCCGAGTAAAAATTTGCAAATCTTTCGATTTCATTTTCGGAGCTAAAAAAGTATTTAAGAAAACTTCAATTCCACTGATTTCTTTTTTCTTGGTGACCACATCCAGCTTAGTGGGTATCAATTGCTTTGCACGCAATTTAATTTTTGCATCGGCCTCATCTCGTGCTTCGATATTTCCACGGGTCATTTTTCCTGAGATAGTTCTTGCTAAGTACGAATAAGTTGCCATTACAGTCCCATTTTTTTTAGTTGTAAATCAAGTTCTTCGGGTTTATCAGAGGCAGAAAAAGCCGTCTTTACATCGAACTGGCGCCGAATTAAATTTTGAATAATTGACTGATTCAAGGATTGATAACATTCTGCAGAGAATTTGGAGAAATCAATAACACCTGAATTTTTAAAATCCGCTAAAACAATACGTGCTTTTTCTTTGTCACTTTGTCTCAGCAATAAGGTTTCGTAAATCGGAGATATTGTTTGCGCTGTTAGTTTCTGCACGATGATGCCGTTCAGTAAATTAACAAAGCGAACAGCCAGGCCCGGAGTCAGTTTTTCAAGGGACTGCTGAAATACGATTTGAACATTTTCTGCCGTTGTCGTCAAAAATAAAGTGCGTCCCTGCTCTGCAAGTTCGATCCACTTTTCCCATTTTTTTACAGAATTAAAATCAACAACAATTTTTTCTAAGCCGTCATAAATTATATGGTTCAAATCCCAATCTGCAGTATCAGAACCTAGCTGAATTAAATTATCGAGTTCAGGCCATACATAATCCGATTCCAAGGAGTGAATGCCAATCAAACTTATTTTTTCATTCTGCTGCTTTTCAATGATCTCAGAAATTAAACTTGATTTTCCAGATCGACGAGGACCCGAGAAAATAAAAATTCCTGTTTCTTTCTTTAATAAATCCCAAAACAATGGGTTTTGGATTTGGCAGTCCGTATGATTTTTTTCTGATTTCGCAAGATAAAAAAATGCTCTAAAGCAATCCTGGCGCTCGATGAATGAAAACTTCCAAGAAAATTTTTCTGAAATATACAGACCACTGACTAAACCCTTCGTTTCAAGCTGAATTTTTTGGTTTGGCTGCAAACAAAGTTCTTTTAAATCTTCCCATTCATTTATTTTAAGTGGTTCTGAATTTATTTCGACCCAGTCGATACCTGATTTAGATAAAACTTTTTGGCCTACAACAAAAGAAATCTGAGTTCCGTTTTTTTCAATCGAAAGATTCAGCATTTTTTCTATCATTGGCCCTCTTCCTTGACGGATGAATTAAAAACCTCTTCGACGGTGGTTTGGCCGCGCGCTAATTTTAAAAGTGCACTACGGCGCAAAGTGCGCACTCCGGTTTCGGTACAAATCTGTCTGAGTTCCGAAGTACTTACATTTTGCAAAATTGCATTTTTGATTTTTTCAGTCATTGGCATAAGTTCGTAAATTGCAAGCCGCCCTTTTATTCCTGTTTCATTGCAAACCGAACAGCCCCGTCCGCGAAACAATTGCAGCCGAGGTATATCCAGTTTAGGCACTCCAAGATTGATTAAAGTGGCTTCAGGAACCTGAACAGGCTCGCGGCAAGATTCGCAAATTTTTCCTATAAGTCGCTGAGCGACTATAAGGTTCAAAGTTGAAGTTATAATATATGGAGCAACACCCATATCAATCAAGCGACTAACAGTGGACGGAGCATCATTCGTATGTAAAGTACTAACGACCATGTGACCCGTAGAGGCTGCTTTAAAAGAAATCTCAGCCGTCTCTAAATCACGAATTTCTCCGACCATAACAACATCAGGATCTTGTCGTAAAAAAGCTCTTAGCGCCGTTGAAAAATTAAGTTCGATTTCAGGATTCATTTGGACTTGATTAATTCCCTCTAAATTAAACTCGATTGGATCTTCGGCCGTGCAGATATTCGTATCCGTTTTATTGATTTCAAACAGAGCTGAATAAATTGTTGTGGTCTTACCCGACCCTGTCGGCCCCGTGATCAGGATCATTCCTTGCGGCAAAGTAATCGTCTTTTTCAGAAGTTTTAAATCTTCTTCTTCGAAACCAAGTTTAGTCATATCGAGCTGAAGATTAGATTTATCTAAAAGCCGCATTACGATTTTTTCGCCCCACATGGTCGGCACAGAACTAACACGAAAATCCATTTCGCGATTTTCTTTTGTTAATTTAATTTTTAAACGACCATCTTGTGGTCTTCGCTTTTCAGCAATATCCATACGAGACATAATTTTAATACGTGACACAATGGCAGGCCCCGAACTTGATGGTGGGCTTGATGTCTCTACCAAATTTCCGTCGACTCGAAAACGCACTCGAAATTTTTTTTCGTAGGGTTCAAAATGAATGTCCGAGGCTCTTTTACGAATAGCATCCATCAAAATGCCATTCACAAATTTAACGACCGGAACATCTTCTGTTTGAGAACCAGTACCAACTTCCACGGCGGCAGAAGCCGAGGCAAATTGCATGTCCATTTCATCTTCAGCTTCGGAGCCTTTATTTGTAAAATCGGTAGCCGCAATGGGATGGTATTTTTCTATGGCAGCCAAAATATTTGATTCGGTAGAAACAACGGGTTGAATTTTACATTTCGTAATATATCTTAAATCATCGCGCACTTGTAAATTGCTGGGATCAGCAAAGGCCACAACCAGCGTTGAACCAGCTTTCGAGATTGGAATAATACAGTGTTTTTCACAGAAATCTCGATTAGCCATTGCAACCACAGTGCTATCGATTTCAAACTGGGAAACATCAACACCAGGAATTGCAAACTGTTTTTCTAAGGCTCGAAGAATTTGCGAGTCCTTCATGATTCCCATTTGAATTAATGTAGGACCTAATCGAGCCTTCGTTCTTAGGGTTTCCTGAATAGCAACTTGCAGCTGATCCTGACGAATCAATCCCTGCTTGATTAAAATTTCCCCTAATTTACTCGATGACATATCTGAATAGTTTAATGAGTGTGACGTTTTTTGTAACTAGACTTAGGGTGAGTTTTTTAAAAATTCTAAAATCATATCGTATTTTATTTTTAGAATTTCAATTTCATCAACAACAGTGATCTCGGCACGGCTTGCTTCTTCGGCCAGGACAGGCTCGTTTCTGGAATTCAAATCAACAAATGCAGCACCACGACTTAAAAAGTTAAAATACGTGATGGACTCGTAGGCTTCTGGACTACTTTTTTTCAACAGATTCGAAATCAAAAGGACGCTTCCACTTTCTAGTTGTGTGAGTTCATTTAACGGTACAGTTGTAATTTGAACTCGAAATGCATACTGCTGAATCAGTTTTTTTATTTTTTCGGCTTCAACATTTTTTAAAGTGGCAATAATAATTTTGTAAAATCCTGATTGGGCTAATTTGTAAGTTACGGCTAAGACAAAATCATAATCTCCGATAACAACAGCCGATTCGGATGTTTTAAGATCGGGTACCTTTAATAAAATGGCTTTGTAAACAGCTTCTGACAGAAAATGCATCGGCCTAAAATCAGTTTTCAATTTTATTAAGGTATCAGCTACGCCGAAGCGACTAGTTTTCAAATCAAGTGTCGGCAAAAAAGGCTTAAATAAATTAAAATCATTTAAGCCAAGCTCAATGACATCGTATTTCTTTTTCAAAAATTCAGCGACCGATAAATTTTCATTATTTTTAAAAAATTCAAAGTGGTTCTTAAACTGAGCCAATTCAGAGTACTTTTCAAGTACAGATACTCCTGAAAAATGGATTATTTTCTGCATCACAACCTAGCTTTCAAAATATCTTTTACCCTGATCAATATCTTTTAGTATCTGTGCTTTTAAGGCCTCAACAGTCGTAAACTTCATTTCATCTCGGTGAAAATGAGATAATTCGACAGAAATATGCTCGCCATAAATATCTTGATTGAAATCGAATAAATGTGTCTCTACTTTCAGGTAAGGGTCTTTGTTTTCAAATGTCGGATTGTAACCAATATTCGTGATGGCAGGATAAATGTTATTTTTCCAAGTTACTTTTGTAAAGTAAACTCCTTGTCGGGGTTTAAATTCAATTTCGGGACTTAAATTAGCTGTCGGTACACCAAGAACCCGACCGCGTTTGTAACCAACCCGAACAGGTCCGCGTAAATAATAAGGCCTACCTAAAAGTTCTTCGGCTTTTTTTAAATCCCCGTGCTCTAACATTTTTCTTATTTGCGAAGAGGAAACAATTAAACCTTCAGTTTCAAAAGCAGGAACAACTGTCAGTCCCCATTTTTTTCGAGAACAAAAATTTTTCAAAAAATCAGCATTACCTGAACGTTGATTACCAAAGCTAAAATCGTATCCAACTATGAGATGCTTTGGGCGGTAAAAACGTTCTATGTAGCCATCCAAGTAATCTTCAGCAGGCATTCGCGATAAATCTTTACTGAATTTTTCTTCAATCAAATAATTGACCCCCATCGTTTCCATCATTTCAGCCTGATCTTTGTAATCGAAAAGCCTATGAACCGGTTGATTTGGAAGTAAAATTGTCCTGGGGTGTGGTTTGAATGTACAAACCACGGATTTTGTATTTAATTCATGCGCAGTCTTGACCAAGATTTTAAGTAATCTTTGATGTCCTAGATGAACGCCATCGAAGTTACCGATTGTTAAAACAGACGATTCAAAATGTGGCAGGGCTTGTTCTTGTGTTCTGATCCATTCCATCTGCAGAGAATACCCTATTAAACAGTTGAAATAACCCGAGAACTTGGTTAATTTTGCATCGCGTGAAAACACCGTTAAATAAAAAACTAGGGGTCTGGGGTCGCTGGTTTGCAATTAACAGAGGATTTTGGCTGCGAGCCATTTTATGCTGGTTAATCTCTTTATTTTTTCTGAAATTTGATGAAGGCGGATCCTACGATAACCGATTTCGTTTGCGCGGCCTGCAAAACGTTTCGAATCAAGTCGTACTGATAACTATAAAAGCTTCTGATTTTTCAAAAATTTTTGATCTGAAAACAAATTCCTTAATTAACACGAATGAATTTTCTGACTTAAGCGATAGTTTTTATTGGGATCGTACGCTTTGGCAGAAACTGATTTCTGAAATTCTGTTGCAAGACCCAAAATCTATAGGCATAACTTTGTACTTTGGCGACAATGTTGGCCAAATTCGATTTACCACCGATGAAATTCTAACATTCAAAAACCCCAAGGTCTTCTGGGCTACCAATTCCAGCGAGCTTGAAAAACTGTCGCTACCCATTGCAACTCGCCCTGACAGATCAAATTTGGGACATATCGATACCTTGAAAGATGATGACGGGACCAGCCGCAGAATTTTGATAAACCCTGACTATTTACCTAATTTAGCTTTCCGCTTGACACAAGATTTTCGAAAGTTACGCTATAAAAATCAAATCCCCATCATCAATTTTACGAACAGCGAACAGTTCACGACCATATCTTATATTGATGTCATGAATGGCAAACTGCCAAAAGACTTTTTGAAAGGAAAAATTGTCCTGATCGGGACAGAAAAATCATCTTATTCCCAAATACAAACTCCCGTGGGACTGATGTCCCGACATGAATACTGGGGCCAAGTTGTCGAAAATTTGATTCAAGATAATTTTATAAAAAAATTGCCTTTTTTAATTTACGCTGCTTTCTTATTTCTATTGGCTTTGGTGGCAATGGCCATCATTTCAAATTATCCACAGAGCGTGGCTTTTTTCTTTTTTCTTTTCCTAGTCACGGTAATTTCTGCTTTTTCGGCTTGGATCTTTGATACTTTTTCAGTTTGGATTCCGATTTTAAGTCCAATCAGTTTATTTATATTCATTTGGCTTCTTTTTACGGCCTACCAAGCTTTACGAATAGAAAAAGCACATATGCGGCTAAAACAAGAACAAAGTTATTTAGCAGAACTTGAACAATTAAAAAATAATTTCGTAAGCCTTATAAGCCATGATTTGAAAACACCTATCGCTAAAATTCAAGCCGTGTTAGACCGCCTGCTGTCATCGGGGCATGTCACTGCAGAAGTTCACGAAGATTTAACTAGCTTAAAAAGTTATTCGGAAGAACTTAATCGCTACATACAATCTATATTGAAAGTCCTCCGCGTTGAATCCAAAGATTTCAAGATCATGAAAGAAACTGCGGATATCAATGGAGTCGTCGAAAATGTTATTGAGCGCATAAAACCGCTTGCTGCAACGAAAGATATTGCCTTAGAAATTAATTTAGAACCTATGTTTTTGATCGAATTTGACGTGACCTTAATGACTGAAGTTTTCTTAAACATCATTGAAAATTCTATTAAGTACACTCCGTGTGGAGGCAAAATCAGTATTCATTCGCGTGAAACAGAGTCCGACGTTTTCGTCGAAATAAAAGATACTGGCGAAGGTATCAGTGCTGAAGATCAGGAAAATATCTGGAAGAAATTTGTTCGCGGAAAAACTCAGGAACACAAAACAAAGGGTTCGGGTCTTGGTTTATATCTTGTTAAGTATTTTATAGAACTGCACGGCGGTAAAATTTCTTTAAAGTCAGAGTTAAAAAAAGGTACAACAATTTTTGTAAGCCTACCACTGGGTAGTGAAAGCTAATTTACATTCAATAGAAATAGAAAAGAGTATTTTATGAAATTAAGAACACTGATCGTTGATGATGAAAATGAGTTACGCAAATCCGTCGTTTCCATCTTAACCAATACCAAGCTGGATATTGAATTTGAAATAGAAGAAGCCACGAATGGACTTGAAGCTTTAGAAAAAGTTAAAGGCAGCGACTGGGATCTTGTTTTGATGGATGTTCGCATGCCTTTGATGAATGGCTTAGATGCCTTAAAAGAAATTAAAGAACATAACCCCAGCACATTCGTTGTGATCATGACCGCGCACTCTAATTTAGATGATGCAATCACAGCTATCAAAGAAGGGGCCTATGATTATTTAGAAAAACCAGTGCACCCCGAAAAACTAACGGATATCGTGAAAAAAAGTATGGAAGCCCACCAAATGGTTTCAAGCCTTACAGCTTCAAATCCTATCTTTGATGATGATATTGAAAGTGAAATCGTTGGCAGTAATTCGAAGATGAAAGAAGTTTTTAATCTTATTTACAAATTATGCAAAGTTGAAACGACTGTTCTAATTCGCGGAGAAAACGGAACCGGTAAAGAATTGGTAGCGCGTGCAATTCATTTTAATTCGCCTAGAAAAAGCGGTCATTTTGTGGCTGTCAATTGCGGAGCTATTCCTGAAAACCTGATGGAGTCCGAATTTTTTGGTCATGAAAAAGGAGCCTTCACGGGTGCTATCGAAAGAAAAATTGGAAAGTTTCAGTTAGCTAATAACGGAACTTTATTTTTGGATGAAATCGGAGAATTAAGGCCAGAAATGCAAGTGAAGCTTTTGCGTGCTATCCAAGAGAAAAAATTTACCCCGGTTGGAAGCAATCGTGAAGTCAAAACCAATGCACGTATTGTGGCCGCTACAAACAGAAACTTAGAAAAAATGATGGAAACAGAAGATTTCCGTGAGGACTTGTTTTACCGCTTGAATGTAATGCCAATTTTTTTACCGCCGCTGCGTGAGCGTCCCGATGATATTAGCGTGCTAGCCGAAACATTCTTACTGAAATTTTCTAAGCAGCACCAAAAAACAATTCTAAGTATTGATCCGGATTGCCTTGAAGCCATGCGAAAATACAGATGGCCTGGAAATATTCGAGAACTGGAAAATATAATTGAGCGTGCCTTTATCGTTGAAACAAACTCGACAATGACAAAACGAAGCTTGCCTGAACAAATATTAAATGAAGTTATAAAAATCACTGAAAAAACAGCTGCGGCTCTTTCACAAGCAGAGACTATTTCTAAACCAGACGGAGAATTTTCTAAAGATTCACCTTCGTCGGAGCCTTTAGACTTTGAGGTCTACAAAGAAAAAGTCGAGAAAGACTTCATACTGAGTGCACTACGCGCTAACAAAGGAAAAATAAATCAAACTGTGGCTCAGGCCAATATTCCCAAGAATACTTTGTTACGTAAAATTCGAAAGTATGGAATTAATGTTAAAGATTTCAATGACTGATTTTTAAAAGAACATTTGCGGCCTTTATAACTTCGCTTGAATGAATCTGGGTCATGCAGTGGTGGTGAACCAAGGGGCACCTCTGATGGCCATGTTTACCACAAGGCCTGCAGTTTAATTTGGTGTTCTCTACAATTTTTGCTTGGTTAGACCAAGGCCTGAAACCTAAATCAACAGTCGTCGGACCAAAAATAGAAACGACGGGAATATTTTGATGTGCAGCCATATGGGTTGGGGCACTGTCGTTACAAATAACCAAAGCACAAGATTTCAAAAAATCTATCGACTCTGGAACTGAATTTTTACCCGCTATAACCACCGTGGCTGGTACCATAGCGTGAATGGATTGGCACAGATCAACTTCGTCAGGACCTCCCATCAGAAAAATTTCATACTGCTGGGAACTAAAATGGCGGCACACTTCAATGTAGCCCGCAACTGTCCATTTTTTTGTAGCCCACACGCTTCCGGGAAATACAGCAATCCTTTTTGAAGGCGCCAGTTTTTCGAAAAACTTACTTTCAACAGAGAATGAATCCGGAATAAGATTTAGATCTCCGTTTGAATTCACTGAATTTAAGTCAGACCAATCCCTATTAGTTAACTCTTTTTCAAGCTGCTGATCGACAGCTGAGAAAATCCAAAGTTGCCGTAAAGCTTCGGGCCACTTTGGCTGATAAAAAATAACTTTACTAAAAATTAACCTTGAAAAAAAAGATTTAAAGCCAATTTTAACTTTCGCTTTAACTTGCCAACTGAACAATTGACTACGCAAAGACCGATGAACACAAAACAAATTATTTACATTTAAATTATTTAAGATTTTTACAATATGTTGGTAATCGGATCGGTTATTTTTATTGACCTCGAAAACTTGATCAACCAACTTTTGATTTAAAAAATAAGAACCTAAGCCTTTTTTACAAATTAAAATAATTTGGTCATCTGGATAACTACTTTTTATTTTTTTTAGTAACGGGATGGATAAAAGCAGGTCTCCTAAAAAAGCAGTTTGAATTATTACTTGGTGTGAAACCATATTCGTTACTTCTTCTGACCAGGCTTAATTTCGATGACTTCAGACACCAAAGTACCAATTTTTATTTTTGCTTCGATACGTAAAACATACTTGTGTTCGTCATCCGAAATCCAAAAATAAAGATCTCCGGCTTGCTCTAAAGCGCCACGGGAAGCAACTTGAGCTTTTATCTGGATTGCATCGAATTCTCCGGCCGCCGTGCTTAATTTTTCTTTTTTTAGCGCTGTGGCCTTGAAAATAATATTTTTTTGGTCATCTGCTACACGAAAAGAGTATTCTTTTCCTATTTCCCATTGAAAAATGCGCATATAAAAAATTCCGCTAAAAGCATTTTGGGAAAATGGCTGTATATCCCACTCTTGCTTTTTTTCTTCATGACCTTTTTTTTCTGTGTACTTATGTTCCCAATAGCTGGCTTTTAAAGTTTTGTGATCAAAATAAGACTGTCCTTCGCGCAACTGTCCCGATTCCTTGATGTGAAGTTTGAATACATGCGGAATAAGATCTTCATAATCAACATAAGTTTCGACCTGATCATCAACGGAATAGAAATTTGAAAAAATTCCGGCCGTCTTTAAATCGGTCAGAAAATTATAGGATTTTCGACCATTTACCTCCACAAAAGGTTTTACTTTAAGGGTTAGTTTTCCAGCCTGTGCAGAGAAGTAACTGACCGAATGAATGACTGTTTCATTTTCAAGAAAGGGGTCAACTTTAGGTCGACGACTGGTTCCTTCAAAGCCTTCTTTATCTTCGATATCTGGTAATCTAGAATTTAAGACCGGTACCGCAATGCTTTTTTTAGCCATTTTCTTTGCCGGTGTTTGCACACGTTTTGAATTTTCGTTTGGGGCCTTTGTTTTGATTATTACAGGTGCTTGAATCGCAGGCGGGTTCACGACGTCTTTTTTTACTTCGGAGGGAACTTCTGGTTTGATTTGAACTTTTTGCTCAAAATCAGTATTTTTAAAAATGTCTTTTTCACCTTTATATTTTAAATAATCAGAAGCACATGAAGACAAAAATAAAAACTGCACAGTCATCAAAAAACATAATCTGAAACGTTTATTACTTTTATGGTTTCGATGGCCTTTACAATTGCTATTTTTTTTCATTCAAAAGTTTTCCATCTTCGGTGCACCCACATCCAATGCTGCGGATGTTTGCGAATGAGTGTTTCAAGTTCTAAATTAAAGCGATTTGTCGCATTTCGCTTATACGTTTCATCATCATCCCCAGAAAATGTCGACAAATCAATTCTTTCACCAAAACAGATATGCAATTTGTTGTCTTGGCCCCAGTAGGTATGAATACAAATCACAGGAGCTTGAGTTTTCTTAGCAAACAGGGCCAGACCGTAGGCCGTGCCTGTTTTTACTCCGCAAAAGTCGGACTCGATACCAAAGGGTTTACCCATAAATTGGTCCAGTACAAAGACCACAGCTTGTTTTTTCTTTAACACGGATAAGATTTCAAAAGCGTTCTTTTTTGCATGAGCGTCAATAAATCGAGTCGAAGCGGCACCCCTAAGTGAAAACCAGAAAGAATCTAAAAACTGATTACTGAAACGTTTTGTAATAATATAACTGGGAACGATATCTCGAGAAATGACGGCCCCCGCTAGATCTCCGCTGCCAAGATGTAAAGATAAAAAAAGAACCCCTTTATTTTCCTGGGAAACAACAGCTGTATTTTCTAAACCTTCAAAAACGACATGAGTCTGAATCCAGTTGTCATTTAAAGATGGTATTTTTATCACATCAAAAAAACTTCGACACATATTTTGCACACACTGCCGAGCAATTACTTTTTTTTCAGCTGCAGACATTTGTGGGAAAACCAGGTTTAAATTACTAAAAATGACTTTCCTGCGAATTCGAAATAAATCAAACCATAAGAACGCTAAAATTTGCCCCAAATAAAGATTGAACCCAATCGGCAGATACGACCAGATTCGAGCCAGCACCGAACTACAAAAAACTGCAAATTTTTTCAAAAAATTCAACCTTTTTTAAATTTTCTATTTCAATATCATAATCGATGACTACAATTTGTTGAAGAATTTTATGGTGTTTAATACGAACAAGATCCTTTGCTGTTGTGATTAATTTTAAATTGGGATTCTGTTTTTTAAGTATTAAAAATTCGTCATACACAGTATCGAGATCCAAGTCTGAAAAATGATAATGATCAGGGAATTTTTTTAAGTTTACAATTTTAAAACCCAACTGTTCTACAGCATTTTTCAAAGAATCCGGATTTCCTAAGCCGCAAAACACGTAAAGCTGATCGTACTTCGGATCAAGCTGCTTTATTTTCAGCTTGGATTCTGCACGATACACTGAACTCTGCAAATAAGGTCTGCCTTTAAAAATTAAATCTGAAATATTTTTTACTTCATCTTGATGAACCAAATTTGTTTTAGTTAGTAAAACAAGCTGGGCTCTTTTTAATTGATCAAGGGGCTCTCTGAGGCGGCCTACCGGCAGAGTCTGAAAATAATTAAGTGGATCCGTTGCATCGATAAGGACCAGGTCCAATTGTCGCCCGAGCTTACGGTGACTGAAACCATCATCGACGATTAGCAAATCGGGTTTTTCAACCAGGCAGGCGGCTTGAGCTGTTTTATTTTTTACTGGACCAGCCCAAACAGCGCAATCTGGTAATTTCATTTGTAATAAGCAGGGCTCGTCGCCATAAAGCTGAGCGGTATCGGGTGAATTTAAATTCACCCGTTCAGGTCGCTTCAGTCGGCCGCGGTAACTGCGGCTTATAATTACGATTTTTTTATATTTATTTATTTTTAACATTTCAGTTGCAATCAAGTACACGCATGGAGTCTTACCCGTGCCACCGACTGACAAATTACCGACAGAGATAACTGGAATATCCAAAGATACTTTTTGGATGAATTCGAGATCGTAAAGTTTATTTTTTATGGCAGAAACAAAATCGTAAACGATTTGCACTGACTTCAAAATCATAAATAGGTCTCGAGTGCCCTAGCGACGCGGGCAGTGGCCCCTTTTTCACCTAAATATTTTGAAATTTCTTTTAACTGAGAAATCGTTTCTTCATTGTACTTTTCATCTGTAATAAAACGATCTGTCAGTTTAAATAATTCTTGGGGATTGACCGCACTTTGTTTTCTTTCTGGTACAACTTCGCGACCTAAAATTAAATTAACCAGACCAAAATGCTTAATACCACGAACAAATATTTGCGCGAAAAGACCCGTTAACCGGCTTAATTTGTACATGATAACCATCGGCTTATGCATAAGACCCACCATCAACGTGGCCGTTCCGGAAGCTACCAACACATAGTGAGCTAAGCTAATCATGTGGTAAGGATCTTCCTGCAATAAAATGTAGGGTGATTTAAAATTTTCTAAGCGGGCCTGCATTTCTTCTTTTTTAATCGTCGGCGCCACAAAAATCATGATGCGCAAATGAGGATGTTTTTGTAAAAGTAACCGCGCGGTTGCTAGTTGAATATCTAAAAGTTGATCCAATTCCCCGCGTCTAGATCCAGGCATCAATGCTAAGATTTTTTCTTTATCTGTGATTCCATATTTCTCACGCCGAGATTTAATTTTTTGTTCATCATAAAGTTCGGGATCTAATTCATCTAAAAGTGGATGCCCAACAAATTCATAAGGTACTTGCCTGGATTTATAAAAATCGACTTCAAAAGGAAAAAGTAGAAATGCTTTAACACAGAATTTTTTTATTGTTTCAACCCGGCTTTTGCGCCAGGCCCAAACCTGCGGTGAAATATAATAAAAAACTTTTAAACCAAACGCGTGTAATTTTCGTGATAGAAAAAGATTGAATTCCGGATAATCCATCACAATGACAACTTTTGGCTGACGTGTTTTTGCTGCATTAACAAGCTGATCAAAGACCAATTTTAATTTTGAATACTGACTGAGAATTTCAGCAGCCCCGACCACAGCCATTTCTTCAGATTTTCCAAACCGTTCGAAACCCTGTTGCTCCATTTCGTCAGAGCCAACACCAAAATAATGATAATCTTTACCAGCTGCTTTCCAATGTGCCATCAACTTTAATGCATAATGTGCACTTGATGCTTCAGCCGCAACAATCATTATTTCAGTTTTCACAGCGTTCCTGATGTCGTTATTTTTGCAATGACTTGCTCGACCATTTCTAATGCAGCCGTTGCTTCCCGCGCAGTTATTAAAAGTTGTGCCTTACCTAAAAGACATTGGACGAAGTGATCCACTTCAGCTGCTAAAGCGTCTATTTTTACAATGGGGACTTTAACGATTTCAAAGAAAGGATCTATGATTAAAACTTTAAGAATTTCAGCTTCAAGAGTGGCCGTGTTCATGTAAATAACTTCATTTTTTTTAACTAACCGAAAATTTCGAACAATTTGCGGACTGACCCGAGAGTTATTGATCGTAATCTGTAGACCACTTTTTAATTTAACCCTTAGCGAAACATCATCGATTGTGGACTGAATCAGCTGGCTGCCAGTGACTTCGAAGCTAACAATGGGCTCGTTAAAAATCCAGTGAACTAAATCAATATCGTGAATTGTTAAGTCATGCAAAACACTGACATCACTGCCACGTAATCGAAAGGGTGCCAATCGGTTGATTTCTAAATACGTTGCACCAGCTTTATTTTCTTTTAGAAAAGTGAATGCAGGATTAAATCTTTCGATGTGACCAACTGTCAGTAAAGTTTTGTTTTGTTCTGCAAGTGCGCACAGTTTTCTGGCTTGCTCGGCAGTTGCAGCAATTGGTTTTTCCACCAGGACTGGAATTTTGTTGTTTAAGAAAAATTCTGTAACTTCAAAATGAGCTTGCGTCGAAGCCGCTACGTGCACGAAATCCACATGGCCAATTAAATCTTGTATTTTTTCGAAAGCCTTGACAGAAAGTTCACCGGCAATTTTTTCAGCTTGTGCAAAAGAATGATCACACACACCTATTAATTCCACTTCCGGATGCGCTTTTAGTTTTTGCGCGTGAAACTGTCCCAAATACCCTACACCGATAACAGCTGCACGTAATTTCATAAATCTCCTAGAGAATTATTCAGGCATTACTCTTCAGGGCTTAAAGATCCACTGGCATTTCGAGAAATAGCTATTCCACGGCTAGAGCATTTAATAAAGTTAACCAAATAAGATATGTTCTCTGAAGGCTGACATTCATCTTCGATTCGTTGGTAAGCATGTTCAAGAGTTGTTGAACCCATGATCACGATTCGAATAGCTTTATGAATATTTGAAACTTCTTGCTTTGAAAAACCTTTTCGTAAAAGACCAACTTTATTCGTCGCTCTGACGATGGCATAGTTTCCTTGGGCTCTTGAAAATGGCAAAATATCTTTGTTGATGATACTAGAGCCTGCAACAAAGGAATTTTTGCCAATTTTAGAAAATTGATTGAAGGCGCAAACCCCGCCGATAACAACATTATCTTCAACCACGCAGTGGCCACCGAAATGGGAATTATTGGCTACAATAACATTGTTTGCAATTTTACAGTCGTGGCCTACGTGCGAATACGCCATAAAATAACAATTATTCCCAATGACAGTTGCTCCGTCATTTTTACTGGTCGCAATATTCATTGTTGAAAATTCACGAATAACGTTATTATCACCGATAATTAATTTTGTGGGCTCAGCTTTGTAACTGATATCTTGCGGAGGGCCGCCGATGACGGCTCCGGGTGATATGTGATTGTTCTTACCGATTTCTACGACTCCAAAACGGGACCCGATAGTCACATGACTTTCCACGAATGTTCCCTGACCGATTTTTACACGACCCTGGATGTTACAATAAGGACCTATTTCGACGTCTTCAGCTAATTCCACATCTGAAGAAATAATACTTGATGAGTGTATTTTCATAATTACGTTTGCAGTCTATTTTTCTTTATCAAAGGCTTTAACGACCTCTTCAGTGATTTCAGATTCAGGTTGAGCGTACAACACAATCTGCGCATTCGGATTACTTTGAATAACCATAGAAAGGCCTTTTTCTTTGGCCACTTTCTCGATAACTTTTTTCATTCTTTCAACAATGGGCTGTAAAAGTTCGGCTTCTTTTTTTCCCAGTTCACTTTGTGCTTTTTGCGCAATCACATTGAATTTTTGCATTTCTTCTTGCAGTTCTTGCGCTTTTTTTGCTAACGCTTCTTCAGCTAAAACTGATTTCTTTTTTTCGAAATCTTCACGCATTTTATCAATATCAGCTTTCTTTTTTTCTAAATCTTTATTTTTTTTATCAGCTTCTTTTTTCATTTCTTCTTTGGCTTTTTTTCCAGCTGTCGACTTCTCAATGGCTTTTTGAACATCGACGTACGCTAATTTGAATTCTGCTACGGCCAATGTTGTCGTTAGAAAAACAGCTGCTAAAGTTAAAAATGCTTTCATAAAAATCTCCTTTTTTTTGTTATTTAAATTAAATGATTAAAATGGCGGTCCTATTGAAAATTCAAAATTGACTGTGTCTCGATCTAAATTGTCAGAACTGACGGGCCAGCCCCACTCGAAGCGCAATAAGCCCAGTGGAGACTGCCAGCGAAAGCCGATACCAACATCACTTAAAAGCCCAGCAGATGACAGTTGATCTTCAGCTTGCCCGATATCATAAAAGAAAACTCCCGATAGGCCAGCTTCTTTTATTAACGGATACTGAAATTCAGATTGAAATAATAATTCTTTTGTACCACCAAAAATTAATGTAGACCGACGTCGGCGTTCTTCATCAGTCAGAGGGATGGCTACATAAAACGGATTTCCGTCATTAGTTCCGATTTTATTGTAGCGATCTTGTGAAAAAATTCTTCGACCAACAGTCCCCGAGCCAAAACCACGTAAAGAATAGGCCCCACCCAGTTGATAGCGTTCGGTGAATGGTACATCTTCGCTACCTTCGGTGGGCTGAATATTTAAATAGGTCAAGTTATTGCGCCAAACAACATCCCAAAAAATATTTTTGAAAAAACGAAACCGCGATGAAAATTCTTGATATTTTAAATCTCCACCCAGGCCAGCACGCTCGTATGATACGTCTGCAAAAATTCCCTTCGATGGTGAAAATCGGTCATTTCTGGTGTCATATTCCAGTGTTAATGTTGCAGCGCTGGTTACACCTTGAGCCGTCTTCAGGGGAAATAAAAAGGGGTCTGTATTTTGGTTTGCGAATAAATCCGTTTTATCTAATTTGTATCTGACTATCGCTCTGAAATCATCCGTCCAAAGGGGATGGCCGAAGCGCACAGCTGCACCCGTTTTACGGTTATCATAATTAATTCGTTCTTTGTTTTCGATGTAAAACAAATCAAAACCCGCCGACCACAAAGTATCGTAAAAGTAAGGCTCGGTTAAACTTAAAGAATAATCCTGCCGATTTTGTGTGGCGTCGATTCGGGCGCCTAGGGTCTGTCCAAGACCACGAAAATTGTTCTGTTGAACTGAACCACCAAGACTTAAACCCTGAACATTCCCGTAACCTGCCGTTAATTGTAATTGCCCGGTGTTACGTTCTTTGATGACAACATCAATGTTCAATTGATCAGGTTTTTCTGGTGGGGTGCTGGTTTTAAAATTAACTTCGTCAAAAAAACCTAACCGTTGAATACTTTCTTGAGATTGACGTTTACGGGTTTCGTTATAAAGTTCGCCCTCGACGATTTTAAGTTCTCGGCGGATAACTTTGTCGCGGGTTTTTGAATTCCCCGTCACATTGATAGCGCCGAAGTAAACTTTGTTTCCTTTTTCAAATTCAAAAACTAAGTCTACTTTTTTTTCTTTTTCATTAAAAGCATAGCGCGGGTTTACGTTGGCAAATGCATAACCTAAGTCCCCGCATTTGGCCTGCAGGTCGGCAATGTCTTTCTGCATGACATCGACTGCAAAGACTCCGTTGTCTTTTATTTTTACCGCATCGTAAAGCTCAGATTTTGGAAAAAGTAAATCTCCGGCAAAGTCGACTTCACCGATGTTGTACTGGTCACCCTCTTCGATATGATAGGTGATGTAGATGGATTTTTTATCAGCCGTCACGGTTACTAAAGGTCGATCGATTTTCACCTGCACGTAGCCTAAATTCCAATAAAGAAATTTAATGACTTGAATATCACGCTCGAAGGCTTCTTGTTTAAAAGAGCCCGAGCTACTAAGACCAGAAAAAAAGCCGGCCTCTTGGGTAAAAAGCCGTCCTTTCAGGTACGAGTCTTTTAGGTTATTATTACCGATCAATGTTATTTTTTTCACTTTTACTTTATCGTTTTCCGTAATTACAAATTTGACTCGAACTGTTTCGTCTTTTTTTACGTCTTCAATGACGGGCTCTATTTTAACCAAATAGAAACCCTTGTCTTCGTAAAACTTTTCCAATTTAACAATAGCTTCTTTTATTTTGGTGGTGTTTAAGATTTCATAATTTTTTAAACCTGTTTCTTTTTCAAGGTCTTCAGCTTTTTGTTCTAGATTACCCTCAAATTGCACTTCTGAAATGGTAGGCTTTTCGATGACTTTGTATTCTAGACTAATGCCGCCCGCAGATATTTCTTTGGTTGCTTCAATCTGTACGAAGTAGCCCATTTTAAACAAAGCCTGAATATCTTCGGTGACTTGTTTTTCAGAGAAAACTCCACCAACTTGCGAAACCATTTTTGCCAGCATGGCTTCTTTTTCAATTTTTCGCTGACCTGAAATTAAAATGGCATTGATTTTCAACGATGAAACCGAGACTTTTGCAGAGGCTTTCTTTTTTTCGGCACGTTTGTTATTTTTTAAAGAAAGGCGCGGCCTGGCTGTATTTTTTTGTGCAAAGGCATCGACTGGAAACAAGATCAGCACGGCTGTCAATGCAGTCGTTGCAATAAAAGCCAACGGCGATCCGCGAAATAACAAAATCCTTAATTCTTTAAGTAGTTTATAATGCACTGATGAAGGCTAGCTAGACTTAACAGCCTTGTCAAAGAGCCATCGCTAACTATTGCGCAAAACGTCCATCTTTGACTTTAAAGACACGAGGAAATAAGCCAGCAAATTGCAAATCATGGGTCACAACAATTAGAGTTAAACCTAATTTTTGGCGAAGCTCGAAAAATAGCTGCTGTATTTTAAGTGAATTTTCAGAATCTAAATTCCCAGTTGGCTCGTCAGCAAATAAAATTTCTGGGTCTTTGATTAAAGCTCGTGCAATAGCGACTCTTTGCAGCTCGCCGCCGCTTAATTGATTGGGGTAGTGATCGGCTCTGTTTTCTAATTCCATAAACTTTAACCAAGCGTAAGCTTTGTCAGCGATTTCCGTTTTTTTCAATCCTGCTATAAGTCCGGGCAACATGACATTTTCCAATGCAGTAAATTCTTGGATCAAATGGTGAAACTGAAAAACGAAACCCATTTTTTGATTCCGAAACAATGCGAGCTCGTCTTCGGGCATTTTGAAAATACTTTCTCCGCGAAAGAAAACTTCGCCTGAAGTCGGTCGATCAAGCGTTCCCAAAATTTGTAACAAAGTGGATTTTCCGGCCCCTGAGGCACCCAATAAACAAACAGCTTCTTTTTTTTGAATGGACAACGAAACACCTTTTAG
>JAYUCH010000025.1:0-12764 GCA_043740435.1 Bdellovibrionales bacterium | reverse complement strand
GAACTGCGGGCCCACGGCTTGAGTTTAATCTTTTAAATTGTATACAAGACGCGTCCGCAGCTAAACCCATTTGGCCGCCCAAAACGTCAATTTCTCGGACCATGTGTCCTTTTGCTAAACCACCGATTGATGGGTTACAAGACATGTAGGCGACGCGGTCTAGGTTTGTGGTCACCATCAAGGTTTTCATTCCAAGTCTGGCAGCAGCTAGGCTTGCTTCGACGCCAGCGTGTCCAGCACCAACAACTATAATATCAAATGCCTGCATTGAAATTCCTTAGATTGATTATTTACCTAAACAAAATTCTTTAAAAACCCGGTCCATGATTTGATCATCAAAAACATGACCCAATATTCTTTGAATCGCCAGCAGCGATTCTTTTAAATACATGGCAACAAACTCGGCGCCCATATTTTTTTCTAGTTCTAGCAGGGATGTTTTTAACATTTCAAGCGCATAACTGGACATTTCATATTGTCTAGCCGAAGTTAAAATGGCCTCTTCCAGAACATTCAAGTTTCCGATCTTTCGCTTCACTGTATCTAGTACTCTGTGTCGGGATTGGGGATCAAGTTGAGAAGTAAAAATAACGTCTTCCTGGGGTAAAGTAGGCTCAAGGCTTTGTAAATTTTTTCTTACTTCAATCTGCCGACTGGGGCTGATTAGATCTGACTTGTTCAGCAAAACTAAAAAGGGTGTTTTTAGTTGGCTTATTTGCAGTTGAGCTGTGCCCCAATTTGGCTGATTTAAGTCCATAACGTACAGGACCAAGTCAGCTTTCTGGGCTTCACGGTAGCTGCGATCGACACCTATTTTTTCGACGATATCAGCCGTTTCACGAAGACCCGCAGTATCACTTAACGTCATTCGAAGCCCTTCAAAAAGAGTGGTCGCGTGAATCACATCCCGAGTCGTTCCCGCCACTTCAGTGACGATGGCTTTTTCGTCTTCTGAAAACAGATTCAAAAGGCTTGATTTGCCGACGTTTGGCTCGCCCAAAAGAACGGCCTTAATTCCGTCTTTGATCAGTCTGCCCGAGCGATAAGAATGAACTAATTTTTCCAGATTTTGCTGAATTAGTTTTAGTTTTTCTATCAACACGGCCGGATTAACCACGTCTATTCCTTCAGTTGAAAAATCAATCGAAGCTTCTATATGGGCCAAACACCAAGTTAAATCATTTTCTAGTTTTTCAAATTTTTCAGATACCAAGCCTTGCAGTTGTCGAAGGGCTACGCGTGCCGAGGCTTGGCTTTGGCTTTCGATCAAAGATAAAACGGACTCTGCCTGAATCAAGTCGATTTTATTATTCATGAAGGCACGAAAAGTAAACTCGCCCTTTTCTGCTAGCACGGCACCGGCATCAATTAATAAGTCTAAAATTTTTTCTGAAATATATTCGCTACCGTGGCACGATATTTCTGTGACCTCTTCGCCAGTAAAAGATTTCCCAGTCGCAAAGTAAGTAACTACTGCCTCGTCGACGATTTCATTTTCCGTATCGCGAATTTTTGCGTAATAAGCCCCATGAGAAACAGGATTCTTTTTCTGCAGGCCGGGGGCAATTTTTTTTGTAATTTCTAATGCCTGTGATCCGCTGACGCGAATGACAGAAATTCCGCCATGTCCTGGCGGAGTCGATATTGCACAGATTGTTTGATCGCTTCGATTGCGCATAGGGCAACTAAGCTTCTTCGGTTTCGCTGGCCTCAGTGTTTGCGTTTTTAGCAGGAAAAATTTTAATTTTCTTGTAAAGCCCATCACCCAAAGATCGGCTTTTTACTCGGCCGTCTAGCGCCAAATACTGGTGAACCACTTTTCTTTCTTTTGGCGGAAGAGCTCGGTAATAAACGGATTTTCCTTGTTCGATTGCAATTTTTTTCAAGTGCTCTGCACGTTCAATTAAAGCTGCTTCAGATTCTTGGCGAAAACCACCGCAATCAACGATGACGTTCGTCATTGTTTCTGCAAAATGGTGTTGAGTTACCCGCTTAACAATAAGCTGAATGGCATCCATCAATTGGCCTTTGTAATCTTTTAATAAGGCTTCGTCAGCGCCAGAAAATTCGATGCGTACATCTGTGATCTCTTCTTTTTTTTCTAAATTCAGTTCGTAAGATAGATCAAAGCCGCCCTTTTCTAATATTCCATTTAGCGTAGCCTCAACAACCGATTCGAGGTCTTCTTTTTTGCCGCCCCCAAAAATTTTGCTAAAAAATCCTGCCATAACATTCCCTTTCTATGCAGCGGCTTTAGCCGCTGAGTCTTTTAATAAAAAATACTGTTGAATAACCCCAAAAAGCGCACTGATAAAATTATAAAGCGTTAATCCACTGGGAAGACTAAACATGAATAACGTAAAAATAATTGGCATAAAATTCAATATCTTCTGTTGCGCCGGATCCATTGTAGTCGGAGTTAGTTTTTGCTGGAAAAACATTGTCACACCCATCAGAACCGGAATAACAAAAAACGGATCATTCGAGCTTAAGTCTTGAATCCAACCAAAGAACGGCTGTTGATAAATTTCGACACTGGATCCAATAGTTCTCCATAAGGCAAAAAATATTGGAATTTGAATAAACATAGGCAAGCACCCGCTTAGCGGGTTGGCTTTATGCTGTTTCATCAGCGCCATGGTTTCGCGATTTACTTTAAGCGGATCACTTTTATATCGATCACGAATTTCTTTAAGCAGCGGCTGAATTTTTTGCATCGCCCGCGCCGAGCGGAAAGACATGATGTTGAATGGCAGCAGCAGGGCGCGCACAATCAGCGTTAGACCAATAATTGCAAGTCCCCAGTTACCCAAAATATCGTGCATCAGGCGCATCAACTTAAGTAGCGGCTTGGATATAAAGCCAAACATTCCGTAATCCATAACCTCTGGAAGAAGCGGATCGATTTGTTTTAATAAATCTGTATTTTTAGCGCCAACATAATAAATTTGCTTCAGCTTCTTCAGCTGGGAATTGTTCAGGTCGTAAATCAACAGCATTTTAGCTTGCTGACTGTTAACCTTCATGTCCAGTGACGGAGTTAATTCAGATTTATCAATCACCGCCGCGGTAAAATATTGCGTCGAGATCGAGGCCAAAGAAATCAGGTTTGCGCGTTTATCTAAAGTCTCTGTGGGTTTAAGCGTAGATATGGCTTCGGTTTTAATTTTATCAGCTTCGCGGTAAAGAAAACTTTGTTTTTCAAACGAGGGCATAAAAAACGATGCGCTAGGGTTGATTAATTTTTTTTCGTCTAAAGAAATCGTTAGATTTTGCAAACCTGTGTCGAACTCAAGTTCAGACTCAAAATATTCTTTATCTTTGTTGTAAGTTATAATCCGAGTGATTTTTTTTCCATCAACTTTAGCCTCGCCATGATATTCAAATTCAGACACCTTGGTCACATTAAAATTTAGTCTTTGGTTGTTTGAATACAAACTAAAAATTTTGTCGCTTGAAAGAAATTCAACGGGCTTGTGGTCTCGGCCCTGGTATTTTTTAAGAATTAGGTTTTTAAGTCCTAGGCCGTCTGATGAAATAGTCCATTGTACATTTTCATCTTCATAATTAAAAAGTTTTTCCTCTGTAGAAAAGATCTTTTGTTCTGCTTCCGTTTTTACTGCCGGCGAATTAGATGTCGCTGCGGCGGTCTGCTGAGACAACGACGCAACCACTGCAGGTTTGTCAGCAATTCGTAGCGGAGGATAAGTTTTGTTCATGTAATACTGCCACCCCCAAAGCCCAAGAAATGTGACGACAATTGCGACTAAAAACTTGGGATTACTAAAGGGCGAATCATTTTGCGTATTCACGGTAAAACCTCTTTTGATATTTGTAAATTAAATGGGGCCGGAACAGGGTCAAAGCTGTGTTTGCCCGATAACGGGTGACAACCCAAAATACGTTTAATCATTAAAAAAAATGCTGTTGTGAAGTTATGTTTCTCAAAGGCCTCGATCGCGTAGTTAGAACATGATGGATAATGGCGACAATTTCCTCCAAGAAAATAAGAAAACGTCACCTGATAAAAAAGTATAGCCGCTTTAAAAACTGAATTTAAAATTTTATAATTTTTTGTAGACACTGATAAACTGCTTGTAAGTAAGCCTTTTGTAAAACGCTTCTGCTGATTGTGGTCTGAACACAAACACGACTTTTTTCGAATTAAACTGCTCTGGCCAAATCTCTGAACGAACACAGTTACGCACCCATCGTTTAAGTCTATTGCGAATGACAGAAGAGCCGACTTTTCGAGACACTGTAAGACCAAAATAATTAAAACCATCTTCAGAGGATAAAACTTGCAAAAGCAGCCACGGAGCTGCTTTTATTTTTTTGCCACGAGAAGAAATTTCTAAATAGTCTGACGATCTCTTAAGAGGCTTTGGTTTATTTGCCACCAGCAGTGATTGCTATGCGCTTACGACCTTTAGCACGACGGCGCGCTAAAACTTTTTGTCCATCTTTAGTTGCCATGCGAGCGCGGAAACCATGAGTTTTTTTACGACGACGGTTGCTTGGTTGATATGTTCTTTTCATTCTACACCTCTATATATACTAGTTTTTCGCTAGCAATTCTTACGACGTCATTCACGTCAATTGTATAATATTTAAGCACACCTAAATATTGTGAATTAAATATAAAGCACATTGCGGCATAGTGGTCAACAGTTGATAAGTCGGACTGCTATTGTTAATCAATGCAGGTCCAGAGGGGGATCATGGAAATCAATAGTTCGTTTTGGAGCCAAATTAAATCCTCGATGAAAACCAAGAATGGCACCAACAAGCTATTAGAGAACTGGCTAGATCCAATTGACCTTATCCGCACAGAAAAAAATGAAGGTGCTTTAAAAATCACTTTAGGCGTGCCTAACCAATTTTTTTTCTTTTACGTTAATGAACACTTAAAAGATAAAATCGCATTAGAGCTATCGGCCATATCTAATCTACCCACGGTCGTTGAATTTATTGTGACTGGAAAAGTCGCCGACGACTACAACACTTCGTTGCAAGATATTATGCAAAATGCAGATCAAGTGTTTCAAACGCCCCCGACTTCCGCGGCGGTCGCCCCGAAACTATATGAAAATATAAATTCTGATTTTACTTTTTCGACGTTTGTTGTGGGGAAAAACTCTGAATTTGCCCACGCAGCCACCTATAATGTGTCCCGAAACCCAGGCGCTGATGATTACAACCCTCTGTTCATTTACGGGCCGTCAGGAATGGGAAAAACCCACCTATTAAATGCGGCGGCCAACGAAATCAGAAATAATTTTTCGCACTTACGAATTACGTATGTTTCTGCAGAGCGGTTTTTAAATGAGTGTGTGTCCGCTATTCGCCGCCAAGAGATGGATAAATTCCGGCAGAAATACCGTGATAACACAGATATTTTGGTTGTAGATGATGTGCAATACATTGGGCGCGGCCAGGCCGTACAAGAAGAATTTTTTCATACGATCAATTCTTTTATTGAACGAAAAAAACAGGTTATTTTAGCCAGTGACCGCATGCCCAAAGACATTTTAACCTTAGAAGATCGTTCAAGAACCCGCCTAGAGCGTGGTTTAATCGCAGACATTACTATGCCCGATTTAGAAACACGCATCGCTATTCTAAGATACAAATCCGAAAATTTTAATTTAAGAATATCCGAGGAAACCATCCAGTACATTGCAAAAATTTCCAAAAAATCGATCCGAGAACTTGAAGGAAATCTTAAAAAGATAAAAATGTACTCTGAGTTGCAAGGTTTAAGCATAAATATTGAGCTTGCGCGAAAAGTACTGGCTCATCATGAAAACACGGTGACGATCACAATCGAAGAAATTCAAAGAATAGTTTCTGAGTTTTATAAAATTAGAATTGCCGATTTAAAATCAAGTGGGCGTGCTCGGCAAATCGTAGTTCCAAGACAAATTGCTATGTATCTGATCAAGAAATTTTTGGATAAATCGCTGGTTGATATTGGGCGCGCTTTTGGAGGCAGAGATCACACCACAGTCATCAATTCGTTGGAAAAGGTTGAATCTCTACAATCTAAAGATGCTCAATTTAAGAGTGATATCGATGAGTTAATCAACATTATCCACAATATCACCGGTTTGTGATTGTGGATTGTGGATTGTCGTGTTGATAAGCTTGTATTTCTTTGTGGGTAAATTTAGCCCCCTTTTTTGTGGAAAAATGAATGGTATTCCCGATTGAGTTTTCCACAAAGAAAGGTTAATAGTTTCAATTGCTTAGTAGAAATTTCAAGTTACCAACGCCCCTACTACTACTACTAAATATATATATTAATATTAATAGGAAAAAGAACACATGAAAATAGAGATACAAAAAAAAGATTTATTGAATCTATTAAGCCGTACTCAAAACATTGTAGAAAAAAGAAATACGATGCCTATTTTAATCAATGTTCTTTTGGAAGCTCATGGAACAGTCCTGAAGGCTTATGCCACTGATTTGGAAGTTAGCCTAACCGATACAGCCCCTGCTCAAATTAAAGATGCTGGTAAAGTTGCAGTGAGCGCCAAGAGCCTATTTGAAATTACGAAAGAACTTTTTGATGGCCCTATCCAACTTTTTAAAAAAGAAAATAACTGGTTAGAAATTAAACAAGGTAAGTTTTTATCGAAGATAATTGGCGTCGCGGCTGAAGAGTATCCGGTATTTCCAACATATAACTCAGAAAATTTTTCTAAAATTAATGCGGCTGAGTTTAAGATGATGATAGATAAAACAATCTACAGTGTTTCGAATGATGAAACTCGGTATCATTTAAACGGAGTGTTTTTTGAATCTCATGAAAAAAATCGCATCACGATGGTGGCAACAGATGGTCACCGCCTCAGTATGATTAAAAAAAGTTTTAAAGACTTAAATTTCACCGAAAAAATTGGTGTTATTATTCCTAAAAAAGGTCTATTTGAAATTAAAAAATTAATTGAATCAACCGTCGAAGATGTTTTCATTGCTGTTGAAGGTTCTCAGTTTATTTTGAAATCGGGCACCAGTATTTTAATGATTCGGCTTATTGAAGGAAAGTATCCTAATTATCAACAGTTTATTCCACAGAAGTTAACCCATAAAATTGTCGTGCCCCGCGAATCTATTTTATCTTGTCTTAAACGTGTTTCTTTATTAGCAAATCAAAAATCAAAAGCTATTCTAATGCATTTCAATGAAGGTCGTTTAGAAATTACCTCGAATAATCCAGAACTGGGTGATGCAAAAGAGGAACTTGATATCAATTACAAAGGCCCTGAATTAAAAATTGGTTTTAACGCACGTTACATTGAAGATGTTTTAAAAAATATTGAACAAGATAACGTGGAATTTGAATTGAATGATCAGTTATCGCCCGGAGTTTTAAAACCCGCAGATAATTCAGATTATTTGAATGTCGTTATGCCAATGCGAATTTAGTTCAGAAAGATATCATGAGGATTCGTCAGGCAACCATTGCGAACTTTCGTAATTTAGATTCATTGCAAATTGAATTTTCCGATCGCTTAAATATTTTTGTTGGCCAAAATGGACAAGGAAAAACAAACCTACTAGAGGCTATTTATTTTATTATTGAAGGTGAAAGCTTTCGATATTCAAGATACGATACATTAATTCAAGAGAATAAAAAAGAAGCGCTGATAAAATGCCAAATTGAAAATAAAGATTTGGATTACAATTTAAGAATTAACTTAACCGCCAGCACAAAAAATTTTCTAGTTAATGATAAAAAGTTTTCTTTAATAACCGCGAACCTTCCGCCTGCTATTTTATTTTCTCCGGAAAGTTTAAACAGTATCAAAGAAAGCTCTGACAATCGCAGACAGCTGCTGGATCAAATATTAATTCAAACATTTAGTTACGGAAAAAAATTGGTTTCGGAATTTAAGAGGGCATTAAAAACTAGAAATAAGCTACTAAAAGACATAGCCTCTGAAAAAATTGAAAAAGATATGGGCGTAAAAACATTAGAAAGTTTAAATCCGATTTACTTAAAACTGGCTGCAGAACTGACTTTTTTAAGGCTAGAGGCTTTGCAAAACATTAAACCAGAAATACAAAACACGCTTGAAAAAATTCATACGCAGAGCCAAGCGACGTTTGATTACAGTTACATTATCTCAGAGCGCGATTTCAAAGCAGAAAGTGTTGAAAACATACTTGATTTTTTGCACAAAAGGCTTGCAGATTTAGGAAGTGTTGAAATCAAATCTGGGGTCTCGTTGATTGGTCCACAAAAACACGATGTGATTTTCTTATATAACGGAAAAGACTCACGATTTTTTTGTTCGCAGGGGCAGCAAAGATCCATCATATTAGCTTTCAAAATGGCGCAGATTGTGTATCATCATAAGGTTCACGGATTTTATCCTGTGTTGCTTTTAGATGATGTTTTATCTGAGCTGGATTTGACTAAACAAGAGTCGTTAATTTCGACTTTAAATCAAATCGAAACTCAAACGTTTGTGACCACAGCGGATACATCAGTTTTAAAAAAGCTGCGCATGGAAAAAAGCCAAGTTTTTCACGTTCACCAGGGGCAAATCGTCAAAGAAGACTAATTATCTTGTGGATAAAGCTGTGAAGAATGTTGAAATGTTTTTTACTGAGTAAGGAGTACTCATGTCAGATGTTAGTAGCACGCACGTTGATCAAAATAAAGCCTACGGCGCCGATGATATTCAAGTATTAGAAGGCCTTGAGGCCGTCCGAAAGCGCCCCGGTATGTACATTGGTGATACGACCATTCGTGGTTATCATCATCTTGTTTATGAAATTGTAGATAATGCGGTCGACGAATCACTGGCAGGTTATTGCAAACGTATTATCGTAACCATTCACACCGACGGCAGTTTATCTGTTGATGATGACGGTCGCGGTGTTCCTGTTGGCCCCCACAAGTCTGGAAAAGACGCGCTAGAAGTGGTCTATACCGTGCTGCATGCAGGTGGAAAATTCGAAGGCTCTGCGTACAAGGTTTCTGGCGGATTGCATGGCGTCGGAGCTTCTGTGGTGAATGCTTTATCGATTCGGTGTCAGGTGGAATCCCATAAAAATGGAACACACTTTCGCCAGGTTTACTCAAAAGGTATTCCGCAATCTGCAGTAGAAAACCTGGGACCCACAAGTCGCCGAGGCACGGTTGTAACTTTTAAACCCGATACTGAAATTTTTAAAGAAGTTGGTGTTGAGTTTGATGCGAACACACTGACAAACAGATTTCGTGAAATGGCATTTTTAAACGCGGGCCTTCATATTTGTTTGATTGACGACCGAAACGGTAAGAAAGTTGATTTTCAATATGCAGCCGGAATCGCAGAGTTTGTTGCCTATTTAAATCAGTCAAAAAAATCTATCCACAGCGATGTCGTCTATTTTAAAGGTGAAAAAGATCAAGTCGAAGTTGAAATCGCTATGCAGTGGAATGACTCTTACACAGAATCCATTTACTGTTATGCGAACAATATCAATACTCACGAAGGCGGAACCCACATGGTTGGATTTCGCGGGGCACTGACAAGATCTACGAATACCTATGCCACGCAAAAAGGACTTCTAAAAGATTTTAAAGAAGGTATCGAAGGCGAAGACATTCGCGAAGGGCTGGCTGCGATTATTTCTGTGAAAGTTCGTGAGCCGCTATTTGAGGGTCAAACGAAAACAAAATTAGGAAACGCAGAAGTTAAAGGTATCGTAGAATCTTTGGTGAACGAAAAGCTTGCCGACTGGTTTGATCGAAATCCAGGAAATGCAAAAACTATCGTGACAAAATGTGTAGAAGCCGCCAGGGCTCGCGACGCCGCAAGAAAAGCGCGTGATTTGACTCGGCGAAAAACAGCCCTAGACGGAGGCTCGTTGCCTGGCAAAATGGCCGATTGCCAAGAAAAAGACCCCGCAAAATGTGAATTGTATTTAGTCGAGGGAGACTCTGCCGGAGGCTCTGCGAAAATGGCTCGTGATCGAAAAATTCAAGCCGTGTTGCCGTTAAAAGGTAAAATTTTAAATGTAGAAAAAGCGCGTTTTGATAAAATGTTATCAAACGAAGAAATTCGAATGATGATTTCAGCGCTCGGGACTGGAATCGGTAAAGACAATATTGATGTTGGCAAAATTCGTTATCACAAAATTATTATTATGACAGATGCCGATGTTGATGGATCGCATATCCGAACTCTATTGCTGACTTTTTTCTATCGTCAAATGCCAGAGGTCCTTGAAAAAGGTTACATCTATATTGCACAACCACCTTTGTACCGCGCTAAAAAAGGCCAGGCTGAGACTTATTTAAAAGATGAAATTGCACTGACCGAATTTTTATTAAAAACCGGTTTGGATTCTTTTCAGATAAAAGGAAAAAAAGTTGATGCTGTTGAAATGCGAGAAATGATAATCGGCATTCAAAAGTTTTATCGCCTGCTAAAAATGTCTTCGAAAAAATATGATCCAGACGTGCTTTATTTTGCTTTAACTAAAGTTTCAAATTTAGAAGAAATTTTAAAAAGCGAAAAAAAGATGGCTTCGATGTTGGAAGATTTAAAAGCATGGATTGCGGCAAACCCCAGCCTTGGAATTACGGATATTACAACCACCATCACGACCGAAGAGGGTAAACCAAAAGCAAAGGTCGATACGGTTCGCTACGCCGACAGAACGTCGACGATTTTTACCCCGGATCTTACCCATGCTTCGGAAATTATTGAATTAAGTTCTTTGTGGAAGTCGATTCAGAAAACATCTTTATTGCCAGCTACCATTGAACAGGGGGCCGAAGAATTTTCTTTTGAAAATTATCAAGATCTTTACGAGCATGTAATGGCGTCTTCTAAGAAGGGGATTTATATTCAACGCTACAAGGGTCTTGGAGAGATGAATCCGGAACAGCTTTGGGATACAACTTTAAATTCTGAAAACCGAAACCTTCTGCGCGTCACTATTGATGACGCTGTAGCCGCGGACGAAACTTTCAGCGTATTAATGGGTGAACAAGTTGAGCCCCGCAGAAAATTTATCAATGACAACGCCCTTTTGGTGCGCGAACTAGACGTTTAAATTTTTTACAGCTTAGATTTTAATTAAGGATGAGTATGGATAATAATGAAGTTAAAGGCATAACCAACGTTGATATCAACAAAGAAATGCGCGAAGCCTATTTACAGTATTCGATGTCTGTTATTGTTGGTCGCGCGCTACCGGATGTGCGTGACGGCTTAAAGCCCGTTCATCGCCGCATATTGTTTGCGCAGCATGAGCTCAGCAACACTCACGAAAAGCCGTATAAAAAATCAGCGCGTATTGTCGGTGATGTAATTGGTAAATACCATCCCCACGGAGACTTGGCCGTTTACGAAACCATGGTTCGTATGGCTCAAGACTTTTCACTTCGTTACCCACTGATCGATGGACAAGGTAATTTCGGATCGATCGATGGTGATTCGGCTGCAGCATCTCGTTACACCGAAGTGCGCATGACTCGACTTGCAGAAGAACTGCTTGCCGACATTGAAAAAGAAACCGTTCCGTTTGGCCCCAACTACGATGACTCTTTAGAAATTCCTTTAGTGCTGCCTGCAAAATTTCCCAACTTACTCGTAAATGGTTCGTCAGGAATTGCTGTGGGTATGGCAACAAACATACCCCCGCACAATTTGGGCGAAGTTATCGATGGCTGCATTCATTTGATTCAAAATCCAAATTGTGAAATTGAAGAACTTATTGAACGTATTCCCGGACCTGATTTTCCGACTGCCGGTCAAATAGCCGGACGATCTGGAATTTTACAAGCTTACAAAAAAGGTCGCGGCATCATCACGGTGAAGGCCAAAACCGATATTGAAACAAAAAAAGATCACGAAGAAATTATTGTTAACGAGCTTCCGTATCAGGTGAACAAAGCCAAGCTGATCGAGACAATCGCTGATTTAGTTCGTGAAAAAACTGTCGAAGGTATTTCTGATATTCGTGACGAGTCTTCTCGTGAAGGAATGCGTGTTGTTATTGTTTTAAAGCGCGGCGAAAACGCCTCGGTGGTGCTGAATCGTCTTCTAAAATACACGCAGCTGCAAGTCAGCTTTGGTATTAACATGTTGGCCTTGGATTCAAAAAATCAGCCGATAACTTTTGATTTAAAGAAAATGCTAGAAGCTTTTGTTGATCACCGTCGCGACGTTGTGACAAAGCGTTCAATATTCGAATTGAAAAAAGCGCAAGAGCGCGCGCACATTTTAGAGGGACTTAAGAAAGCCTTAGATCAAATCGACGAAGTCATCGCGGTTATCCGTGCATCGAAAGAGCCGCAAATTGCCCGCGAAGCTTTAGTTGCAAAGTTTGCTTTTTCTGAGCGTCAAGCTGTGGCTATTTTAGAAATGCGCCTACAACGATTAACAGGTTTAGAGCGCGATAAAATTTTAAACGAGCTTGCAGAATTAGTTAAGCAGATCGAGTGGCTGCGCTCTATTCTTGCGGATGTAAAAGAAATTTATAAAATTATTGTCAGCGAGCTTGAAGACATTCGAAAAAAATATGCAGATAAACGCCGCACAGAAATTACGGGCGATTTGACCGATATTGAAGATGAAGACTTAATTCAAGATGAACCAATGGTTGTGACTGTAACCAACACCGGATACATCAAGCGTATTTCGACCGAAGAGTACCGCGTGCAAAAGCGTGGCGGCAAGGGCCTTAAGGGTATGGAAACGCGCGAGGAAGATTACGTGACCGACCTGTTTACGGCATCGACGAAAACGCAA
>JAYUCH010000024.1:0-115314 GCA_043740435.1 Bdellovibrionales bacterium | reverse complement strand
AAAATATCATGTTAGGAAATGGGGCTAAGACGGCACCAAGCCAAGTGGATTGATTACTGTTGTTATTCAGTTCTGTAAAAAATGCCGCGCTGGTTCCGTCCGGACCTCGCCAACTAGGTAAGTCAGCACAGTTAGATAGTATGCAGCTTCTAAACTGCATTTTGACCCGATTTATTCCTCGACGGTACAACTCAGTAATTTCTGTTGAATTTAATTGCCTGTTAAAAAAGGTGACCTCTTGGAGCCGAGCATTTAAAAAAGCGTTAGTTGAAGGCGCGCTGGTTGATCCAGTCTTACCTATAAATAACGTCTGCGCAGCGGCAGTAGTATGTGCACCGGAGCCATTAATTGCTCCGGTATAAGTAACCTGCGCACCGTTGATGTAGATTTTAGAATTGGCGGAGGTAACTGATGAGTCCGTAGTAATCACCACGTGAGACCAAGTTCCGGCGGACAGAGTATTTGTGGAAACTGTCTGGGCATCGGTTGTTGCGCAAACAGTTTGAAGCCTGATCTGTCCAGTGCTTGTCATCGTTATGAAAAAGCCCTGCTGAGCATCGTTATCGCTACGATAAAGAATAATTTGCTGATTAGCAGTCAGCGCCACGGGATATATCCAAAATGAAACACTCCAGTTTGATAGGCCTGTAATTCCCGCTGGAGTTCCAAAGTTTATGTATCCCGAACTTCCGTTAAACAAAATCGCCCGTCCAATTTTTCCGGTTGAATTCAGAGTAACGCCACCGAAGATAGTCCCGTGAATACTATTTCCAGAAGAATCGGAAAAGTCTTTACCGCCACTTGCAGTGCCCGTCGCAGTTTCTTGCATATGCCATGAACCCATGACTCCGTTCATAAATGTATTAGATGATAAATTTGAATAGTCCGTTATGATTTCATTCTGAGCTGTAACTTGAAAATCAGGTAAAAGTTTTCCGTAGGGTAGACTGCCATTCCACGAAACGCTAAGCCAATTTGAATTTGGTATACAGCTTCCCAGTAGGTTAAAGATACGGGAAGTAAATGTTCCAGTTGTTTGGGCCGGCATCAGGATAATTGTTGCACCACTAGGCATCGTGTTTGTCATGGTTCCCAATGCAAAATCCGTAATCAAAGTATCTGAGGCAATGCTAGGCGGCAGTTTGCAGCTCCAAAATCCAAATGGGATAATAATCTGCGCATTTGAAGTTGAGCCTATCACAAAAGTAAAGAAAATCAGAAATTTCATAATTTAAGTGTCATTTCAAAAAAATTGAACATATTAACTTGTACAAGCATAAAGCTAACTTTAGTTGTAGTAAAGCATTTCACTGCACCAAAACTTAATTTATCAACATTGCCATTTTTTACCGCGTTAATTTTCGGTGACGGAACAGTCCCATTTATGACGTCTTAAACCCTGTAAATATGAAAATGCTGACCCTTTTAAATGTCATAGGGATTGGACTTTCATAAATTTAAACCGAACAGTACAATATGAACTAAATTTAAAATGAAAAACCTACGCCAAGTTTTATTTCACGGGTAATCAAACTCGATAAATCTAAGTAACTCACGCCTATAAAAATATTATCGACATAGTAGTCATCTTTATTAGTAAAGTAAAAAAAAGAACCACTGTAACTCATCGCTGCGTTTCCGCCGTCGATAAACCAGTACTGCTGACCTAAACCAAGCTCTAGACCATAGCGAGAGTTTAATAAATACGTTAAAGTAAATTGGTATTCAGTCACGAAGTAATCCTTACGTGATTTTGTTTCAAACGCAGAAACTCCTAAATTAAGACCCGTTTTCCAATTACTGTTCAAAGCGTATTCTGGGTTCCAAGAAATAAAAGTAGAATAACTTATACCATTATCTTGAATAGCTGCTACCGGGGCAACACGAAATCTTTTAATTTGATAAGCTTCATCAGCCCATGCAAAAGTAAAAAAACTTAAAATTAAATGAGTTAAAAAAAACATATGTACCCAACGCATAAACTTTTTATCTTTTCTTTGTTAAAGTTTTGTAAAAGTCTGAGTTTGAGAGCCAACTCCAGAATTAACGGCCTGATCCTGAATTCCGGTCAATATTGTTGTCACACTGACAGTCGTTCCAAGAGTGCACGCGGCGGTTCCGGCCAAATTCACTGTGGCCACATTTGCAAGTTTTGTTACAGAACTTATCGTAACACCACAGGTTCCGCTAATTGAAAAATCTGCGATTGTTACCGTATTCATATCTGTATCCACATCAAACGTAACAACGATGGCTGTTGGAATTACTAGAATTGGGATTCCAAGTGGCAGCATCAGCGCAGTTGGCGCCACATTATCAAATGTATGTGTGACAATAACCGGTACGTTCAAACCAATGTTTCCGGCTAAATCTGTTACTCCAACAGGATTCACTGATGAGTTTAGCGCAGAAAATTTTTGATGATTGCAATCGGCACATTTTATTTTTGGTTTATCACAAATAGGTTTTACCCATTCATTTTCACAAACTGGTGAATAGCCTTGTTTTCCAGTTTTAGTATTTTCCCAGCGCTTTGGATAAATATTTTCTCGGCCACGAAATAAAGTTAAAAATAAATCAGCTTTTTCTTCATTTGATTCTGGGGTCTTCATTAAAGTTGGTTGACCCAATAAAATAACAGGCTTTTGCGAGTCTCTTTGGCTACGAAGGTTTTTTAAATCATTTAATAAGGCTGACCGCTCTTGATCTAAAGCGTTGAGCTTATTTTCGATGGATCGGATTTCATCATCTGTCGCCATAACTATACTTATCCTGTGCACTGACTCCAGTCAATAAAGTTGGTAAGGGTTAAAACTGGCATACGGCTGTATTATTCAGAGACAAATTGTAAGTTTCGCACGAGAAACTCTGGTTTAAATAAATATAGAGTGCCTATAAGTAGCATATTTAACTGTATTTGTAGTTATACATATGTTATAACTAACGTAATACGGAGGATTTATGAGAAAAAAGCTTTCAGCAGTCGGTAATAGTTATGGTTTGGTTATCGAAAAACCTATCCTTGAGCTTTTAAACATTGACCGAGAAACTGACCTTGAAATGACAACGGACGGTATGCGACTTATAATTGAGCCAATTCGTTCTGCGAAAAAAACACTAAGAGCATCAGCGGAAAAAATTATGAAAAAGCATAACTCAACTTTTAAAAAACTAGCAAAGTAATCCCAATGGAATTTAGATTTTTAACTTTAGAAGACGTTTTAGAATTGCACGATATGCAGCTTGAGAGTTACGGCGGAGCTACGGGTATACGCGAGCAAAGCCTGCTAGAATCTGCTGTAATGACACCTCAAGCTTCATTTGGTGGTGAATTAGTTCATAACGGTGTTTTTGAATTAGCTGCCGCCTATGCTTTTCATATTGCAGAGAATCAGCTGTTTGTAGACGGAAATAAACGAACCGCACTTGCAGCGGCGTTAGTTTTTTTAGATTGGAATCATATTGAAATTAGTGATCCAAATGAAGAGCTATATGATGCGACGATAGGCTTGGCTAAAAAAACTTTGGACAAAGCAGGTTTAGCAAAATTAATTCAAAAATTATCACATTGATCTTTATTTTTAAATTCTGATGCTTCTTTTTGTTGTTCCCTTTCAATTTCTTCAAAAATCTTATTTAGCCGATCAATCTGTTCAGGCGTAAGTTTACGTTTACGACTTGCCTTTAAGTCGCTTGCTAATGTTCGGAAACTTTTAACTGGTTTATCTTTCATTTCAATCCTCATTTAGCATTCAAACATATCATAGCTTTTCAGGCTACAACGGCTTGAAAGTACAGGCTTTTTTGGCGTATGAATTTTAACCAAACACGATATATCGAATATCGTAGCCATAACCTAAACATAACTAAAAACAGTCGGTAAAATTAATTATCAAGCGCGTGTCTGCGCAATTCACTTTCCATTTACTAAGTATGTAGTTAATATGAACGGATTCATTGGTGTCAGCGACGGCCGCCTCCACCATTTAGTTTTTTGTACGGGAGTGTTTTTGGCAAAAGTAAAAATTGAGAAATGGGTTTTAACACCACATGCAGTTGAAAGAATTTTAGATCGAAAAATTTCGATGCAAGAATTAGAACAACTCATGACCAATTTCGACGAAATAATTGCGCAGGGTCCAAAGTATCTTTTGATAAAAAGATTTCGGGATCGCAAAGACAATAATATTGCTGCAGTTATTATTGAGAAAAAAGGAGAAGATTTATGGGTCGTAATAACAGTCATGGTAAACTTTCAAAAAAAGTAGATTCTTTCCCGAAAGTTTTTATTGATAAAGAGAATGATTTTGCCGCAATCAAAATTGCAAAAGGTGTCGAGCATAAATCTTATGAAAAAGACGGATTTATTTTTTGTGAGGATAAGTTAGGTCGAGTCATCGAAATTCAGGTTTTGAATCTAAGCAAACTTCCAGAACTTTTGGTGAAAGCTTCCTGAATCAAGCTCAGCTGCAGATACCTAAACTGATAACTACGACTAAAAAAGACAAAACTATTCCTAATTTTATAGTTCATTATAATCGTGGCCAACCATTCCGTTCCATTACAAGTTTTCCACAAGACCAATGGCAAAGTATAATTGAGAAATTAAATTCAACAAACACGTGGGGACTAAATAGATTCACCTATCCCCAATATCTAAGGCAACGTGTTGTAGCAGAAGCTGAAGTGCGTAAGGCATTTATTGCAAAAGGCGGCAAGCCTCAGCTTGAACAACCAATTTATTTTTTCTTGGGAGCCAATAAACGGTTTGAAGAGCATAAGTTGAATAAAGGTTATAAAATTAATCTCCACGATCTTGAATCCGAGCAGGTTAGCTTCACTTATGGTGATAGTATGTTGGCATTTATTAAAGAAAACAGGGATCAGTCAGACCCACTATATAAAAATAAGCTATGTGAGGAAGTTTATCGGCTTGAAGAGCTGGACAGGGTTTATTCAAGCGTTCATTTTCTTAATGAAGGCCACTTAGCCATCGAGGCTCAGCTTTGGACTATGCCCTCGCATGAAATTATAGAAACTCTGTTTGATGATATTTGATTCTTAGTTAAGTCGGAGGGATTTCCTCCACCAACTTTCGGCAAGCAGTGTTTTCAAAACTGCTCTTTCTTTTTTTTCACATATTAATAAGTTTCAAGTCCGAAAATCGAACCAGTATTTACATAGCCTAAAGCATTTCCTGAGTGAATTTTTCCGCTGATTCGATAGATTTATTCATTTCGCGAATTAGGTTTTCAATTTCGCCTTGGATGTCTCCGATTTCGCTTTTCAACGACACGATGGCTTTCGCATTCAGATTATGTTTCAAATAAAGTACGTTATCATTTAATTTTTTTAAAGCGGGATCTATTTTTGCCTCTGAGGCTATAAGATTCCCATGTAGGTCAGAGTATTTCTTTTGTGTATTGATTAATTGTTCCCGACTTTTTTGCTTTAAGGTTCGCATTTCTATCTGATCAATTTCTTTGTTCCATTCCTTGAAAAGATCACCAGCCACGAATTCAACTTTACGAATACTGCTATGCACGTTTTCGCCCTGGTCATGGGCGCGATCATAAGCCTTTTTTAAGGAATCATATTGTTTTTCGAGTTGACCACCCTTGAAACCATAAACATTTTTGAGCTGCTGAAGGGCGTCCGTAAATTTTTTACCGACTTCCTTTTGCTCATCGCGCGCATTTTCTATACGTGTTTTGAGCAAATCTCGTTTTTGAATACCTACCATTTCGTAAGCTGAATACTCAACGTTGCGAACAGCCTTCGTTATAGGATTTTGACATCCGCTTAGATTAATCAACGCAATTAGTAATAGGCCAAAGAATAGTTTCATAGATGTTCCTTTAAATGAATTCTATGTAAAAAACTAAGAATTTACAACTTTTTCACTACAGTACGTTTTCCTGATCAGCGCGCCACCATACTACTTTTTGAAAGTGTCTCCACCATTAGGTTTTCAATTATCTCAATTTATGAATTTAGATAATGTTTTATTTATATATCAGAAATTCGAAACTGCGATCGAAATCGATGCAAAGCTATTAAAAATACTTTTTTGTTCGTACTCAGGGCTACGGGTGACATAACGCCAAATTAAATTCCAATCTTTCCATTGAATACCAAAGCCAACGTCAGATTCGCCGACCAAAGGATATTTAGTAACGTGCGGACTACTTCGAAAAGAACTGCCATCTAAAAATAGATTTCTGGCAATGGCATTGGCTCGCACGCCAACAATTAAATAATAGCTAGGTAATTTCGTATCTGACGAATCAGAAGACAGAATTTTCGGATCCACATAACTATCTCCGTCTCCATTCGAAGGCCGGGTTGGTCCAAAGTCATCCGCCAGGTTATAGCCAAAACGCATCAGACCGCCGACATGAGCATTGATAAGCACGTTTCCGATGGCACCGCCGTAATAAGGAATGGCATCAAAATAACGATTATTTCCCGATCGCAGTTCAAAAAACTGACGCCGTTTTTGATACGAAATCTGTATTGTTGGCTCTGTGCGAAGTTGATTTTTCCAACCGTTAGCCAGTGGAATACCAACCATATTATGAAAAGTGTTTTGCACTTGTTCACCAAGAGCTTCGGGTCCGATGACGCCCAAACTAAGTTCAACTATTTGACTGTCAGTACTTTTTTTAAAGTTCGCCATAAACCCTAAGTAAAGCCAGCCGGCATAAGGACGATCATCGTTTATAAAGTCAATAATATCGGTATTACTTGGTGTATATATTTGTTGAGCCAGCGAAAAGCTAAAATTGGTTTTCGAATTTTTAAGCTGTGATTGCAAAGAATCAGACCAATTAATAAGTGGAGGGGCCCAATAGGGTATTCTATCTTCAGCAAAAAGATATGAGGCTCGAAAACCATTTGTATAGGAACGATCAGTACCCGGACCACCAATTTTTTTGGTATCATTTTCAATGTAAAAACTGAACGAGCCTTTGGGTTTTTCTTGAACGCTTTCGGCTTCTTCAACCGCAAAAATAGAAGCGAACGGTGCGATGATCATGCAAATGAAAAGTACGATTTTTACCATCGGTGCAGTCTATAATCATTGGCGAAGATTGCACCCATTTTTAACTGAAATTTAATAAAATTGCGGATTTCTGCATCGAGTCCTAGACGCATTCAGTAGAAGGTGTAAATCTCATACAAGGAGAAACTAAAATGAAAATTATATCGATCAAAAATCATGGCTATTTAGATTACATCACGGTTTTGGCGTTTGCGCTTATTCCAACAATTTTTAGTTTCGAAGGAATTCCAGCTTACTTAAGTTATGCATTAGCAGCAATCCATCTTTTGATGACTTTATTAACTGCTTTCCCATTAGGTGCAGCGAAAGTAATTCCTGTGAAGTTACACAAATTAGTTGAAATGATCGTCGGGCCCGTTTTAATTATCGTGCCGTGGGTTTTAGGTTTTAGCGATAATTTATCTGCACGTTACGTTTACGTTGCTATGGGTTTAATTATTATTGCTGTCGGCTTATTAACTGATTATTTTGGTCCAACTCCGACATCAAAATAATGGAATCTACCACTCAAAATCTCTTGATTACGATTTAAGTGAAGGTGATTTGCTAGCTCCCAAATTTTATGCTCAGTGTATTCGTGGATTATTATTGTCGATTTTTATCGCTGACTTCATTCCACTTTTTTGTAAGCTGCTGGCAAACATGTCCATCAAAACTGACAGCCTTCATTAAAGAAATTTCAGAGGTCTCGCCCCACGCCCAAGTTCCGTCAGTTTTTGGATTATAACTTTGTTTATCAAATAAATTGTATCTTTTGAGTTGAATGCCATCAGAAGTGGTTTGCGCAGCAACCAGACTTTCCACTTCAGCAATCAACGTGTCAGGTATTATAAATCCCGACTTCTGTTTCCATTTTTGCAAGAAATAATAGCCTCGTAAAAAATCATATTCATAAAATCGTGGAAATCTGATTTCTAGCCAGTTTTGGTCGATGACTTCGCCGGTCGATACTTTGCGAAAAAGTTGTTGTTTCAACAAATATTTGGCTCCGCGATCTAAAAATAAAACTTCGTCATCGGTAAGTTTATTTTTATGACAAAAAAGAATGGCTTCTAAGCAAGCCACAGTTGTTACAATTGAACTTTTAGGGACAGCCTTAGTGTATGCTTTCTCATCGCAGTTTAGGCCGCCATCAGGAAGTTGATATTTTAAAATCCAAGCTCGCATCCACGGTAGCTCCTGATCTACATCAACACCACAAGCAAATAAAACTTGATACATATTACCAACAGCACAGAGACAAGCAATCTGCCTATAGGGATCTGTGCCTGCAGGAACTTCAGATTCGGATAATGGAAAAACTGGCAAATAGTGTCTTTTTAAAGCGGCCGTCATCGCTATGACTATTGAATTTGGAATTTGATCAGAATTTCCTAACTCGTGAAGTAAGCACATATGCCACCAAGGCGTGTCCCACTTTGGCCAATATGGATCACGCAAGACACTTTCATGTGCTTCTGCTGAAGATAAATATTTTAGAGATTGATTCAATGCGACTTCAAATTCCATGAAATGGTTTTAATTCATTGAGTAATGAAGTTCAATTGTTGAATTCAGTGGGCTTTTTTTGTGCCCCATTAAGTTACTGCAAGATTTTGGACTTATGATTAAATCAAATCTCTCACCTCTATAAAGCCTAGTGCTTTTTCACAATCCATTTCGTACTAAAATGGTTTGTCAGCAAATGTGGAACGCTGTATTTTAAAAAGTATGTCTTCACTGAATCCATTTCTACTCTCCCTTGGGTGGAACGAATTTTTTCAATCTAGCTTTGAGCAGTTTAAAAGTGATTATCCCACGACTGCTTTTGCCCCGGCCCGGGTCGTAAGCCAGGGGCGTGGTAATTATCGCGTGCTTGTGAAACCGGAATTAATTCTTGAAGCTTCTGTGACTGGCAAGCTTCACAAAGTGGCTAAAGATGGAGCTGGATTTCCTGCGGTCGGCGATTGGGTCGCTATCACTCTTAGTGAAGGCAATCGAAAAGCAGAAATTCATCACGTGCTTGCGCGAAAAAGCCTTGTGCAGCGAAGGCGTGTCGGAAACAAGCACGAAAATCAGATCATTGCTGCTAACGTTGATTTTCTTCTTATTGTAACTTCGCTGAATGAAGACTTCGATCTTAAAAAGCTTGGCCGCTACATCGCTCTTGGACAGGAATCGGGTGTGACTTGCGTGCTGGTTCTAACCAAGACGGACTTGTGTCCAAATCCGCAAGAATACATCACCAAGATCAATTCTCAATTTCCTAACGTCAATTCATTCGCGATAACTGATCGGGATCCTACTTCGCTCGAAGCTTTGCAAGTTTTTTTCTCTGCGGGTATGGCTTCGGTGCTAGTCGGTTCATCTGGTGTTGGTAAATCCACTCTTTGCAATTTTCTGATTGGTGGTGGTGCGCAAAAAACCTCGGAAGTCGGCACTGATTCGCGGGGTAAGCACACGACGACTGCACGGTCCTTACTGGTTACCCGGTGGGGCGGATTGGTGATCGATACTCCAGGGATGCAGGAAGTTGCTTTCGTTGGCGAAGTCGAAGCAGAGAAGTTTTCAGAAATAGAAGATTTGATTTTGAAATGCAAATTCACAAACTGCCGTCATGGCGAAGATCCTGGCTGTGCAGTCGTGCGTGCGCTTAAAGATGGTTCGCTTGATCTTATAAGATGGCAGACCTACCTTGCCGGTTAGGATTGTGTAAGTGATGGAGAAGACGGGTCAGAAACTTTATTTCCGCGTTGTCTGCTGTAGGATCATAGCGATCAATTCAATTTCTGAAGCTGGCTTTGTAAGATGCCCACTAAAGCCAGCAGCCTTCGTTTTCCGTCGCTCTTCATTCATGGCATGCGCTGTTAACGCGATCACGGGCTTGTTATAACCTTTTTCATCAAGTAATTGTTTTGCTTGGTAGCCATCCATGATCGGCATTTGCAAATCCATCAAGACAGCATCGTAGTTACCTGACAAAGCTTTCCTAGCTCCTTCGTCACCATTTGAAGCGGTGTCAACTAGTGCACTATTTCTAATTAATAGTTTAGAGACTAAATACTTATTTTCTTCAATGTCATCGACGATCAAAATTTGCAATCCTTCGAGTGCCTTTGATTTTGTCAGCACGGTGTTTTCAATTCTACTTTCTATCTTCGGTATGTCAGTTATGATGCCGGCAATAAAAGTAAGTCTAAATGTACATCCTTGATCTAACGAACCCTCAGGGATGGATATCTCACCGGAAAGTGCTTCTGATAATCTTTGTGATAAGGCTAACCCTAATCCTGTTCCGCCGAACTTTCGGGTGATACTGTTGTCGGCTTGCACGAAAGGGCTGAATAGCTTTTCTTGTTGTTCAAATGATAATCCGATATCTGTATCTTTCACATCAATTGTAATTTTAGTTTTGTTGGCGCCTAAAGGTGCTGCGCTGACATTGACTCGAACCCCACCTTTGACTGTAAATTTCACTGCATTGCCAATCAGGTTGATTAGAATCTGTCTACCTCGCGTTGGATCAGAAACCAGATGCGAAGGCACGCCATCATCAATGCTGAGCGATAGAAAAATATTTTTCTCTTTAGTTTTATCTTTAAAAAGGTCCACAATTTCTGTTACTAACTGATAAAGAGAAAACGAAACATTTTCAAGATCAAGCTTTCCGGCTTCAACTTTAGCCAGATCCAAAATATCGTCGATTATACGTAAAAGAGATTTTCCGTTTCGAACAATTGTTTCGACGTAAAGATTTTTTGTGTCAGCATCCAAGTTGCTCTCGTTCAGCAATGTACTAAAGCCCAAAATCGCTGCAAGGGGAGTCCTGATTTCATGAGACATGTTCGCTAAGAAATTAGTCTTTGATTGATTTGCTGATTCTTCGGCTGTGCGGCTTTCAGTTATGGCTCTTTTTGTCAGCGTGATCTGTAGAATCAAACCCATGAACGTATATGCCATAAGGTTTTCCATTAACATCATTGATTCGTGCGAAAGTAAAATCATAATAACGATCCTCGATTGGTCCATGAGGTGATCGTTTGTGTGGAGCCAGTACTTCGTGGCCAAAAGCTGCAGTTCCTGTTTTAAAGACATCGCGCAATTGATCAAAGAAGGGCTGTCCTTTCAGTTCTGGAATCGCCTCAAGTAATGGCTTACCAACCAAAACGCGATCACCAAATAGTGCTTGATACCTTGGATTTACCAATTCATAAACCATTTCTGGGCCCTGAAACAATGCCATAACTGTCGAAGATTCTTTAAAAATGATATTTAACTTATCCCGTTCATTCGCAAGCTCACGTTGTGATATCACTTTTACTGTTGTTTCAACAACAGCGCAAAAAAGCCCCGCGATTGTTCCGTCTAGATTTCGTATTGGGCTATAAGCAAATGTAAAGTAGGTCTCTTGGACGATATTGTTTCGAGTAATAAGGAACTTCTGATCTTCTAAATAAAAAGACTCGCCTTGATCAACTTTTTCAAGCAATGGAACTAAATCTTTCCAGACTTCTGACCAAAGTGTTTCATACTTCTCGCCAAGCCCTTTCGGGTGTTTTTCTCCCATAAGCTCTGCATATCCATCGTTGTAGAGAAATATTTTTTCTTTACCCCATGCAAGGCTCATCGGAAATTTTGAACTGAGCATAAGTGAAATCGTAGTTTTTAATTCTTGCGCCCAGTTTTCGGGTGGGCCAAGTATGTGATTGGACCAGTCCTTCACGCGGAATAACTCCGCAAGCTTTGAGTCGCCATCTAAAAAGTGAAGTTTAGGATCCATATCTCATATCAGATTTTCCCAGTTAGAATGTCAAGCTAGTCGCAAAGACAGGTAACAGCAGCTAGACAAAGCTTTACACTTTAGCTTGAACAAATTTTCTTAAACTAAACTCTTGAAAACATTTATCGTAAAATATCTTCCATCGGATTCTCGATCAAACAAAGTCAAATTACTTAATTTGTTTACCAAAGTGACCGCTGGCCGCGGCCTTGAAACCGTGGATCTGCTGAATGAAAAACTACCGGTTTCTTCCGAAGCCAGTATGGCAACCTAAGTGAAGCGCAATTACATGAAGCACCATTACATGAAGCACCATTGTCAGGTAGTGAATAGGGAATAAGCTGTCTGCTCAATTTTCAGACGGGGGATAAATCGTATATGACACCTCCTTTATTATCCTCTCAAAATGAGTCGCAAGTTGCGGAAATTTAACGAAAAAATGAGTGATCCCGTGCGAATAGATGCGAACAAAAAAATAAAAGCAGTATAATTTCTTTAGCCATTTTGCGGGACGAAAGAAAATCGAATATGTCGATAATAAATTTGATGAGTATGCATGTGGTATTTATTGCAATAAAATAAAGTTAGGATATGTTCCCAGTTATCGGAATAAAGACATCATTGTGAGTGCTCAAAAGCGAAAAAAATATAACTTTTTTGCGTGCAGTTTGATGACCTTTGATTTTACTGAAAGCATCTTCATAGGACTCTTGGTCCTCGCGATCAAGCAACGGAAATAAAAGCCAAAAAAACTTTACGGGGGAAATTATGCAAAAAGGACGAGTTGAAGCTTTTAGTGACGGCGTCATTGCCATCATCATAACAATCATGGTTTTAGAGTTTAAAGTTCCACCTGAAGCTTCATTCCAGGGTTTATTGAATTTAGTACCAATATTTTTAAGTTATGTGATTAGTTTTATTTATGTCGGAATTTATTGGAACAATCACCACCACTTATTCCAATCCGTGAAAAGAATTGATGGGTCGGTGCTTTGGGCAAATCTATTTTTACTTTTTTGGCTGTCACTAATTCCGTTTGCATCTCAGTGGATGGGTGAAAATAATTTTAAGGGTGTGACAGTCACGTTATACGGTTTCGTGTTGTTCGGTTGCGCGGTTGGCTATTATATTCTTACGAACAGTTTATTAAATAACCACGGTTCTGAATCAGTTATACACAAAGCTGTTGGTAACAAGTTTAAAGAACGCATGTCCCTTACTCTATATATTTCAGGGCTTTTGATTTCCTATTGGTATCCGCATGTTGCTTTCGGCATCTTTTCGGGTGTCGCAATTATGTGGTTATTTCCCGACAAAAGAATTGAAGAAAAAATGACAGAGAATTCGCCAGATGGAAGGCGAACTAAATAAAAAATGCCCGGAGCGACCAGGCATTTTTTTATATTTCCGAAGTTTACAAACTAAAATATTATTGTGGCGGTGCTGTACCTGGCAGATTTAATAATTCCATTCTAACATAGTGTCTTCGGATCAATTTTACCACACGTCCTCCTGTTAATTTTTTATCTGCAGAAGTTTCGAACCTTCTAGCACCAACCCTCTTTTCACAGAGATAGCGGCGGCAGATGTAATACTTTCGGTTGATATACTAAAAACTGAATTAGCTAAAATGAGACTTCTTCTGTTTCTCAGCATGAGATCCTTTAACCTGCTGAAAAGTAACGATGTTTATAAAATAATTTATTTTTTAAATTTAAGACTTGTTTTTAAATTTTGTTAATCGCCAACTGTTAAATTTATAATTCGCAACATAGGTTGATGTGGTAATAATTTGCTGTTTGCTGGGCTCAACAGGCCTAAGCTGTAAAAGGCAGGAGGCCAAAATGGAAAAATCTCAGGAAAAACCATTTTTAAATATCGAGCGAAAAAAAACTAACGAAAGCTTAAATGCTGAGCGCGATAAAACAAATGAATCTTTAACTGATGTTCGTGAAAAAACCGAAAAAAAAACTGATAATTTGCTGGAAGCCGATCGAGTTTCGGTAGACCAGTCGGTTGCCGCTTCAAGAAAAAAAAGTGACCTTCGTGAAAATGAATCGCTTGATTCCAGCGATAAATCGAACCGTTACAAACAATTGCAAAGTGAAAGGCGTGTAGCAGACCAGGCTACACAGTTAGAGCGCGTGCGATCTGACGCTGCACATGTAAAAGAGCGCGATTCCAAAGATGAGTTGGTGAACGAGTTCCTCGAGCGTGAACGTGAAAAAACAGATAAAAATCTGTCTTTTGAAAGAACGCGCGCCGATTCAGAATTTGAACAGCATTCATCACTTTTATCTGCAGAAATTGCCATGCACTTGAAAACCAAAACAAGTTTGACTTCGCGAGATGAATTTTTAGCGATCGTCAGTCATGATTTGAAGAACCCAATCGGAATTGCTTCGTCCTGTGCGGCCATGTTACTAGAGGATGATTCGTTTAAAGAAATGGGAAGTGAAATTCGGTCATGGATTCAAGTCATAAAGCGCAACAATGACATGGCCCTTCGGTTGATTAGTGATCTTTTAGATATGGAACAAGTGGCAGAAGGAAAGCTACAAATTAAATTAGGACGGCATAATATTGGCCAAATTATTCGAGAATCCATTGAAAGTTTCGGGCAGCTAGCAACAGCAAAAAAAATTACCTTAAAATTTATTTCACCTGAAGTATCTGGTGAAATTCTTTGTGATCGTGATCGGATTATGCAGGTCATATCAAATCTGATTGGAAATGCAGTCAAGTTTACACCTGACGGTGGTTCAATTTCTATTAATGCTAGTTTTAGCGAATCAGAGCTGCAAGTTTCTGTTTCTGATACCGGGCCAGGAATCCCTGTTGATAAAAAAGAAAAAATTTTTGAACGCTTTGTGCAATTATCTAGAAACGGAAGAAAAGGATTAGGACTAGGCTTGCATATTTCAAAAATGCTGATTGAAGCCCACAAAGGACGACTTTGGGTTCAATCCGAAATCGGTCATGGAAGCAATTTCATTTTTGCTTTACCCCGATTAAATTCGGCCAGTCAGTTGGTGCTTCAGTGAAGTCGACTATTGACCGGTACACTGTTGCTGATCTTCTCGTGAAACAAAAAGACAATATTCTTCACGAATGGGAAATGCAGTCTCGTGAACAGGTTCCAGCAGCGAAGTTTCAAACGCGCACAGGTCTTCGAAACTCGTTGCCCCTATTTTTAAATCGTTTAATCGAAACCTTACGCGGTGGGGATCCGGCAGCTCAAGCTGAAACGAATGCCGAGGTAGCGCGTGCACATGCCGAAGATCGAGCTGATCAGCCTGAATACACCCTCAATGAAGTTTTATTTGAATATCATATTTTTCAGACAGTCATCATTAAGAATTTAGAAGATAATTCAATGGATAATACAGCAATCGATTCATTAGTTCCTAAAATAATTCACGAGTTCATAGACCGTGGCATCGGCAAAGTTGCTGTTCGCTTCACTGAGCTTGCAATGTTTCGCCAAGTGGCCCAAGCCAAAGAAATTGAAGCCGCAAGACTGGAAGCAGAACGAGCAAGCAAAGCCAAATCAGTGTTTCTAGCAAATATGTCCCACGAAATTCGCACGCCCCTGGGCGCAATTATGGGTTTTGTTGGTTTACTAAAAGATTCTAATTTAGCCAGAGAAGAAATTACGAATTATTTGTCGATTATTGATCGCAACTCCCATCATCTGCTTCGTATTATTGATGATATCTTGGATCTTAATAAAGTTGAAACAGGCAAAATGTTAGTCGAAAAAACGGAATTTTCATTGTTAGAATTTGTTACGGATTTTTCTGGTCTTGCAGGTATAAAAGCTCGCGACTGCGATTTAGTATTTGAATTGAAGGCAGATACTCTTTTACCCGAGTTCGTGACGACCGATCCAGAACGTCTACGTCAAATTCTTTCCAATGTTGTTGGAAATGCCATCAAATTTACTGAAAAAGGGCGCGTTGAATTAGCAATAAAATATGACGATCACTATTTAGATTTTCGAATTACAGATACGGGCCGGGGAATCTGTAAGAATCAAGTTAAAAATCTTTTTCAAGCGTTCGCGCAGGTCGACTCATCGACAACTCGCAGGTTTGGCGGAACAGGTGTTGGACTGGTATTAACAAAAAAATTGTGTCAAACCTTGGGCGGTGATTTCGTACTGGTTGAAAGTTCGCCTGGGGTCGGCAGCACCTTCGAGGTATGCATTCCAGTAACTGTTGCTGCAGAAACTAAATTTTTACCGGTCAAAAAATTAACTTCAGCGATTGTGACTGATCCGGAATTTATAAACTTGAAAGGGTTAGAGATTCTTTTAGTAGAAGATTCCCTAGATAATCAATTTCTTGTGCAGAAGATGTTGGGAAAAACGGGTGCTAAAGTTTCGATTGCTGATGATGGTGCAGCTGGTATGAAAATGGCTTTGGCCCGCAAGTACGATGTCGTTCTGATGGATATTCAAATGCCGGTCATGGATGGTCATGATGCGGTTATAGGTTTACGTTCAAAGGGATACACAGGCCCCATTGTTGCTTTGACTGCGCATGCAATGAAAGAAGAACGCGAACGGGCTGCGAAGTCAGGATTTTCTTATTTTCTAACAAAGCCAATAAATAAAAAAACTCTGACAGATCTTTTGGGACTTCTGCATAATCCGCTTAGTCTAAACCTTTGAAGGCTTATTACTATTGCATCGGTATCAAACATCCATTAAGGTTCTGATATCGTGCACAAAGCTAAGCGAATGACCACTTATTTATTAGTTTTCTTGTTTAGTTTTTTATTTTTAAAAAATCTTTTACCTGATATCGAAAAGCACAATCACGACAATCATGACGAAATTGGACACATTCATATTTATCATCTGCATGATAAAGTAAAAAAAATAACTGCTTTTCAAAAAGTGGATGATGAAAATCAATCAAATGACGAAAACTGTTCTTCAGGAAAGTCTGTTTTTACTTACTTCTTTTTACCGTTACAAAATTTTGAGACTGGTTACCCTGATTTTGCGATAGCATTCAGCCTGATATTCAAAATAAAAAGCAACTTCTTAAGCCCCGATCTGCAACCAAGACGGAAACCACCGCGCCTAGCCTAGTTTTTCAAATTCATTTCTATGCTAATTTGCTCGGAATCGCAAGCTTCCGAGTTGGTTATTAATTTCAAACTAATTAAGGATATTCAAATGAAGTTATCTGTTTTTTTACTTTTATTTTCTTTGAGTGTATCAACTTATGCTCAAAGTTTAAAAACACCAAATGTAAGTGCTAATGCACTTTTTCTGTATCGAAGTTCAAACTTTCACAAAGAAGACACTGATTTTGCAAGCCCTGATCAAAAACGAAATGGGTTTAATCTGCGTGAAGCAGAACTGCAATTTGATTCTGATGTCGATCCCTACACCCGCATGAGCTTACTTTTTTCGATTCACTCAGGCTATGAAGCTAACGCAGGTGTTGTCGAAGAAAAGTGGACTATCGAGCCCGAAGAAGGCTTCGTTGAATCAAATCTGATTTCTGATGTGACGCTAAAGTTAGGCAAATTTAAAACAGCCATGGGAAAGCATAATACTTTGCACACGCATGCCTACGTATTTATTGATGCACCGTTAGCTAATGTTAACTTGCTTGGCGATGAGGGTTTCAATGACGTTGGTGTTTCTGCAGCTGTTTTGTTGCCAACACGATGGTTCAGTGAATTAACTTTGCAGTATGTCAGAGGCGAGGGCGAAAATACTGAATTTAAATCATCGACTCCCGGTGATGGTGTCGGAGTTGCTCACTGGAAAAATCTTTTTGATTTAACAGATGCACTAACCATGGAAGTCGGCGCTTCCTTAGCAGCAGGTGTTAACTCTTTTGCTAGTACCACCACGCTAACGGAAGCAGATCTGACTTTTAAATGGCGCCCAACTGTGGATGGTCGGTATCAGTCTTGGATGTGGTCTACGGAATATTTAGGTAGAACCCAGCAAAAGGTTGGTGTTGCAGACGAAAAGGGTAGCGGAATATCCAGTTGGCTTCAGTATCAGTTTGCAGAGCGCTGGGCATTTCTTTATCGTTATGATACCTTAACAATTGAAAACACTTTTAATTTGGTTAGTTTACCAAACGACACCTCCAGAAGAAGTTCCGCAGGTTTTATTTACATGCCATCGGAATTTTCATCTTATAAAATTGAATATCAGCAGCAAACGGGTGGTTTACCCAGCACAACTGCAGAGAAAACTGAAAAAGCAATTTTCGTACAAGCCAATTTTACAATCGGTGCACACCCAGCGCATTCTTATTAACAATTTATTTAATCAAGGAATAATTTATGAAAACATTAGTTATATTTTTTTTATGCCTTCCCGCTATCGCATTTGCGAAATTAGAAGTGGCCACCACAACACCTGACCTTGCTGCTTTGGTCAGAGAAGTTGGTCAAAACCAAGTCGACGTTTTTTCGATCGCTAAAGGCACGCAAGATCCGCATCAAGTCGATGCTAAACCATCTTTCATGATCAAACTTAGAAATACTGATTTGGTTATCGAGCAAGGTTTAGAACTTGAATCCGCTTGGATTGTGCCACTAATACAAGGTTCCCGAAATTCAAAACTTAATGATAAAAATGCATCGTTGGAGCTTGCGTCAGAGCTTGATCCCATTGAAATACCAAAAGGCAAAATTTCGCGATCTGAAGGTGACGTTCACCCAGGTGGTAACCCCCACTTTCAATTAGATCCTATTCGTTTGGGTTTAGCATCAATGATAATTGCCCATCGAATGGCTGATTTAAATCCTGTGCAAAAAGAATTTTATTTAAAAAATGCCGATAATTTTAATAAACACATGATTGAAAAAACCAAAGAGTGGCAAGATCGAATCAAAAAAACAGGTATTACAGAAATGGTAACTTATCACAAAACTTTTTCTTACTTTTGTGATCGTTTTCAGATTCAATGCAATTTACAACTCGAGCCAAAGCCAGGCATCCCGCCAACAGCAAGCCATATACTTTCAGTTATAGATCAGATGAAAAAAAGAAAATTGCATTTAGTGCTAGTTGAAAATCTATATGATGACTCGGCAAAGCCAAAACTCGAGGAAACCGCTTCGGCACATGTTATTAAAGTTCCAGTTTATGTCGAAGGTGAACCCGAAATTACAACCAATGAACAACTTATAGAACGACTTGTAAAAGTGATAGAGACGAATAAATAATTATGGAAGTCATCGAATTATTTGCAGCACCGTTTGTACTGGCTGTTCTACTGGTCGGAATTCATGCCTACCTTGGTCTTCATGTTTTAGAGCGTGAGGTCATTTTTGTAGATATAAGTTTGTCGCAAGTAGCAGCCCTGGGTGGCGCACTCAGCCTTTTCTTTGTAAAAGAAAGCGAGAGCGCTGCTCTTGCTTTATCTCTTTCACTTGGTTTGTGTTTATTTGTCGCTTTCGCTTTATCGCTGCTGAAACGCTACGAAAACTCGGTCTCTCAAGAGGCTTTGATTGGAATGACATATGCGCTGGCCAGCGGTTCACTTATATTGGTTGCTGATAAACTTCCCCATGGTGCCGAACATTTAAAAGAAGCACTCATCGGCAATATCCTATTTGTTACTTGGCCGCAGGTTTTAGAAACTTTCGTAATTTATGCTGTTATCGGAATAGTGCACTGGATTTTCAGAAAAAAGTTCTGGCAAGCCTCAAAAGGTGAACCTGGAATGTTTTGGTGGGATTTTCTTTTCTATTTTCTTTTTGGAATTGTTATCACTTTCTCTACCCGGCACGCTGGAGTACTAGTTGTTTTTTCGATACTTGTCGCTCCAGCAGCATTAGCAACAAGATATTTTAAAAATTTAATGTCTCGCTTATTTCTTGCATGGGGCATGGGAACTATCGGACTTTTACTGGCTTTTATTTTAAGTTATAAATTAGATTTGCCGTCTGGTGCGTCTATCGTTTGTACGTTAACCAGCTTATTTTTTCTGGCTCTGTTACTTCGAGGTAGACGATTTTCTAAACAAATAAACCATTAAGTTGCGTAAAAGTGCAGGTCTAGATATATTTAGATTATGAAAAATACCAAAACCATCTTATACGTGGTCATATTTTTAATTACTGCTGTATTAGGTCAGAAAATTATTTCTTTATCTAAAGACAATCAACTTCGTAAACAAGATTACTCGGATATTAACAACATCAAAAATGGTCTATTTAGTATCAATCAATGGAAAATTCAACTTTCCGAGATTGTAAATTCTGAAATTTCTGGTCTGGATTTGAAAGGCAATGAAGCAAAAATCAAACCTATGCTGGAAACGCAGCTGAATAATCTAATTGACGGCGTTGATAAAAAAATGAAAGAGAAAAATAAAAAAACTGTCAAAGGCAAATTCAAACAAGCGTTCATTAATACTTTTGTCGACATTAAGGATATCAAAGCAGGTATACCCCAGTATGCCGACGAAATCATGAAGTTGATGCAAAAACCAAAAGCTAAAAGAAATTTGAAAGGCCTGCTACAAGGTAAAGTCGACGATTATTTTGATAGCACTTTTGAAAAACAAGACACTTCAAAAATTGATAGCATTGTGCAAAGAACCAATTCGCCAGATGCAGAAAGTGCAAAAATTAAACTGAATCAAGATATTTCAAACGCAAATAATCAAATCTTTTTGCTGACTTGGATTTTAATCCTATTGTCAGCGGCTTTGTTTACCTTGGCAGGGTTTAGTAAAACCTTGCCAAGCTCGCAGTATATAATTTTAGTGCTTGTGCTGTTTGTGCTATTGGTCAATGGGGTCACCGTGCCTATGATTGACATGGAAGCCAAAATATCTGAAATGAGCTTTATGCTTTTTGATCATCCGATTAAGTTTTTAAATCAGATTTTGTATTTTCAAACAAAAAGTGTTTTGGATGTTTTTTGGATCATGATTACACATCCGGAAATTCAAATGAAAATTGTTGGAATGCTAATGGTTCTTTTTAGTGTTGTTTTTCCAATAACTAAATTAATTTCGTCTGTTGTTTATTATTACAATCATTGGAACGCGCGTGAAAATAAAATTGTTCGTTTTTTCGTTCTAAAATCGGGCAAGTGGTCAATGACAGATGTGATGATCATCGCAATTTTTATGGCATATATTGGATTCAATGGTGTGATTTCGAGCCAGTTCGGGAAGCTTCATTCAGCTGACGAAGAAATTGTTCTGTTAACTACAAATGGCACTTCATTGCAGCCAGGTTTCTATTTGTTCCTAAGTTATACGATACTGGCTTTATTTCTGTCAGAATTTTTGACTAAAAAATCAAATGAATCTACAACTCTTCAGCAAAAATCTTCTCGGTGATTCTCCAGAACTGATCTTGTTTTCTTGCGATCACAAAAGACGGTAAGCGGTAAAGACTTTTGAATCTGATTACATCTTGGGGCGTTTGCAATTCAATGGCTAATTCTGGGCGTCTTAAATGAGATCTTAAAAAATTGATATTGAATTTTTTAATTGATGACGGATTACTAAAAAAATGGGCTTCGCTTATGTACTGTGCATCGAAGTCATAGTATCTAATTTCTAAATATGAATTTGAATTTTTATCCTTTCGCTCTTCGAAAGTGATTTTATCGGGCGTTAACACGTGAAAGTTTTTTGAAAGCTTTGCTTGTTTTAATTTAGCATCGGCATCAATCAAAGTGGCTTCGCATTTTGCACAAGCTTTGGCTGTAATGTCATTTTCACAACCACAGCTGTGGCAAAGTTTTAGGCGGAACCGAAAACCACATGGCTTTATTTCAAGTGTTTCAGCGTCTTGTATGGCCCCTTTACATTTTCTACCAAAATGTTCGTAAACCACGCCGTCGTCATCAGCATAACCCCAAAAGTTATTTACGAATTCGCAAAGTGGACACGGTACTTGCACTTGCACTGTGTCTTTTTTAGGCCGCTTGTCATTGATTTCAGGCGCATAAATATCGTGTCCCATGCCGGTGTAATCGAGAACGTAACAATCTTTTTTGTCGTCTGAAAGGCGAAGACCACGACCCACGATTTGTTGGTACAGGCTATTTGATTCCGTAGGGCGCAAAATTGCAATCACATCGACGTGGGGTGCATCAAAGCCAGTGGTTAAAACTGAAACATTGACTAAATATTTAAACTTTTTATTTTTAAAATCTTGAATGATTTTATTGCGGTCACTCATTTCCGTGTCACCAAGTATTAATCTTGAATCCGTGCCAGGCAAATGTGACATAATCTCTTCAGCATGCTTTACAGAACTGCTGAAGATCATGACCCCTTGTCGTTTGAATTTTTCTGTAATGTCGATAATATTTTTAATAATAAAAGGCGTAAGCCGTTTCTGACTTTTTAATATCTCTTCAACTTCAGCGGTCGTAAAAGCACGGTCTTTATCGGTAAGTTCTGAAAAATCATAGCACGTGACCGGAATATCGACTTTGACTGGCACAGTTAAATATTTGTTCTTGATCATATACGAAAGTGGTAATTCAAAAACACATTGTTTGAAAAACCTTTTTTGTTCAGTTTTCATTTCACCAGAATGGGAATATTCATAAATCCATCCCAAGCCTAGACGATAAGGTGTTGCCGTTAAGCCCAAAATACAAAGCTCTGGGTTCCGTTCTAACATTTTTTTAATGATGTCTTGATATTGCGTGGCACCCTCTTCGGCTACACGGTGGCATTCATCAATAACTAACAAAGAGAAATCATTAAAAAAGTCATCGGGGGCTCTAGCAACGGATTGCACGCTGCCAAAGATAGCTTTTTGATCCCAATCTTTTTTTCCTAAGCTGGCTGAAAAAATTCCTGCAGAAAGATCATAGCTTTTATATTTTTCATAATTTTGTTCAACTAGTTCTTTAACGTGTGCCAAAACTAAAACCCGCCCATGTGCAATGCGCGCCAGCTCAGCAATGACTAAACTTTTACCTGCTCCGGTCGGCAGAACAATGACAGCAGGCTCACGTTTTTTTTGAAAAAATTTAATTGTGTTGTTAACAGCATTTTGTTGATAGTCCCGAAGCTTATACATATGCATATATTATTGTTTTGCAGCCATTTTGCATCTAGTTATTTTCCCATTTTCTCAGTATAATTTAGTACAATTACTATCAGGAGGTTTCATGATTAATTTAAAGTCATTTGGTGCCGGTTTTTTTTCAACGCTTATCTTTCATCAGGGTCTTTTAGCTTTAATGCACGCAATGAATTTAGCTCCTCGGTTGGCTTACAACATGACTGCGACACAACCTTTCGGAATACCCAGCGTTATTTCCAGCGCTTTCTTTGGTGGACTTTGGGGACTATTAATATGGAAACTGATTGCAGGAAATCCACGAAAATCACAGATTATGCGTGCTATTATTTTAGGTGCTGTTGGTCCAACATTAATTGCATTTTTAGTTGTCCTACCACTTAAAGGCGTTGAATTTAAAATTGAAAATGTACCCTTTGGCCTTTTAGTTAACGGAGTTTGGGGTCTCGGGTTATGGGTTTTGATGCAAATAAGATTATGGATTTAAAAATATCAAGAATTCTTCATGCCGGTTATGTATTTGAACAGGGTGATACGCAAATTGTTTTTGATCCCATATTTGAAAATCCGTTTAGTAAAAATTGTTATGCGTTTCCGAGTGTTCGATTTGATTATGAAAAGATAAAAAATCTTCAGTTCACGGCAATTTTTATTTCTCATTTTCATGACGACCATTGCTCTTTGGAGTCTTTAAATCTAATCAGCAAAGATACACCTATTTATCTTTATTGTCTTTTCGACGAGATGTTTTTGCTAATCCGTGAACTGGGTTTCAAAAATATTCATGCACTGAAAATAAATGAATCGGTTCAAATCGGTTCACTCGAAATAATTCCACGGCGGGCACTTGATGTTGAAGTGGACTCGCTGTTTCAGATAAAAGCAGCTGGGCTAAATATTTTAAATGTAGTTGATTCCTGGATAGACGAACAAACCCTGGGTCAGCTGGTACAAAATGGACCTTGGGATATGGTTTTATGGCCCTTTCAAACTTTGCGTGAAATTGAAGTGATTGCACCCAACCGTGGGAATGTTGCCCCAGAAAATTTACCGAGTGAATGGATCCATCAACTTAAAGCGTTGAATCCCAAATATGTAGTGCCCAGTTCTTGTCAGTTTGTTCAGGAAAGTTGGTCTTGGTACAATCAGGCACTATTTCCGGTAACCTACCAGCAGTTTAAAAAAGAAATCAGTTTGGCTTTGCCAAATACGGAAGTAATCAGAATGAATCCGTCCGTAAGCATTTATTTAGATAAAAATTCGGTCAGGCAATCATCCAGGCTTGATTGGATCGAAGCCTTAGGTGATCCAAATGTGGATTACAGCTACCAGCCGCTGGTTGCTCCACCGACCACAGCCGAATTATCGAAAAATTTTGAACCCTTAACTGCAAAGCAAAATGAAAAAGTTTTAAGCTATTGCCAAGCGGGTCTGTTAACCAAGTACAACAGTCTTTCAATCTTAGAAGAAACATATTTCGAAAAGCCAAGATTATGGAAATTAGCTGTTTATGACCATCATGGTGCGGAACAAATTTTTTATTACCAAATTGATCAGTACGGCATTGCGCCCAGTTTTAATCTGACTGAACAGATAAGTTGGTTAACTGAAATACCAATTTATAAATTACATTCAGCTTTAGATTCAGGCGAAGCCTTAACATCGCTGTATATCCGTATAAATGATACCAAATTTCCTTCAGAAATCGAAAAAGAAATTGAAAGTGTAGATATCACAGAGGACCCGTTAATTCGCTGTTTATTTAACGGTGAATTCGGCGCTTACCAAAAAGCACAGCTTAGGCAAATTCAGCAACGGAGTTAATTATTTCGCTTTAGATTTCTAATGGACTGTTTCCATTCTTTTTCAAAAATCTTATAATCAAAGTTTTTCAATTCTTCTTTATAGACCAGTCGCTCGTATTCAGCAGAAACTTCGGATAATAGGTTTTTAAGTTCACTGTGTTTTTCTGAAATCAGATTCAATGAGTGTACTGGGCTTTCCGAAAATTTTATAGCAACACCATTTTCTGAACCCCAGGTTTCAATTTTTGAAATTAATGGATAAAGTTTGTGTTGTTTTACTGTTGTTACTTTTTTTCGGTGTCTGTTGAAAAAAATAAAAATTAGAATTGCTAAAATAAAAGTGAAAGACAGATTTTTACCTCCTCTAAAACTTTTCAAAAAACTAAGTTGTGTTTGCAGGTCATAGTCTAGTAAAAACAGAGTCCACTGGTAATTTAAATTATCAAAAAACGAACTGAAATGGTTCATAATTTGTAAAAACGAATTTTCATTTTTGAAACTTAAATTTTTTGAGTTAAAAACTTGTTCTTCTTCGCTTAAAGAAAAAAAGTTGTCAGCCCCCATTGAAATGCGAAGCGGAGATATAATTGCGGTTGGATCAACACGGACCCAATAGCCGTTGAGTGCTACTTCGACCCAGGCGTGTGCATCTTTTTGTGATATTTTCCAAAAATCACCAATGGAATTATATAATCCCCCTTGATAACCTATCACCACCCGAGTTGGAATATCTAAAGCCCTTGCTACGGTGGCAAAGGCGGCTGCAAAATGTTCACAAAATCCTTTCTTTCTGCGAAACAAGAAATCATCCAAGTTATTATTATAAAGGTCTGGCTTTATTGTGTACACGAAATCTGTTCTGGCAAAAAAGTCTTTTAATGCATCTAACCTGCTGCTTAAAGTCGTGTTATTAAGTTTTATTTTATCAACTAAAGCTTTGGTTTTTCTTGGTAGTTCTGGATAATTTAAATACTTGGCCTTATTTAAGGAATCATCAGCGTCTAAAAGAGACTTACTTAGGTTTGATTGCGCTTCAATTTGAACCTGTTGTAAGGTGCTTTCAGTCAGATAAAAAATTTGATTTTCAAATTGTTCAAAAGGCACATTAGAACTAATAATTTTTTGCGGCACATCTAATAAAAATATATTTTTTAAACTGAAAGAATCTAAAATAATTTTGTAATTCAGATTAGGTTCTTTTGTAGGGCTGGCTTTTTTAAAAGTTTTAACAGCCGGACCTTTTTTCCAGATTAAGCCATCCGATTCATTTAAAACAGCACCGCGCCAGTAAAGCTGTTCACTTTCAATTATTGTATTTTCGAACTGAGCTGTAAATACGGTTTGATTTTGCAAAGCCAGCTCAGATATTTGCCCTGGGTTTAAGTCTTCACTAAAGCCTGACTTTGTTGTTTGGTTCTGAACTTTCTTTGTTTGAAAGATGACAAATCGCGGAAATACGATGAATAAAATTGCAAATAAGGGGATCGCCCTCAATGTTAAATTGAAAAGAAATTTTATTTTATTTATTTTCATGTTCGAAATTAAGCTGTACCACAGACCAAAAAAAGCAATTATTGCAGGGACTATCCAAATGAAATCTAAACTAAATATCGATTTCAAAGCGACCAATAAAAAACCTAGCAGAATAAGAAAGTAAGTATCTCGTTCTGTTTCATAATTTAAAATAGAAACAGAAGCCAATGCTATCAAAATTGCCGTTGATTCCTCTTGGCCAAAAATACTTTTATACTGCAAATAAACGATAAGAAAAATTAAAGCAGCAACAATTGACGCCAGTGTTTTGGATATTTTGGGGACGTTGTATTTTTCAAAAGCGAATCTCCAAAATATTGTAAAAACTGAAAATAAGCTGATCCAGAAAGGGACTTCAGTCGCGGCAATTAGCAAAGTTGTTAATAGTGATACAGCCAGAACGGCATTTGAAAAAAACATTTTTTTCATAAAGTATCTGCCAACTGTAAAAGCGCCAGTTTTTCCATGCATTTTTTGTAGTGAGAATCGTTGCATTCATAATTTGTCTGGTCCTGATTAATTTTTAAACTGTAGTGCTCACTCTTTTTATGGCTAATATCAATCCACAAAGCCAGCTGACTAATTTTATCTTCAAAGTCCAAAATCTGGTTTGTCATATTCCAATCAATAAGTATTTTTTTTTCTTCACCTGTCTCAAAATTTTTAACAAAGTGTTTTTGATGCTTTAAGCTTACTTTCCAATCAATTTTTTTAGGTGAATCTGTTTTTTGAAATTCACGATGATCTAAAAATAATCCTTTATTATCTTGAATGTTATTTTTAGCATCTGTATTCGGCAGAATTTTGGGTGATGGAATTTGATTCAATCCCTTTCTTTCAGGATAAATAATAAATTCTGATTCTTGCTGAAAATATTTCCAAGCTCGTAACATGCGGAAAGGGAATCGGCTTTGTATTAAAAGTCTTGGGCTTTGTTGAAGTCCTCGTTTGGCAGGACTCCAAGTTATGTAAGATCTTCGTGGTATTTTTCCGCTGATCAGTTCTTCAATTTGATGAAGATTTTTAGATTTATTGTTTTCGATTAATATTTCAATGTCCCAGATAAAGGATTTTAAATTCAAATTTTGATACTGTATTTGAAGTTGATTTTCTTGTTTAGCAAAAACCATATTCGCTGAAAGATCAATCACTTCAAAAAGTTCTATATTTCTGTTCGTTAGCCACATTCCTGATAAAGCCATCGAAATTAAAAAAAACACAAAGAAATAAAGTAAATTATTATTAAATCCAATCGCCATAAAAAGCTGAATCAATGATACCGCAGCGAAAGTAAGACCAAAGCCAGTCGGAATAATATATGTTCTGTTGGCCTTTAATTTTAATTGATCAGCGAGGTACGGCAGTTTGCTTTTCAAGGACACTAGCCCACTCGCGACCTTGTCGTAGACCATGCGTACCTCCTAACCGATGCCCGAGTACGGGGTGAAATACAGATTTAATATCTTCGGGTTTGAGGTAATCCCTTTTTTCTAAATACGCCCATGCCTTTGCCGATTTGATCAAAGCAATGCCTGCTCGAGTTGAAGCCGCTAATCCAGGAAAATCTTTTTGTCGTGAATTTTCTAAAATTAAACCTACGTATTTAGCGACAGTCTCTGATACATGAACCAGGCCAACTTCAAGTTGAATACTGATTAGATCACTTGCGGACAGAATCGGGGTTAAATCTATAATTTTTTCACGTGGATTCTGCCCCTGAAAAATTTGAATTTCTGTGCTTTTTGAAGCATAACTTAATTCAAGACTGAACATGAAGCGATCCAGTTGGCTTTCTGGCAGCGGAAAAGTTCCTAAATTCTGGTGCGGATTTTGTGTCGCTATTACAAAAAAAGGTTTAGCCATGTCCCAAGTTTTACCATCCAAAGAAATTTGACTTTCTTCCATGGCTTGAAGCAAAGCACTTTGTGTTCGGGGACTTGCTCGGTTTAATTCATCAGCTAAAATTAACTCCGCAAACAACGGACCCGGATAAAAATGAAATTGCTGGTCCTTGGGATTATAAATATGACCTCCCAAAATATCTGCAGGCATCAAATCAATTGTAAACTGCACACGATTTGTTTTAAGTCCCAGAAGTTTTCCTAAAGTTTGAACTAATGTGGTTTTGCCAACCCCCGGAACGTCTTCAATTAAAAGGTGACCACCAGCAAGTAAACACACAGTTGAAAGTTTAATGGCATCTTCTTTGTCTAAAAATATAGTGGAAGTTTTTTTTAGCAGCTGCTGGATTTTTTCATGCATGTTTAATACTTTGGCTGAAAATTTCAACTTTGAGCAGAAATATATTTTGGAATAGACTGGACGTATGTCTTATTTTTTAAAGTGTGCTAAGATTAAAAAATTAGAGTCAGATGGAGTTTTTTGAAAGTACCAAAATGTATTATTTTCGACTGTGACGGCGTGCTTATTGATAGTGAAATATTAGCTAATCGTGTTGAGGCTGAAATCAAAACGAAATTGGGTTTCCCTATATCTTTAGAAGACCAACTACAAAAATTCGTGGGTATGGGTATGAACCATCCGGATATGCAAAACGAGCTTAAGCGGCTTCCTTCAAACTACTCTGAGTTGGTAGATGCCAGGATGCATACCGTTTATAAAAATGAATTAAAAGTGATTGCAGGCACTTTGGAATTTCTTGAATCTTTGAAATTACCAAAATGTGTAGCCTCTAGCAGTGAATCTGAATGGCTGGATCTGAAGTTAACAATTACTGATCTGAAAAAATATTTTCATCCATCCATCTTTCATGGAAAATTAGTAACCAAGTGTAAACCCGAGCCTGATCTGTTTCTATATGCTTTAAATAGCTTGGGCTGGCAGGCAAAGGATTGTTTAGTTATTGAAGACAGTGTCTACGGTGTTCAAGCCGGGCGTGCAGCGGGGCTGCAAGTTTGCGGTTTTTTAGGTGGGGGTCATATTCTACCAGGACATGCAGACCGCTTGTTAAAGGCGGGTGCACACTTCCTAATTTCTGATTTAAAAACTTTAAATATTGGCTGAAGCGAATTTTTTAAATATTTCTTTAACTTCTGTGTTGGTAGATGAAGCTAAAACTTGATCAACTAAAATCTGACATTTTTTAAAACTAAGTTTTTCAATGCCTGCACGGGTTTGCAAAATATGTTGTGAACTCATACTTAATTCGTTAACTCCGCACCCAATAAAAAATGGCATCAAGTCTGGATGATGTGATAATGAACCACAAATACCTGTGTGGACCTTTTGTTCACTGCAGGTTTTCAAAACGTAGTGAATCTGTTTTAAAAAGCCAATATTATAGGGATTGTAAACGGATTTTAGATCTGGATTTAATCTGTCCGCCGCGCAAGTATACTGTAATAAATCATTAGTTCCGATACTGATGAAATCAACGTGCTGGGCCAGTACATTAATCATCCAAGCTGCGGACGGAATTTCAATCATAATACCAATTTGAAAATTTTTAGAATAGGCAATGCCTTCTTTTTCAAGTTGCATTTTTGCTTCATCAACAAATTTTTTGGCTTGGTTAAGTTCTTCAAGCTGGCTGATCATTGGGAACATCAATCCCCAGTTTTTAACGTTGGCACTGGCGCGTAGCAAGGCTCTTAGCTGAGTCATGAAAATTTCAGGACGTTCAAAGCAAAGTCTTAATGCACGTATTCCTAAAAATGGATTTTCTTCATGTTTCATATGAAGGTAATTCGCAATTTTGTCGCCACCAATATCCAAAGTACGAATCAGTAAAGGCTTATTTTTAAGGCCTACAAAAACCTCTTTATAGATTTTGTACTGCTCTTCTTCTGAAGGGGCTGATTCTCGGTCTAGAAAAAGAAATTCCGTACGATACAGACCAACAGCTTCACCATCATTTTTAGCAAATGATTCTAAATCTTGTGGACCAGATATGTTCGCTGCTAAAGTCAAAATGGTGTTATCCTGAGTTTTTGAAGGCTTTCCCTTGTACGCAGCAAAACCTGCAATCTTTTTTTCAAAAATATTTTGTTTTTGTAAAAAATCAGATTTTTCCAGTTCACTTACCTGCACGATCAGTTGTCCAGCTTCAGAATTTAATCCAACATGTTCACCACTTTTTAGGTTTAGAATATTTGCATCGGCTCCGACGATGGCTGGAATTTCTAAAGACCTGGCTAAAATGGCTGTATGCGAAGTGCCACTGCCCTGGACCGTTACAAATCCTAAAAGGTTAGCTTTATCTAATCCAAATATTTGTGAAGGTGTCAAATCATCGGCGATCAATACGGTGGGACTTTGTAAGCTTAAATCCGGAAAATTTTCTGACGGCTTTTGTAAATAAAAAATAACCCGTTCGCAGATATCCTGCAGATCGACAGCTCGTTGACGTATTAAGTCATCTTCAACTTGCAAAAACATTTTTCTAAATTCTTCGATAACAGAAAAATAAGCCACTTCTGCACTTAAGCCATCTTGAATTTTCGCCTGTGTCTGATCAATAGCTTCTGGATCATCAAGTAACATCAAATGAGCATCCAAAATTTCAACAGTTTGATTTTTATTTTTTAAAGCTGAGACTTCCTTCATTCTTGTTAAGTCTGAAGATGCTTTTTTTAAGGCCTGAATAAAAAGAAAATGTTCTTTTTCGGGTCCTTCACTTTTTTTTGCTGTGTTTGAAAATTTTCTACTTTTTAGAATAAGTGCAGGTCCGAATGCAAACCCTGCTGAAGCTGTCTGGCCTAAAAAAACTTTCATATTAAACCTGAAATTTATGATCAATAAGTTGTGAAATTTTATCTAAAGCAACTGCTGCATCAGATCCTTCGGCAGAAATATCAAATTCACTGTCTTTGGTTAAACCTAAAGTCATTAAGCTCATTGATGATTTTGCATTGATACTGCGTCCGTTATAAATCAGTTCAATTTTTGACTGAAACCCAGTGGCCACCTTAGCTAAAACACCGGCAGGTCTTGCATGCAGACCTTCATCATTTAATATTTTTTTAGTTAGTTTCATAGTCATCCTAATTTTTAAGTTTAATTTCTAATGCGGGGCCAATTTTTGAAGTATTTATTTTCATCGAACTAACCAAATCCATATTCGTTATAATAACCGGGGTAATGGTCGATTTTGCATTCTGACGAACAAGATTCAAATCGAATTCAATTAACTTTTGTCCGACTTTGACATGGTCTCCAGTTTTTACAAAAGTTTTAAATCCGTCACCCTTCATTTTTACGGTGTCGATTCCAACGTGTATTAATATTTCAAGATTTTGAGTGGTCTTTAAAGCAATCGCGTGGCCCGTCGGAAACAGGTGCATCACTTCAGCATCGACAGGTGAAGTGACGATGTGACCAGTTGGATTAATAGCAAATCCATCTCCTAGAACTTTTGTTGCAAAAGTTTCGTCTGGAACTTCACTCAAACTTAAAATTTTTCCCTCAAGGGGTGACGTAAGGGATAAACTTCCCATCAAGATACGCATTTCTTCTTTGATTTGGTCTGATTCCACACCAAAAATAATCTGCATGTTTGGGCCTGTGTGCATTATCCCTGCAGCGCCTAATTCTTTTAAGCGTGCTTTGTCTACGATGTCTGTATTTTTTAAACTAATTCTTAACCGCGTGATGCAAGCTTCAAGATCAATTAAATTACTACCACCACCGATTGCTTTTAGAATCTGTGCGGCTTTTTCGGTTAAGGTTTTTGATGATGTTCCAGTTGCAGAAGTATTTTCGTTGTCGTCAGTTGCCTCTTCGCGGCCCGGTGTTTTTAGATTCAGTCGGCCGATTAAAAAGTAAAAGCTAACAAAATATAAGGCTCCGATGATGGGCCCAATAACAAAAGCCAGTAACAAACTATTTTTTTGGTTAAAAAATCCTAACGCCCAATCAATTAGTGACGCAGAAAAAGTATAACCCAGATGAACATCAAAAAATGAAGTCAGCGTGCCGGACAGAAAAGCTAAACACACATGCAAAACATAAAGCCAAGGGGCTACGAAAATAAAGGCAAATTCAATTGGCTCTGTGATTCCGGTAATGATCGATGTTAATGCGGCCGTTAGCATCATACCACCCACGGCTTTTCGCTTTTCTGGTTTTGCACGGTAGTACATAGCTAAACACGCAGCGGGTAAGCCAAACAACATCAGCGGAAACTCAGAGGCCATAAATTTACCAGCAGAAGAATCTCCGGCAAAATAGCGGGCTGATTCACCGCGAACAACTTGTCCAGCTGCATTCACGAATTCGCCAAAATCAAAAAGAAACGGAGCATAAAATACGTGATGAAGTCCCAAAGGTATCAATAATCGTTTCCCTGCAGCATACAAGGCCGGGCCAAAATCAGAGCTCATGACTGAGATTCCAAAAGTTCGAATTCCTTCTTGAACAGGTGGCCAAATAATTCCCAAAAAACCACCAATAAAAATAGCAGAAAAAGCTGTTAAAATAGGAATAAATCTTTTTCCAGAAAAGAAACCAAAAATTTGCGGTAACTGAATTTTATAATATCGGTTGTATAAATAAGCTGTGAAAGCTCCGATCACAATACCGCCGAAAACTCCGGTGTTGATAGCCGCCATCTCGGGGCTTAGCGAAGAGATTACTTTTAAAACATTAATAAAAGTAAAATAACCAACAGCCGCGGAAAGTCCTGCAACACCTGCACCTTGCGTAAAGCCGATAGCAACACCAATAGCAAAAACAAGTGGTAGCTGTTCAAAAATAGCTATTCCACCCGAGAACATAATTTCTGCGACGGCATGGCCTGCACCGGTTTTACCAACTTGATCTTTTGCGATTCGACCAAAGGCAACTAATAGGCCTGCAGCAGGCAAAACAGAAACGGGGATCATTAACGACTGACCCACTTTTTGTAATTGAGCAAAGGCTCGATGAAAAAATCCCATGATTGTTTTCCTTCTTCTTATTATTTTTGCAAGGCAGCTACAGCACGATCACGTGCCATTTTTGCGGTTAAGAAACTAGCGTGACTCCAAGTCAGATTCGGTGCGCCTTGCATATAGCCGGACTCTCGATTGATTTGTTCTGAAAGCGACCCATCCCCGTTTCGGTGATAGGTAATTCGGTCTAAATAACGATCGCCTTCTGCGATTAGATTCTGCAAAAGAACTCTAAATTCTGGATCTTGTTTTGAAAATTTTTGTCCGCGTTTGATTCTGTTTGATCCTCTGACAGAAAAAAAGAATTTTTGATTCACAGAATTTATTTTCACAACAGGCATTTTTGAAATTTCAAGTGCCGTTCGGTATAAAAATTCTGCGGCAGCAGCAGTTGTTAAAACCCATGGATTTCCAGCGCCTGTGGTTTCGTAGCCGTTATAAGTATCTTCAGGGTAACGGCCAAAAGCGACTCCTTGGTTTTCATTTTTGTTAATATAATAAATAGATTCGAAGCGTTCTTTTAACGTCTGAAATGTAGCGATGACTCGGTCATCTGTTATTGAAAAGGTATCGTTGGGAATATTAAAATGTAAAACTGCCAATAAAACTGCAGAATCTAAATGCGATTTAGTTCTGTTGGAAGTGAACCGAGTTGCTAAAATAAATTTTTGTACAGGATCCCAAAATTTTTCAAGATCAAGATTTATTTTTTGTAATTCTTGTCGATAAAATTTAGCCGCGCCGAAATCTAAAAAGTAATTAGCGGTAGCGATTCCAGTGGCCAAAGATTTTCTTTGAGCCATCAAAGTGTAAAAGTGAAGGCCGTAAACTTCTTCCCATAAATCAAAATTGGCTTCTTGCCACCGGTGTGAAACATACTCAAGGTCAGCTTTTACCAGTGAAGTTGACGGCAATTCTGTTTGATAAATCTCTTTTTTTATTTGGGCTGTTTCAGGCCAGTTTTCTTTGGTGGCTACATCTAAAATATGAACTAAGGACAAAGCTCTAAGTGCTGGGCCATCGTTTTGGGGTCGGCCCCACGGAAATGAATAAACCTCGCCAGTGACTGAAAATTTAGGTTCGCCCAAACCGTCAGCCAGTAAAGATGTTTTCTGAATTTTTCGATTAAACTTTATATGATCCAGAAAAAATTGTCGTAAAAGTTGATTTTGTGACGAAGTTAAATAACCGTTTTTGTACAACTCAAGCGCGGCTTCGGTCGTCAGTGCAGCATCGCGAACCCAGTGATAAAAATAATCAGGGCTAGCCTTTGACGGAGCAGCTATGATGGCGCCAGCTTCAATATCTGGCCGAATCATATTTGAAATCATGTAGTCAATAGATCTGTTAAATTGATCTTCAAAAGCCTGTTGATTTGCTTGTGCAAAACTCACTTTAAAAAAAACTAAAAAAATTAAAAACCTTATCATAAAGCCCCCTCTGCCGTTATGTTAACATTTGCATTTTGTTTTAAAATATTTTTGGCCATAATTTTACCAAGCTCAACGCCAGGCTGATTGAAAGTATTTATATTAAGGGCTTCACCCAAAGACATGACAAGTAACTGAAAAAACATAATTAGCTGACCCAAAGTTTTTTCATCAAGATTTGATACTTGGATAGACAAATTCGAAACGCCAACTTCGGTCAGCGCCAGCTGAATGGCTTCAGCTTCAGCTTTTAGAAGTGTTCCTAGGGATTGTCCGCGCAGTATTTCAGTTTCTTTGAAATGAGATTTTTTTAAAACAACGGAACCTTTTTCGGCATCCTGAGCACGCAAGAAAAATACCATTTTATCACGCGCCCCTTCCATGATCTGTTGAAGGGTGCTGTGTTGATCTGTTGCGCCGATCAGCGGCAACGGAGTGCTAACTCGCGCAGCTGTTTTTTGATCGTGATCTATTTTTTTTGCCAAGGATTCAGCCCAAAGTTGCTGCCACCACAAACCGAATGATTTGAGTCTTGAACTGTAACTCCAAAGAACAGTGATCCATTCTTGGCGTTTGAAGCTTTCTAGGGAAGCTTCAGTTAGAGTGATTAAGGACTGTTGGTCTTGATAAGCAGACAAGGCACCTGCTTGAATTTTTTTAGTATCTAAACCCATTAAAATGGCGGGCACCAGGCCCACCGCGGATAGGACTGAAAATCGGCCACCAATACTTTTTGGCAATTCAAAATATAAAATTTTCTCTGCCACAACCCAGTTGTATAAATCACTGTCTTTTTTTTCAGTAATCGCTAGGCAATGCTTTTGTAAACTGACTGATTTTTCTTGAAGGAATTGAATAATAAAATCTAAGCCTGCTAAAGTCTCGACAGTCGCACCACTTTTAGAAATAAATAACCATCCTACTTTTTCTAAATCTGAAACGGTGGATAAAAGTTTTTCAAAATGGGTCGCATCCACGTTATCGATAAAATCAAAATTTTTAATTTGAAAAGTGTCTGTTAAAACTTGAATCCCTAAACTACTGCCTCCGATACCAACGACAAAAAAGCGTTCATGACGAATTTTGAAGTCTTTTAAACTTTCAGGTATCTCTGAAAATTCATTCATCTGAGACTCCATAGCCAGTAAACCGCCTGGTTTAGACTGCAAAACTTTCTTTACGGAATTTTCGGCTGTCAGTGAAGTAAGAGACTTGTTATTCAGAATTTTTATCATCCGTAGAAACTAAGCAAATTTGTTTAGAAAGTCCAAGAAAGACTGGTTGTTTTGGCTATTTTTCACCTTATAAATTCTACAATTCAGCCAGTTTGTTGGGCATTGGGACGCCACCCAGAGGCAGCTTAGGAAGTTTGACTTAAATTGACCTCGAACATTTTTAATGCGCAAATGAAATCGATAAGGCGGGTGCAAGTGCTCTACCGTTTTCAAATAGAACTTTCGGATATCGATCGAAATCACTATGAATCCTTAGATTTTCGAATTGCGCAGCATCCTTCTGAGACTGCCACTTATCTGTTATCAAGGGTTTTAGCGTACATTTTAAGTTACGATGAAAAGTTGGAATTCAGCGCAGAAGGCTTAAACGACCCCGAAGCTCCAACATTAAAAATAAAAAATTCTCAGGATGGGGTACAACTTTGGATAGAAATTGGAAATCCCTCGGCAAAAAAACTTCATAAGGCATGCAAAGTCGCTGATGTGGTAAAAATTTATACTTATAAAAGTACTCAGGTTTTAATTGATGATATCAAAAAAAACGAAGTTCACCGTGCGGATAAAATTCAAATTTTTTTCTTAGATCCAAAAATTTTGGCAGTGCTTGAAAAAGATCTTGAGAAAAACAATCGCTGGACTATTTTGATCCAAGAAAATCGTTTGGATATTTCGTTCGGACCAAATTCGGTTGCTACAGAAATTACAAAGTTTTTAGTGAATTAATAATTGTTATTTTTGACCACGGCCAATTAAGGTATTTTTTAGTTTTTTTTCATACAGATCCATCAAAACTTTTTTTATTTCAGGACCTTCAATAATTCCTAGGACTTGGGCGATGGCCTCCAACGTGGCCATGCCTTCAGGTTTATGCTCGGTACGCAAATGAAGCGATGCCGGATTAATCGAGCCGATTTTAATTTTTTGAACGTTTTTTAATTCTGGGTGTCTAGATTGAACTTTGCTGGCTTGTCGCCAGTTTCCGTCGGGAACGATCAGTTGAATAGGCACCGAACTGCTTTGAACAAGCTCTGACGTTAATTCGACTGCATCGAATGATGGAAAAAATAGAAAAGTACGATACGTTGGCGTTAGTAGATCGCTTAAGTCCAACGGAATTTTATTATCGCCTCGAACCCGCATTTCGCTATTCACTAAGCTTTTAATGGCTAATTGACCCGTGTTCGTCGTTCTTTTTAATTCTTTGCGATGAATAACGAGGCATATTTTAGTTCGAAGATGAAGTTTGGGGATGGCATCACAGATACAGCGATCTAAGTGCAGTCCGCACCCCAAACACGGATTTTTAGTTTTTCTTTTGCGATTAAAAGGTTTTTTTATCAAATCCAAATTAAACATGATCAATGCCCAACAGTATCTTACAAGCCTCGATTCGGTCGTTAATTTCGGATAAGTTTTTATGAAGTTTTTGCAACTCCCGTCGATCTAATTCGTTTTCAATCGCAGCGACAACCAGCGGGTGTTTTTTAAGCCATTGACCTTGGCGGGCTGCATAGGTTTCCGGAATTCCAGCGCGAAGTGCCGCCTGTTTGACGTTCTCATCAACGAGATACTCGGCAATAAATTTAAGGGTCTCAAGGGTTAAAATATTTTTGTGTGCTTTTAGTCTTGAAGAAAAACCCATCTGTCGAATTCTCATTTAGCTTTCCTTAGCAATAATTTTTTTTGTGTATTCTCGAGTATTTGATGGTAGTTTAGTCCGAAAACATAAGCAAGAGACGCTGATGTATCAAAGGATAAACGCCTATGAAATCTTTTTCAGAATTTTCATTATTAAAATCTTTATTAGTTTCATTAACCGAGATGAAAATGAAATTACCGACGGATGTGCAGCAACACACGATGCCAGTCCTGTTATCAGGAAAATCTGTCGTTGGTGTTTCCGAAACGGGTAGTGGCAAAACATTAGCTTATGTTTTGCCAATACTGCATCTGTTAAAAACTTTAGAAAACGACGGACTTGCAGTACAAGAGCCTGGCCAACCGCGTGCGGTCGTCATTGTTCCCAACAGGGAACTCGGAGAACAAGTTTCAAAAGTATTCAAACCCTTTACTCATGCAACTCGATTGCGAGTTAGAACTGTTTTGGGCGGGACTACACTTGAAGTCGCGAAACAAAATATTAAAGGACCTTTAGAAATTTTGGTTGCAACGCCTGGTCGCCTGTTGCAATTGATGGATCGTGGTTTGGTAAAACTTAGTGATATTCGCATTTTGGTTTTTGACGAAGCCGATCAAATGTTAGATCAGGGTTTTCTTACCGATGCCAACCGCATTGCCGAAGCTTGTCCACCAAGTCGACAATTGGCTTTATTTTCTGCGACTGTATCACCCGCGGTGCAAGAACTAATAAATAAATTGTTTTCGGGCGCAGAAGTGTATCGCACTAAGGGCAGCAACCGCGTGGTTGCAACTTTAACAACAAGCAATCGAACTGTGCCCGATGGAAAAAGATTTCCGCTGCTGGAAAGTATTTTAGCCAAACCGATTGAAGGCAGCACCTTGATTTTTACCAATACGCGAACACAATGTGATGCGCTTTTTGAACTTTTACAGAAAAGTGGGCATGCTTGTTTAGTTTATCGTGGCGAAATGGATAAAGTGCAGCGTCGAGCCAACTTAAAATCTTTTCGTAATGGCGAAATAAATATAATGGTTTCAACTGATTTAGCATCCAGAGGATTGGATATAGATCATGTTGGCCGAGTCATTAATTATCATTTGCCTAAAGAACTCGATAACTATTTGCACCGAGTGGGACGTACAGCTCGTGCCGGGCGCAAAGGGCTAGTCGTAAACTTAGTTACCGAGCGGGATGCGCCGCTGATGACAAAATTAACGAAGATCAAATAACCGTTTTTTAACATAAAATTATTTTTACCTAGCAAAAAGGCTAAGTTGTTAAATAACCCCGTGCCATCTTCTAAAAAAAGGTGATCGCCGATTCGTTTCGTAATACGATATCACCATGAAGAAACCAGCGATTCCTGCCAATGAAAAACAACGACAAGCCGCTTTAGAAAGTTACGCTATTTTGGATTCATCTCCGGAAATGGCCTATGACGATATTGCCACTTTGGCTTCGATGATCTGTGGAACGCCAATTGCCTTGGTGACCTTAATTGATAACGATCGCCAGTGGTTTAAAGCGAATGTAGGTCTTGATGCAGCAGAAACATCGCGAGATATTTCCTTCTGTGGCCATGCTATTCATGATGTAAAAGTTTTTGAAGTTGATGATGCTCGTTTGGATGAGCGTTTTGCAGATAATCCTTTAGTTCAAGAAGGTCCAAAAATTCGTTTTTATGCAGGAGCACCGTTAATAGATCGTCAGGGATTTGCGCTTGGAACTTTGTGTGTCATCGATAAAGAACCAAAAAAATTATCAGCAGATCAGATCAAAGCTTTAGAAGCTTTAGCGCGACAGGTGACAAATAATATTGAAACCAGAAAATGGGCACAAACTATCAAGCTGCAGCAGAGCCAGTTGGTGCAAGCTGGACGAATGGCTGCATTGGGTCAGATGGCGGGGGGGGTAGCTCATGAAATCAATACACCTTTGGGAAGTTTGGCATTGGGCCTGGGTATGCTTGAAGAAAGATTAAATGAATCCGAGCAGAATGATATCTCTAGATTAAACCGAGCGGTTTTTCAGATTTCTAAAATCATTAAAAACCTTTTGTCTTTTTCTGGTGATTCAGACAAAGAAGAATTTATGACGGTCGATTTCAGACACTGTGTCGATGACAGTCTTGCGTTTTGCTCAGAGAAATTTAAGCACAGTGAAATTGAAATCATTATCGATGGAAGTTTGACTGAAAAAGCACGAATTTTAAAAATACAGGCCACAAATATTTCAAAAGTCATTTTGAATATTTTAAATAATTCTTTTGATGCTATCGCTGAAGATGAAACGAAAAAATGGGTCAAAATTGCGTTACGGGAAACGTCTGATGAAATTCAGATTTTATTATCAGATTCTGGAAAAAGAATTTCTAATGATATTAAAAATAAGTTGATGGAACCCTTTTTTACTACGAAAGCTGTGGGCAAGGGCGCAGGTTTGGGGCTGAGTTTTGCTAAAGGCATCATGGAAAAACATGCAGGTCGATTAGATTACTTAGGTGAAGAACCTAACACAACGTTTGCAATGTCTTTTCCAAAAAACAATTAAACTTTTATAAAGGAAATATAATGGCTAAAATTACTCTGGGCGGAAGTCCAGCAAACACAGTGGGCGAAATGCCAGCGGTAGGTCAAAAATTTTCATTTTCTAAATTAGTACGTAATGATTTATCTGAAGTATCAAGTGACACTTATGCCGGTAAATTAAAAGTACTTAGCATTTTTCCCAGTATCGACACTGGAGTTTGTGCAACTTCGGTGAAAAGATTTAACAAAGTGGCAACCCAATATAAAGACACCGTGGTTTTAAATATTTCTGTTGATTTACCATTTGCAAATGCCAGATTTTGCGGAGCTGAAGGAATTGCAAATTGTGAAACCCTTTCTGCATTTCGAAGCAGTTTTGGCCGAGATTTAGGCTTAATATTTTCTGATACTGCATTCGTAGGGTTGTTAGCTCGTGCAGTTATTGTTTTGTCAGCTGACAATAAAATATTGTACTCGGAGTTAGTCAGCGAAGTGGGCCATGAACCTAATTACGATGCTGCACTGAAACATCTTAGCCAATAAAAAACTTTAGATTAACTTCATGGCTTAATACTGATGAAGATAAAGCATGATGAAGATTTACGTTGATGCCGACGGGTGCCCTGTCAAAAATGAAATTTACAAAGTGGCATCTAGGTACAAATTAAAGGTTTTCGTTGTAGCTAACAGGTCCCTGAATATTCCGCTGGAAGAAAATATTGAAATGATTGTTGTATCAGGAAATTTTGATGCCACTGATGACTGGATTATAGACCACATCAATACTTCTGATGTTGTTATTACGGCAGACATTTTATTAGCAGACCGAGTTCTTAAAAAAAACGGTCGCGCCCTGGGTCCGAAAGGCAAAGAATTTACAGCAGACAGCATCGGCAGCGCAATAGCAACCCGAGAACTGATGGCAAATCTTCGACATATGGGTGAAGCCACCGGTGGACCCTCCAGCATGCAGCCGAAAGATCGTTCGCAGTTTTTATCTCAACTGGATCAGGTCATTCAATCTGTTATTAAAAACAGAAAGAGCTCTTAATCATGCGCTCTATTTACTGGGTCCGTTCAGATTTAAGAATTCATGACAATGCTACGTTGAATAATTTTTGTCAGCACAGCGTCAGTGGACTTATAGTTTGGTGCCCGACCAGCAGTTATCTTCGTGCAGATTCGATTCGAAAACAGTTTATTGATCAAAGCATCAATGTTTTTTCTGATCAGTTGAAAATTCACGGCACGTCCGTGAACAAGCTAGAAAAAAAAATGACTGATGTCTTAGAAGAACTCATTACAATTTATCAGATTGATCATGTTTTTTGGTCCAAAGAATTTGCATGCGAAGAAGCTGAGGAAGAAAAAAGAGTAATTGCAATTTGTAATCAAAAAAAAATTTCGTATACAATATTTGATCAAGTTACACTGATTCATCCGGCGCAGTTGCCATTTGAAATTAAAAAGATGCCGTTAGTTTTTACAGATTTTAGAAAAAGCGTTGAAAAAAATCTTTCTATTAATGATCCACTACCACCTCCAAAAACTTGGCCAATGCCCATAGAAATGGTGGCTGCTTTAGCTGGTACTGATGATAAAAAATTAATTTTTCCAGCTGGCGAGGCCAGCGCTCTCGCAAGGGTGCAGGAATATTTTTGGGAAACCGATTCCGTGCAAACTTATAAATTAACTCGAAATGGAATGCTGAATAAAAATGATTCTTCCAAATTTTCGCCCTGGTTGAATCTGGGCTGTCTTTCACCGCGCCATATCTACTACGAGCTAAAGCTGTACGAGAAAAAAGTCGTTGAAAACGAATCCACGTATTGGCTTTTTTTTGAACTGCTGTGGAGAGATTATTTTAAATTTCTTTCACAAAAACTGGGTCGTAAATTATTTTTAGAGTCCGGGATTGATTCTACACAAAATATTTCAACGAACAGGGATTCATCACTTTTTAATCGGTGGTGTAATGCAAAGACCGGGAATTCTTTCATCGACGCGAATATGAACGAGTTAAACCAAACAGGATGGATGTCTAATCGAGGTCGTCAAAATGTGGCCAGTTATTTAATTCATGATCTTTATCTGCCTTGGGTCTGGGGAGCAGCTTATTTTGAAAAAAAATTAATTGATTATGATCCAGACTGCAACTGGGGCAACTGGCTTTACCTTTCTGGAAAAGGCACAGACCCCCGAGCCAGAAAGTTCAACATTGAAAAGCAAGCTTCTCAGTACGATCCTTTCCAACATTACGAAAAGAAATGGTTAAACCGATGAAAAATAAATTGATTCAGGCGTTATTTTGTTTACTCATTGGCAATAACGTCAGCGCGATGACAAATGCAGAAATTTTTGATGCCAAAATAGAAAACATTGATGGTAAAAAAGTTTCCTTAGAAGAATTTAAAGGTAAGGTGATTTTGTTTGTGAATACAGCTTCTGCGTGTGGTTTTACACCACAATACAATGATTTAGAAGAGATCTATCAGAAATATGAAAAACAAGGTTTTACAATTCTTGCATTTCCTAGCAATGAATTCGGCGGGCAAGAACCAGGGTCTAATCAGGAAATAAAGAAATTCTGCGATCTTAAGCAGGGTAAATATAAAATCAGCTTTCCTATTTTTGGAAAATCAAAAGTTAACTCAGAGCCAATGAATCCTATTTTTAAATATTTATTAGAAAAAGCAAACCCTAGCTTTAATGGACCCATTCAATGGAATTTTGAAAAATTTTTGGTTTCTAAAAATGGTCATTTGGTAAAAAGATTTGTTTCGCAAATTAAACCGACCTCACCAGAAATGATCACGGCAATTACTGAGGAGCTTGCAAAATAGGGCTTAGCCTAGCAACAAGATAGAACTGTTGAGAATAATTGATAAGATGATTTTAGATCGACTCGATGAATATTATAAGGTCACACTAAGTAGGAGCTAGATTGGGAATTTCTTCAAAATTTAAAGATAAAATTGAAGCCTTATCTCAGGATGATAAAGACAGGTTAGTACGAATGGGCTGGGAGGATCGAACAACTTTCGATGTTATCGAAAAACAATTTGGTTTTACCCAGAATGAGTTCGTGCGTTTTATGCGGACTCAATTAGACCGCAAGACCTATGATCGCTGGCGGAAAAGAGCCAATCAACAAGGTCACTTGAAGCATGAAAAAAAAAGGGGATTTAAAACCACCCGTTTTAAATCTTCTAGACAGTCTGTAGATGGAATAACCAAGGGTTGGAAATAAAGGAAGCAGTTTTATGAAGATCGGAATTATCATAGGTAGCACCCGACCAGGCAGAAATGGTGAAAGTGTTGCAAAGTGGGTTTTTGATATTGCAAAAAAACGAACTGATGCTGAGTTCGAGTTAGTCGATTTGCTAGATTATAATTTACCCTTACTTGATGAGTCTATTCCGCCATCTGCATCCCCAGGCTTAAAAGAGCATACCAAAAAATGGGCTGCAAAAATTGCATCGCTTGATAGTTTTATCTTTGTGACACCAGAGTACAATCATTCGACATCGGGTGCCTTAAAGAATGCGCTCGATTTTTTATTTTCTGAATGGCACAACAAAGCCTGTGGTTTTGTAAGTTATGGCGGCATGATGGGTGTTCGTGCGGTTGAACATTTAAGACTTATTGTTGCGGAATTGAAAATGGCAGATGTTCGGGCGCAAGTCGGATTTTCATTGCGCACTGATTTTGAGAACTACAAAATCTTTAAACCGGCTGCTATTCATGAAAAAGAAATTGCTACAATGTTAGACGAAGTCAAAGCTTGGGGATCGGCATTAAAATCCCTAAGAAAATAAACTATTTTTTTTCTTTTCGAGTTTTATGAATACGCTGAATATGCACTTCGGCAGTATTTTTCATCTCAACAAGTTCTGTGTGAATTTTATCTAAATCTCTATCAGATAATTCTTCCAAATCAATGAGTAAGTTTCTTGCGTTTTTATTTGAAAAAATAAGTTCGTTCAGTTTTAAATGAATAGCACGGGCATCACGATTCTGAGTGTTTTGAATTAAAAAAACCATCAAAAATGTAATGATGGTGGTGCCCGTGTTAATCACCAGTTGCCAAGTATCAGAATAATGAAAAGTTGATCCCAGTAAAGCCCAAGCAACAATAATAAAAACAGAAAGCACAAACGAAAAAGGAGATCCGACCATTGCGGATACTCTGTGCGAAAATCTGCGAAACCAATCAGCCATAAATTTTCCCTAATGAAGTAAAGTAAATATTTTCACCTAAATAGGCTAGCTTTACTCATACTCTTGTTCAAGATATTGCTTTTTCTAAAACTCAAGTCCTATTTTATTCGCAGTCTTATTGGGCCTTTAAAATCATTGGGGTTAACGGTTTTGCCATTTTGGGTGATTTCGATCCGTTTTTCTGAGGCTAAAAGCCTTGCACTTCTGCGGACATGTTCCATCATTACTTTATTTTGCTTTAAATCAGCGGGTAAGACTTCACTTGGGCAAATGGTTTTTCCTGGCCCGCGCTGTTTTAAAAGTGTCAGAATGGAATCTTTGTAATCAAATTTATTTTTATTTTTTTTACATTCATCGCTGCAGTATTTGATCTGTGGCCAATCTCTTTCCCACTTTTTACGGAATTCGAAATAGCGACCGCAGCTTTCGCACAACTTGGGATCATGAGTTTGAGTCATCGGTCACTCCTAAAATCCAGCCCTCAAGCCGAGTCTTGTTGTTTAATTTAATATTTAACAAATTTTGCAAGGATTGAGAAGCTCCGTAAGCCAAAACAAAACTATCCGCTTGGTCTAGATTTGAAAACTGCAGTTTTTTAAATTTCTTTGATAAAAACAATAGATCACGTGTTTTGCAATTAAGTTTTGATCGCCAAAAATAGGATGGATAGCCCTCGGCAATAATGTATTGTTTTTCCATTTTATCAAATGGCCACAGTGAAAACCAATCTGAGTCCTGAGCTAAGTCTTTGATCACGCGAAAACTTCCGCATCCAATATTTTTTTGATAAGGTTTTAAATTAAAAACACTATTGGCTTTCACTAATTTTTCGACAGTCCGTTCTGGAATCTGTTCAGTTGTTAAAAACTGGCGAAAAAATTCAAAAGCCGTTTCAGCACCATAGTGTTTGTCTTTGAACGAAAATTTTTTTGCGGTCTGAAATACTTTTTTGGGTTTTATTTTAAGAACTTCTGGTAATCCAAAAACGGAATCAACACAAATAAGAATCTTTTCTTTTTCAATCGGGAAAATATTTTTTGCAAGTAACTGCTGGATGGTTTCTAAGTTTAAGCCCGCAATCTGCAAACCGGTGAAGTACTGCGGTTTTTTACGCAGATCAATCACAGAAACATTCAGGGGTTTCGGCTTTCCCTTATGATTGACTGCACCGGTCTGATCAATTCCGATGAATATTTTAATTTCATCCAAACTTAAGACTTCCTTGTTACACGTTCACGAAGTTTATTGGCAGCATTGAAAATTTCAGTCTTTCGTTGCGGGTCCATTTTTTCAACTGTCCTAGCCATCATCGACAACCGAGGATTTTTCATGAAAAAGGATTTGTGTTTTTCAATGAAGCTCCAGTACAAGCCATCAACCGCTTCACACCAGGGTTCTTTTTTAAAGCCACCCATTTTACGGTAATAGTTCGATCCACAGATATAGGGCTTCGTTGCAAAAAGGCCACCATCGCTGAATTGGCCCATGCCATAAACATTAGGACCCATAACCCAGTCTGAAGAATCAATAAACATTTCCATAAACCAGCGGTGGACTTCATGCGGATCAACTTCAAGTAATAGCATTAGATTACTGACGATCATCAAACGTTCGATGTGATGAGCATACCCAAGACGATTTACTTTTTTTATGACTTGATCTAGGGGCTCGATACCAGTCGTGCCGTCATACCAACAGCTATTTAATTTGCGTTGATGATTCCAAAAATTAGTCGTGTCCTGTTTTTCACTGAAAGATTGATAAATTCCTCGAATAAATTCGCGCCACCCTATAACTTGACGAATAATTCCTTCGATTGACGTTATATTAAGTTTTTTCTTATTACCGACGGCGATTACTGATCGCACAACATCATCGGGGGTTATTAAGCCCGTATTTAAAAATGGCGTCAGCACAGAATGGAAAACGACATCCGATCGATTTGTCATCGCATCTTCGTAGGGTCCAAAAAAAGCCAAGCGTTCATCCAGAAATGTTTTTAACCATTTTTTAGCTCCCGCACGATCAACGGGTAACCAAAATTCTTTCATTTCACCGGGGTGATCAGAAAAGTTTTTTTGTACAGTAGAAATAGCAGATTGAATAAATGAAGATGGCTCGATTTTGTCCAGCTCCGGTGGGTTCACGGTTTTTGGCAGTGGTTTCCGATTTTCTTCGTCAAAGCTCCATTGTCCGCCTAAGGGCTTGTCGTTGGGATCAACCATAATTTTTAGCCGTTTGCGCTGAGATTCGTAAAACGTTTTCATAAAAGGTCTTTTCGTTTTACCAAGATAAGTCTTAAATTGCTCGCGAGAGGTTAAAAACATGGGACTAGGAATGATTTCAAAACTGATTTTATTTTGTTCGAGTGAATTTAGGATACGTTTTTCGAAAAACTTGTCTTCGATTTCGAAAAGAAAAATTTTACTGACACTTTCTTTTTTTATCCACTCCAATAAATGATTTTCGTAGGGTTTTGCAGATTTTTTAAGTTCTTCGTAGTGAACTTCGTAATCGGTTGTACCCAGTTCAGAAGCGTAAGCTCGCATGGCTGCTAAAAAAAAGGCAATTTTCTGCTTATGAAATTTAAAATAAGTACATAGCTCGAAATCTTCGCGCAAAAAAACAACATCAATTTCATGCTTAGAAAAATATTTGGGTTCAAAAAGTTGATTCCCAAGGACAAGTAAGGCAACTTTTTCACGTTTTTTTGCTGCAATGTTCGCTTTTGCCATTCAAGTTTTCCTTTTATTTTTGCTCAGTTATTCCCTATTCGTTATTAACCAAGATTGGGCATTTGTCTATTGGCACCTTGGATTATGTGATCAGACACAAAAGGATAAAGTTTATTATTTGTAAAACTTAAGGTAACAAATAAAGCATGAGCAAGATTGAAATTCTTAGATTAATGGCTGGCTTTAGAAAATTTCGTGATAAATATTTTGCCAACGAACATCCGTTGTACCCACGTTTATCTGCAGGGTCTGGACAAAGTCCCAAAACGTTGATTATTGGTTGCAGCGATTCTCGTGTTGATCCGGCTATTATAACTTCAGCAGCCCCCGGTGAACTGTTTATTGTTCGAAACGTGGCCAACTTAGTTCCACCCTTTGAAAAGGGTGGGGGCTTTCATGGTGTCAGTGCGGCTATTGAATTTGCTGTCGTAAATCTAAAAGTTGATAATGTTATTGTACTTGGACATCGTCAATGCGGTGGTATCAGGGCCTTAATGCTGAATGATCAATCTCAGAACAGCAGCTTCGTCAATCAATGGGTGAACATAGCTCAGGAAGCAAAACAAAAAGTTTTACAAAAGTTTCACGGAGAATCCGAAGAAAACTTATGTCGTCACGGAGAGCTTGAGTCCATTGTAACTTCGCTAAAAAACTTACGCACATTCCCGTTTGTTCAATCAGCGGTACTAGATCGTGGTCTAGCAATAATGGGTATTTATTTTGACCTGGAATCTGGACAACTTTTAGAATGTGATGAAGAGCAAGGTAGTTTTAAGAATATTGAGCTTTAAAAACGAATCATATTTTCCCAAAATGAGACATTGCCCCGATCAACCTGATGGGTATCGTGGAAAATTTGATTTAATCGATCTTCGTCTAGCTTTCGATTTCTTCTTGTCGCGCCGATAGGCACAGTGAATGAAATTTCTTTCTTTTTTTGCAAGTGCTATTTTGCTTGTGTCCTCAAAATTAGCTTTGGCTAAGGAGGACTGCTTTAACTGCAAGCCCGTGGCAGAGGTTGCCATTACCAACGCAGGCCTTTCAAAAATTATCGAGCTAAGTGTTAATAAAAATTTTGATAAATTTAATAAAGGCGTAGCTGAACGAGCCACATTTCGTGACATTGATATTGATCGGTCAGCATGTAAAAGCACAACGGTTGGTAAAAGAATAAAAAAAGCTGTTAATAATGAAAACACTGATTGTTTAGGGCTGCCAAATTTTAAAGGTTCAGAAATTGGCAGTGAAACTGAATTGAGTCCTTACCGGGCAAAATTATCAGGTTTAGGTTTAGATAAACTTAAACTTCGGGTTTTAACACCCATCAACTGTAAAAATTTAGAATGTGAGTTCAAAGTAGCTGCTGAAGATTTGAAAGTTTCGGGTTACCTGCAGGCTGAATACGCGGATAAAAAAGAAAATTTTATACCTAAATCAAAATTTGAAATTTCAACAACTGACCAAAGCGCAATTATTTTTTCGACCACAGCCTACATCAATCCCAAAACAGGTGGCTTGGATGATTTGGTTTTTATAAAAGAAAACAGTTCAGGGCTACAAATAGGGGCCAACAGCTTAAAAGCTGATTTAAGTGTTAATAATAATTTTAAAAATGCAGAAGCTAAAAATAGTCTTTATCAAAAATATTTCACAAAACCTGTCAAAGATTTTGAAACCGAAAAAGTTGAAACTTTTCAGCAAAAAATTAAAGATCCAAAGTTTTCAGAAAGACAATATCAATCGTTCAGACTTAATTTAGTGCACGAGCTTGAAAAAACAGAAAATTTAGATCGCGATCAGCTGTTTAAAATAATCGACCAAAAGATTGAAAAAGATTTAGGTGGAAAAAGAAACATCATCAACAAACTAGAAAACATCAAATGGCCAAATCCTAAAAATGATCAAGAAGTCGGAGAATTTTTGACGAATCCTCCGGCAATGCTGCAGCTTTTTCCAGAAATTCAGCAGCATATTACACTATCAAAGTTTTACGCAATTGCAGAAAATTCAGGTTACGATAACGTTCATACGGCCTTGTTTGTTCAATCCGGCTTAGCAGCCGCCGAATTTCTGCATGGTTTTGACAGCATTAATAAATCCATTTTACAACCGGCACTTGAAAAAGAATTAATACCAAATATTTTAATGAAAACCAATCAAGAACTTCGAAACTTGAAAAGCTATTGGAATGAGTTGTCAAAAGTGCCGTCATTGAACCTGCAAAACTTAGCTGACAAAGAAAATTTGCGACTAGAAATTGAGAAAGTTAATAATCAGCTTTTGAAATTAGATGCAAATAATACAACTCAAAAAACTGCACTGTTAAACAAATTAGCCAGCCTTTTGAAACAAAAAGAATTATCAGAAATCAAAACACGTCAAGATTGGTTACCCATCGACACCAGTGTAGTTATTGATCAAAACTCGAGAGCCATCAATATGATCCGCGGTAATATTATGAAAAATGATCCGCAGTGTACTTCTACTTTACCTAGGTATACCGATCGATCCGATAGAGATTTTGATATAAGTACGACTATTGGAACAGAAACCTTGCAAGATTACATGCAAGCCATGAGTAAGGCTAAAAAATTAGATATTTGCCTTGATGTTATAGATTCAAAAAATTGCAAAACAGGAACAAAAATTAAGATTGAAAAAACACCAACGGTCAGGTGTGAAAAAGGCGAAATTATTGTTGATTTAGATGCAGACGTTAAAAAAAGTATCGTCAATGCAGGCGTCAGTGCCGACTTTAAAATGGTCGTCAATAATTGCCTTGGTAGTCCTTGTTTACAAATCAAAGATGTTAACGGAAAATTTAAAAATGTATTTATGAATTTATTTTTAGGAAGTCTTTTAGATCGCGGCATTGCCAGTGCGCTAAATAGCGCTAATAAAGAGCCGATCAAAATTACAATCCCTGATGCAAAACTTAAGAATATAAAAACCAATCCTGCAAATTGTGACACCACGATGGATTGGGAATTACAAACTTCTTCTGCAAGTTCCAATAAGCCATAATCTGTAAAATCCTAGTCTACAGTCCAGGTCAGTATGACTTTTGACAAGAGCGGATCTAAACTGAATCCGAACAACTTGAAAGGAATATTTATGATCAGTAAATTTAAAAATTATATGCAAGTTCAGTCTTATTCTAGTGCGCAGGCATCTGCTTTATTAATTCTGCGAATTGTCGTAGGCATTGCGTTTATGAATCACGGCTGGGGCAAAATTCAAAGCCCATTCGGCTGGATGCCACCCGAAGCCGGTGTGCCCGGATTTTTTCAATTCTTAGCAGCCCTATCTGAATTTGGTGGAGGAATTGCTTTGATTATCGGGTTGTTAACACGTCTTGGTTCGTTGGGTTTAGCTTTTACTATGTTGGTCGCAACGATGATGCATGCACTGGTAAAAGGGGATCCCTTTATCAGCATGACGGGAGCCAGTTCGTATGAATTACCATTGGTCTATTTTGGAATAGCATTTTTAATTGTAACGATGGGACCTGGCAAATTTTCGTTGGACAAAATGATTTTTGGTCAGCGTACCTAATCTATTTTTTAAAGAAATAAGCAAAAAAAACCGCGTCATTGAACGCGGTTTTTTTATCTAAAAAATTAAGTCTAAAATCTAGTAACGGCTGTTGCGACTGCCGCCAGAAAATCCGCCGCCACCGCCACCAAAACCACCGCCGCGGCTGTTGTTGTCACGAGGAGCCATCGGCTTCGCTTCATTAACAGTCATCGCACGACCCTCGTAGTCAGCTCCGTTGTATTTTTCGATTGCTGTTGCAGCTTCTGCATCCGTAGACATTTCGATGAAACCGAAACCTTTTGAACGACCAGAATCGCGATCAGTGATGATCTTTACAGACGACACTGTTCCGCATTCTGCGAATGAATCAGTTAAAATTTGCTCGGTTGCTGAAAAGGGCAAATTGCCCACGTATAATTTTCTTCCCATGATAAACCTCCTAAAGGCTTTGGGGCCGGCTCGGAGGATAAAGGCGGAATACCTAAAAAAACTCAAAACAGACAGTTAACTTGAATGACAGTACAGTAAGGCTTCTTAAAAAGATATAGATTTACTTTTGAGGCCTGAAAGTACACAAAACTTAACACTCAGTTCGTCTGTCATGCATCTGGTCAGTAAATTTACCACAAATTTCTTATTTTTTCAGCAGCAAAAAACAAGCTCTAACTAGCTGCTTACTTTATTTTTTGCAGCTTTATCTGTTTGATTTATTTTTGTTTTGAAGTGATCGTAAAAAAACATGAATTCACTGCTTTTAACAAAAAAGGATTCAGTATGAAATGCCCCTGTGGAACAGATATAAAATTTGATGCTTGCTGTGAACCCTTTCTTAAAGGCGTAGCTTTTCCAGAAAGCGCAGAGAAATTAATGCGCTCTCGATATGCGGCCTATGTGCTTGCAGATATTGATTATCTAAAAAATACTTTGGCGCCCGAGTCCAGATCTGACTTTGACCCAGCGACGACAAAACAGTGGGCCCAGCAGGCCAAGTGGAAAGGTCTGAAAATTATTTCGACCGAGCTTGGGCAATCTTCGGATAAAAAAGGTACGGTTGAATTTATAGCGACTTACGAGCAAGACGGTGAAGGTTTGGATCACCATGAAGTTTCAAAGTTTCGAAAAGCTGATAACGGTCATTGGCTTTTTATTGATGGTGAAGCTCACACGCACAAAGAAGGTGAAGATCATCATCATGCAAAGCCACAAACTGTCGTTCGAGACCAACCGAAAATAGGACGGAATGATCCTTGTCATTGTGGTAGTGGAAAAAAATCTAAAAAGTGTTGTGGGGCCGAAATTTAATTCGAAACGGGTGGTAAAACCTTATTTAAATCTTGTTTATTTTGTGGCCACCATAAATTTCCCATATGTCCACCAGATGGATAAAGAGTTAACCTTTTGGTTAACTTACCCTTCAGAAAATCAATATCGATAACTGAAACAATCGGGTCATCTTGGTTTGCAAAAATATAAATCTTTGAATTCTCTTGAATGTAATCTTCCAAGCTGTGCAGACCCGATTGCAGTACCAAGTTATCAGATTGAGTGTTCTTCATTGTTAGCGGCAAGATTTTATTAATATAGTCATCAAAAGAAAAGCCTTCAGCTTCTTTTTGTCTGGCATTTTGGGAAAACTCAGAGGCTTTTGTTTTTAAAATTCCTGTGTTGTGTATCTGTTGACTGACGTAAATGACGTCTCTTAGTGAAGAACGAAAATTATCTCCGATCAGCCATTTTAAATCCAGCTGACTTAAATGAGATAACTTTGGAAAAGCTGTTTTAAAAGTACTTTCAGAAAAAGGTGCATTGGCAAGTTCTATACTTAGATCCACGACAGTTGAAAAAGCATTGGCTTTTTGAAGGTAAGATAACTTTGAACCTTCGCGGTAATAGGAATCTAAAACTTCAAAACCATACTGTAAATCGATGGCAGGATTAAGTAGCACCGTTTTTTGAAACTGGAAATAATGTTGAAGGTCGTCCTGCTGATTTAAAAATACAGAAAGTAATCCACCCAAAGAATAGCCCACCAGGGAGAATGAAGAAACTTCAACTTTTTCATTCTTTACGATATAAGACGTAACTTTTTTCATGAAATTATAATATTCGACGCTATCGCTTGGCATGTAGCCCGGTGTCGCCGTTTCGCTGACACCCAAGACATACTGCCAAGAAAACGGATTAGGCAAAGTGACAACATGGTAACCTTTTTTATATAGACCTTCTGCAAGTAATAATGAAGCACCTGATAATCCGTGACCGCCTAAGCCTGAAATAACAAAAACTAAAGGGGCCTTCCGGGACTGCTTGAAAAGGGCTAATTTTATTTTGTGTTTTCCTTCAACAAGCCTGATTTGGCTGCGGTCTGGCCGTATTTCTAAAGCTAGCTTTGTATACTTAACAGAAGTTCCGTAAGAAACGGCAGCCAGGGTGGCTAAAAGTGGATTTTGCAGAGGGAATAAGTAAGGCGCTGTTTCACTGACCTGAGCCCTGGCCACAGAAAATGAAAGTGCGAATCCAGCAAAAACAAGTTTGAAATTTTTCATGAACAACCTTTAAATAATGAAGAGGAAAGCTGGTTCTAGAGGGAATTTTATATATCATCAAGTAAGTTTATATATTCAGAATTGGAATTTAAAAAAAGAGTCGAGAATGTTGTTTTTCGTCTACAAAAAGCCTATCGGTAAGCCAAATTTTTAGAATAATTTACAAATATTACGTGATTTCTGGGTTATTTTTTTAATGTTCCGTCCGCTAATTTCTCTTGGATTTGATAGCGAACACCAAGCATAACCCCATAATGGTCGGCACTTTCACTTTTTTTGCTGGTCACGGAAAGTGAATATCGGGCTTCGCTGATCACAGCCCATTTTTCCTGGCTCCAAAGATCGCCTTGCACAGCTAAATCAAAACCATACTCAGTCGTGTCGTTTGCTGAGGTATCAATTTCAGTTCCAGGCAAAAAATCACTATGAATAATTCTTGTGTCTCCTAGTGAGTAAGACGAATAGAACGAAAGTGAAGTCGAAAAATAGGGATTAATCCAATACCGGTAGCCCATGGTTATGTGGATGACCTCTTTTTCTACTGCGATAAATTTGCCAAGTTCATCACGAAAATAAATTTTATGCAGGTCAAACATGGCAATTTCTAAGCTACCGAAATCATTAATATCACCCAGTGCAGTAAGTCCCAGGGCCCCAAGATAGGGGGATGAAGCGCCGGTTACAGAGTCCTTCACATTCGTTTTATAAACCAAAGTACCCAGAGTAGCCGTGACATTTCCCTCGTGAGGGGTATAAGCTTTGGCTTGAACCAGAAATAAAAAAATAGTCAAAGAGACAGTAATGAAAACAGACATAAACAAAGATTATGATCAATGATCAACACAGTTCAATCAAAATCTTTTCAATTTTTAAAACCATTTTTTATAGTTGTCTGTTTGATATTATCCCAATCAGCCTACAGTGCTGAAGATGCTGAAAATCATTCGGAGTGGGAACAGAAACTGATAAACGGTAATATCGCTGTTTCCAACTTTTTTGATCGTATTGCCACGGGAATAGATAATTTTTTTGTAAGTAAGACCGCTACAAGTCGTGAAAATAAAAGCAACGTTGCCGTAGAAAATATATCGAACTCATCTGAAGGCCAAGTTGTCAGTAATGAATCTCATTTTATCGCAAACTTAAGATTACCTAATGTCGAAGACTATTTTCAGCTAAAATTTACGACGTACGATGAAAACGAAGAGCGCGGATCCAAAAAAAAATATGGTCAGCAATTAACTCGGCAACAAAACTACGGAGCCACCGTGGGCTTGTTTCGAAATTTAGGTGATATTCGCACTGCTTTTCAGCCCCGAATTGAGTTGCAAGATCCACTTAAAGTTTCACATTCGTTAAGTTTTGAAACCAGTGCAAAATTAACCAGCTATCAGTTCAATCCTAAACTTGAATTTTTTGCCAACCCTGATAAGGGGACTGGAATTTTCTTTGCGATCAATTATAGTTTTTTCTTAACAAATATTTACACATTAAACTGGATTAACGAAGGTGAATACGAAGAGAAAAAAAAGCAGTTCTCGACAATTATCGGTTTATCTTTGGCGCAAGAAATTACCAGCAGGACCGCATTGGCTTACAGTTTTTTTACCAATTCTAACAATAAATCAAATTACCACTTAGAGGCTTATAATTTATCCGTGACGTGGAATCATGTTTTGTATCAAAAAATTCTGTATTATCAAATCATTCCTAGGCTTAGTTTTGCATCCGAGGTTTCGTTCAAGGGGGCAGCTGGCGTTGCAGTTGTCATTAACCTTAATTTCTGATAATGTTATCAAAATTATTATCAACCAAAGGAATAAATAAAATATGAAAAACTTTTTAAATCTTTTAATAGTAACTATACTAATAGGTTTTGGCACCACTTACGCTTCTGAAACTGTCGATGGTGCAAAAAAAGACTATGAAAATTTTAAAACTGAAATGTCATCGCAACTGGATCACGTCGAATCAGAACTTGCATTACTAAAAGAAAAAGCAAAAGAAAAATCAAATCAAACTCAAAACGAATCTATTCAAGAGCTTGAAAAAACAAAAGCCAAATTAAAAGCTGAATTGAATCAGATGCAGCAAACAAGTGCCTCTGGATGGAAAAAGTTCAAAACTGAATTTGCCTTATCTGTTGATAAATTAAATTCTAAAATTCAAAAAAAATTAAAAAATTAACTACATGTTTAGAATTGTATTGACCCACTGACTTGATAACTTTTGATTGTTTGAGCTGCAGCGGGCTGGACTTAGTGGAACCCAAATAAAATCAGGGTTTCCAGAAATCCAGCTTCCGCCAGTGGGTGACCCGTTTGAATCCGTGTTTAAATAATACTTATACACCCGGGTATAGCGAGGTGCCGTGCCCGGGATGTTTGATGCTACTTTATCGTAGCTGTGAAAAGTCATCGTTGCTGTGACTATTTTTTGGTTACTGCTGACCTGTTGGATCTGCATCGAATAGCCTGAAACAATGTGATTATCCACCGGGGCATCAGATCTGTAGTCCATGATGACGGGCTTATGCAAAGATCCGATATAATAAAGCACCGTTTTATGAAAAAGTTCGGGCCTGATATCGCCGTTGTTGCCTGCTCCATAATTTCTGTTTCCAAAAAATGCAAGACTCACGCAGTAATCTAATTCAGCTAACAAGGCTTTTTGGTCTGAAACGCTGAACGTGACCCCACTAGCTGTATCACTTCTGGGAACGTTTGGTTCGCTGCGAAGAATCGCACTTGCTGCCCATCCATTACAGTGGCCAGCCCAGTTCACGCCATTGTAGGCGTGAAATGATCTTTCCCAGGCTGCAGCTTGTGGATTATTTTCACGAGAGCTGACAAACCTGTCGTACTTCGTCAGCGATGGGTTCATTGTGGCGTTTTTACGCGGCCACCAGTACCCGCGCCAAGGTAAAAAAGAAGTCGAAACCAAAGGGGTCACAGAATTATTATCAAAACTTTCAACGACTGTATTTGCACTTCTGAATAACTTCTTAACCACTTCTGAAGACGCTGCCAGTGAGTCTAAATCTTCGGTTGAGATAGCTGACTGAGGTTTATCATTAGGCCTTTCAGTTGGAACAGAGAAGGGATTAAAATCTTTCAGATTAACTTTGTGAATTGTCATTTGACCACCCAATAAAGACCCGTGAGTCAAAACACCATTTCGATCGATCAGCATAGATTGTTCGGGGCGTATATTTCTTTGATCTGCATTAAAGATAAATGTTTCACCCATCACTGCATTTGATTGATAGCACCATCTTTCCGCTTGAAATTTTGGATTGGATTCACGGGCCATATCAGCTCTTACAATAAAATCAAAGCACGAGGTATCGGTTTCAGCTGCATTTGCAGTTGAAAAGAATAAAGTTATCAGTGTTAGAAAAAGTAAGCCTTGAGTTTTTGTGACAACGGACATGGATACCCCCTAAAGTATAAAAAGGAAGTCGCAATTTAGGGGCCATGGTGCAAATCGTTTTTTAATCACTGCACTGAATTTCAAATATTTTTTTAATGTAAATTGCCCCAGCATTCGTTAAAATCGGGGCAATGAGGTACCAATGAAGAAACTTACAGTGGCAATTCTAGGGGCATCAAATAACCCTGAACGCTTTTCCAATAAAGCTTTTTTATTGTTGCGACAACTCGGTTATGAAGTTTTTCTAATAAATCCCAAGGCTCAGGAAATACAAGGGTTACCCGTTTATACGGAGCTTAAATTTATCAAAGTCCCCATCGACACGCTTACGGTTTATGTCAATGCCGAAATTTCTGAAAAGTTGTTACCACAGATTATTAATCTAAAACCAAGGCGCGTTATTTTCAATCCGGGGACTGAAAATTTTGCTATCGAAAAACAACTTGTAGAGGCTGGAATTCAAGTCGTAACGAATTGCACTTTGATCATGTTAAATTCTGGAAATTTTTAGTACTAAGAAATAAGTCGTTTTGTGATTGGTGGGATCAATTGAATAGAAATTTGCATCAGCATAGGTCCCAATAATAAACCGGGTAAACCAAAAACGGTAATAGCTCCGATCAAGCCAAGTAAGGAAACTAAAGGGTGTAAGTTGTCCTCACCACTTGAAAAAACATAGGGTTTTAATATATTATCAATACTACCTGCGATGACCGTAACAACGATTAGCCCAATGCCTTCATTGGAGTTTCCCATTAAAAATGAAATCAACGAAAGCAGAGCTGCGACCGGTGCAGCTCCGATTACAGGAATGAAAGATAAGAAAAAAGTAACCAGGAAAATCAGAAAAAATTCATGATATCCAAAAATACTAGATCCAACCGCAACAATTAAAGCTTGAAGGGCTCCGATAAATAAAGTGGAAACCAAAATCATTGAACAACTTTGTTGTAGACTTTTTGTTATTAAATTAATTTCATAGGCTGGCAAAAATGTGATTTTTAAAACATAAGCTTTTATTTTAGAAGCATTTAAAATGAACAAAAAAAGCATACAGAAAAATACAAACAGTGAAAGAATTAAATCGGGCAAAGAAGCCAGAAACAAAGTTGTTTTATCTAAAATTAGGGGACTTATTTTTGCAAAAAGTTCGTCTTTTTGTGGAATGACATCCAGCTCTAGGCCTAAAGTTTTAACGGCTAAAACAAAAAAGTTTTGTAGTTTTTCCCACAACCCTAGCAAAGACTGAAAAAACTGCGAATTCTGCATGCTTTCTGCAGAAACCGATTTGATTCCTTTAATCGCGCGTAAAATAAAAACAGTTAAGGGTACAAGCAAAGAAATTAATAAAGTTATAAATAAAGCCAAAGTAAAATACCGCCGTCTTCGAGTTTTAAAATGACCTTTAAAGTGAATTTTCTGTATAAGTGGTTCACACCCAAAAGCAAAAAAAGCCGCCATTAAAATAGGAACCACAAACGGTGTAAAGACAAAAATAAACAAACCTGTTAAAGCTACAATAAGCGCAAGGCGAATTAAGAAATGCAGTTTTTCAATCTTAATAGTCATAGAAAAAGACTAGCTTAGGTTAAATCAAAATGCCATTGTTGAATTCATGACAAGTCGTGAGTATAACTAACAGTATGAGTTTACAAATATGTACAATATGTCAAAAACCCAAAGCCAAACTTGAGTGTGGTTTATGCAAAGAGCCCATTTGCAAAGGATGCACTCAGTTTGTGGACGAAAATTTTTTCTCGTTCCAAAAAGAAATACCAAAAGACTTAGCATTTACGACCTTTTGTGGAACATGTTTTAATCTGACCATTGAACCTGCGATCGAAAATTATGAAGAAACGATGCAAAAAGCCCGAGAGGTTTCACTTTTTTATAAAGATCAAGGTAAAGAAACGCGTCGAATGGTGCGAGCTGAAAAACCAATTGTGATTGAAAATTGCCTGGACAAAGACGAGTTGATTTTACGCTTGGCATTTCGTGCTGCAGAAGAAAGTTTTAATACTTTAGTGGATGTCGATCTTGTTTCACAGAAGGTGAAGCAGGGAAATTATCAGCATCTTATTTGGAAAGGAACAGCAGTTCCTATTTCACTAGAGCCTGAAAAATTAAAACGTAAATGATTTTATCGAAACGAGTAGTCGCTTTTTTTCTGATTTTTAAAGTTTCAGTGGCAAGTTCACAAACACTTTCATCTTTAAAACCACACTTTTTGTGGGAATATGGTATTGGTGTGGGTTATGTTCATTACGAACAATACCCAGCTGCTAATCAGTTCGGTGATTTGATGTTGCCATTTCCTACTTTTCAATACCGCGGTGAAATCTTACGCGCTGACGATCGGGAAGGCACAAGAATTTATATTTTTAAATCGGTGGACTGGTCTCTAGAATTTTCGGGTGGCGGCAACACGCCACTGGCTGCATCAGATAATAAAACTCGTGAAGGCATGCAAAATATTCCACTAATGATCCATTTGGGTCCACAAATAGTGGGGCATTTATCACAGGACCTTGAATTAAGAATTGGATTTTTTCAGGCTATCTCAACCAATTTTATGTTCACAAAAACCAATGGCGGAATTCAAGAAACCCAACTTGTTTATCGAGTTCTGTCTGATATTCGATCTAGACGAACAAATGGTCGCTTCAGCCTGACTGCAAAAGCGGCTTCAAAAGATTACTTAGAAACATATTTTGAAGTTTCTCCGCAGTACGCCACACTTCAGCGGGAAGAATACAAAGCCAAAGCGGGGTTTCTGGGTTTTGAATTTAATTACTTTCAGTCTATCAATTTCGACAAAGCTTCTTACTATCTAGGTGCTTCAATCAATGATTACAGTTGGTCGGTTAATCATAAAAGTCCACTTCATAAGTCAGATTATAATGTGAATTACCTTATCGGAATGACATATACTTTAGGCCAGTCTCAGCGTGAATCCGTGCCGGTTGATCAAACTGAAGGTATCATCAACAAGCAGCAAGAAAAAAACTGACCTCAGGAGCATTTACGAACCTTCAAAATTATCTGCATCACCGGCAAGTTTTAGAAAAAAATCTTCCTCGATACCGCAGCCTTTGTGCGAAATGCACTCAGCCTGAATTTGGTTGTTATTGTTCGATGATTAACAGATTTGACTGCCAGATAAATTTTGTTTTACTTATTCATCCAATTGAAGTTAGGCGCCGAATAGCCACAGGCCGAATGTCCCATTTGTGTTTGCAAAATTCATTTTTAATCAAGGGCCAGAATTACACGGACAATGATTTGGTCAACGAACGCTTGGCAGATACTTCATGCCATTCGGTTATTCTTTATCCGGGGACAAGGTCGGAAAATATATCTGAATTAAGCCTTTCGGAAAGAGCCAATCTTTTTCCTAAGAATAAAAAATTGCAGATTTTTGTGATCGATGGCACCTGGGCTACAGCACGAAAAATGGTGCGACAAAGTGTCAATTTATTAGCCTTGCCGCGAATTTGTTTCACACCTCAGAAACCATCTAATTTTAGAGTTAGAAAACAACCCAACAGTAACTGTTATTCGACGATTGAAGCCATTCACCACACGATTGATTTATTAGGAGATACGCAGGGTTTCGAAACAAAAAATCGCCAGCATGATGGGTTACTAAGTGTTTTTAATTTCATGGTTGAAAACCAATTAGACTTTATCAAAAAATCGAATCTGAACCCTAGAGAATCAGCTTACCGTCGCGAAGGCCAAAGAAAAATCGCATAAAAAAAGGATTTAAACTTGTGGTTTAAATCCTTTTTAATTTCAAACAAAAAGTAAAATTACTTTTTGTTAGCGGCTTTAGCGGCTTCTGAAGCTTTTTTCTTGGCTGCGATTTCTTCAGGAGATGCTCCCCACGGAGAAGTTTTAGGGCCGCCTTGTGCACCTTTGCGAGGACCACCACGACCAAATTTAGATGGTGCAGCGGTTTCTTTAGGCTTCAAGGGCTCTAAAGTTTCTACAAGGTAGTAGTTATCTTCTACTTTTTGATATTTTGCCGGAGGGGCTTCGCCTTCAGCGATACTAGCTACAAGCACACGGCGTACGGCTGTTTTTCCAACGGCTAGATCGGCAGCTGCTAAAGCAAATTTTAATTTATCGCCTTCAAGTTTAAGTGATTCTCCCATAGCTGCTGTGATTTCTTCAGGAGTTTTGCCTTCGGTTACGATAGCAGCTTTAGCGGCTAAAACTTTTTGTAAAGTAGAGTTTGGAAATTCTGTGATTGATTTCATTTAGACCTCGTTTAGGAAATATCGACCAGCGGACTGGCGACTTGTGTATTCGTCTTCATAGCGAACCATTCGCTTTTTGACAAGGTTTACTTCTTAAAAGGCATCTTCCCTAAGTAGTCTTTTTTACCGATTTCAACCCCGTTATGGCGTAAAATCGCATAGGCAGTAGATAAGTGAAAATAAAAGTTAGGAATTGCGTGATTTAAAACGAATTCTTCGCCCGTTAAATATTGACCTTCCCAGCGGGGCTGAGTGATGTGGCGTTTTGCAGCCTCATTGTAGTCTGCAGGTAAAAACGTCTGTAAATAATTAATAGTGCTTTCTATTCTAGATTTTAGCTCTGGCAGTGTTTTTTCGGTATCGGCATGCACCGGAGCTTCCTTCGTGGTTAACCTGGAAGCACAAAGTTTAGCCGTATCACAAGTGATTTGGATTTGGCGAACCAAATTAAATTGGTCTGGTGCAAGTCGCGCTTGTAAAAGTACATCCATTTCAAATTTTTTTGCATCAGCATGGGCAGCCGCTTTTTCTAGAATAGATGTTAAATTAACAAGCATTTTTTTAAATTGTGTATTTGTAGATTCAAAAATCATAAAGCCTCCGGTGATTCACTTTGCAATATAAGATTAAAATTAACCGGGTAACAACAAAAAAGGTTAATGCTGGCTGATACTTTTCTTTTGTCTTTCCAGATTTTTCAAATCAATCGAGTTATCAAAGCCTTTTTTAAGTTCCTTACTTTTATTTTTTATTGCAGACCAAAAAGCTTCGCCGCCATCGACCTCAAATTTGCCACCTTGCCGTTTGAACGGTATCTGTGCAGCTGTTACTTGGTCTTTGCTGTTTTTTAAAATCCAATTGGCAAAGGCAGACCCAATTTCCATGGATGCATGCTTTGCGGATTTTATATATTGATTCGAGGCAATGACATCAACGTCTTTTAAAAATATTTTTACATAACCAATCATTTGGTCGCTCGAAGCGGCCACTTCGGTGTACAGACTAAGTTCACCTTTGGTTAAATCTAACGGTACATATTTCATAAGCAATTCATTAACTTCCTTTGGTTTAAAATTAACAACAGACAGGTCGATATCGAATCGCAAGTGTTTTGCCTTGACGTCCACTTTACCCTGGATCGTGACGGCCGCGTGACCCTGCAACAAAGCTGAGGCTTTTATAGGGCTCAGTGAGTCTTGAAAAAGCTCTGTTCGATTATGCAAATTTGTTGCCGTTAAATTTATTTTTTCTAGGTGTAGATTATGAGTTTTTTTTATGTCGCTGACTGAAAATAAAATATCCGAATTTGTGATTTTCAGATTCTTGATTTGAATCGGTATAAAATGCTCGAAAGTATCTTGCCACTTTTTTTCTTCAGTCCTGCCTTGTTTTTGTTGTGGTTTTTCTTTTTTTTCAGCAGCCGTTATTCGTAAATGGGCATTTTGTAAAAGCACATCGCCCGTTATTTTTCCTTGAATAAGATCAGCCAAAATTAAAGAAACTTGAATACTGTCAATTTTCAAAAATGAATCCATTAGGTTTTTGTGTTTTATTTCAAGGCCATTCAGCTGGTATTTCCCGCTTTGCAAATTAAGTTCTAAAGCGGAGGCGGATCCTGTGTAATTTTCTAGCTGGTGAGTTAAGGCCCAGTTGATTCCCCAAAGCGTAACGGGCGTTAGTGTGATGTACAACAAAGTTAAAATTAAAACGGAAAGCCAAATCCAAGTTGGAATTTTAAAATTTTTAAGTCGCATCCGAATCTCCATTTTTTCTGGCTTCATCCAGCACCGAAATCGTTTGCTTTAATTTGAAATAATCGGCCCAGGGGTCTTTGCCTTTCGGGGGAACTTTTTTCTTTGTTTTAGTCCATTTTTTTAACGTAAAAACATCAGGCCCTTTTAATAAGCGAAGTTGATCCCAATGAATTGGTAAGGCCAGGGTTGCAAAGGGATGGTTACGAACAGAAAAAGCAGTGATGGCTGTGGCTCCGTAACCGTTTCTCAAATAATCCAGAAAAATCTTTTTTTTCCTATTTTTTTTCATGATGTTGATGGTGTAAAGATCGGGTCTGGAATTAACCATTTGAAGACAAACACTTTTTGAGAAATTTTTGACTTCATCCCAACCGTATTTCGGCAGGATCGGCACATGCAGATGAAGGCCCTTTTTTCCGCTGACTTTTAGAAAGCATTTTAGACCCAACTGTTGAAGCAGATCTTTCAGTTCAAAGGCTGCCTGTTTGGTGGCTTTCCAGTCGACCGCTGCATCAGGATCTAAATCAAAAACGATTAAATCAGGATTTTCTAAGTTATTGGCTTGGCAGTTCCAAGAGTGCAATTCCAGCGCGTTCAACTGAATCAGATTCAGCAGCTCGCTTAGGTTTTGAATAGTGATAATAGAATCTGTTTTGTCTAAATGTTTCTGGAAAAAACAATTTTCACCTTGTCCGTCCGGGCACCTGAGTAAAGACAACGGACGATTTTTTATGTGCGGTAAAATTTGTTTTTCGACGAATCTGTAATAATTCGCCAAATCCAATTTTGAAATTTGTTCTTTGGGGAAAATAACTTTCTGGGGATGACTGAAGGATGTCGATAACTTTGCTTTGGAAAGAATAAGTTTTTTGAAAACAGCATGCCGAAGTTTACGATCTTCGGTCCAAGTCGTGAATTCAACAGCAGCCGTTAAGACAGGTTTTAGCCAATGAATATTTTTGTCTTGCGGGACTTCAGTCAAAAGTACAGATTTTTTTACGCCATTAGCTTTTAATTTTTTTGTTAGCATCGGTAAATTTCGTTGATTGAATCCAGTCCCTACACGGCCAACGTAGTAAAGATTTCCCTGATCGTCGGTGTCACCCAGAATAAGTGCACCTAAAGTTGATCCATTTTTTTGATCTGTGTAGCCGCAAATAACAAAATCTTTTTGTAATAAGCATTTCACCTTAATCCAGCTAGAGGTTCTTCCCGAAGTGTAACTATCCCCTAACTTTTTTGAAACAGTGCCCTCTAACCCCAGCTGACAGGCTGAATGATGCATACTGGGTCCGTGAACTTCTTGGTGGGGATGAAAAATAATTTTTTGCAAATCGGATTTTTTTAGCAGCTGTTGCAATAATAATTTTCTTTGCAACAACGGCAAGTTTCGTAGATCTTTGCCGTTTAAAAATAATAGATCAAAAACACAATAAACCATTTCTACAGAGTTATTTTTCTTCAAAGCTTTTTGTAAGCTACTAAAATGACTGATACCTGCACCATCTAAATAAACGATTTCTCCATCCAGCATAAATGACTTTTCTTTTATTTTTTTACATTGTTTTACAAGGTCGTTATATTTTTTGCTCCAATCTAAACCGCTGCGGGTAAGCATTTTTATTTGATTATCTTCTTTTCTGCAAAGTGTGCGGTAGCCATCCAATTTAATTTCATGAATCCAATCGGACGCTGTTGGTGTTTCAAATTTTAACGTACACAGTTGCGGTTCAATGAATTCAGGCATAGATGGAACTATTGGTACTGTGGATGGTACTGTGGATGGTGCTGACACTGCCGCGTGTTTTATCAAAAGCCAGTTTGCTTTTTTTGCTGCCATTTTTGTGCGGATAAGCATCCATTTTCCTGAAAGACGTTGGCCATATAGTTCAACTTCAAGATGACCTTTTTTTAACTGCTTTTGTGGATCGCCCTGTGTTTTCCAGATTCCGTGATCCCAAATTTCAACTTTTCCGGCACCGTATTCACCCCTGGGAATTATTCCCTCGAAAGAGGCGTAGTTGACTGGGTGATCTTCAACTTCGACGGCTAAACGTTTTTCGTTTACTTTTTCAGACGGTCCTTTTGGCACGGCCCAGCTTTTTAGCACTCCGTTTATTTCAAGACGAAAATCAAAATGTAGATGCGAAGCAAAGTGTTTCTGTATAACAAAGATGTGACTGGCTTCATCTGACGATTTTCCCGAGGGCTCAATGGTTTTATTAAAATGACGTTTTCTTTTATATTCGGTTAAGCTCATGCATGAGCCTTTTTCGTTCTTGTTTTAGCTTTCAGATTTGTTTCTAAACTTTTTTTTAATAGTGGCATCAAATCGACTAAATTTGTATTTGTAGGACGTTCATTCTCATTTGTTTCGGAAACTTCCGTATCACCACTTTTTATTTTTCGCAGGATATATTTCGAAAGCTCATCTTGATAAGTATCCTTATAAATTTTAGGTTGCCATTTAACCGTCATTCCATCGACAAGGTCCTGTGCAACTTTTAATTCTTTGGCTGATATTTTTACGTGACTGATTTTTGTTTTATCTAAAAAATCAGCTTCAGAAACTGATTGAACTTCGTGAGCAAATCGCAATACTTCCAAAATAAGATAGTCACCCTTGGCAATGACGGCCGCCAAATGCTGGGAATTTCTTAAAACAAATTTTGCGATCGCCACTTTTTTAGATTGTTCTAAAACTTTACGAAGTAAGACGTAACCTTTTTCCCCATTTTTTCCGGGAATCAAAAAATAAGGTTTTTCAAATAACAAGAAATCTAAATCTTTGATGTCGACGAAGTCTTCGATATCGACAGTCTGGGTAGCTTTTGGGTTGGCTTTTATAAAATCTTTGTTGTCGATCAGAACAAATTGATCTTTTTCATATTCAAAGCCTTTTACAATATGTTTTTTGTCCATATCTTTGCCTGTGGACTTATTATATTGTCGGTAGCCAACAGGTGAATTATCGCGCTTATCCAGCATGTGGAAACTAAGACGCTTTTCTTGGCTGGCGTTCATCAGTTCTATGGGAATATTTAGTAAACCGAAACTGATAGCGCCTTTCCATAAACTTCTAGGCATACTGATCCTTAATCTGGGGTAAATTATCGCCCAAACGGTATATCAGTGATGTAAATGCAAAATGGATGCAGGAAAAAAATTAGATGGGTTTACTTATCTCAATAAATGCGTCGTAACTTATGTGATTGTCGAAAGTGACTTTTCCATCGATTTCGATCACTCGGTTAGCTACAGTTTGAATTAACTCGTGGTCATGCGAAGTGAATATTACACAACCTTTAAAACGCTTTAAACCTTCATTCACTGCAGTGATACTTTCTAAGTCTAAGTGACTAGTTGGCCCATCGACCAATAAGACATTGGCTCCGGAAAGCATTAACTTCGAATACATACAGCGCGCTTTTTCACCGCCTGATAAAACATTTGGTTTTTTTAACGCATCATTCCCGCTAAAAAGCATTTTGCCTAAAAACCCACGGATAAAAGATTCGTCTCGGACTTCAGAGTACTGACTTAACCAATCGACTAAAGATTCTTCGCCGCCGTTAAAGTATTTCGAATTGTCAGAGGGAAAATAGTTACGAATCGTGGTTCCACCCCAGGTGTAGGACCCTGAATCGGGTTGGGTTTCTCCGGCTAAAATATCTAAAAGGACTGTTTTTGCTAAATCGTTTCTGCCAAGTAAGACAATTTTGTCTGTTTTACGCAGCGTAAATGAAACATTATCTAAAATTTTTACGCCATCGATCGATTTTGTTAATCCTTCAACGGTTAAGATATCATTTCCTAATTCCCGTTTTGATTCGAAGCCAATGAAAGGTTGCTTCCGCGATGATTTCGGCATGTCGGCAAATTCTAATTTTTCAAGTTGCTTTTGTCGCGAAGAAGCTTGTTTTGATTTAGAGGCATTCGCACTGAACCGCTGAATAAAACTTTTAAGTTCTTCGGCTTTGTCAGAGCTTTTTTTATTCTGATCTGAAAGTAACCTTTGGCTTAGTTCACTGGCTTCACGCCAAAAATCATAATTTCCGGTAAAAGTTGTCACTTTTGAATAATCAATGTCTGCGATGTGTGAACAGACTTTATTTAAAAAATGCCGATCGTGGGAAATAACAATAACGGTATTTTGAAAATTCAGTAAAAATTCTTCCAACCACTGAATCGCATAAATATCTAAATGATTTGTTGGTTCATCCAAAAGCAAAATGTCGGGCTGGCCAAAAAGTGCCTGGGCTAATAACACTTTTACTTTTTCTCCGCCGACCATGTCTTTCATTTGTTTCTGGTGAAGAGATTCGTTAATTCCCAGTTCAGCCAGCATCGTTGCAGCTTCGGATTCAGCTTCCCAACCATTCAGTTCTGCAAAAAGACCTTCTAGCTCAGAGGCACGAACACCGTCGGCTTCACTGAAGTCAGGCTTTGCATAAAGGTTGTCTTTTTCAACCATCACTTTATAAAGTTTTTCATTTCCCATCATCACTGTTTGCAGAACAGTGTGCTCATCAAAAGCGTAATGATCTTGTTTCAAAACAGACAGCCGTAAATTAGAATCGATGATGACTTCGCCGGTATTGGGTTCTATCTCTTTTGATAAAACTTTTAGAAATGTCGTTTTGCCGGCGCCATTAGCACCGATTAAACCATAGCAGTTTCCTGGAGTGAATTTTACATTCACTTCGTCAAAAAGTTTTTTTCCACCAAAGCGTAAACTGACATTAGATGTGCTGATCATAGGCGACTATTTATGATCTAAGATTAATTCAAAATCAAGTGAACAAACTTTAAATATCGAAGTTCGTGACAGCTGTGTGGAAAGGGATGATCAGGCCCCTGGCCAGAGACCCTGATTATGCGGCCGCGGCGCTTTGCTTGTGATAAAGATTCATTGATGATCTCGAAAAAATCTTCAAATGAAATGTGGCTTGAGCAAGAGCTAACAGAAAGCTGACCACCCACTTTTACTTTTTTTGCCACCGTTGCAAATAATTCAGTGTATTTGGTTTGCGCCCGTTCTTTGTGTTCTTCGGAATGTCCCATAGACGGGGGATCAACAATAATATGATCCCAAATATCGGTGGCCGTATTTAAATACTCGAAGACATCGACACACAGTCCGGTGTGATTTTCTTTTGGTAAACCATTAAGTTCCCAGTTTCTGGTAGCTAGTTCAATGGCCCCTTCAGCAATATCTAAACTGGCTACTTTTTTTGCGCCACCCAATCCTGCATAGACAGAAAAACCGCCTGAGTAACTAAAAAGATTCAGCACCGTTAGCCCGCGGCTGACTGACTGGATGTAATGACGATTTTCCCGCTGGTCTAAGAAGAAGCCTGTTTTTTGTCCCTTTTCTAAATTAACGATAAATTTTACGCCGTGTTCAGTTGCGATGACTTCTTCGGGTGGTGTGTCTCCGGCTAATACAACAATTCCACCCTGAGTTTGACGCCTTAATTTTTCGACAACGGATTGACACACTTTATTTTCAATTAACCAGTTTGCTATTTTTGATTTTTCCCAGAATTCGTTGGATCCTTGTCCGTCGAACTGCAAAACGGCAACCCCATTGTAAATGTCACAAATCAATCCAGGCAATAAATCACCTTCGCCATTAAATAATCGATAACTATCTGTGTCTCGACCAATGACAGACCGACGAATTTGTAATGCAGTTTCAAAGCGTTTTACAAATGTTTCAAAATTCGGCGGCTTTTTATCTAAACTAAGAATGCGCAAACACAGAGGACTGTGTGGGTCATAATAGGCCCAAGCCAAAAATTCATTTTTACCATCTATGACCTGGCACAATTGAGCCATTTTGACCAAGCCCGGAGTTTTAACGGCATCTTTATAAATCCATGGGTGCCCACGCAGCACAGTACGGCGTAAGTTTCGGTGAAGTTGAATTTGCAGTTTTGACATGAAGTTTAAATCCCAGTTAAACTGTAGTATCTCGAAAAACACAGGAATTGTCATATGAAATTATTTGGATTATTTGCCGTTATTTTTCTGATTACACAATCGATTTTTGCTCGGGAAATTTCCCCTTTGGGTATTTGGCTGGTTGGTGATCAAGACGCCAAAGTAGAGCTGTACATGAACAAAGGCAATTTAGAAGGTAAATTGGTATGGCTGAAAGAACCGCTGGATACAAATGGAGCTCCTAAGCTAGATTTAAAAAACCCAGATTCTGCGAAGCAAGCTCAGCAAATTATGGGTTCAGTTTTTTTAAAAAATTTCAAAAAAGATAGTTCTGAAAATAAGTGGATCGATGGTTCGGTGTATGATGCAAAATCGGGTAAGGCTTACAGTGGCTGGATTAAATTGAAAAACGAAAATAAAATGGAACTGCGCGGATTTATAGGAATTTCATTATTTGGCCGAACCGATGAGTGGACTCGAGATACTTTATAAATATTTAAAATTATGCGGCATCGGGTTTGGCAGCTGCAGCAGATGTTGCGGCCACGGCAGACGAGTCTGTCACAAAAACGCGATTAACTTCAACGAATGACGGAAAGCTTAAAGAATTCACCCGAGAAATGGGATTTTTTGAACCTGATAAATTGTAGTGATCAATTCTTTTGTTTAACACCGAAGAGATTTCAACCATTTCTTTGATCAGCCTTAAAATTGCAATTTCACTTTTAAAATCTGTGCCCATGAAGTCTTCTTTTCCAATATGGGAAGTATCTTTTGCCACTTGATCTTTTTTGGCTTCGAAGGACTCGCGGGCAGCTTCTTTAGCGGCCTCTGCCATCAGCAATGAATTGATTTTTTTAGAAACATCAAAATAGCGTTGTAAATCATCGCCATTTTCTAACGACAGACTGATCAATTCGTTCAGTAATACGTCGACGGGGTCGCCGGCACCAATGCCTGCTTTGAACAAGGCTCGGTACTTGTGGGACTTTCCCTTAATTTTTGCTTTCAATGTCATCCGTAGCATGGATAGTTTAGCATTTAAGTTCTGGATTTGATTTTTTTCACCCGAGTTTTTTCGGGCCTGAATAAATTTAAAACAGAACAGCGAAAAGGCTGCAAGCACTGTAAAATTGAATATGTAGCTCATAAAATTTAATAAACTATCCATAAGTTACCCTTCGGTTTTTTCTGGAAGTAATTGACTGGTTTTTGGTCTAGAACTCAGGTTGAAATTAAAAATAAGTCTTAATCTGAAACAATATTTGTTTTGTGTAAAAAAGTTTTGCATGTGGATTTGTCTCAGATTCAATTAAAGCTATCTGTAAGCAGCTTTTAAGTGGCGCTGCAAATGCTACTAATATGAATCGTAGAAGTTTAATCCGTTACCCCGAGGAGTGTTTATGAAAACTCAAATATCTAAAATTCTGATTGCGACAGCTTTGTTATGTTTTGCAGCCTGTGATGGTGGCAGTGACAGTAAAAAAGAAGTCGTGGCTGCGCCGGCAGGTATTCCACAGGGTCGCGTGACCGTCCAGAATGACCAAAATAGTTTTTGTGATATCGGTCCATCTTCAATGACTTGCAGTCAGTTTGGTCAACAATGTGCGCAACCGTTTACGTACACAGACATAACAACCATGTGTCAGAATGTTCGAACGGCACTGAGTTCTTTTAACCCCTGCGGAACGGCAGGACTGAACGCTGTTTTGTTGCAACGTTGTGCGGGTGTTGCACAAAATTTTCCTGGTCAATTTCCCGGACAAGCAGGTCTTCCTCCGAACCCAATTATACAGCAACCACTCGATCCAAACTTTCGCGAAATTCAATGTGAATTCGAAGCGTACCGTGTGAATCAGCGTAAATATTTTCAAACTCGTAGCGGAACAGGATTGATGAAGACGTCTTTGATTATTGATGGAAGAACTCGTCAGGACGTTGATTTACGTAGTAGCTTTTTGGGTATTGATATTGGTCAGTTTGGTAAAACGAAATTCAGCTTTATGCCTGCTAACATCAAGGGATCAGCCGATACAATCACGCTTTCAAATCGTGGATTGAATGGTGATATTGAGATGAGGCAATCAGGTTTTGCAGGAAAAGAAGTGCGTTTAGAGGCACAGAATGATGAAGGATCTGTAAGATTAACTGTAGCTTGCAAAGGGCTTGGAAACTTTAAAAGAATTGCTACCATCAAAGCAGTTTCACAATATGTGTGCACAGGAAAATCAGATCTGGGTCTGAAAAATGAAGATATCGAGATTAATTTACCTTATAATGCTTCATTAATTGGTACTGAAACTGAATTGGCAAAAGGTCTAATCATGACGATCGAAGACGAGACCGTGCAGTTGACTGCCACCGGTGTAGACACAGATATGACTATTCAAGCAAAAGGATTTTTGAAAGAAAAAGTTCAATTAAGCATCAAAGATTTAGGCAGCGATGTGAACGTAACTTGCTCTCCGAAATAATTCTGAAACGCAAAAACGCAATCTGAAATGTCAGATTGCGTTAAATATCTGCATTGACTGTCTATTTCATAATTCTTTAAACTTTTAATACATGAATTTCTTCGATAAATTTGCCGACTACTTTTCTAATGATATTGCGATAGACCTTGGTACTGCGAACACGCTGGTGTACGTCAAAGGTCGAGGCATCATTTTAGACGAGCCCTCTGTTGTTGCCGTTCAAAAAAATTATCGCGGAATGCAAAATCGCGTGCTAGCCGTCGGAAAAGAAGCCAAAGAAATGTTAGGCCGAACTCCAGGCAGCATCGTTGCAATTCGTCCAATCAAAGACGGAGTTATCGCCGATTTCGAAGTTACTTCTTCGATGCTAAAATATTTTATCACCAAAGCGATGGGCGAAAAAAAAGCCCTGGTAAGACCGCGAATTATTATTTGCGTTCCTTATGGTATTACTCAAGTTGAAAAGCGCGCCGTTAAAGAAGCGGCTCAGTCTGCAGGAGCTCGTGAAGTGCATCTGATCGAAGAACCAATGGCAGCAGCCATCGGCGCAGGTCTTCCCATCACAGAACCATCAGGAAATATGGTTGTCGATATGGGTGGCGGTACGACAGGTGTGGCCGTCATTTCATTAGGTGGTATTGTTTATTGTAAATCTATTAAAGTGGCAGGCGATAAGTTTGACGAAGCCATTGTGAATTATGTACGTCGACAATTTAATTTATTAATCGGCGAACGAACTGCAGAGTCGATCAAATTAAAAATTGGTAATGCCTATCCTTTTGATGTCGAGCGCACGATGGAAGTTAAAGGTCGTGACCTAGTTGCCGGAGCACCGAAGACAATTGAAATTACCAGCACGCAAATTAATGATGCTTTAATGGACCCACTTTCTGAAGTGGTGGATGCCGTGCGAACGGCCTTAGAAAAAACTCCGCCCGAGCTAGCCTCGGATATCGTCGACAATGGTATTGTGCTGACGGGTGGCGGCGCTTTATTAGCAAATCTTGATGTTTTACTGCGTGAAAGAACTGGCCTACCAGTTTCTATCGCCGAAGATCCTTTGACCTGTGTGGTTATGGGTTCTGGTAAGGTTTTAGACCAGCTGGATCTTCTCAGCCAGCTGACAATTGATTAGTATTTAACTATGACTAAAATAACGGACCAGCGACTTTGGGTGGCAGTTCATCTGCTATATCCTAATTCATCGCAGGCTCTTGACGTGTATCACACGATCTTAGGGTCGATCGCACAAAAAAATAAAGATACGTATGCACAAATTATTTTTTTAAAACTACAAAATTTTTTTTATAACAATGTGGCCGTGCGATCGGGGCAACCCTTCCGCGTTTTTGAAAATCAAAAGTTAGAAAGTTGGGAAATTCTTTACCAAAAATCTCCGAAGCAGCACTTGTTAGTTATTCTGGGTCTAATCGTTTTTAATTTTAACATTAAAGATGTTTCAGCTTTGTTAAAAATTTCAGACCAGAAAGCTCGTTTTTTTGTTAACCAAACCTTCAGAAAAATTATCCAGTTCAAAATGCAAAAACCCGAGACAGAGACCGAATTTAAATTCAAAAGAATCGATGATAAAAGCGTATCCTATTTTTTTACCACAGAAAACTTGGTCGAATTTTCGTTAAATATGCTTTCAGCAAAAGACAATACGTTGGTGCAAAACGGACTTTTGTTGCACCCTCAACTGAAAGATCTGCAGCAAAAGTATAGCGAAATTATTCAAGAATTAAGTCATCTGATAAAAATTCCAGTCGGACCATTTCAAAGCAGTTCTGTGGACCAGTTTCAAAGTTATAAAGAGCCCAAAAAAGATGTCAATACGAAGCTTAAAAAAAGTTCGCTGGCGGCATTTACTATTTCCGCCGTCTTTATTGGGATTGTTATTTTGCGTCCCTTTTCATTCAAAAATTTCCCGTTAAATTTTGGCAGTAGATCCATCAAGATGATTGAAGTTAACAGTCAGCCGTACTTGACTGCAAAAGAAACAGACTTAGATAAAACAACTTCTGCAGTCAATCTGGCCGAGATGCCAGTAACAGATAAGCTTAAAGGGCCAGTCAAAAATAAAAAAGACGAAGCGAAAACCGACAAAGTTTTAGCTGTAGCAAGTAGAAAAATAGAAACTCCGCAGCCACCGAAAAATCTGGAAGCCTCTAAACAGGGCGGATTATTCAGAGCCAGTATTCAGGTTTCTGATTTAGATACCTTAGGTGTCAGAATCACAGATAAACTGGTTGCCTTGGGCGGAACAAAAGCCGGCGAAGTTGAACTTGGCTGGAAAAAATCACCCAAAGTTTTATACTATCATTTAGTTCTGCCTGCCGAAAATATCGACCAAATGCAGGAATTTTTAAATAAATTTGGACAGCTAAACATTCAATTTGAAAATCATCCTAGGCTTATGCCGATTGGATTTAAGCGCATTATCTTAGAAGTCAAAGAAGGTGAATGATTTGAAAACGAAATTTAAAAAACTCAGATCGTTGCGTTCAGTTTTAGTGATTTGGTTTTTTATTTTTTCGGTTATTCCGCTGGCTTTTGTTTCTTGGTATTCCCTTCTGAAATTTGAAAAAGCAATCAATATTGAATTGGCTCAACGACTCAGTGGCAACGGCCGAGAAATTGAAGTCATGATTTCAGATTATTTTAGCCGGTTCATGCTGAATAAAGATCAGTATCTTAAAAGCCCACACTTAATATATAATTTATCCGTTTCTGATATCTCTGCAGTCAAAGAAATATCTATGGACTGGATTGAAAAAGACATCGCAACTTCACTGACATTTTACGACCGTGATGGCCGTTTGCTGTCATCCGTCTTTAGAGATGACAAAAATGCAATCAGATCCTTCACGCAAATCGGAAAAGTATTACTGAATGAAAAATATCTTAATCATTTGAAAGAAAAGGCTAATATGGGCTTGGCTGACTTTTCAGATGAAAATAAAATTTCATTGATTTTGTTTTCAAAAATAATTTCAAATTCTGGAAAAACGGTTGGTTATGTTGAACAGTCTTTGGATCTAAAAGAGGGCTTTCTTAATAAAATAAAAAACAGACTGAATCTGGATGCTTTTTTGATACGTGACACGGGCCAGGTTGTCTCGGCGACACAAAAAGAATTTAAGTCACTTTCAAAAAATAATATCAACTCTGTGTTAAAAACGATTGATTCTGAAAACTTTTTTGAAGTGACCTCGACTGCGCAACCCTACGGATTCATCCTATACCCCATCCACTGGGATAAATCTCATTTTTATATAGCTCTTGGAACTGCAAAAAAAGAAGCTCAATCTGTATTAAAAAATATCAACCTAGCATTCTTATCTGTTATAGCCCTGGTTTTTTTATTTTTAGTCATAACTATTTTAGTCAGCGCAGATTGGTTTCTAAAACCAATTCACGAACTTATTGTCGGCCTTCGATCTTTTGAAAGGACAGATAACCTTGTTCAACTGCCAGTTAAAAATAACACCGAGATCGGACATTTAACAGTAGCTTTTAATGAAATGAGTCTTAAAATATTCCAAACCCGTACCGATTTGAAGAAAAAATTAAAAGAATTAGAATCTTCAAACAGCGAACTTCGAGAAGCGCAAACAAAGCTAGTTCACTCTGCAAAAATGACTAGCCTGGGACAGTTAGTCGCAGGCGTGGCTCATGAGCTGAATAATCCAATTGGGTTTATTTTTAGTAATACGACTTACCTAAAAGAGTACACGCAAAAACTTTTTTCCGTTATAGATGACATCGAAAAAAATCCTGAAAACATTGCAACTATAAAAAAAGATGCTGATTACGACTTTATCAAAACGGATTTGCCGCGCTTAATTAAATCTTGCCAAGAGGGGGCTCAGCGCACCAAAGACATCGTGCTGGGGCTAAGAAATTTTTCTCGGCTTGAAGAAGCTCAGTTAAAAGATATTGATCTTCGTGAATCCTTGGACACAACCTTAGAATTGCTACAAGGCGAAATAAAAAACAGAATTCAAATAAATAAACAGTACGAACCCATTCCCCGAATTCTTTGTTATGCTTCACAAATTAATCAAGTGCTGATGAATATTCTTTCAAATGCCGTTCAGTCAATCAGTGGCTCAGGCCAGATTTGGATTTCAACTTTGCCTTTAAGGGCGTCCAACGACAAGGCCGGACGGGTACAAATTTCTGTTCAGGACAGTGGTTCCGGGATGGCTGCCGATGTGCTCGAAAAAATATTTGAACCGTTTTATACGACCAAAGGTGTGGGTCAGGGGACCGGATTGGGTCTCAGTATTTCTTATGGCATTATTCAAAATCATGGCGGCGAAATTCAAGTTCGGTCGCAAAAGGGGATTGGTACCGAGTTTACGTTGATTATTCCTGTGCAACCCATAAAAAAGTAATCAAAATCGAATTCTCGAAATGAGACACTGAATCTAGGTTATTTGTCTGATTCAGTGTCAAATCTTTCGGTGAAACAACCGATACCATCCTGAGATGAAAAAAATAAATAAATTTCTTAATTATTTAATTTTAGCAGTCCTAGTGATCTTTGGCGGATTCTATTTTTATAATAAAAAAATGTATTTGGTTGCCAATAAAGTCGAAGAAAATCCCGCGACAGATGTAGACCAAGTTGTAAATAAATTTCTAAAGCAAACTTCGGATCAGGCTATCAAAGATGAAATGGCATTTAAAGCAGCTCTGCAAAAGCAGTTGAATGCTACTCTTAGTATTAAAAAAGCTGCAAAAGTTTCTGAGCCCGTAAATGATTTTTCCCAAGAGCAGCCGGAAAAAGAAGATTTATCCAATAGCAGTCCATCGGAAACAATTCAGCAGGGTATTTATCAAAAACAATTTGAAAAACAACAAGAAGAGCTAGACAAAAAAGAATATGCCAGGCAGTTCATTGAAAATGCACGTAAGAATGGTTTTCATCTAGTGCTTTCAGAAGACAACAAAGTTTTAAGCGTAACGCCTATCAGAAAACCCAGTCAAAATGATGAAACTGAATCATTTCCAGCGGACTGAGTTATTTTCTCGTAAGCTGAAATAATTTTCATGACTAAAAATAATATGGTCAGCCATAGGTATTTCTAACAGATAAGATATTTTCAGTAATTTTCTGGTCAGTTTTAAATCCTCGGTTGATGGATTCAAATCCAAACTGGGGTGATTATGAGCAATCAAAAATGTAAATGCATTCATTTTTAAACATTCACGAAATAGATCGCGCGGGTGAACAGGACAATAGTTTAAAGTCCCTTTTGCCAGCAAAATTGCCTTAGTTAACGTCAATGTCGAATTCAGCGTCAGTAACCAAAACTCTTCACTGTCCGGATTAAATTTATCTTTTAATATTTCAAAGGCGAAGCGACTGTTGTGAATTTGTGACATCTCTTGCACCTCAGCAATAATAGAGTCGTATTCTGGTGCGTCTCAGTGTTACTGAGCGAATTTTTCAAATCAGCTTTCGCTACAAATTTCGAAATCCGGTCTAAGCTTGAAACATCAAATTTAGTTGGTAAGATAAACTACTAATTGAAGGAGATTTTTGTGAAAAATATAATATTGTTTGCTTTGCTAAGTTCTGCATCTTTTCTGTCATCGTGTGGGCCGTCGGCCTTCGTAAAAGGGCAATATGATGATGTTAACAAAGAAAACTTACTGAATGATCAGTGGTCTGAAACTGATATGCAAACCATCGTAAAATCTATGGTCGGATCTTTAGTGCAACACCCAGCAGTCGCTAACGCAAAAAAATTGCCGATTGTTATTGTGACAAATTTGCAAAACAAAACCCCTGAGCACATCGACACTCAAAGCATTATGGATATGGTGCGTGTTGAGTTAACCAATTCTGGAAAAGTAGCTTTTATCGACAAAGAAGCGCGCGGTGATATTTCTGACGAGTATGATTACCAAAATAATGGTTCTGTTTCTGCCGAAACAAAAAAAACGCCGGGTGGTCAGATTGGTGCAGATTTTATTATTAATGGTCGGCTCGACGCTATTGTTCAAGAAGTCGGTAAAGATAAGTCTGTTTATTACAAATTAACTTTAAATCTAACAAATTTAAAGACCAGCCTAATCACTTGGACTAACCACAAGGAAATTCGTAAAACCTTTAAAAAGAAATCAATCGGTTTGTAAATAAGATTAATGAATTTTATTTATATATTAGCATTTTTTTTCTTCACGGGTTGCGCCACTTATCAAAGCAAAGTGGCGCCAGCTCGGGATTTGCTGGTCAATCACCAGTGTGATTCCGCCTTTAAAATTTTAGAAGAACTGAGTTCAAAAGCTGATGGAGACCAACTAATCCATTTGCTGGATTATGCTTCCGCTCTGCAAATCTGCGGAGATTACAAAAAAAGTAATAAATATTTTTTAAAAGCAGAAAAATTATCTGAAGAAATTGATTATATTTCAGTTAGCCGTGTGGCTGGCGCAACTCTTCTGAATGAAGAAATGGTACAATACAAAGGCGACACGTTCGAAAAGTTTTTTATTAACGTTTCGCTGGCATTAAATTTCATGCAACTTGGTGAATTTGACAGTGCCTTGGTTGAAGTCCGTAAAATGAATCAAAAGTTCTTGAAATTAAAAACAGATGAAAAAAAGAATTTCGAGCTCAGCTCGTTTGCAAAATATTTATCTGCTTTAATTTGGGAAGCTGATCAAAAATACGATGACGCTTGCATTGATTACAAAGACGCTTTTTTTCTGGATACCGCTTACCGAAAAGTCGGTGTTGATATGCTTCGTGGATGTTGGAAAGCGAACCGACAAAACGAATTTAAAGAAATTGCCACAAAAATGAATGCTACAAACGATGAAGTGAAATTAGCCAAAGAGTTTAACAAAACCGAACTGGTTTTAGTTTTTTTACAGGGCTGGGGGCCGCGCAAAGAGCCACGAATGGAAGCGCGCTCTTTTCCGCAACTAGTAAGTGTCAATAGCAGTACACATTTTTTAAAAGCCGAGGTTCTGGGTTCCGAAGGCAAGATTTTAAATACCTTTCAGAGTGAAGCCGTTTACAGCGTGGAGAAAGCAGCCATCGCAACATTGAATGCAGATTACAATTCACTAGTTGCCCGCAGGGTTGGCGCACGTGTAGCAAAAGAAGTGATCGCCGACCAAATCCGACAAAAAGATCAGGCCCTTGGCCAGTTGGCTTGGCTAGTCATGGTTGCTTCAGAGCGCGCTGACTTACGTCAATGGTCAATTTATCCTAAAACTGTACACACTGTTCGTATTCCGTTAAAACCTGGCAAACACACCATTCGCTTAACCGGTTTAGATATTTATTTGAATGAATCAGAGAAATTACCAGATATAACTGTCAGTATCCGTGGCGGAGAAAAAAAGTTTGAAATGGTTCGCAGTTTAAAATAACGAATATATTTTGAATGGGTATATTTTAAAATTAAAAAGCCAACATTTCTGCTGGCTTTTTAATACAATTAATCGTTTAGGACCAAAAAATTACTGGTTAAAATTCTGATTGTTATTAGGAAGCGGTAAGTTCGGAGTTTCATCTTCCTGGTTTGCGCCCGGAAGAACTGTCGCCTTATCTGCCACTGCTTTTGATGTCGAGTCTGTATTTAAACGGGCTGCAGAAGCCACTCGGTTTTCCAAGTTTTGTTTTAAATCATCCGTTGATACACGGTCGATGTTTACATTCACTGCAGCTTGTTTCGTCATGTAATCAATCGGAAAGGCACCAAGTTTAGCTAGATAGCTAGAGATGCTTCCGTTCGCATTTTGAATAATTTCGCGTAAAGTGAAAAGAGGCGCATATTGAGAAGCTTTTTTCTCAGATTCAAAAATAATCTGAGTTAAAGTTGCAGCGGTAATATCATTTTTTGACTTATTATCAATAACCATAACTTCTTCGTTAGAACGAATCATTTTGGCGATGTCGTCTAATGTGACATAGCAACTTTGTTGAGTGTCATAAAGTTTACGGTTCTGGTAGCGCTTGATAATTTTCACTTTAGCGCTCGGCTTAATGCTTAAACTATCCATTTGATTCATCACAATGGCCTCCATGTAACTGGCTTATTTTCTTCAAGTTTTAGCTTAAAACTGAAGCTGTTCACCCTGTTTATTCTTGCGCAAAGTAGCTCTGCCGCCACCCCTTGTCAAGTAAGTCGACACAGCTTAATTTAATACAGGTTAATGCCCAAGGACATATGACGTATCTGAAGTAAAAAACTTCTATCAAAGTCTAGACAGTTTCATAAAAGCTTCAACATATCGATTACTTATACTAATTATTATATTTGCTGATTATGGGCTCTAACTCGGTAAAAAAAGTCCAGATTTATCAAAATTATTAAGATTTCCCTTAAAATGGACTCGAGTTGAACCGCCAAAACTGCCGATGAGTTCCCATACGGGAGCGGAAATGACGACTCAAACTCAGCTTATTTTAAACATGTGTTTTTTAACTTTTTTTGGGTGTGCATCTGAGAATTCCAGATTTTTTGATTCCGCGATGAACGATCATAACCGCGCACCTGCTTCTTTACGGCTGCCAACTAATTATGATGAAGCCGTTCCAGTCATTGATGCGGTAAATAATCAGGCCGAAGCTGATTATCTTTTTTTAAAAGCTGATCTGGATTCACTTCAAGGCAATCCAGTGAATTCGATTGAAAACTTAAAATCGGCCTTAGTTTATGATCCGAAGAACGCGACCTTGATGCAAAAGTTATCTGTTGAATATTTTCGTCGCACTCAGGTCAGAGACTCTTTGTACTGGGCTGAACGGGCAAAAGTTATCGCCGGTGACCGCAGAGATCTTAATTTACTTTTAGCAGGGCTTTATAGTTCTACGAAAAGTTATGAAAAAGCTCAACAGACCTACGAGTCTTTGTTGAAACAGGATCCTAAAGATTACGAAGTCATGCTTTATTTAGGAGCTGTCTTCACGGAACAGAAAGATTATAAAAAAGCCGCATCTCAGTTTCAAAAAGTTGCGACTGCAAAACAGTCCACTTCTCGGCATTTAGCCCGGTATTATTTGGCCCGTATTTTTTTAGATGAAAATGAAAAGTTGAATAATAAAAAAGCTCAAGCTGAATTAAGTAAAAGTCTAGAGCTTAAGCCTGATTTTTTTGAAGCAATCAGTTTGCTGGGTCAATTGATTCAAAAAGACAAAGGGGTTGAGGCCTCTTTTCAGTTTTATATAAAGCAGCAAACAAAACATGGTCCTCAGGCGAAATTAGCAGAAATTTTATCACAGCATTATATTGAAAAAGGTCAGTATGATAAAGCTTACGAACAGTTAGAAATCTTGGATGCACAGGCTGACGATCAAGTTCAAATAAAGCTTAAAATGGCGCTGATTCTGATTGATAAAAAAATGTATGATTTAGCAATACAAAAACTAGATGATATTTTAAAAATTGCTCCAGAATCTGATAAAGTCCGATTTTATTTGTCAGCTGTTTTTGAAGAAAAAAAACAATTCCAAAAAGCCTACGATCAGTACATGCAAATCAGCAAAAGCAGTTCTTATTTTGAAGAATCACGAGTGCATGCAGCTTATTTGTCGAAAATCTTAGGCGACGCCGATAAAGGTCAAAAAGTTTTAGCTGAGGTCGAAAAAATTACTAATGTACAAACCTATTTTCTGATGGCGCAGTTTCACGAGGATAAAAATGAACTTGCTCAAGCCGTTAGTGTAACCAAAAAAGCACAAAAAGCCTTCCCAAAAAATGCCCAAGCCCATTTCTATGAAGGCACTTTGATGGATAAATTAAATAAAAAGGGTGACGTATTATCGTGCATGGAAACCGCTTTAGAATTAGATCCAACGAGCGTGCAAACAATGAATTATATTGCATTTACTTTAGCCGAATTGAATCAAGATTTAGATAAAGCTGAAAAACTAGCTCGCTCGGCAGTACAAAATGAAAAAGATGACGGTTATATCTTAGATACTTTGGGTTGGATTTTATTTAAGCGCGGTGATTACAAAGAAGCGGCGAATTTTTTAGAGAAAGCACATGAAATTCAGCCACGTGTAGGAATCATAGCAGAGCATCTAGGGGATGCTTACATCAAGATTAAAAAATTAGATAAAGCGAGAGCTCTGTTTCTTAAGGCTAATGATTTAGAAATAGATCAAAATCGAAAGCGTGAAATCCAAACAAAGCTGACGTCGGTGGAAGTTGATCTTAAAACCCAGCTGCGAAAACCGGCTTCAGTCGAGATCGATTCAAAAACAAATGTGTCGCCATAACAGCAAAAACGATTTTCCAGTCGGCACGCAGCACTGGAACTAAAGTTAGTATAAATAAGACACTGCTGCATTTAAAAAAAGAGATCTTTTTTTCTTTTGCTGTAATCCAGGATTGGCTGATCGAAGCTATAAGTTTAAAATTGGCGTTATCAGCCACTTCAAAGGTAAATAAATAAAAAATTGTTCCTGCAAAACACAGACACGCACTTAAAGTTAAAGCCATAAGGAAAAAAATCCAATTTTCTTCTTTGCCATATATAAATACAAACGAATGGATGCTTCCCCAAAATAAAACAAACGGCAGTGACGCAAAAAAAAGCTTAATCGCCCACAACTGCGAATTTTTATCGAAACTTGTTTGTGTGAACAAGGTATTGACCTGTAACCAAGCTATTAAGGCTAAAAGTGAACCGCCCGGTAAGTCGGCGACAATCAACGTAGCGCAAGCGATAATGAATAAAATGAGATGTCGAGATTTCATAGTTGCCTTTTAGGCCTATCGTATCTTTAATCTAACAGAAGTGACAATCAAAGAACTTAATATCAGTCTTGGATTTTTAGTGTTGTGCGGTTGTGTGACCTCTGCAAAAGTAAATCATTTCAAATCACAGCCCTTAATTATAGATACAAAAGTACAGATTAAAGATGTTCGTAAAGACGAAACACAAAGTGCAAAAATTCAAATTGTACTTTTAACGGACCAAGCTATTCGCATGGAAGTCACGGCCTTGTTTGGCTATCCCGTAGCTTCGATAGTTATCACTCCCGACAAAATACAATTGGCACTGCATACTTCAAAAAAGTTTATCGATGGACCTTTTTCAGCACGAACTCTTTACCCCGTGTTTAAACAAAATATTAATCCGCGGATTTTATGGAATACGATTCATAATCGCAATCTGGCGTCAGCTGATTTCAAATGTAGAAATGATGAAAACGGAAGAGCCCTAAACTGTGCGGGCCCCGAGGCCATCAACATAGATTGGACTTATGAGGATGCTTTCAAGCGTCGTATTGTAATTAGCAACCCACAGTTCGAAATGATTTGGGTGTTTAAAGATCAGAGTACACTGGCAGCGACTCAAAACGAGACCTTCGTCCTGAAAAAACCCGAAGAATACCAGCTAATTCAAATAAAATAGTTTAATGTCGCTAACCTTTTTGGCTCAGTTTATAATCATTAATAGTTAAGATTCACCCGATTCTCAACTTGAATATCCTTCAAGTGGAAGGAGTCTCGATGTCGTCATCTGTTAACTTAAAAAACATTGTTGAAAAATGGCAAAGTAGCGGTCCGTCAGTGGCCTCGCACTGGAGCGGAACTTTTCAAGAGTATTTAGATTTGGTGAAAGCCAACCCGAAGTTATCTCGAAATGCTTATCAGCGCTTATTCGATATGATTGTTGAATCCGGCACCGAAGAGTACATCGATTTTAAAAAACAAATTATCCGTTATAAATTCTTTGATGATGTTGAATCGGGTGGTAAAGACGCAGTTTTTGGTCTTGATGTCCAGCTGATGAAGTTGGTAAACGTTTTAAAAGCGGCTGCTTTGGGTTATGGCACCGAAAAAAGAGTTATCTTGTTGCACGGTCCTGTTGGTTCGGCGAAATCAACTATTTGTCGTAGGCTTAAAAAAGGTTTAGAAGCTTATTCGCACACAGATCAAGGTGCCTTATTCACCTTCGAGTGGATTGATGAAAATGGCAAAGGCAATTTGCTGGGAAAAGATGTAAAAGTTTTTCCATCGCCGATGAACGAAGAACCTTTGTTACTTATTCCCGATGAAATGCGCGCGCAAATTTGCGATGAAATCAATCGATCACAAGATGGTGATTTTCGTGTAAAAATCGTTGGTGAATTGTGTCCGCCTTCAAGGTTCATATTCAAAGGTCTATTGGAGCGCTATAATGGCGATTTAATGAAAGTGTTAACCCACGTGCGCGTAAAAAGATTATTTATTTCAGAAGCTGACCGCGTAGGAATCGGAACATTTCAACCTAAAGATGAAAAAAATCAGGATTCAACAGAACTAACTGGTGATATCAATTACCGTAAAATTGCCGAGTACGGATCAGATTCAGATCCCCGAGCTTTCAACTTTGACGGAGAATTCAATGTTGCTAATCGGGGGCTGATCGAATTTGTCGAAGTTTTAAAACTCGATGTGGCTTTTTTGTATGATCTTTTAGGAGCTTCACAAGAGCACCGGGTTAAACCTAAAAAATTCGCACAAACCCACATTGATGAGGTGATCATTGGTCACACCAACGAGCCCGAGTACAGAAAATTACAAGATAATGAATTCATGGAAGCCCTTCGCGACCGGACCGTAAAAATAGATATTCCTTATATCACGCGGCTGAAAGAAGAAATAAACATTTACAAAAAAGATTTTAATTCACAAAGACTGCGTGGAATTTCAATTGCACCACACACCATAGAAGTCGCAGCCATGTGGGCTATTTTAACACGTCTGGAAAAACCAAAAAAAGCCAATTTAACCAGACTGCAAAAGTTGAAACTTTATAATGGAAAAACATTGGCCAATTTTACTGAAGATAACGTTAAGGAACTTCGCAAAGAAACCACGCGTGAAGGTTTAGACGGAATTTCTCCGCGCTATATTCAGGATAAACTTTCAAATGCTTTAGTGATGGCTCAGCAAATGAATAAGGGTTCAGTCAATCCGTTTATGGTAATGAATGAACTAGAAAGTGGATTGAAGCATCACTCTTTGATATCGAACGAAGAATTAAAACAAGAGTATAAAGAATTACTAAGTGTCGTGAAACAAGAGTACGAAGAAATTATAAAATCAGAAGTGCAAAGGGCCATCAGTGCTGATGAAGGCGCTTTACAAAGGTTATGTGGTAATTACATCGACAACGTGAAAGCCTATACGCAAAAAGAAAAAGTTCGAAATCAATACACTGGCTACGATGAAGAACCTGACGAGCGTCTGATGCGAGCCATCGAAGAGAAAATTGAAATTCCCGAATCACGCAAAGAAGATTTTCGCCGTGAAGTCATGAATTATATTGGGGCCCTTTCTTTGGATGGGAAAAAATTCAATTACAAAATGAATGAACGCCTGCACAAGGCTTTAGAACTAAAACTTTTTGAAGATCAAAAAGATAGTATCAAATTAACTTCTTTAGTTAGCTCTGTGGCTGACAAAGACACACAAGAAAAAATTGATATTGTAAAATCAAGACTAATAAAAGATTTTGGTTACGATGAAATTTCAGCAACGGATGTACTGCACTACGTGGCCAGTATTTTTGCCCGGGGCGATGTAAAGAATAAATAATGTCTATACGCGAAGACCAAAGCCGTTTCAAAACGATTGTTAAAGGTAAAGTCCGGGAAGACTTCAAAAAATATGTGACCAATGGAGAATTAATCGGTCGACGTGAAGGCGACTTCGTCAAAATACCGATGCCAAAAATAGATATCCCGACGTTTCGTTACGGTCCGAAACAGCAAGAGCAAGGGGTTGGACAAGGTGATGGTGAACCGGGGGATGGTGGGCAACCCGGCGATGGATCAGGAAAAGCCGGTGACAGTCCCGGCGAGCACATGCTTGAAGTCGAAATTTCAATGGAGGAATTAGCCGAAATTTTGGGTGATAAACTTCAACTGCCGAATATTCAGCCTAAGGGTGCAAAAAACTTAATGGCAGAAAAAAATAAGTACTCGGGCATCGCACCGGTCGGCTCTGAGGGTTTAAGAAAATTTAAACAAACATATAAAAAAGCGTTAACCCGGTATATTTCCTCTGGAACTTACACTCCGCATGATCCTGTTATTATTCCTATTCGCAGAGATTACCAGTACCGCTCGGTGAAAAAAACCCAAACTCCGCACACCAAAGCCGTGGTCATTTATATGATGGATGTTTCGGGGTCCATGGGTGAAGAACAAAAAGAAATTGTTCGCTTAGAATCTTTTTGGATTAACACGTGGTTAAAAAAACATTACAAAGGTTTAGAAACCAGATTTATCATTCACGATGCCGCTGCCAAAGAAGTCGACGAAGAAACTTTTTTTAAAACCAGTGAATCTGGTGGGACTTTGATAAGTTCGGCGTATAAACTTTGTCAGCAAATTATTCAACAGGATTACCCCTTCAGTGAATGGAATGTTTACCCTTTTCATTTCAGTGACGGGGACAACTGGAGCGGTGAAGACACTCGAATTTGTGTAAATCTTCTGAAAGAATTTTTCTTACCCAATGTAAATGTATTTTCTTACGGCCAAGTTGAAAGCAAATACGGTAGCGGGCAATTTTTAAAAGATTTGCAAAAAGAATTTCTGTCGGATGAGCGTGTCACATTAAGCCAGATTGAAAACCGTGACAAAATTTTAGATTCTATCAAAGAATTTTTAGGTAAAGGAAAATAGCCCATGGCAAATTTAACTTTAGAGTTAGAAGCCGAGCGCCAGAAGATTTGCCAGATCGCAAAAAATTGCAATTTAGATTTTTTTGAAACTGTCTTTGAGTTGATTAATTATGATCAGATCAGCCAAATTGCCGCTTTCGGAGGTTTTCCCGTCCGTTATCCACACTGGAAATTTGGCATGGAGTACGAGCATCTTTCTAAATCGTATGAATATGGTTTATCAAAAATCTATGAAATGGTTATCAACACCGATCCTTGTTATGCCTACCTGATGGAAGGCAATTCCATGATGGATCAGAAATTAGTGATGTCCCATGTTTACGGACATTGCGATTTTTTTAAGAATAATATTTGGTTTTCGAAAACGAATCGTAAAATGATGGATCAGATGGCCAATCACGCCACCCGAATTAGAAATTATGTTGATCGTCACGGTTACGAAACCGTCGAGCGTTTTATTGACACCTGTCTAAGCTTAGAAAATTTAATCGATCGTCACAGTATCATCAATGGACCGCAACCTTTTCAACAGGAAAAGCCTGTGATTTCACAGGAACAATATTTATTCAAAGTGGATAAAAGTTATATGAAAGATTATATCAATCCACCGGATTACGTGGCTCAGGAAATGAAAAAGCAAGTTGAAAAAATGCAGAAAAGTATTCGTTTTCCAATCGAACCCGTGCGCGATATTTTGTCTTTTTTGATTCATTATGCACCGTTAGAAGATTGGCAACAGGATGTTTTAGGAATAATTCGAGATGAATCCTATTATTTTGCTCCGCAAGGGATGACAAAAACAATGAATGAGGGTTGGGCCTCGTATTGGCATTCGCATATGATGACTCGTCATATTTTAAATGATTCAGAAATAATTGATTTTGCAGATCACCATTCGGGTACTACATTCATGAAAATGGGTGGGTATAACCCCTACAAAGTGGGCATCGAGCTTTTCAGAGACATTGAAGATCGGTGGAACAAAGGACGCTTCGGCCGTGAGTGGGAAGATTGCGACGACACCCGAGAAAAAAGCAATTGGAATAAAAAAACCGGTTTAGGTCGTGATAAAATTTTTGAAATTCGCAAAATTTATAATGATGTCACCTTCATTGATGAATTTTTAACAGAGGATTTTTGTGTTCGGAATAAAATGTTTGTTTATAAAATGAATAAGCAAACCAATCGATTTGAAGTGGATACTCAAGACTTCAAAGCTATAAAGTCACAACTGTTGTTTCAATTGGCAAACTTCGGTCAACCGATCATTAAAATTGAAGATGCCAACTATGAAAATCGCGGTGAATTATTGATTCGTCATGCGCACGAGGGACTGGACTTACAGCCGAACTACATGGATGCCACGATGAAAAATATTTTTTTATTGTGGAAACGTCCTGTTAATATGATAACTATCATGGATAATGAAACTCAGCTTTTCAGGTACGACGGACAAGAATTCACCAAACAAATCCTGCAGGCTTGAAAGGAACACGGTTGGCACAGTCTTCAAACAACACAAAAGACCGTGTTTTAGTCTATTCGACTGATCCAAAAGATCAGGCCATTATTTCTGGACAAGCTGATAAGACCAAATTATCGAACCAAAATCGATTGTTAGTCGATAACAACAAATTCACGGTCGTTTTCCGACTTGAAAAAAATGGTCGGGGCGGAAAAACAGTCACAATTTTGGATCAATTGCCTAATCACGAGACTTTTGTTAAAGAACTTACAAAAGAACTGAAAATTAAATGTGGTGTGGGCGGCTCGTACAAAGTCGCATCTGGCGTCGCGCAGATTGAAATTCAGGGCGACAAGCGAGATGCTATTAAAAGAATTTTGGATTTAAAACAAATTAAGTATAAAGGGATGTAGAATGCAAAAAATCGCCATTATAGATGATTTCGAAGAAAGCTGCCAGTTAATGGCAGAAATACTAAGTCCCCACTTCGAATGTCAGTACATTTGTCAGGCTGAGAAAGCTTTAGATTTCGTCAAATCATACAATCCAAACTTAATTTTGATGGACTTTAAAATGCCCTACGTTACCGGTGTAGAGCTTTGTAAAATTATAAAAGATTTACCAGACATCAAAAATATACCCATTATTTTTGTTTCCGGAGCCGTGACTTCTGACGAGCGCATTGAAAGTTTAGAATCTGGCGGAGATGATTTTTTAGCGAAACCATTTCATCCCAAAGAGCTTTTACTACGTGTTCAAAAAAGACTTAGTGATTACAGCAAAGATCAAACCTCGGATTTATCAGCTGCCAATCTGAAAATGAATCTGCATTCGCGCCAAGTGTATGTGGATGGCAAAGAAGTTACTTTGACGCCGAAGCAATTTGAAATTCTTAAATTGCTTATAGAAAATAAAAATAATTTGGTTTCTCGCAATCAATTTATGACCGAAGTTTGGGGTCATTTCGATGTTACACCCCGAAATGTGGATTCACAGATAAATTATTTAAAGAAAAAAATAGAAGGCTTTGTTGGCAACATTACGGCCGTGCCTAGTTTTGGGTACAGATTAGATATTAAGCCTTAAGCTTTTGTCTTCGTTTTTTTTTAAAAAAAGTTTTCAACAAGTGGCTGCAGTCGCTGGCTTTAACGCCGCTCTTAACTTTAAAACTGTGGTTCAGTCGCTTATCAATCGATAAATCCGTTAAACTACCGAGGGCTCCACCCTTAGGATCGTGAGTCCCAAAAACCACTCTGGAAATCCGAGCTTGCACCAAAGCACCCGCACACATAAAGCAAGGCTCTAAGGTGACATACAGTGTGCAACCGCTGAGTCGCCAGCTATTGCGCTTTTTGCAAGCGCGATGCAAGGCCACCAGCTCGGCATGACCGATGACTGTAGTTATTTGTTCGCGCAAATTTGTAGCAGTTGCTAAGATAAGTCCGTTTTCGTCAACGACCAAGGCACCAATCGGAACTTCGCCGACCCGTTCAGCTTTGCGAGCTAAGGCCAGGGCCAGTTCCATAAAGTCTAGATCTTGCTGATGCAGATTGTCATTAGCTTCATTTGTCGGTGTTTTAGGGTGTTTTATAAATTGTCCTTTGTTATATATGCCTAATTGATTTTCACTCTAAAGTCCACCTCGGAAGGCCGGTGATTACTGTGGCATTAGTTAAAGTTCGTGATGGAGAAAGTTTTGAAGGCGCATTTCGTAAGTTCAAAAAATCGTGCGAAAAAGCGGGAATACTTTCTGAAGTTAAAAAACGTGAGCATTTTGAAAAACCAAGCGTAGCTGGTAAAAAGAAATCAATCGCGGCACGCAAGCGTGCAAATAAAAAAGTTCGTCGCAGCTGGGGAGAGTAAACTCTCCCTGTAAGCTTTTTTCTTTATAATTTATTTTTTATAATTAATAAAGAGACACTAGTAAGGATCTATTCATGGAAATTCGTGAAAAAATACTGGCCGACATCAAGTCGGCTATGGTGTCCAGAGACACTGTTAAATTAGACACTCTTCGTTTTCTAAATGCACAAATCAAAAATAAAGAAATTGATTCCCGACCAACCCCAATCACTGCCGAAGACATCCTGCAGGTTATTAAAAAATTGGTGAAACAAAGAAAAGAATCCATCGAACAATTCTCTGCGGCTGGTCGCACCGATTTAGCAGAGAAAGAATCATCTGAATTAAAAATATTAGAAACTTACATGCCTTCTCAAATGACAAAAGAACAGATTGAAAAATTAGTCACTGACGTAATTGCAGCCACCGGAGCCAAAACTGTTAAAGACATGGGTGCTGTCATGAAAGAATCAATGGCCAGATCAGCAGGGTCTGCTGATGGTAAAATGCTAAGTGAAGTTATAAAATCGAAACTTAATTAAATAGCGGAGGCCTTTTTTGCGTTACCCACCCGAGTTTGTTGACCGAGTGATGGAAAGCAATAATGTCGTCGACATTATATCGCAATACACTCAGCTAAAACAAAGTGGTAACGGCTACATGGGTCGTTGTCCGTTTCCAGATCACGCCGAAAAGACAGCCAGTTTTTCGGTTTCAGAATCAAAACAAGTTTATCACTGTTTCGGTTGTAAAAAAGCAGGCAACATTTTTGTTTTTTTACGCGATTACAATGGCATGAGTTTCCCTGAAGCCATCGAATTCTTAGCCGAGCGCGCGTCCATTCCAATGCCAGAAATAGAAAAAGATCCAACCGATCAGTACGCCGTTCAGCAAGATCGAAAAAAGCAAATGTTAAAAGCCAATAAAATAGCCGCCGAATTTTATCAAGAAACATTGAAACGAACTTCGAGCACTCATCCGATTAAAAATTATATTCAAAAACGAAAACTGAATGCAGAAACCATTCAAGAATTTCAGATTGGTTACGCTCCGGCGGAATGGGATCATTTGGCCCATCACCTGGATAAAAAAAGTATTTCTCAGGCTTTAGCAGAGGACGCAAAACTAACGAAACCCCGGAAAGAGGGAAATGGTTCTTTCGATTTATTTCGGGATCGCTTGATGTTTCCGATTATTTCACCATCCGGAGAAGTGCTGGCCTTCGGTGGCCGTATTCATGATCAAGGCGAACCCAAATATTTGAATTCTCCGGAAACTTTGGTGTTCAATAAAAGTAAAGTTTTATACGGACTAGCCCACACAGCGCGCCACATCCGTGCTGAAGATAATATCGTTATTGTCGAAGGCTACATGGATTTAGTTTCGTTATTTCAAGTAGGTATCAAAAATGTCGCAGCCACAATGGGAACCGCTTTAACCGCCGAGCATTCAAAATTGATCAAACGTATAACAACCAATGTTGTTGTTCTTTTTGACAGCGACGAGGCCGGTCAACGGGCCGCCGAAAGAAGTTTACCGTTATTATTAGCTGCTGGTTTATACCCAAGATGTCTTATTTTGACGGACGCGAAAGATCCCGACGAGTTCGTGGTTAAATTCGGTGTTGAAGCTTTGCAAAAAAAAATTCAGGCAGCGCCTGAGCTTTTTAATGTTGTTTTACAAATGTGGATGGTTGATTACCGTGGTGAAGCTTCTCAGAAGGTCAAAATTGTGGATTTAGTCAGACCCATTTTCGATGTTATTCCTGATCCACGATTGAAAAGTCTATATGCGCAAGAAATGTCTGGGCGCATGAATGTCAACATGGACTGGTTACGAAGTGCTTTAACATCGTCTGTAAATCGCCCAACTCAGCGGGAAATCGTTTCGACGAATACCGATCAGCCTTCCTTGAAACCACCGACAGAAACGCCTGTGAAGCCCGTATTTTCGATTTCAGGTGCTCCGCATGCTGAAATATTATTGCTGCAGTTGGCGCTCAAGAGTCGTGCCAATTTCGAAGTTGTCCTTAGTCAGCAAATCTTAAGCCAAATCAATCATTTAGGTATCAAAACGATCTTAGAAAAAGCGGAGCTTGCATATAGACAAGACCCGAATAAATTTGATAAGTTACTCAGTCTGCTGATTGAAAACTTAGACAAGCCAGAACTTTTATTTTCAAACTCGATGTCGTCATCTACTGAATTTGACGAAGAAAAAGAAAATAAAATGTTACAAGATTGTTTCAAGCGCATTCAGCAAATGTTTTTGAAAGAACAAGCGAAAAAATTAGGACTGGCTTTGAAGCAAAATGTAGATCCCGAAAAATTAAAAGAAATCGAAGATATACAAAAAAGCCGCTTATCTTTAAACAAAAGCAGTAAATAATTTAAGGTAATTAAAAGTAAGAAACTAAAAGTAATAAAAATTGCGGTGGGGTGTATGGCTGGTAAAAATCTAAGTGCTAAAGAAGAAGCAAAAATGCTTGCGATTCCTGAACAGGAAATTTTAGCAAAAGAAGAACTTCAAAAATTAATCAAATTATCTAAAGAAAAAGGCCGCGTGACGATCGAAGAGATCAACGAAAGCCTGCCACCAGAAATTAACTCGGTCGTAGTCCTGGATGCATTTATGCAATCACTGGAAGCCAACGGCGTCATCATCACCGAGCATTCTGAGGCTGCTAAAGCCGAAGAAAAAGAAGAATTTCTGTCTGAAGCAAAAGATGATGACGAAGAAGACGAAGACGAACCAAAAGCCGCTGAAGACGCGAAAGGCAGTGATCCCGTTCGATTGTATTTACGTAAAATGGGATCGGTTTCTTTATTAACTCGCGAGGGTGAAGTTGAAATCGCGCGGCGTATTGAAAAAGGGGAACGCGAGATCGTTCGCTCGATGTTGTTATCTCCGCTAGGGACTTTTGAAATTATTAATTTGGGTAAACGTCTAGATCAAGGCCGTATCAAAGTTAAAGCCATTTTCCGCGGCCTAGAAGATGAAGATACGCAGTATGATGAAAAAGAATATATCGAAAAAATTCATCAACTGATTGGCATCGTAACAGAATACCAAAGTGCAACGGAAAAACCGTTCGTGCTTTTGCGCGATGAAAATTTAAACCAAAATTTACGAATTAAAACCATGGATGAAGTTAAAGTGATTAACGAAAAGTTAATGGCCAATTTTGAATCCATCAATTTTAATCGTAAAACAATCAACCGCGTGGTGATTAAATTTAAAAATTTAGTGAACCGCATGGGAACATTACGTCGTCGCATCAAAGACGGAATGGAAAAAACTTTTTCTAAAGATGTTGTTTCGCTGACAGAACGTATGAAGCTGATCGAAACCAACGAAAAAGAGTTGGCAAAAATGACTCGTGATACGGGTCTTTCTTTCGGCCGATTCCGGTCGTACGCAATTCAAGCCCAAGAGGCTGAAGTGCGTTTAAAGCGTTTACATTTTGACAGTGAAATGAATTTCAAATGGGTGCAAGAAACTTACACTGCAATTTGGAAGGGCGAGCGCGAAGCGGATCTTGCAAAATCTGAATTGGTTGAAGCCAATTTACGTTTGGTCGTTTCGATTGCGAAAAAATACACCAACCGCGGTTTACAATTCTTAGATTTAATTCAAGAAGGTAATATTGGTTTAATGAAAGCCGTTGATAAATTTGAATACCGTCGTGGTTACAAATTTTCAACGTATGCAACTTGGTGGATTCGTCAGGCGATCACACGCGCCATTGCCGATCAGGCGCGTACAATTCGTATTCCAGTGCACATGATCGAAACGATCAACAAATTGGTACGCACGCAGCGTTTATTGATTCAAGAGCTTGGCCGTGAAGCCACTCCGGAAGAAATCGCAGCAAAAATGGATATGCCGGTTGATAAAGTTCGTAAAGTTTTGAAAATTGCAAAAGAACCAATCAGCTTGGAAACTCCAGTGGGTGAAGAAGAAGATTCGCACTTGGGTGATTTTATCGAAGATAAAAAAGTGATCAGTCCAGCCGAAGCGATTGTGAATTTGAATTTAGCAGAACAAACCAGACGGGTGTTATCGACGTTAACTCCGCGTGAGGAAAAAGTACTTCGTATGCGTTTTGGTATCGGTGAAGAATCAGATCACACCTTGGAAGAAGTGGGTCAAGATTTCAACGTAACCCGTGAACGTATTCGTCAGATCGAAGCCAAAGCATTACGCAAGCTTCGTCATCCAAGTCGTTCGAACAAATTAAAAACATTCGTCGACGGATAGTTTTAAAATCGAAATTAACGCATTTAAAAAAAGGAGATCAGTTGATCTCCTTTTTTGTTTTTGTTAGCTTATTTGTCTAGCCAATGCGTCCTTGTGGGGGTGTAGCTTAGTTGGTTAAAGCAATCGGCTCATAACCGATGGATCCGCGGTTCGAGTCCGTGCACCCCTACCATTTCAAATTCAGATATCCGATATCGGAGAAATTGTGGCAATAAAAATTGGAATCAGCAGCTGCCTTTTAGGAAATAAATGTAATTTCGATGGTAACGATTTGCTGAGCGCTTTTGTTAAAAAGCTTTCTGAAAACTCTCAAATTGAAGTTGTTCCGTTTTGTCCTGAGGACTCAGTATTTGGAACTCCTCGGCCTAATCTGCGAATTGTTGGTGGCAATGGCGACGACGTTTTGGATGGTAAAGCTAAAGTAATTAATCAGAATGATGAAGATGTAACTCAGAAACAAATCGAAGGTGCTCATCTGTTTTTGAATCATTTAAAAAATTTGGGCGTGGAATATACCATTCTCATGGATGGCAGCCCCTCTTGTGGGTCGAATGTTTTGTTGAATGAAGAGGTTTGGCCGCGTGGCGGATTTAGACGAGGTTTAGGAGTCGCAGCTGCGTTGCTGAAAAGGAACAACATTAAAGTTTTCAGTGGATTTGATGAACGATCTATTTCTGTTTTTATAAAATCGCGAGTGAGTGATATCGAATTTGTTCAGGAACTTAGAGATCTTAAGGATTTTCCAAAATTCAGACATCTCTTTACTGAGAAATTACTTTGTTAATTGAATCCATTCCACTAAGCCTGTAATGATTCAGGTTAAAGAATATGATAGAATGTTGAGGAGCTTTCATGAACCACAAAACAATCGTTAAAGTCGCTATCGTGATGCTTATCGTTTATGGAGCCACCGTTTTGCTTTATCCGCTTATGTTTAATCCGGACTCGAAAAATCGTAACGTTGAAGCTCCGCCGATCAAAGAGCCTGTTTCTATTCCCCCAACAAAATAAGACTAGCAAAAAAACCCTAGAAAGAGATCATGGATCCTAAAACAAGTTTTGATGAAGAGTGGGACGCTAAGGATATGGGATGTGGAGAGCTTGTTCTTGATTTGAGTATTAAGTTAAGATTATCGCCTGGAAAAATATTTAAGCTTATTGCTACTGACCCTGGTGCGCCCTTTGACATACCTGCATGGTGCAGAATGACTTACAATGAACTTGTTCATACAGATCCTGAGATGAACGCATATTGGATTAAATCTAATTATTAACGAACAGTAAACGGAGGCCTTATGGCAGAAAAATTTTGTGTCAGTTTAACATGTGGAAAAGATAATACCGATAAAGCAACTGTTGCTTTTGTGATCGCAAATGCAGCTGTAGCTTCAAACAGAGAAGTGCTAGTTTTTTTAAGCATTGAAGGTGCTTATCTTGCTCAGCAAGGCTATGCAGATGATATTCACGAAGAAGGTTTTTCTCCGTTAAGAGATCTAATGACAAGCTTTATAAATGCCGGAGGAAAGATTTATGTTTGTTCGCCTTGCTTTAAAAAACGCAAACTTGATGAGAAAAACCTTCCTAAGGGTATGACAATTGTAGGTGGCGCCTCTTTAGTTGAGTTTATGTCATCAGGCACAGCTTCAATTAGCTACTAATAAAATGCAGCCACTTGAAAAGCATCTACTTAAATTTGATGTTAGCTTTGATGGGGGAGATCTTGATTGTGGAAATGGGTTGTTGTTACTGATCCGAAAGCACATCGATCCTTTAGAGCGCGGACAGTTGCTAGAAATTCTTTCAACAGATCTTTCAGTTAGAGAAGACCTTCCTGCTTGGTGCCGAATGACTGAAAATGAATTAATTTCTATTGTAAAAAATAAAAATCAGTTCAGTTATCTTGTTGCAAAAGGAAAACTTTCTGACCGGGTAACGTCTTCAGAAACTAAAATTTATGTATCTCAAGTATCACAGGTTTTGACGCCAGTTATAATTTTGGATCCACTTCCTAATCCTGTGTCTGTACCACTTATTGCACCACTCTCAGTGATGGGAGTTGGCAGCTGGCCAAGGCCTCGCTGGATGCTAGATGCTATTCACAATAGTATGGAAAAAAAGATCGACGAGCAGACTTTTCAAGCGACAGCTGATGATGCTGTTAGACTTGCTGTAGCCGCACAGCTACGTGCTGGTGTGGATGTTGTTACTGATGGAGAACAACGTCGAGACAGTTATGCAAGTTTTGTCGGAGGTATTTTAGATAATTGCCAACTTATTCCTTTAACAGATTTGTTGCCATTCGTTGATGACCCTGAAGAATTCGAACGTGAGTTGCGTGCTTTAGATATACCAGCAAGTGACGTCAGGCATCCTGCTGTTTTTGGTCCGCTTGGCAGAAGCAAGCCGCTTGCAGTGCACGAACATACATTTTTAAAAACACTGACTGACAAGCCGACTAAGGTTGCACTTCCTGGTCCCTATCTTTTGACTAGAACAATGTGGCTGGAATGTGTTTCTGATCGCACCTATAAAACGCGCGAACATCTTGCAACAGATATTGTTCGCATTCTTAGAGAGGAAATAGCTTGTTTGCTGGCAGCCGGTGTTGCACTTGTTCAGCTCGATGAACCTGTTTTATCCGAGGTCGTTTTTTCAGGTGGCACGAATAGACGCAGCTTTATGTGCGGAGCTCTAGGTGAAAAGGAAAAACCAGAAATTGAGTTAGCGTTTGCACGTGACCTTATTAATTCCGTAACGAAAGGCTTTCCTCAAGAAAGAATTGCACTTCATATGTGTAGAGGAAACTGGTCCACAGATGAATCTGTCGCTTTAAGTGGAAGTTATGCGAGTTTAACGCCAACACTTGCAAAGTTAAATGTTGGAATCTTGCTTCTTGAATTGTGTACTCCTCGCTCGGGTGAAATGGAAATTTTAAAAAAAATTCCAGACCATATAAGAATCGCAGTTGGTGTCTGCAACCAAAAACACACTCACATTGAAAGTGTGGATGAAATTGTAGCCAAAGGATCTCGTGCTATTTCATTGTTTGGAGCAGAAAGAGTTTTGTTTTGCCCAGATTGTGGTTTTGCAACATTTGCAGATAATCCAATTTCAACAGCGGTAATTGCAGAACAAAAGCTGAAAGCAATTTCAGAGGCAGCACAGATTTTAAGAAAAAGAAACAATTCTAATATCTGATAGAGGAATTTCAGCTATGAAAGTCATTTTAAATTTAATCGCAGTTTTTTCTTTAATTGCATGTGCCACGGGTGGAAATGTGAAAACTGTTGAAAGTGTAGATATCAGTAAATTTATGGGCGATTGGTATGTTCTGGCCGGACGATTTACTTTTTTGGAAAAAGATGTTCACAATGGCCTTGAAACATACACCTGGAACAGTGAAAAAGATCGTATCGATGTCATTTTTACTTTTAATCAAGGTTCATTCACTGGGTCAAAAAAATCTTACACTCAGAAAGCGTGGATTGATAACCAGTCATCGAAGGCTCACTGGAAAGTTTCACCGTTTTGGCCTTTAAAATTTGATTACCTTATTGTGGCTTTAGATAAAAATTATCAATGGGCGGCGGTCGGGGTTCCAGGTCAAAAATACTTGTGGATTATGGCTCGGGATTGGAAAAATCCAGAACCTAAAATCGAAGAGGCTATCACTGACTTAAACAGAATTGATTATGATACAAAAAATCTAGTTCGAGTTCCGCATCAGTGGCCATAAAAAGCCAATTGAATAGTTTTGTACATATTAAAAAAGGATCCAACATTAAATCTTTTTATGAACTGAAGTTATCTAAAGAAATTATGCAGGCCATTTCTGAAATTGGCTTTTCTGAAATGACCCCGATTCAAGCGGAATGCATTCCTGCCATATTAGAAATGCGCGATCTGATCGGCCAATCAAAAACGGGTAGCGGTAAAACAGCTGCATTCGTGATACCTGTTCTTCAAAAAATTGAAGTTAAAAATTATCATCCTCAGGCTTTAATTCTGTGTCCTACACGAGAGCTTTGTGATCAGGTCTTAAAACAGGTTCATTTATTTTCGAAGCATATGCGTGGTTTCAGAGTAGTGCAGCTGATTGGTGGCAGGTCCATGACAGAACAAAATCAGCTGCTAACTGCTGGAGCACATTTAATAGTAGGAACACCAGGTCGGACCTTAGAACATTTTAGAACGAAAAATTTTAAAGTGCAGAATTTACAAACCATTGTTTTGGATGAAGCTGACCGCCTACTAGACGACGCTTTTGCAGAAGAGATTACCTCGATAATGGATATGTTACCGCAGAATCGACAAACAATTTTATTTTCAGCAACCTTTCCCGAAGTAATGAATGATTTAAGCCAAAAATATCAAAAAAATCCAAAAAGAGTTACGATTCAAGAAACTGAGAGTAGCAAATTGCAAATTGAACAATTTGTTTATGCAGCCGAAAAACCGCAAAAAATGGAAAATTTGATCTTCATTCTGAAGCGCCATCCATCCGCCTGCACCTTGATTTTTTGCCGTACTAAATTAGCGGTGGATGAAATCGGCTTACGTTTAAAGCATGAAAAAATAACTTGTGCAATTTTACATGCAGATTTAAAGCAAGTGGAGCGTGATGCAACGATGCAAGCATTTAGAAACGGAAAGTTACAGGTACTTGTGGCGACGGACGTTGCTGCGCGGGGAATTGATATAGATATTTTACAGCTCGTCATTAATTATGACTTGCCATCTTGTGCGGAAATTTATATCCACCGGATCGGCCGTACAGGCCGCGCCGGACGCAAAGGATGCGCCGTATCGATAGCAACTGAATATGAGACAGAACTTGTTGCTCAAATCGAAATTGCAACGGGTACCCAGATGATCCGTGGAAAAACCTCGGATGATTTTTAATAACTATCAAAAGGAATTTCATGACACACATATTATTTGATCAAGGTAAAAAATTGGGAGAAGTTTCTGAGTGGAAACTTACCCTGTACGAACCCGTGTATAAAGATGTTCTGGGAAAATCGGTTCTTATGCCTGTAACGAATGATATATGTTCTTTTGTAACGCCGAAGCCAGTTAGTCGCAAAACACAGTTGACGATCATCGAAGATCAAAACCTAGAGCTGGTCTTACAAATTAAATCGGTAAAAGGCATGACGGTCACGGCGTCGATTGTTTCCCGAAATAATTTGTAAATGAATTTGGTAAAGCCATGAAATTTTTTTTAATATTGATCTTATTTTGAAATCTACGAAACCTGAATTTGTTACAGAAAACTCCTCTGATACGTGGGAAAATATACTTTCAAGAAATCTCAAATCAAAAGAGCGGATAGAAGCGTTCTGGGTATTGATTTGATTGGCGAGCAAACATTTGAAGTGGATTTAAAGAATAAACAACTTAATTTCTTACGTAAGCAACCTAGCGTAAAACCAAGTTATACTACTCGTAGACTAGCTACTGGGCACTTTACAATTTCTATAAATTTAGGAAAAAATAACGTGGATGTCCTTTTCGACACGGGCGCGGATACGACTGTTATAGACTTACAGTATATAAAACAAAATTCTGAATTATTTCAGTTAGTACGATCAGATGACCTTATTTAATAAAATCGAATCTGAGGGCAAGCTAGTTTTTGCTTGTGGCCCAGTCGGAGTTCTCGCCAATATTGTTGGATATTTTAAAGTTCAAAAAAACCAGCATGGCGAATATCAATTAGACATGGGTGATGGAACTAATCATGTGCATATTGATTGGACGCGGATCAAGCGTTTTGAAATAAGTCTATTTCACGGAGAAGGCTTACTTACATTCTTTGGTGAAAATGAGCCTCTTTTTCGTTTGTATCGTATGGATGGACCTTACAGCAAAGACATCGCTAAAATGACTGGCACGCTTTGAAAAAAACAGTCTTGATTCCATTGCCTTCAAAAGATTTTTCTAAAAAACGGCTACAGTCGCTGACTGGCTTCGGGTGCGGTGGAATCATTGCAATTCGCAAGTTCCAAAGACTTGCGCCAGACCCGGATTACCGTGGCTTAGGTATTGGTAAAACTTTAATGCAGATTTTAATTGGCCATATGAAAGCGTTCGCAGAGATAAAAATAATAGAACTTGATGTCATGACTTCAAATAATGCAGCTATCAAGATGTACGAAGGTTTGGGTTTTAAGCGGGTGGGAATATTTCCTAAAGCCTACATTTTTCCTGATGGGAAAGTAGTTGATAATTTGACAATGTGTATGGAAGTTTAACCGTTAATTGATAATTTTGAAATGTGTCGTAAATCTTAACTCATTCTATTCAAAAAAACGATGAGAAATTCCAGTAACTCCGGCATAATAAAAAAACAGAAGCGCTACGGCAATCCGGTGTGACTCGAAATCTGTACAGACCAGGAAGGTGACTTACTTCGGAATTCTTGGCGAGCCTTACTCAGCGAAATATGCTTTGGTTGAAGCGACATTTAAAGTTTAGGAGTTTATATAAAAAAATTAGCAGTTCTTATTTTTTTATTTTCAGGAGTTGTAATGGCAATCGAAGAACCAGGTTATAGCGTAGAAACCAAAGCAGCCCACTACGAAATTCGAAAATATGGGCCCATCATCGTTGCAGAAACAAAGGTTGAAGCTAATTTTGAACAAGCCGGGAATCAAGCCTTCAGAATTTTAGCGGGTTATATTTTTGGTGGTAACAAAGCAAAAACCAAAATTGCTATGACCGCGCCGGTAAATCAAGAGACCGCATCAGAAAAAATAGAAATGACAGCGCCAGTGACTCAAACAAAAAGCTCGTCGGGTTATTTCGTGCAGTTCACGATGCCCCAAAAATACACTCTAGAAACTTTGCCTGTACCTGATGACTCAAGAGTTCAGTTGCGTCAATTACCAGGGCGAAAAGTAGCCGTTTACACTTATTCTGGATCGTGGTCAGAATCTCGGTATTTAGAAAAGTTAGAAAATTTTAAATTGGATTTACAAAATGATAAAATAATTACTGTTGGACAGCCTGTGCTGGCACGGTATAATTCACCATTTCAACTTTGGTTTTTACGTCGAAATGAAATTTGGCTAGAGGTTAATTAATGACTGAAAACAAAGCGGGTTTAAATTTATGAAATTTATTTTGTATTTGATGTTTATTTTTTCTTTTGTGGGGTGTAGCACTGTGGAGAATCATGTGAAAACTGTTGAAAGTGTAGATATAAACAGATTTATGGGTGATTGGTATGTTCTAGCAGGGCGATTTACATTTTTAGAAAAAGATGTGCATAACGGCCTTGAAAGATACACTTGGAATAAAGAAAAAGATCGCATTGATGTTGATTTCACTTTCAACCAAGGTACTTTGAACGGTCCGAAGAAATCTGTTTCTCAGAAAGCCTGGATTCATAATCAGTCAACGAAAGCACACTGGAAAGTTTCTCCGCTTTGGCCATTAAAATTTGATTATTTGATTGTTGCATTAGATAAAAACTATCAATGGGCAGCTGTCGGAGTTCCCGATCAAAAATACTTGTGGATAATGGCGCGAGATTGGAAAAACTCTGAAGCTGCTATCAAAGCAGCGATCACGGACTTAGATAGTGCGGGCTATGATGCAAAAAGCTTAGTTTTAGTTCCACAGCAATGGCAGTAAAAATCTGAAAGATTTTTAGAAATCTTAACATTTAGTTTTGTCTTTTACTTGAAACATAAAAAACAACATCCTTTAAATGTTGCGAGTATTTCAACATTCAACTGCATGGAGTGTATATGTCTTTAGGTACAATTTTATTGATCGTTTTAATTTTAATGTTATTCGGAGCTTTCCCAACTTGGGGCCACAGTAAAAATTGGGGCTACGGACCAAGCGGCGGTTTAGGATTACTTGTGGTTATTCTGCTAATTTTAGTGCTAACCGGAAGATTGTAAGCTTAGGTTTATGAATTAGATTTTTGAAAAAAACTTCGTCAGCTCTTTTTCAAAAACAAGAACACCTTGGTGTTCTTGTTTGGAATCCCAACATAAAGTTAATTCATGGGCGCCTAGTTGAGCCATAGGAATATCTTTTAAAACAAGTTCGTGCAGTGTTTTATTTTGTAGATCACGCCAGGCTGTTGAATAGGGCATGATAGCGATGCCCACACCTTCGCGCGCCAGCTGCATAGCGATTTCATAACTGTTGATATTGATGGGACTTTTAAGTCCTATATCCCACAAGAGGCGATCGATATTTTTATTCACTCCGGCGATTGCTTCGGGCATTGCAATAATCTGGAATTTTTTAAGATCATTTATCAAGATTTTATTTTTATTATAAAGTTCGCTTTTTTTAAATAAACTACCGGCTATGAAAAACCCATAGCGTTCCATGTAAAGCTTTTTGTATTCAAGCCCAGCTAGGATTCTTGGCTGGGCCATCAAAGCACAGTCATGTTTGCCGCCAATTAATTCGCCCAGTATCACGGAATTAGGTCCACCGGTTTTGATCGACAGGGCGGGAAACTGTAAGATTAAATTTTTACTAAAGCCAGAAATAATATTGCAAGCAATGTTATCGTAAGTTGCGATTCGCAGCGGCCTTTCTGCAGCTACAGTTAAATCCCCTAATGGATCAAAACTTTCTAAAGTTTTTTCAATAAGGTTCGCGTATTCATAAAGACGTACTCCGTCTGGTGTAAGTCTCATTCCACGGGATTCTCGGTCCATCAAGCGGCATTCAAGAACAGTTTCAAGAACTTTCAGCGTTCTGCTGACTGCAGGTTGTGTTAGACCAAGCCGAACAGCGGCTTTGTGGACTGATTTTGAATCGGCTACGGTTTTAAAGGTATTTAATTTCTCGAGGTGTTCATTAAGACGTTTTTTATTCATTATTTAGTGATAACAAAAAATTATAATGCAGTATAGATATTATGAATTATTCTTTTGCTAACTTTTGTGGTTTTTTCATTTAAGGAGAAACTGAAATTATGAAAAGAATTAAAACATTTATAAGCTTAGGGATTCTGTTATTTTTGATATCGGTCGATGCGCAGGTGGCTGTGGTTCCAGCGCCCGATCAGCAATCCCTTTTGAAAAGTGCTGATTTCAAATTACGGAAAAATAAGCATTTAGTCTATGATTTCGCCCGAGTTGTTCTTGCAGGTTTACATTTAGATCAGGTCCCAAACTTTATGCGTGAAGATTACATTCAGCATAATCCCAATGTTGCCACGGGCATGAAGGGGTTCTTGGAAGCATTTTCAAAATTGGGTCCACCGCGACCGATTTCCTCAGAGCTAAAAGGTTTAGTGTCCATACAGGCTGAAGGTGATTTCGTGACGCTGTCATTTGTTAGTCGACATGCAAGCCCCGGTAAAGTTGGGGGTAGTTATACGACGGCTTGGTTTGATATGTTTCGAATTCAAGAAGGTAAAATTGCCGAACACTGGGATTGCGATACTAAGTAAGTATTTCGGCTTAAATATAATTCTCTGAAATATTAAATTTATTTTTTAGGTAAGCCCGTAGGCCTGGGCCAATATCGTCTCGTTGTAAGGCCACTTCGATATTGGCTTGCAAAAAACCTAATTTATCACCGGCATCGAATCGATGCCCCTGAAAACTGTACGCGTTCAATTCAGAATTCTGTGCAAGCTGATTCATGGCATCACTTAATTGGTATTCGCCGTTATACCCTGGTGAAATGGTGGCTAGCTCTGACATAATTTCTTTTGTAAAAACATAGCGACCAGGCAGGGCCCACAAAGATGGGGATTCATGGGGCTGCGGTTTTTCTACAACCGAATAAACCTTTTTTCCACGGTTGATATTTTTTGAATCTTTATCACGAATATCAACTATTCCATATTTGTGAGTTTCTGATTCCAGAACTGGCAGAACCCAAACGCTACTGGCCTGGGTATCAGTCGACTGGTTGATTAAAAACTGAGTTATATTTTTTGACGGTTCTTTAGATAATGTAATTTCGTCACCTAAAAGCACGGCAAAAGATTCATCACCTGTTATGCTTTGGGCGCAGCTAACTGCATGCCCCAATCCTAAGGCGCTTTTTTGTCGAACGGCAATAATATTAACTGAGTTACGAATGCGACTGATATCTTCGATTAAGTGCAACTTACCATCTTTGGCCAATTTGTCTTCAAGCTCGTAACTGATATCAAAAAAATCTTCGATCGCGGTCTTACCCCGACCCTGAATTAAAATGATATCTTCGATTCCTGCTTGAACCGCTTCTTCGATCACATAAAGAATCGTAGGACGATCGACGATAGGAAGCATTTCCTTTGGGATCGTTTTGGTTGCCGGAAAAAATCGGGTACCTAAACCTGCTGCTGGAATAACTGCTTTGGTGATTTTCTTCATGTTTGCATCTTGTGAAGTTCAACGAACAAAAGGAAGCTTCAACTGAAGTGTTAACTTTCTTTTTAATTTGTCTCAGCTGTAAAATGACAAACCTTGAAATTTCTAAACAATTGTAACTGACAATGCTTATCATTTTTGTGAGCATTTCTAAACAAATAAAAATTCATTCAGTTTTTTATAAAGGTCATCTTGGAAGAAAATTTACTAACAATTACCGTAAAGCAAGTTGAAATAGAATCTGTTGAAGAAAAGTTTTCTGAGCTTTTTTGTAAAGATAAAGAGTTAAACATCGAACGCCGAATTAAAGTTTTAACAGACGGCGAAGACGATGCAGCCGATCCTGCAATCCCCGTACACATTTTGTTGGAAAGTGGTCGCAGTATCTGTGCTCTTTATTTTTCTGGAGGCCGAGTCATTCACTTTGCTTCCGAGCAAGAGCTTCTTCGCGGGGGCGTTCGCCCATTTCATAAAATCGAAGTACAAACACGTGAAGGTCTTCCGCTAGTGATGGAGCCCTATCATTTAGCCGAAGCAATTTGGGACACAGAATTAATTCCGTATAAGAAATTAGACTCTGATCAAACTCAATTCATCGGTCATGGTGGAAAGATGGAAAGAATTGATCGTGCAGTTCCATGCAACGTAGCCCATCATAATTTTCGCCGCAGTCGACATTCTTTTTCTGTAGAATTTTCTATCGATACTGAAACCAAAGCAGTTCGAGAGGTTTGGAAGAACATCGGACCTATTCACGGAAACCGACCAACCAATGACGGACGCTGGATTTCAAGAAATGAAGATCAGACCCACGCCCACGGTTACGGAAGTCGTATGATACGGGACAAACGGGGGCAATTATGGCGTGATGCGGATGGTTTTGCATGGATGACATACGAAGAAGTTACTGAAGAAGTTGTTCTTGATAACGGAAGTCGACTTCCGTTTGGCACAAAAATATTTGCTCGTCGGATGAATATGAATTTAACCACGGCGGAAGGACCTGCGATTTTATTATCTGGGTATGCACCATGGGACAATCCGAACCAGCCCTACAAAGCAACTTTTCGGATTGATGCAAACCATAAACCTGCAGGATTTTTAGTCGAAGGACCCAATCCAATTCTTTTGAAAATAAATAACAAAGAATACTGGACAATTCTTTTTAGTGCCGGAGATTTCGTCGCCGAATATGGAAATTTCATGATGTACCGAGAAAAAGAAGAAGGGCCTATCGGTCCTTACCGTCACGTCGTGGATGTGAAAAATGAACTGTTAGATGTTACAGTAGATATTGTTAAAAAATATGATTTAACCTGGGCGGGGCGTTTAAATTGTTTTTATGATCAACAAGAAAATCTTTGGGGACTTATGCACGGAATTTTTAAAGATGATATTCCCGAGGGTTGGGAAAAATGCGGCTGGCCCAGAACCCAAGAAGAGTTCATCCATTATTCACGTCGTACGCTGTTGGTCCCACTTACAGCAGTCATTGAAAATAATCGACCCGTAATCAAAATTTGTTAAAAAAAATCAAGGGAATTTTGCCTCATTTTATTTGATAAAAATGTCCGTTAATTTTTATTTCAAGTTAAAGTAACCACTTTTCATTCTGCGATTAAAAATCAGTTAAATGGTACACTTCTGGCAGTTAACACTTTCTTTAGTTTATTTCTAATGGAGAGTGACATGACTCAAATTTGTGAAAATTCTGATCTGCTTGTTTTTTCTCATTTACGTTGGAACTTCGTTTATCAACGCCCACAACATTTAATGTCTAGATTTGCAAAATATCGCCGCGTTTTTTACATCGAAGAGCCTGTCTTTGTAAATACCAGTCTACCCCGAATAGAAATTTGTAAAAGTGAAGAAAATGTTCATATTGTTGTTCCGTACTTATCTCAAGATACAGAAATAAACGACAACTTTGATATTTTAGCTTCGCTGATAGATGATCTAATTTACGACGAAAAAATCAGTTACTTTTCATGTTGGTATTATACTCCGATGTCACTTCCGTACACTCGTCATTTAGAACCGCAATCTATCTTGTTTGACGTGATGGATGAATTATCATTATTCAAATTTGCATCACCTCTACTTGCTGATCTTGAATCAGAACTATTCAAAAAAGCAGACTTAGTCTTTACAGGCGGCCAATCTTTATTTGATGCTAAAAAACATCGGCATGATAATATTCATTCATTTCCCAGCAGCATCGACAAAGATCACTTTTCAAAAGCCCGTGAAAAATTACAAGATCCAGATGATCAATCCCAAATTGCACATCCACGTATAGGTTTTTATGGTGTGATCGACGAGCGCTTCGATATTGAATTGTTGCGCTGTATGGCAGAATTAAAATCAAACTATCAGTTTATTATTATCGGTCCTGTCGTAAAAATAGATCCGTCGACTTTACCTGATCTGCAGAATATTCATTACTTGGGACAAAAAAATTATTTGAGTTTACCAAAATATTTAGCCAATTGGGATTGTGCGATGATGCCGTTTGCGCTGAATGATTCAACCCGATTCATAAGTCCGACCAAAACACCCGAATTTTTAGCAGCTGGTCGCCCCGTCGTATCTACTCGAATCAATGACGTGGTTCGTCCTTACGCAGACCTTGGACTTGTGCATATTGCCGATAGTGCCACTGAATTTGTTCATCTTATTGAGATAGCTTTAGCAGAAAGTAAAACAAAACAGTGGATCAATAAAGTCGATTTTTTCCTTAAAAATATTTCTTGGGATGTGACTTGGGAAAAAATGGCACGACTGGAACACCAATCCTTAGCCAGAAAAAAAAATGATATGCAATCAACTTCAAAAATTGAAAGTTCATTTTATGATCTAGTTGAAGCTGTAACATGAGCGACATTGCAATCTGGGCAGGGCTTGAGTGCACCGTTAACCGTGTCGAAGGTCGGTTTAACAATCAGTGTGAAAAGAACAAGCACGTTACACGCATTTCTGATCTGGAAAAATTTGCTGCCCTTGGAATCAAGCACATTCGTTATCCAGCTATTTGGGAATTGGTTTCACCGGAAAAAGAAAATGAATATGACTGGCATTGGCTTGATGATCGTTTTGCAGAATTGAAACGGCTAAAGCTTGAACCGATCGTGGGTCTTATTCATCACGGTAGCGGCCCCAAATTTACAAGTCTTATTGATCCTGAATTTCCACAAAAATTTGCCAGATATGCAAAAGCATTTGCTGAACGCTATCCATGGATTCAGGATTACACTCCGATTAATGAAATTCTAACGACTGCTTTTTTTAGCTGTCTTTACGGCCACTGGTTTCCGCACCGCAAATCTGACAAAGATGCGGTTTTAGCTGTGATGACTCAAGTAAAGGCCAGCATTTTAGCGATGAAAGAAATTCGCAAGATAAATCCGCAGGCTAGGTTAATTCAAACAGAAGATATTGGGCGCACTCAGGGAACAGAGAAATTAAAATACCAAGTTGATTTTCAAAACGAACGTCGCTTTTTATCTTACGATGCGCTTTGTGGCCACCTTGATAAATATCATTTTCTTTATGACTGGCTGATTTCTTCTGGAATGACCGATGCCGACATGAACTGGCTTAAAAATAATGCCTGTACACCCGATATTTTAGGAGTGAATCATTATCTTTTAAGTGATCGATATTTAGATCACAGATTGAAACGGCACCCAACTTGGTCGCACGGTGGAAATGGAATCGATGCATATGCAGATGTCGGTGCAATCGATACGACCGATGTGATACCACCATCACCGGGTTCAATTTTAGAAAATGTTTGGGATCGATATCACATTCCGATCGCTGTGACCGAAGCACATTTAAATGGCCCTCGAGAAGCCCAGATGCAGTGGCTTCATCAGATTTGGAATGAGGCTAATAATTTAAAAATAAATAAAGGTGTTGATATTCTAGCGGTAACTGCGTGGAGCTTACTCGGCACTTACGACTGGAATAATCTTTGTACGACCGATGAAGGCTTTTACGAGTCGGGTGTTTTTGATTTGCAAACGGGGGATGGTCAGCCCCGTGAAACTGCAGTTGCAAAAATGGTTCGAGATTTAGCTAAGGGTGAAAATTATTTTCATCCAGTTTTAGATCAAGCGGGTTGGTGGCTACGAAAGAACAACGAATTGGCCCGGCCGTTATTGATCACAGGCGGAAAAGGAACTTTAGCAAGTGCTTTTGCGCGGATCTGCGAACAGCGTGGGTTAAAATACATTTTAGCAGATCGATCACATATGGATTTAGCAGAAAAAGAAGATGTGGCTCGGTTTCTTCCGCAAGTGAATCCTTGGGCAATTATCAACACCGCAGGCTACGTTAAGGTGGATCAGGCAGAGGTGAATTCTTATCGCTGCTTTCGTGAAAACGTGAACGCACCTCTTAATTTAGCTGATTGGTGCAGCCATAAAAAAATTCCGTTTGTGACCTTTTCGACAGACCTGGTTTTTGGCGGAGATCAATCCGGTGCTTATCAAGAAAATCATCAGGTGAATCCACTTAATGTTTACGGTTTTTCCAAAGCTCAATGTGAACAAAAAGTTTTATCAATTTATCCGTCGGCTTTAGTTGTTCGCACCAGTTCTTTTTTTGGTCCGTGGGATGAATATAATTTTGTGACCCAGGCTTTGCGGAATTTTGCACGAAAAAAACAAGTGAATGTACCCCAAGAAATTTTAGTTACGCCGACATTTATTCCAGATCTGGTGAATACAACACTTGATCTGTTGTTGGACGGAGAACAGGGCCTAGTGCATTTAACAAACGATGGTACTGTGACATGGGCTCAGTTTGCAAAACTGGCCAACAAGAATTCAAAAGCTAAAATTCAAGAGATCGATCGGTTGTTGATCGAAACTCCGTTTGAACACTTTAACTTTGTAGCTAAACGACCCAAAAATAGTGCTCTCGTCAGTCAACGGTTCAGAATTTTACCACCCTTAGAAAATGCGATAAGCCGTTATTTCTCCCAGCTAGAAACCCCGGTCATTTAAAATCTAAAAAGGGAATTGATATGGAAAAAAATAAAAAAATATCCATCGTTGGAGCGGGTTTTGCCGGAGCTGTATTAGCGCGTGAATTGGTTGAAAATAGTGATTATGAAGTGATTGTTTTTGATAAGCGGGCACATATCGCGGGCAACTGCCACACCTCACGCGACGAAAAAACAGCCGTCATGATTCATCACTATGGGCCGCACATTTTCAATACCAGCCGGGAAGATATTTGGAATTATATCAACAAGTGGTCTGAATTTTGCCCGTTTGTGAACAGAGTTAAGGCCGTAACTGAAAAAGGCATTTTTTCTTTACCGATGAATCTTTTAACGATTAACCAATTCTTCGGTAAAAAAATGAAGCCGTCAGAGGCTTATGATTTTGTGATTGGTTTGTCAGACACGAACATCGGTGAACCCAAAAGTTTTGAAGATCAGGCCTTAAAGTTTTTAGGAAAAGAACTTTATCAAAACTTTTTTTATGGTTACACAAAAAAACAGTGGGGTGTCGAACCAAGCCAGCTTCCGGCCTCTATTTTAAAACGCTTACCTGTGCGTTTTAATTACGATGATAATTACTACAATCAGAAATACCAGGGAATCCCCATCGAGGGATACACAAAAATTGTTGAAAAAATTCTTCAGCACCCGAAAATTCAAGTGATCACGTCACAAAAATTTTGCGCTAAAGATAAAGAAAATTTTGCCCATGTTTTTTGGAGCGGGCCGCTGGACGAATATTTTGAATTTCGAAAGGGCCGTTTAGGGTATCGGTCGCTTCGATTCGAGCGTTTTGATCACACAGGAGATTATCAGGGAAACCCGGTTATTAATTACTGTGAAGAAAATGTTCCTTTCACGCGAATCGCTGAGCACAAACATTTTACCCCGTGGGAAGTACACAATGAAACTGTTTGTTTTCGTGAATACAGTAAATTAGCTGAACCCGAAGATACACCCTATTACCCGCTTCGACTTAATGACGATGAGACCCGCTTAAATGATTACGTAGCCCTAGCTGACCTTGAAAAAAATACGACCTTCATTGGCCGATTGGGTACCTACCGGTATTTAGATATGCATGTCGTGATCGCAGAATCTTTGGATTTAGCAAAACATTGTTTGCAATTAGATCAATCCAACTGGCCCAAGTTCAGTCAGCGTCCAATTTAACCCTCAAGGAGAATCATGTGAAAGTTTTAATTACTGGCGGAGCTGGCTACATCGGAAGTCATACTGTTCAAGAATTATTAAATAACCAACATCAAGTCTGGGTGCTAGATAATCTTTCAAACGGTCATCGTGAGGCCGTCGACGAGCGTGCAACTTTTATCGAAGGTAGCACAGCGGATGCCGTATTACTTGAAACAATATTTTTTACTTTTAGTATTGAAGCAGTCATTCATTTTGCAGCTGATATCGAAGTCGCAGAAAGTGTTATCGATCCTTATAAATATTATCATAATAATTTTTCGAATGCTTTGGTCCTGCTAAATGCAATGAAAAACTGTTCAGTTAGAAAACTGGTTTTTTCCTCGACAGCTGCTGTGTATGGAATTCCTGAATCAATACCCATCGAAGAATCACAGTCGTGTTATCCGATTAATCCTTACGGGCGAAGTAAACTTATGACAGAAATGGCAATCAAAGATTTTTCCAAAGCTTACGGCCTAAGTTATGCTATTCTTAGATATTTTAATGTTGCAGGCGCATGTCCATCGGCCAAAATCGGTGAAGATCACAGCCCTGAAACACATTTAATTCCTTGTATTTTAGCTTCGGCTTTAAGGCCCAACGCATTCGTAAAAATCTTTGGCGCCGATTACCCAACAAAAGATGGTACTTGCGTTCGTGATTACATTCATGTTGTTGACCTTGCTTGGGCGCATGTCCTTGCACTGGATTCGCTTCAAACAGGTCACGGAGATATTTATAATATCGGAAGTGAAAACGGATTTAGCGTTCGAGAAGTAATTGCCGCTTGCGAAAAAGTGACCGGAAAAACTTTATCAGTTGTCGAAGAAAATCGGCGTCCTGGGGACCCTGCCATTTTGATAGCAAGTAGTCAGCAGATTCGTGCGAAAACAGGATGGGTTCCCAAATTTCCGCAAATTGAAACAATTGTTCAGCATGCTTGGAACTGGCACCAGACCCATCCACAGGGATATAAAAGTTTAACTGACAGGAAGAAATCACAACTCATCGTAGAAACCAGCAGGAATTTTATGAATGTTTAATTCAGTTTTTTTAAAACGGCCGCATAAAAACCGTCAAAGCCATGAATATGCGGCCAGATGCGGTGCTCAGAAATCAAAGTCCATTTTTTTCCAGCTGCAGAATTTAAAAACCATTTAATTTGTTCTTCATTTTCACATTTTAAAATACTGCACGTGGCATAAACCATCATTCCACCTGGTTTACATAGCGATGAGTATTTGGATAAAATATCCTTTTGCAATGCGCACACAGTGTTGATCTGTTCAAGATTTAATTTCCATTTGGTATCAGGGTTCCGACGAAGAACTCCAAGGCCTGAACACGGTGAATCTATTAGGACTCGGTCAAAATTATTTTCTAGGCGCTGTATAACTTTGGGTGAATCAATCAATTGAGTTTCTAAAATTGTTGCGCCCGCCCGGCTGGCGCGCTGCTTAAGGTCTTGCAGTTTGCGGTCATTAATGTCCATCGCCAAGATTCTGCCGCTGTTTTTCATCAGCGCAGCTAAATGTAAAGATTTTCCGCCAGAGCCTGCGCAAGTATCTGCCACTTGATGACCCGGTTCAACCCGTAGCAGCGCTGCGATGGACTGCGAACCAGCATCCTGCATTTCGAAGTCACCTTTTTTATACGCCTGCGTGGCAAAAACGCTGCTGCGCTTTTTAAGAGAAATAGAATCTGGCAGGGGAATAATGCTTTTAGTTTTCTCGACTTCGATTTTTTCAGTTTTTAAATCTTTTAGTAGTTTTTCAATATTTGTTTTTAGGGTATTGGTGCGCAGATAAATTTCAGGTTCTTTATTCAGACTTTTCATGATGGCGGGCCATTCCGTATTAAACTCTTTTTGACCCAGGTCAAATAACCAATCCGGAAATGAATGTTCTATGGCTAATGGCTTTAAAGTTTTGATGCGACTTTGAATTTTTTCAATATCTGAGTTTTTAAATTCAGGCCGCAGAACCGGTTTTAAATTTTTCGTGACTAAATAGGCACCAATAATGGGCCAAAGCTGATTCGCCGAATTAGTCTGGCCATCAGTTTGCGCAATGAATTCAAGATTTCTTTTATGCCTTATGATTTCATAAACACTTTCGGCAAAAAAACTGCGCTCATCTGCTGACCAGTTTTTATTAACACGCATGTATTTATCGATCATACGGTCGGCGTGTTTTCCCGAGTCAAAAACCTCGGTTAAGGCCTGACTCAGGGTATTTAAAATATGAAACTGTACGAACTTACTCAATGGAATTAATCAACCTTATTAATTAATCACTCGGCTTGTCAGTGTATAAGATACTTCGGCAGGGTCCATTCCATCAGGACTTACTTTTGAAGTAATGAGTTGCGGATACATCAAGTAGTTTATTTTTTCTGAAATACCTGGAATTTGGTAATCACGACCGTGGTTGTAAGCAACCCAGTTGCCTTCCCACTTGCCAAATAAGGTTTTGCGCATTCTTTTCACATCAGCGTCTTCGATCTGCATTTTTCCATCTAAAATAAGTTTACGAATGTCTGCAGGGTCTGCAGCAACCCAAGCTTTTTTATTTTCAGAGTAGTACTCAGCCCGGCAATGTTGAGATTTCGTCACTTCGCCTTCTTTTCCTAATACGCTTTGCCATTTTGACGGGGCTACGCGCAGTCCAAAAACTTCGCGTGCGGGTATTCCAGAAGCTCTGGCCAAGCCAACAAAAAGTGAATTTAAGTCAGCACATTTTCCGCTGAAGTTTCCAGAAGCTAAAAGTGTTTTGACGTCGCCCAGTCCGCAGCCACGAACTTTGGCGTCTCTGGAAGTGTTATCCACGATCCAATTGTAAATGGCTTCGGCCTTATCGTCTGAATTTTTTAGACCTTTAGTAATTTTTTTTGCAGTTTCAAGAACGATTCCGTCAGTCTGAACATGGGCCGTTGGTTTTAAAAAATAAGCCACCGAAGACTTTTCGATCGTAGGATTTTCTCTGTCAGATAATTCAATCTTTTGGGTAATTTTGATTTTTGGGTTTTCGACATTTTTCCACTGCGCATGTAAAAATTCGACATTGTTTCCTTTGTTTTCATCTAAAGAAATAGATTCCGTCTTAACGGTCGTAGCATTTCCGGTTATACTTTGTTCTAAAACTTTTTGGTAAGACTGCCCCTGCTTTGGCAGTGGAATGTAAAGATCACCAGTCCCGTTTTCTAATTTCGGAGTGTAATCCTGCACCAGCTCTACGGTTCCGGCAAAAGCTGTGAAAGGTAAGATCAAGACTAAAAGCGACAAGCGAACTGTTTTTAAGTTTAATTTTTTCATATAGTTAGGCTAATAGTGATTCAGTTTGCTTTCAAGGTAATCGGGTTTTCGCAATCGGAAGTCTAGCAACCACAAACAACTATGTGGGTCTAAATAGCTGCTTATAAATAAAGCAAAATGAATTTCTAGCCTGAATCTATTATCGATACGATTATTGATGTTTGACAGTCTTTCCTCATTTCCCGATAAATAAGTATGCGCTTGATGGTTCAACTGAACATTCTGCTTTTGTTACTTTCCATGTCACTTCGGGCGACTGCCGCTGAACCGGTTTCTGCCTTTCGCCGAGATGACGGAGGCGTGACAATAACGGGTGAAAACTGCGATTTCCTAAAACGTCAGAGTTCTGCCTTGGTTAGCTGGAAAAACAGTTTAAAAGAAACGGCAAAAAAACCAACTTCAGCATGCACGTGCGACAGCTTTCGATGTTACGTGGATGTTGATACAATTATTCCGAATATCGTAGAAAAATATCAAAATGTAAATGCAGGCCGGTGGGGACCAAACTGTTGGAACACTGTTTTAGTGGCTTCACAAATCTTACCGATATTAAGACATTCGCCACCCGAAGAAATGAATTTTTGGATGGACTCTCCGCTTTGTCATCAGGTACCTGATGATGAAATTCTAGAACCCGGAGACATCGCAGCTATCAGAGATCACAACGGCAACGAAGTGCACGCGTCTATTTTTGTTACCGAAGAATTGTTTTTTTCTAAGAATTCACTGACAACATCTGATTCGTTTCAGTTGCAATCGTCTTACGGAATTTTTTCATTTTTCCCTGTGCAGTTCAGTTGCAGACATAAGTTAGGTAATCCGTTAGATTGTGTTAATTTTGTTAATTACTATCGATGCAGTTCATTTTCACAATATATTCAAACGCAAAATATTTTATTATCCGAGCGCTACCTAGAACTTGAACAATTGATTCTTGAACAAGAAAAAATAGTTAGTCAGATTACTTTCGAATGGAAAACAAACCCCGAACTACAGCACGCCAGCACCGAAATTTTGCACAATGTTCAATTAAAAATTGGTGCGATTCGCAATGAAGTTATCGCTCGTGCAAGTGACATCACAGCAACTCCTGATCAAAGACTTATCTGGAGCGGGTTAAAATTTCGTACCGTTGGAGTGCTTCTTTCGATCGACTGGATTCTTTAATTATTCTTTCCATATTTCAAGACAGTTTCCGTCGCTGATTGTTCGGCCTTCGATCGCTGGATAGCTTCGCTCCATATCTTTGAAAAAGGGTCGGGCTTTTTTATCATTTTTTAGATGGGCTAAATCAGAAGTATAAAAATAACCATCTATTTCAGCAGTTCTTCTTTTAAACTGCTTTGGGTACAGCACGGCTTCGGTCGCTATGCGCATCGTATTTTTCCATATGTTGGCTTCGACAGCCGGTGCCTGGTTGGATTTCCAAAAGGGCTGGTTTTTTTCAGTCGGTGGACACAGAGCTTGATGCAGGGGTTTATTTTCTTTTTTATTTTTTTTCATTTTTCGCCACATGGAGAACTGGGATGCCGATGTGGTTACTTTTGCTAAATCAGGTTTATTGTCGGACTGGGGCGGCTTTATAAATTCTTGACGACGTTTTTTATTCTCGGCGCGGTTAACAGCCATTCGTGCAACAGCCATCGGATACTGCAACCCCTTGCGGTAACATCGAGCCATTTCACCGTACATGGTTCGGGCTAGCGCATCGACGGCTACGACATCTTGTTTTGTCATTAGGTTGCCATCCTCATCTTTGATCGCTGGCGGACTTGTAGCCATTAACCTTGGAACAATAAGCGCATCATAAACGCTGCCACTGGGTAAATTCTTGGGGAACAGGGTTGGTGGTTTCAAGGGACAGAAACCCACGATGGCTGATAATGATTCTGCTTTTTGCGAAACACTTAAATTTTCAACAGACTGAGTTAAATTTTTAAAAGTGTTTTCAATCTTTTTTAGTGCAGACTGAGAATCTTTTTTAGGTGGACAGTTTTCTTTTGTTGAAGATTTGGCGCTGTAAAATCCAGAGTTATGTTTTTTTGAAAGATAAAAACTTTCTATATAGCCTTTACCTTTTTGCTGGTGGATTTTTCCATCAGCACCTTTACGTTGGTAGCTGAATTCAATTTCTGTGTAATTTTCCAAAGTGGGCTCATCTGTGATTGGATCAATTGTTTTAAACTTTAGGGACGGTCCAATAACACGAATTGTACTGTCTCGGTCGGGCCAACCGACGGCCTCCGAGCAGCTGTCTTTTTTCGTTACAGGATCTTTTTCTTTTTTGCAGTATTTCCAGTTTTGCCCCGGAGATTTAAAAATGGAAACGGGCTGATCATCGTCTTCTAAGTTATCAAGATAAGCCTGGTAGCTAGTGA
>JAYUCH010000023.1:0-1907 GCA_043740435.1 Bdellovibrionales bacterium | reverse complement strand
TTCAGGTTCGAAATTTATAGCGGGCCAGGACTTCTTTGTTCGCGACTCACAAATGATTGCGGTTAATAACAATGCTAGCGATGAATTTGGTGGTATTTTCAAAGAAAATAAATATAAAGAATCTTTAGAGCAGCTCGGAATTCACAACCCCAACATGCATCTTTATAAAGAAGCACTGACATTAGCGGAAAATTTCAGGATAGTTGTCGTGTCTGATCAACACGCTTGTTGAAGTTTTATATTTGTATTCGACTTTTCTTTTTCTTTCAAGGGATTTAATTTGACAACTGCAACAGGGTCCCAATTTCGTGTTTCGCCAGACCATCTGCTTGGATTTTTTTCTTTAGCTTTTGTGTAAACGTCATTCCTATTTTTCAATAATTCAATGTCTAATCCTAAATGTTTTGACTCTGGTGTTACAAAATTTATTCCGCTGTGTAAATGTTCGGTGTTGTACCATTTTACAAATATTTCCATCCACGCTTTTGCCGCCTCAATGCTTTCAAACGGTTTCGATGGAAAGATCGGACAGTATTTTAACGTCTTAAAAAGTGATTCAGAATAAGGATTGTCATTGCTGACACTAGGCCTGCTAAACGATGGTACGACACAAAGCTTTTGCAGCGTAGCCAGCATCGTAGCGCCTTTCATTGGGCCTCCGTTGTCAGCATGGATAACCAGCTGATGTTTGTTAATTTTTTCTTTCAAACAGATTTCCTCTATTAAAGCGGCTGATAAATTTGATTCTTGCGTCGCGTGGATATTCCATCCAACAATTTTTTTAGAAAATATATCCAAAAATAAATACAAATAATAAAATTGACCACGAACGCAAGTCTGTAGATAAGTGATGTCCCAACTGTAGATCTGATTCGGTCTTACAGCCTCATAGGCCATGGGTTTTGCAACAACACGCGGCTTCGTATGTCCGCGATGGGCCGATAAACTTTCCGATTTCAAGATACGATAAAATGTTGATTCGCTCGCAATAAAAATTCCGGCGTCGGCCAACTTTGGAACGATCTGGTGCGGACTTAAATTTACAAATTCAGCACTTACGGATGTTTTAATCACTAAAGCTCTTTCTACATTTGTTAATTTATTAGCAGGTACTGTCAACGGCCCGTGGCGACCATCAACAGCACTTTTTTGCCAGCGCTGCAATGTCCGACATTCAATGTTGATCGCATCACAGGCGCGATTCTGGCGACAACCAGCGGCGACGACGTCTTCAATCAATAACAAAATATCATTGCGCTCGTCTGGCGTGGTTAAAGCGCCTCGCCCTCGGTCTGTTTTCCCCATAATAAGCTGACTTTTTTTTGGAGTATTAGCAAAGCTGATACTTCAGCCAAAGCTTTATCTTTTTTAAATAAATCTTTTTCCAAATCTTTAATTTTTGAATCGCGAGCATCTTTTTTATTTAGAAAAATCTTTGGTTTATTCACTGATGATAAAAAACTCAAACGCCACTCTGCAATTTGCGCACTGTGAAGCCCATTCTTACGCAAGTATAAACCGAGATCTTCTTCATTCAAAGAATACGTTTCTGAAATGATTTTTAAAATATTTTCTGACGACACTTTTGATTTATTTTTTTTGTGATTCATTTCTGAAACATTAGCACATTCTGACTGCCAACGCGTCACTGTACTTAACACTAAACCATTCTCTTCACAAAACTGCGCCACTGTTTGTTTACCTCTAGAAAGTAATTTTTTTACAATGGCCTGTTTAAATTCCTGACTAAATTTTTTCGAAGTTCCCATGCGTTATCCAATTGTCGCACCCTATTATTTTTTTAACTCACACGACAACTACCCTGAAACAGGGGGGAATTGCTTTGATCCGCCAGTTCGCGTGATGTTTTAATAAATGCGGTGAGCCCTTGGAAACGTGGGTATGAT
>JAYUCH010000022.1:0-37084 GCA_043740435.1 Bdellovibrionales bacterium | reverse complement strand
CGGCAGTCGCGCCCAATGTGACAAACATATTTATTCGGCTTTTCAGTTCAATGCCCTTAAAAGCCAGACTCATTTAACTTTGTTGGGCGCTGAGGTTAAGCGATTAATTCTAAATAAAAATATTTGTGAAGGCGTCGTTTTAGAAGACGGTTCAATGATAAAAGCCAAAGCGGTGATTATCACGACAGGCACATTCATGAATGGAGTCATGCATTTTGGTTTAAAACAAATATCTGGTGGCCGAATCGGCGACCAAGCGTCGGTCGGTCTTTCGGACCAACTGGCCGAATTCGGTTTTGAAGTGAAACGTTTAAAAACCGGAACTCCGGCAAGACTTCACAAAGATAGTATTGATTGGAGCAAAACAGTTCCACAGTATGGCGATGAAAAATTTTATCCATTTAGTTTTAAGTCGGACAGAAATTTTCAACTTAAACAAATCGCTTGTTATTTGTCGAACACCACTGAAGAAACTCATGAGATCATTCGTAATAATTTAGATAAATCCCCGATGTTTTGCGGAATAATCGAGGGCGTGGGCCCGCGCTACTGTCCAAGCATTGAAGATAAAATCACAAGGTTTTCGGAAAAGAAAACGCACCAAACATTTTTAGAACCGGAAGGCTTAAGCTCTGACCTTATTTATTTACAAGGTATTTCGACGTCACTGCCAGAAGAAGTGCAGGACCAATTTTTAAAAACGATCCCTGGCTTGGAAAATGTCAAAGTTGTTCGTTACGGTTATGCCGTCGAGTATGATTACGTCGAGCCCACTCAGATTTTTCACCGTTTAGAGACTCGGCCGATTGATAATTTATTTTTAGCGGGCCAAATTAACGGCACCAGTGGTTATGAAGAAGCTGCGGCACAGGGCTTTATTGCAGGTGTGAATGCGGCTCATAAGATTTTAAATCGCGATGAATTTATTCTTTCCCGAGACTCTGCCTACGCGGGAGTTTTAATCGATGACTTGGTAACTAAGGGCACTCGTGAGCCCTATCGAATGTTTACTTCCAGAGCCGAGCATCGCCTGGTGTTGCGTGAAGACAATACGATTGATCGGCTGAGTGCAATTTCTGAAAAATTAGGCTTAGCTTTACCCGCAGAGCTTGCCGTGCTGAATGATATTAAAAATCGCCGTTTTCAACTTAAACAGAATTTGTCTTCGGAAAGCTTGTATCCAAAACCAGAGATTAATGAAAAAATTGTCGCTCTTGGCAGCACAGCACTTTTAAAGCCAGCAACTTTGGAAGAATTTTTAAGGCGCCCCGAGGTCGATTTTAACACTTTACGATCGCTGGGTTTTGTCTTTGATGACGCAGAGACTGTCACCGAAGCCGTCGAAATCGACGTAAAATATGCTGGATATATTAAAAAACAAAATGAAATCATCGAGAAATCAAAACACGTGGAAGATTTTTTGATTCCAACCGACCTAGACTATTTGTCTGTAAAAGGCCTTTCAACCGAAGAAGTTGACAAGCTTTCTCGTATCAAACCAAGAACTTTAGGTCAGGCCCAGAGAATTAGTGGTGTTAATCCTTCAGCTTTGCAATCATTAATGATATATTTAAAGGCCTACACAGGTAAGGCTAAGGGTAATAAATTTGGAAACTCCTCCGAGCGCAGATTCGCAGATTCACTGGAGACTTAAGTCGTGGTTCCCCAACCTGGGGGATCAAAAGCACGCGCTACTGAAAACTTTTTTTCATGAGCTTATAAAACAGAATAAAATAGTTAACTTGATATCTGCAAAAACCGTTAATAATTGCGATGCGATTCATTTTGCAGATTGCATCTCGGCCTGCTTAATTGTTAATAAAAACATCAATCAAAACGATGACTTATATGATATTGGTAGTGGCAATGGTTTTCCTGGAATTGTCTATTCGATTCTGTTTCCAGAGCAAAAAATAATTTTGCTGGAAATCGACGAGCGCAGGTGTTTATTTCTAAGCCAGGCTGTATCTTTGTTGAAGCTTGAGAACGTTTCCGTGATGAATAAAAAAATCGAATCATTCGGGCAGGACACAATATCTCAAGCTATCTGCAGGGGATTTGCTCCGCTTCCTAAATCACTCATGACCTTTAGAAAAGCGGTGCGCATCGGTGGGGTCGTCTTTCATCTAAAATCCTCCGAGTGGTCCATGGAAGTTTCACAAATTCCGATTCAGCTTTGTTCGACCTGGCAGCCGGCACTTTTGGGTGAATACAAACTACCGATCGGTGACATCCATTTGTTTCTTGTGAAGACAGATAAAATTAATTAGTCCGAGGATTCTTTCTTAGTTGTTCCACGTGGAACAACTTTAACCATACCCTTGTTTTTTTCCCAAGCCAGCTTTTCGCGCTGAAGTTTTTGGGCCCTTTGAAATTCTTCGATTTCTTTTTCGTCGGGCCAGGCCTTCCCACCACGAAAACTTTCTTCGTACCTTTTTAATACATACAGTTTGCGTTCTTCTAAAGATATCTCGAAAAACTGCCGTTGCTGATTAAGACGATCCAATTGATTTTTTGATTCGAAAACTTTCTTCTCGAGCGACTTTATTTGTCCAGTTTGTGGAACGACGGACTGTAGATCTGTAAGTCGAGTCGCATATTCGGCTTCGGCGGATTTTATATTTTTATTGACGATGTCGACTTCACTGGAAAGATCTCGATAAATAATATCTGTGCGTTCGGGATTTGGATCATGTTGGGTGCACGAAATCATAAAAAACAGACAAAATATGAAAAAAAATATGTTTGTAACCATTGTTCTACGTGGAACATCGGAATAAACCGGACAAAACTAAAATAAATCTTGCGCACAAGCCTTTCCTTTACAATAGTCTACGTACAACTCGAGGTAACTAAAATGATTAAGATAATATGCGTAGCAAATCAAAAAGGTGGAGTAGGCAAAACTACAACAACGGTGAACGTGGCGTCGGCCTTGGCTCAGATGGGCTATAAAACATTAGTAATCGATATGGATCCCCAGGGAAACGCTTCCAGTGGGTTGGGAATAAAAAAACACGAAGCGGAAGACAAGAATATTTATCATGTACTTATCGGAGAAAAGAATATCCAAGAAGCCGTTTTCTCTACAAAAACTCCGAACTTATGGATTGCGACCTCGAATCCTGACCTCGTGGGTGCAGAAATTGAGCTTGTGGATATGCCGCAACGTGAATTCCGCTTGAAAATGGCTATAGCCAGCGTTTCATCGTTGTATGACTACGTCTTAATCGATTGTCCGCCATCTTTAGGGTTGCTCACATTGAATTCACTAGCGGCAGCAAATAGTTTTTTAGTTCCGCTTCAGTGCGAATATTATGCCCTAGAGGGTTTGAGTCAGTTATTAAACACAGCCGGTCTAGTAAAAAAAGGAATCAACCCACAACTTCACATCGAGGGTATCGTTTTAACTATGTTCGACAAAAGAAATAACTTAAGCCACCAGGTGGTGGAAGAAATTCGCGCGCACTTTAAAGAAAAAGTATTTACTTCGATCATACCAAGAAACGTTCGCTTAAGCGAAGCGCCTAGTCACGGAGTATCCATTTTTGGTTATGATGCAAAATCAATTGGAGCACTGATGTATTTAGAATTGACCAAAGAGCTAGTCGAAAGAACGAAGCATTTCGGAAAAACAGAAATAGTAACCCCAACAACCCAAATTAATCAGGGGATGTAAAATATGGAAACTAATAATGAAAATCAAAACAAAAAAAGATTAGGGCGCGGTTTAGGATCATTATTTTCTGAAAACACCTCCCAAAATGCTGACTATTCAGCAAGCAGGCAACAGTCCGTGGTTACCGATGCAACTAATCCGCAGAAAATAATAAATTCAGAAATAGTCCCCGAGCTTCGAGTTTGGAACATTGCAGTCGACAAATTAGTTCCCGGTGTTTATCAGCCGCGGAAAAAATTTAACCGCGAAAGTTTGCAAGAGCTAGCCGTCTCGATCAAAGAAAATGGCTTATTACAACCGATCACAGTGCGTAAGCGTGCTGCGGGTGGTTTTGAAATCATCGCTGGAGAGCGACGCTGGAGAGCCGCCCAGATGGCCGGTCTTCATGAAGTGCCAGCGCTGATTAAAAATATTTCTGATAAAGAAGCGTTGCAGTTAGCCATTATTGAAAACGTTCAGCGTGAAGATTTGGACGCTATCGAAGAAGCAGACGGGTATCAGCGATTAATGACTGAATTTGGATATTCACAGCAACAAGTCTCGGAAAAAGTTGGAAAAGAGCGCTCGAGTGTTGCTAACGCCCTTCGGTTATTAGCTTTACCGAATGAACTTAAAGAAATGCTGATCGAGAAACTAATTTCTGTAGGACACGCAAAGGCTTTATTATCCGTAAGCGAAAAAGCTAATCAAATTAGATTAGCAAAAAAATCGATCGCTAATAATATGTCTGTGCGCGCTCTTGAATCCGAAATAAAAAATCAAGTTAAAGCCACCGAAAATGAAGCAGTTAAAAAAGTTTTTGAAATGGATGTGGCCGCTAAACTTGCTCACGAACTGGCAGATCAAATTCAAAAGAAAATGGGAACCAAAACAGAAATAAATTATAAAGCCGGAAAAGGACAAGTCGTTCTGCATTTTTACAGCGACGATCAACTGACTCAGATTTACGAGAAGTTAAATCAATAATGGATACCCCAAAAGAAACTACAATAACGACGCTCATTGAAGAGGGGGCTTCATTCGAAGGAAGACTTTCTTACAGTGGTGTGGCAAAAATAGCGGGCCACTTTCGCGGCGAAATTTTTACCAGAGATCAGCTTGTCATTTCTGAAACAGCATTCGTCAGCGCAGAAGTGGAAGCCAGCCACGTAATTTTAAAGGGTCAGTTTGAAGGAAATATTGTGGCCCACAACAAGGTTGTTATGATACCGCCAGCCAACTTTAAGGGCACAGTTACTACACCCAGTCTAAAAATTGAAGAAGGCGTTGTTTTCGAGGGTGCATCTTATGTGCCCAAAGCCTAACCAATCCTTTAAAACGAAGTTAAGGCCTTGACGCTCAAAACAACCAGATGTTATTTCAGGATCTCTAATTAATCCAAAAGGGCGTTTAATGGAAATTTTGTCACAGCTTGGCGCTAACGAAACCGCATTCATTCAGTTTTTTTTATTTATCGTATCGATTTCTTTTTTAACTTTAGTGGTCTACAAGCCGTATTTCAGAGCCTATGATTCGCGCCATAAATTAACGAAAGGCGCCGATCAGGTCGCAGACGAGACGCAGGTCGAAGCAAAAAAGCTTTCGCAAATTTATGCGGCTCGCGCGCGCGAAATTAATGACAAAATAAATGCAATTTTTAGCCGTTCGAAAGCAGATTCTTTGAAATCTGTGGGAATTATCACAGGCGCCGCAAAAACTTCTGCAGCCCAATCGACAGAAATAGCCCGAAAAGAAATTGTCGGCCAAAAACAAAACGCCGAACAGCAAATCAAAACAATTGCAGTCGAAATTTCTGAAACCATCGTTCAGAAAATGACAGGTGGGCTGTGAAAAAAAATACACATCAATTATTTGTGTTCTTAATGGTAATTCTGACTTCTATTGTTAGCTTTGCTGAAGCCGAGGGCCTTCACGAAGAAGAACGCATTCCGTTCGATAAAATCGGCTGGCAGGCTGTCAACTTGGGGATACTTTTAATTATTATTTATTTTGGAATCAGAAAATCAATCAAAGAAACTTTTGCAAAACGTCAGCAAGATTTTTTGGATCAGTCAGAAAAAACAAAAGCGGCCCTAGTCGCTGCGGAAGAGCAACTGGTTGAAATAAAAACCAAGCTAAGTCGTCTTGAAACAGGCGAAAATCAAGCGATTGAAAATGCGCAACACGAAGCGAATCTTTTGAAGGCAACACTTATTAAAGACGCTGAAACTTTGTCTTTGCAAATAAAAGAAGACGCACTCCTTGCCATTAAAGCCGAACTTGTGAAAGCAAAAGCTGAAATAAATGCGCTGTTGTTAAATCAAGCTATTCAAAAGGCGACCGACAAATTAACCTCTGGCGGCCCCGTCACAAATAAATCAATCGAGGCCCAATTTATGAATCAGGTTGAGCGCGCTCAAGGGACGAAGGCGTCAGTATGAGTGCAGATATAATCACCGAAAAATATGCAAATTCACTTTTTGAAGTTTCTGCAAGCACAGGCAACACACTGAAATGGGCTTCTGAACTGGAATCCGTAGCTTTGGCCTTCGCAGATAAAACGACGCTGGATTTTTTTACCAGCCCGTTTAACTCGCCTGATCACAAAATGATGGTGGCAAAATCTTCGCTGGAAGGAAAAGTTTCGGCCGAAGTTTTTAATTTTATCGTAGTCTTGGTTCAGAATGAAAGGCTTCATTTGATTGCCGAAATCAACCAAGCCTTTAAAGTTAAGGCATCACAAATAGGTGGCCAGGCCGAAGGCACATTGTTTGTGGTAACTGAACCAGCTGCCGAATTTGTCGCTAACCTAGAGGCAAAAATTTCTTCAATACTAAACAAAAAAGTGCAGTTAAAAACCCAGACGGATAAAACGTTGATTTCTGGATTCAAAGTACAGGTCGAAGGTTGGACCTTAGATGATTCAGCAGCTCATCACTTAAAAAAATTAACAGAAAAAATATCTACGAGAGGACTATAAACATGGAAGCGCAAATCAGGGCCGATGAAATCGGTCGCGTTCTAAAAGAACAGATTTCTAAATACAATAAAAGTGCAGAGGTTGCAGAAACTGGAAGCGTGCTTTCGGTGGGTGACGGCGTAGCGCGTGTTTATGGTTTGGCTAACGTTATGGCCGGAGAACTTGTTGAGTTCGCAAGCGGCGTACAAGGCATGGCACTTAATTTAGAAACGTCACAGGTTGGTGTGGTTGTCTTCGGTGAAGACAGACAAATCAAAGAGGGTGATGTTGTTAAGCGGACTAAAAAAATCGTTTCAGTTCCGGTTGGGGAAGCGCTTTTGGGTCGCGTGGTGAACGCACTTGGGCAGCCGATTGACGGTAAAGGTGCGATTAACTCAGAACACTCTCGATTTGTTGAAGTAAAAGCGCCAGGAATCGTATATCGAAAATCAGTTCACGAGCCTTTGCAAACAGGTCTTAAAGCTATCGACGCTTTGATTCCGATTGGACGCGGTCAGCGCGAACTTATTATCGGTGATCGTCAAACCGGAAAAACTGCAATTGCCGTCGACACGATCATTAATCAAAAGGGACAAAACGTTTATTGCTTTTATGTGGCCATTGGCCAAAAACAATCCACCGTTTCAATCGTGGTGGAAAAGCTTCGCCAAGCGGGAGCTTTGGGATACACCACAATTATTTCTGCCAGCGCTTCAGATCCAGCTCCGATGCAGTTTTTAGCGGCCTATTCAGGAACGGCAATGGCTGAATATTTCCGGGACTCTGGAAAACATGCTTTAATTATTTATGATGATTTAACAAAGCAAGCGCAAGCTTACCGTCAGATGTCATTGTTGCTACGACGCCCGCCGGGTCGCGAGGCTTATCCAGGTGACGTATTTTATTTACACAGTCGTTTATTAGAGCGAGCTGCAAAAGTTTCAGATGATAAGGGTGCTGGTTCATTAACAGCTTTGCCGATCATTGAAACTCAGGCCGGAGATATCTCCGCTTATATTCCAACGAATGTTATTTCCATCACCGACGGACAAATATTTTTAGAATCGGATTTGTTTTACAAAGGTGTACGACCAGCCGTTTCTATTGGTAAATCGGTTTCTCGCGTGGGCGGTTCCGCACAGATTAAAGCTATGAAGCAGGTTGCCGGGTCTATTAAATTAGAATTGGCTCAGTTTCGTGCACTTGAGGCTTTTGCGGCCTTTGCGTCTGATTTAGATAAAGCGTCTCAGCAGCAGTTGGCACGTGGCCGACGGTTAGTTGAAGTTTTAAAACAGGGTCAGTATCAACCAGCTAAAGTTGAAGAGCAAATTCTTATGATTTTTGCAGCAACAAATGGGTATACGGATTCTATTCCAGAAACAGATGTTAAGCGTTATGAAGTTGAAATGCTTCAGTTCTTTAAGCAAAAATATTCGCAAATTCTTAAGGGCATTGAAGAGAAAAAGCAAATCTCGGATGATGTTAAAAAAGAAATTGTGAACGGTTTAACAGAATTTAAATCCATTTTTCAAGCTTCCAAGTAGGGCTAAGTGGCAAATTTAAAAGAAATACGCGCTCGAATAGAGTCGACCAAGAACACTCAGCAAATCACGAAAGCGATGAAGCTGGTGTCTGCGGCGAAGCTAAGAAAAGCGCAACACAATATTACCAACATGCGCCCCTATGCGGTGACTTTAAAACAAGTCATTTCAGACATTGCGGCGACACAAAAAGTATCGCATCCGTTGATGACCCGTAAAGAAAACGTAAAAAATGTTTTGCTGGTGGTTTTAACATCGGACCGTGGCTTGTGCGGAGCTTTTAACAGCAGCATCAATAAATTTACCGAACGCTATATTTCAGAAAACAAAAATACTTTTGAAAAAATAGATTTTATTTTTATCGGTAAGCGCGGAACAGACTTCTTTGCCAGAAAAAATATCAAGGGCTTAGAAAATATTGGACGCCTGGAAAAAGACATTTCTTATGCCTTGGCAAAATCAGTGGCAGAAAAACTAATTGCTCATTTCGAAAAGGGTCACTACGAAGAAATTCGCTTAATCTACAATGAATTCAAATCAGCCATTTCGCAGAAAGTTGTTTGCGAAACCTTGCTGCCGGTTGAAATAGAAAAATCATCTTTTACAGCCGAAGGCAGCAAGTTTGCGGCCGACATGATTTTTGATCCATCTCCGGAAATCATAATCACGGATTTATTGAAAAAAAGTTTTAATCTTCAAGTTTACCGAGCGATGTCAGAATCGGTGGCCTCTGAACACGGCGCGCGCATGACAGCAATGGAAAATTCTTCAAACAACGCCAAAGATATGATTAACAAGCTGACGTTGAATTACAACAAAGCACGACAAGAAAAAATTACGACAGAGTTAACAGAAATTGTTAGCGGCGCAGAGTCTTTAAAATAAATTTATTAACGAGGTGATAAAATGGCTAATGGAAAAGTAACACAAGTTTTGGGTCCAGTTGTAGACGTTGAATTCGATGCCGCTTCAATGCCGGCAATTTATACGGCTTTACGGGTAACAAATAAATCGATATCAGAAACTGAATACAATTTAGTTTTAGAAGTAGCTCAGCACTTGGGTGATGGAGTCGTTCGTACGATTTCTATGGATTCTACCGAAGGCTTAGTTCGTGGTGCCAGCGTGAAAGACACCGGCAACATGATTATGGCGCCCGTCGGTCGCGAAGCCCTTGGCCGTATTGTCAACGTTGTTGGCGAACCTATTGATGAAATGGGTCCTGTAAAAACAAAAGAGCAGTGGCCCATTCACCGTGCAGCTCCGAAGTTTGAAGATTTAACCACGTCTGCAGAAATGCTGATGACGGGAATTAAAGTTGTGGATCTTTTGGCTCCGTATGCCAAAGGTGGAAAAATTGGTTTATTCGGTGGCGCCGGCGTTGGTAAAACTGTTTTGATTCAAGAATTAATTCGTAATATTGCTACCGAACATGGTGGCTTTTCTGTTTTTGCAGGTGTTGGTGAAAGAACTCGTGAAGGTAATGATCTGTGGCATGAGATGAAGGATTCCGGAGTTATCGCAAAGACTGCCTTGGTGTTTGGTCAGATGAATGAACCACCCGGAGCCCGCGCGCGCGTGGCCTTAACAGGATTAACGATTGCTGAATATTTCCGTGACGTTGAAAAACAAGACGTTCTTTTCTTCGTTGATAATATTTTCCGTTTTACTCAAGCTGGTGCGGAGGTTTCTGCGTTACTTGGACGTATTCCTTCTGCCGTTGGTTACCAACCGACACTGGCGACCGAGATGGGCGTGATGCAAGAGCGTATCACTTCAACTAAATCAGGATCGATCACTTCGGTTCAAGCGGTTTACGTTCCCGCGGATGATTATACAGATCCAGCTCCGGCAACAACATTTGCTCACTTGGATGCGACGACGAATTTGGATCGTGATATTGCAGCACTTGGAATTTTCCCGGCGGTTCATCCGTTGACTTCTACTTCACGTATTTTGGATCCACAAGTTGTGGGTGAGGCACATTACAAGTGTGCTCGTGACGTGCAAATTTTATTACAACGTTATAAAGAATTACAAGATATCATCGCCATTTTGGGTATGGATGAATTATCTGAAGATGATAAATTAGTCGTTACGCGTTCTCGTAAAATTCAGCGATTCTTGTCACAACCATTTTTTGTGGCCGAGCAATTTACTGGATTAACGGGTAAATACGTTGATATCAAAGATACTATTAAGGGTTTCCGTGAAATTCTTGATGGAAAGCACGATAGCCTTCCCGAGCAAGCCTTTTACTTAGTTGGAACAATTGAAGATGCAATTGAAAAAGCAAAAAAATTGCAACAGGCACAGTAAAAACATTTAAATAAACTTGAGTAAAAAACGGGTGATGTCATGTTAAAATTAAATTTACTAACTCCAGAACGAAAAGCAGTCTTTGACCAAGAAGTTACCGAAGTCATTGTGCCAGCTCGCTCTGGGGAAATGACAATCTTGCAAGGTCACTCGCCGATGATTACCACCTTGGGTACGGGTATTTTAAAGTACAAAATTAAAGGTAATGACAGAGTTCACAAGGCCGTAATCAGTTGGGGTTACTGTGAAGTGACCCCGGAAGCCGTAAATGTTTTAGCCGAATACATGCAAACACCAGAAGAAGTTGTGCTTTCAGAATCACAGGCTCTGCAGTTAGCTGCAGAAAAAAAATTAAGCACTGAAGTTTTAAATGACCAAGATTATGCGTTGGCCATGCAAGACGTTGCTAAAGCGAAGGCCTCTGTAGAGTTAGTAAAGCACTAACATAGACGTCGGGTCTAATACTGCAGACCAAAGTGTTAAGACTTTGGTCTTTTTTTTTCATGAATGCATATCTTTAATCAATTACCCTGAATAAAAGAACTACTATAGTAAAATGAAATGTATGTTTCGTTTTTTCTTCCTATTAAGTTTTGTGATGTTTGTTTTCATAAACAAAGCTATTTCACAAGAAGACTCAAACGTATCCGGTGCAGATAACTTAGTTGAAGTCGAAGCGTATACAGAAACGGCAGGTACGGTTTCTGTCGAAAACCAAACAGACTTGCTGGCTCCGTACAGATCACGTCGAAGTAAGCACGGAATAACCTTCTCATTTGGAACAGAAAAATTTTATCCTAAAAATTACTTATCATTTTTAGATAACGCAACGATCGATCAAATTTTAAAAAGCCAGCCCATCAATCTTTTTGCGGTTGATATAGGCTATAAATATAATTTTAATTTAGGTTCGCTGACTTTTAATTACAATTATGCATCGGGCTCTGGCACGGGCAGTTTTAAGAATGAATCACGCAACATAGATTTTCAAAGACAAACTTTGTCGGCAGGTTATTACGCAGACAGTTTATTCAGTGAACCGTGGGTTGTACCATACGGTTCCGTCGGCTTAAGTCAGTTTCACATAAGTGAAGAAGAGTACAATTCGACGGGAACTTTAGCGGATGATTCTGCAATCACTGACCCTATTTTGAATTACAAAGTTGGCGTACTTTTTCAATTAAACTGGATTGAATCTGGGATCGACAGCAACACGCATGTCGACGGCTTAAGATCATCTGGTTTAGAAAATACTTATTTAGATCTTTATTTTTCGTGGTACCAGCCAACCAAAGAAACCTTTGATATTAAAAACCCAGTCGGCACGGCCGATTTGGATCCTGACTTAAGGGCTGAAGCTCAGCTGGGGCTTGGGTTAAAACTTGAATTTTAATTCATTAAATTAATGTTATTAAATAATTAAGTTCTTCATATACCGCAGACCAGTTGATAGAGTTCATTCTTACGTTTAAACGCTGATCCGGGGTGATCGAATATTTTTTATTTTCCCGCATCGCAAGCTTTATAGCGGTTTCTGGTTTTAATCGCGTTCTTTCTGTAAATATAAGAGAAATATTTTTTGCCCCGGCGCTGATATCTCGGACACCAAGGTCTTTACATTGTTTACGTATCAGCATAAGTCCCATTAAGTTCACCACGGGTTCTGGAATGGCGCCGAACTGATCTGTTAATTCAGATTCAATTTGGTCTAAATCACTTTGCGATTTAATTTCAGATAAAGCTTTGTAATAACTTAGGCGAATACGAATATCTGCAATGTATGAATCGGGTATCAGCGCGGGAATACGTAAATTAATTTCTGGATCCAGGTCACGATCGGGAATGATTTCTCCGCGCGCTTCAGAAAGGGCCTCGTTCAATAAATCCATGTACAGTTCATAACCGACAGAGTTCACATGTCCCGACTGGTCATCTCCTAAAATATTTCCGGCTCCGCGAAGTTCTAAATCATACTGTGCAATACGAATTCCCGAACCCAAGGCCGTGTTTTCTTGAATTACTTTTAAGCGCTCTTGTGCGTCTTTTTCAATTTTTTTATTTTTAGGCAGCAGCAAATAACAATAGGCCCTGGCTTTGCTTCGACCCACGCGTCCACGCAGTTGGTACAGTTGCGATAAGCCAAACATATGCGCTTGATCAATAAACATGGTGTTCGCGCGCGGCACATCCATTCCGGATTCGACGATAGCGGTGCAGACTAAAACATCAATTTCATGATTAAAAAAACTAAGCATTGCCGCTTCAAGTTCGTGCTCATCCATTTGCCCATGGGCTACCCGTAGGCGCGCCTCGGGACAAATTTGCCGAAGCTCGTCGGCTAAGGCGTAAAGACTTTGCACGCGGTTATGAATAAAATAAACCTGACCGCTGCGGGCTATTTCAGATTGAATTCCTTTTCGAATAAGTTCAGCGTCGAATTTAGAAATAAAAGTTCTGGTTGGTAATCGGTCAACCGGGGCTGTGTTGATAATGGATAAATCTCGCATGCCGGTGAAGCTCATGTTCAAAGTTCTAGGAATCGGAGTCGCAGATAAAGTTAAAGTATCGACTGAGGTTTTTAATTTTTTTATCTTTTCTTTGTGCGTGACTCCAAATTTTTGTTCCTCATCAATAACCAAAAGGCCCAGATCTTTAAAGACAATGTCTTTACTAAACAAGCGGTGTGTACCGATCAAAATGTCTACTTTTCCAAGCTTAAGTTCAGCCAACGTTTTCTTTTGATCTGCAGTCGATACAAAGCGGTTCAAAGAGCGAATTTCAACAGGCCATCCGGCGAAGCGTTTTTTGAAAGTTTCTAAATGTTGAAAAGTTAGAACGGTGGTTGGTGCCAGTATGGCGACTTGTTTTTTATTTTGGACGACCTGAAACGTGGCTCGCATGCAAACTTCGGTTTTTCCGAAACCGACATCTCCGCAAATTAAACGATCCATTGGCTTATCGGAATTTAGATCTTTTTGTAAATCTGCAATTGCCCGCAGCTGATCATTGGTTTCATCAAATGGAAATGCTTTTTCAAATTGCGCATAAGCAAATTCATCCAAAGGCAGTGGCTGGCGGGTAATCTCAGAGCGAGTGGCGTAAAGCTTTAACAAATCAGCAGCGATGTCTCGCAGATGACTTTTTACTTTTATTTTGGTTTTTTCCCAACCTGTGCCACCCAGTTTATCTAAGACAGTTGTTGCCGAAGAGCCTGAAAATTTTTGTAACTGACCCACGCGGTAGACCGGAAGGTAAAGTTTATCTTTGTCTTTGTAGGCCACCTGAATATATTCGGATTCGACCCCACTGATGTTCATTATTTTTAAGCCTTCATACACCCCGACACCATGTTTGGTATGGACGACCAAATCTTGCGGCTTCAAATCACCAAAACTTAAACTTTTTGCCTGAGCTGAAAACTGATCATAGGATGATCCTGCAGAGGCAGCACTTGAACGTTGTTTGCGTCCGAAAAAATCATCATCGCGTAGAAAGATTATTTTTTCTTCGACCAACTGAAGTGTTTCGTTCAGTGGTCTTGGAATAAGAGTAATTTTTTTGTTATCAAGCCAACTGACCCAGTCATAAGAATCCATTGCGGCCAATTCAAAATCAAGTTCAAGCTTTTGCAAAAGAATTCGCAGACGGTCTGCTTGCACGGTTGATTTGATGCAGATAAAAATTTTATAACCATCGTCTTGCCAAAGTTTTAATTTGGGAAGAGCTGCCTGTGACCACGCCTCGGATGCCGGAATCAGATTTTGTGCTAAATTTGAAAACTCTGTCAGTGGCAGAGTTCGGTATTGAATGCGCTCTTCAAAGTCAGCTGAATCTTCTAAATAAGATAAATTTGAAAACTGAAAAGTTTTAGATTCAGCAGGCCATTTTAATTCATCATAAAGCATTTGAATGCTTTTTATTGGTGGATGCAGCAAGTGTGAAGTCGTCAATTTAGATTCTTGTAAAAGTTCCTGATAGTACTGGTCTGCTGTTCGCGTGATTTCAGCTGGGTCTAAGAAAAATAAATTAAGACCCGAACTGAAATGATCTAAAGGACTGACTAAGTGATTGTAGCAGTAAGGCAATAAAAATTCACAACCAGCAAAGTAATTTTTTGCAGTCAATCCGCGAATCATTTCTTCAATTTCTGCGGGCAAGACGGCCCGGTTCTTTAAATCTTTTCTGAACTGTGAAATCAGATCTTCGATGTTTTCATCGTTGAAATCGACTTCGTAAACCGGAGATATATGCAATTGATCAATTTCATCAAGGCTGCGCTGGTTCACGATCGAAAAAGTTCTAAGTGATTCAATCTGATCTCCAAAAAGTTCCAGTCGCACCGGATGTTGCATCGCCGGAGAAAAAACGTCCACGATACCGCCGCGGATGCTGTATTGGCCTTTGTCTTCAATTATTGGTGCAGGCTGATAACCCAACTGACTGAAATAATTTGCAATCGAAGAAGGAAGCTCGTCTGCTTTTTTAAATACTTGGCAGCGTTTTGAAAAGTTGAAAAATGGAACTGACAACTGAAGCAGCGCTGAAATCGGAGCAAGAAAAATGTCATTTTTTTGAGCGCGCGCAGCCCAGTATAAAAAATCAACTCGGGATTGTGTAACTGCCGGCGAAGGGTTCAAACCCGAGTAAGCCGACACATCTGAGTGTTGCAATAAATGTGTGCTAAAGTGCGGCGAAAAAAACCTCAATTGCTGCTGGAAAACTTGCGCCTCTTCTAAACTAGAAAAAACAACTAAGCGCGGCAAAGTATTAATTTCTTTAGATAAAGACTGAGCTAAAAAATAAGAAACAGCTGCGGACGAAGCAGTGCCATCAATACTAAAGAATGTCTTATTCTTTTGTAGGCCGCGAAGTAAAATTTCTTCCAATCGCGAATGAGTGCTGTGCATATCCATAATGATAAGTTGAGACCTTAACGAAGTTTTCTAATAACGACCATCTAAATATTCGAGATTTGCTAAAATTGTGTTCTGAAAAATTCTTCGGTTTTTAGGCATTGGCTTTTGTGCACTAAGGTGTTGAAATATCATCATAATTTCAAGGGGGACCTGTGCCATTAGGTGGAGTGATTTTTATCACCGTGTTTATTGCTTTGTTTGGAACGATATTAATTTATCTTGCGCGCTGGACCGGCGGAAAAGCAAAAAAAACCAGTCAGGCTAAATTTGACATTTACGAATGCGGCATCGAAGTTCAGGAAAAAAAAGACACAAAGATTTCCGTGAAGTTTTACTTAACGGCCATTCTTTTTATACTTTTCGATATCGAAATTATTTTCATGTACCCATGGGCCAGTAACTTTAAATCTTTTTTAGCTGCTGGTGCGGGCGTTTACATTTTTTCCTCGATGATGATTTTCTTAATTATTTTTATTTACGGGTTGTGGTGGGAAATTAAATCTAAAGCGCTAGAGTGGGATTAATTTATGTTAACAATGGGTAGCAGTGCATTTGAAATCACAATAAATGCGATCAAAACAATTTTAGTTTTCTTACTTATGGTCCAAGCCGTTCCAATTTTAGTTTGGCTCGAGCGCAGGGGCTCTGCATTTATTCAAAACCGCTTCGGTCCTAACCGGGTCGGACCCCTGGGTTTGGTGCAATTGTTAGCTGATGCAGTTAAGTTTTTAACCAAAGAAGATTTTGTTCCTGAAAAAGGGAATCGGTTTTTATTTTACTGTGCGCCCGTTTTTGCTTTGATCCCGGCAGCCGTCGCTTACATGGCAATTCCGATGTCGGTGCCATTGGTTATCGATTCTTATACCTTTTTAATTCAGGGCTACGAAATCAATATCGGTATTGTTTTTATTTTAGGAATTTCTTCGTTAGCTGCCTATACCATTTTGATGGCGGGTTGGGGTTCTGGCAGTAAGTTTTCTTTGATGGGAGCTTTACGAGCTTCGGCCCAAATTATTTCTTACGAGTTAGCGCTTGGCTTAGCTATCGTTGGAATTATTTTGATATACGGATCATTTAATTTAACAGACATGATTCAAGCCCAAATTGGGAATCTTTCATTCAATGCATTTGGCTATAATGTGTCGGCCAACTGGCTGCCGAACTGGGGCATATTTTATCAACCGGTTGGCGCCTTATTGTTTTTTGCAGCGACTTTTGCCGAATCCAATCGTTTGCCGTTTGACTTAGCCGAAGGCGAGGCCGAACTGGTGGCGGGCTTTCATACAGAGTATGGTGGCTTTAAAATGTTGATGTTTTTCATCGGTGAATACGGGCATATGATGATTGCTTCTGGCCTGATGGTGACTTTTTTCTTTGGTGGTTACAGCATTTGGAATTTAACTCCGGCTGAAGTTCACCAATGGCTACTTGATACCGTGTCAGCACCTCCGCTGGTGGCCAACATTCTAAACACCACGATTCATTTTTTATCTTACAATATAAAGTTTGCGATCTTTTTGTGGATTTTTATTCATGTGCGCTGGACACTTCCACGTTTCCGCTATGATCAGTTAATGGATTTAGGTTGGAAGACAATGCTTCCTTGGGCGCTAGGAAATACGATCATTACCGCGACGGTGATTTTTATCACGTCCTATTTCAGATTTTAAAAAGGATAGAATTATGTCTGCAGATGCATTTTTATTTTGGCTACTGGCTTTTGTTACGTTGATTAGCGGGTTGTCCGTTGTGCTTATGGTTAATCCAATCTATTCAGCGCTGTCATTAGCGATGACAATGATTGGTGTTGCCGCAATTTTTGTTACACTGGACGCGTATTTTTTAGCGGGCGTGCAGTTGATCGTTTATGCGGGCGCCGTGATGGTTTTGTTTGTCATGGTGTTAATGCTGTTTGATTTAAAACATGAAATTCAAGCTTTTTCCCGAGGACGCCTAACCGGAGCTATTAAAATCGCCTCCGTCGGAATTTTAGCGGGTTTGATTGTTGGTGCCGTAACGATGGGTTTCAAGCCTGCGGCTAGCGCTACTTCAGCTGCGGATTCGGTGGCTAGCGCCGTCGTTGTTGATACCACAAAGGCATTGTCAGAAAATTTATTTATTAAAAATATTTTGGGATTTGAAGTTCTTGGTGTCATGTTGCTGGTTATAGCGGTTGGCACTGTGGCGTTATCACGCAGTAAAGGCGGAACTCATGCAAGAGACTAATATTTTAACAGAGATCACCTTAAATCATTATTTGGTACTGTCTGCCATTTTATTTTCTTTAGGAATGGCAGGCGTGCTGTTGCGCCGAAATTTAATCGTCTTACTAATGAGTGTCGAGTTGATGCTGAACGCAGTTAACATCAGTTTTATTTCTTTTGCGAAATACACGGGGAAGATCGATGGCCAAGTCATGGTATTTTTTGTGATGACGATTGCGGCGGCCGAAGCGGCTGTTGGATTAGCATTAGCAGTTTCTATTTTTAAACGATTTAAAGAAGTTAACATTCGCTTTTTTGAACATCTGAAGGGGTAAGGCATCATGCTTAATCATGAATTATTAATAGCGATTTTATTACTAAGCCCGCTGGTTGGTTTTTTCATTAACGGTTTAAGATTTAGAAGTTCGAATTATCTTGTTGCGGGAACAGTCGCTACAGCTGCGGTATTCATTTCTTTTGTTGCGTCTATTTTGTTGTTTTTGCAATTGGTAGATGCAAACCCAGAAAGCCGGCACCTAGGTGTCACTTTTTTCGAGTGGATGGCTGTTGGTAAATTCAAAGTGAACGCTGGCTTTTTAGTGGATCAAATCAGTGGAATAATGATTTTGATCATCACCGGTGTTGGATCGTTAATTCACCTTTTTTCAATTGGATACATGCATCACGACAAAGGCGTCTCAAAATATTTTGCGTATTTAAATTTATTTATTTTTAACATGTTGATGTTAGTTCTTGGTGATTCGCTGTTAACGATGTTTGTTGGATGGGAAGGCGTTGGCCTTTGTTCTTATTTATTAATTGGGTTTTGGTTTTCAGACTCTGCAAAAGCTGCGGCCGGAATGAAAGCTTTTATTACAAACCGAATCGGTGATGCGGCTTTTATTTTAGGAATGTTTATTTTATTTTTTGCGTTTGGAACCCTAAACATCCAAGAATTAAATGTATTAGCACCAACAGTTATGGAAGCCAGCTGGCTTGGAGTTGTAACTTTAGGAACACTGATGCTTTTTATCGGGGCTACGGGTAAGTCAGCGCAAATTCCACTTTATGTTTGGTTACCTGACGCGATGGCAGGGCCAACGCCAGTATCAGCATTGATCCATGCGGCCACAATGGTTACGGCCGGTGTTTACATGATTGTTCGACTTAATCCTTTATTTATTATGGCTCCGAACACGATGATGGTGATTTCAATTGTTGGTGCAGCAACAGCTGTTTTGGCCGCAACAATTGGTTTAACTCAATATGATATAAAAAAAGTTTTAGCTTATTCGACTGTTTCTCAACTGGGATATATGTTTCTCGCGGTGGGCGTGGGTGCTTTTGGCGCTGGAATGTTTCACTTGATGACGCATGCTTTTTTCAAGGCCTTGATGTTTTTAGGATCAGGTTCAGTTATTCATGGAATGCACGAAGAGCAAGACATTAGAAAAATGGGCGGCCTTAAAAAATATATGCCCATTACTCATTTCACCTTTCTTTTGGGTTGGTTAGCTATTATTGGGGTACCACCTTTTGCGGGATTTTTCTCGAAAGATGAAATTTTATGGATGGCTTTTTCATCGTCTTCTGGTCACTGGACTTTGTGGTTGGCAGGCGCCGTTGGCGCTGCGCTGACTGCGTTTTATATGACACGACTGATGGCGCTGACGTTTTGGGGAAAATCACGTATTGATAAAAGCGTGCATCCGCACGAAAGCGGTTTATCAATGACTATTCCGCTAATGGTGCTGGCCCTGTTGTCCGTCGTGGGCGGCTGGGTGGGAATTCCCCATGTGATCAGTGAGTACTTGGGACACGTTCCTAACTTTTGGGAGCAATGGTTAGAGCCCGTCATCCGTAAACTTCCAATTGCTGAAGGCGTACATGCCGATCATGACACAACAACAGAGTGGTTGTTGATGGGTGTCTCCGTTGCTATTGCAACTTGTTCGGCGTTTCTTGCTTACTGGATTTATATTATTAAGCCGGGCACTTCTGAAAAAATAAAAAGCTCGATTCAGCCGGTTTATAATTTAGTGAATAAAAAATATTTAGTCGACGAGGCTTACTCGGCGGCGATAATAAACCCACTTGTGCAAACAAGTCGAAATCTTTGGTATTATGTAGATGTAAACTTTATTGATAAATTAACCTTCAAGGCTGCAGACGTTGCAACCGGAGGCGGATCATTTATAAAGGCTCTGCAAAACGGAAACATGCAGCAATATGCAATGTATATTGGCGTCGGAGTTGTGGTCGTACTTTCGTTCGTATTAATGAGGTAATTTATGATTTTGTCTGGATTAATTTTCTTACCGATTGTTTTTGCACTGGTCATAGTTGCTTGGCCTCAGCGTAATACCATAAGGCACCTGGCGCTTGGCCTTTCGTTGTTGGAATTTTTACTTTCGATCGTGATGCTGCAAAGATTTGATCAAAGCACAGCCGCTTTACAAATGGTTGAAAAAACAATGTGGATCGAACGCTTTGGTATTTCGTATTTCTTGGGAATCGATGGTATTTCGTTGATGTTGATTATGTTAACGACGTTTCTTTTTCCTGTAACAATTTTGGCATCTTGGAATTCGATCGAAGACAAACGAAAAGGTTTTTTTGCTGCGCTGTTTGTTTTGCAAGCGGCCATGATCGGTTCGTTTTTATCAATGGACGCGGTTTTATTTTATGTTTTTTGGGAACTTTCATTAGTGCCGATGTATTTTATGATTGGAATTTGGGGCGGATCAAAAAAGATTTATGCCACTGTAAAGTTTTTTATTTACACGATGTCAGGCTCGATGTTGATGTTACTAGCCATTATTTTTATGATGAGACTTACTCCGGAAGTGACCGGTGGCACTATTAGCGCAAGCCTTTTAGATTTTTATAAATTGAAAATTCCGTTTGTGGCGGGTGACTTCTTTACGGCACAGACGCTTTTATTTTTTGCTTTTGCTTCGGCCTTTGCAATTAAAGTTCCTTTGTTTCCATTGCACACATGGTTGCCCGATGCCCACGTTGAAGCCCCAACACCGGGTTCGGTCATTTTAGCAGGTGTGATGTTGAAGATGGGAACCTATTGTTTTTTACGCTGGGTTATTCCGCTTTTTCCGGAAGCCGCAGAATACTACGCTTGGATTTTTATTGCAGTCGGAGTCATCGGAATTATTTACGGAGCCCTAGTCGCTATGGTTCAGCCTGACATAAAGAAACTGGTCGCCTATTCGTCGGTTTCCCACATGGGGTACATCATTGTAGGTCTGTTTGTGATGAATGTTTACGGAGTTAACGGTGCCCTTTATCAAATGTTAAATCACGGTGTTTCAACGGGTGCGCTGTTCATTTTAATCGGCATGATTTACGAACGCACGCACTCCAGAGAAATTTCTAAATACGGCGGCTTAGCTGCGGCTTTGCCAGTTTTCACAATCGCGTTTGTTATTGTGACTCTTTCTTCAATTGCAGTGCCGATGACGAATGGTTTTATCGGAGAATTTTTAATACTTTTAGGCTCGTTTGAATATTCACCGTGGATGGCTGCGGCTTCAGTCACCGGAGTTGTGTTAGGTGCTACTTACATGCTGTGGATGGTGAAACGCGTTTTCTTTGGCCCAGCCGGAGAAATTGTTAAACACTCTGCTGCTGGCAAAGAACATGCATTAATCGATTTAAGTTTTCGTGAACTTGCAGTTTTGGCCCCGCTGGTGGTGCTTATTTTTTGGATGGGTTTATTTCCTAATCATTTTATGAATTATTCTAAAGTCAGTGTTGATTATTTAATTAAAAATAAAATGAATTACTCTTTAACTTGGAAAGGTGGGGAAAACTAAATGAATATCACCTTTGGTATAGCAGATGTTTTATTGATATCTCCGTTAATTGCCTTATTTTTATTTAGTCTTATTCCCCTGACAATTAAAGTGCTTCGGGGAAACAAAGAACAATCGCCGGCAGCAACAATCATCGAAGCGCTAATTGGTCTTACGCTAGCGGCAGGTTTATTGATTGTTTTTGGTGGTTCGGGAAAAACGGCCTTCAACGGCCAACTTGTTTTTGATGGATTGACTCAGTGGATGGGTTTAATTGCTGTTGTTGCAGCAGCCGGTGGTTTAATTTTGATGTACGAAAATCCAGCCACCCGGGGTGCGCAATTTTCTGAGCTGGTTTTTTTGGCGCTTAATTCGATTGTTGGTATGTTGATTTTGGTTTCGGCCGTCGATTTACTAATTATTTTTATTGGTCTGGAACTGATGTCATTGTCACTTTATCTGATGATAGCAATGTCACACGAACAAAAAATTTCTAAAGAGGCAGCGATTAAATATTTTGTTTTAGGGTCTTTTGCTTCAGCCATATTTTTGTATGGCATATCTTTTGTTTTTGGTACTGCGGGTACAGTAAATCTTTTGGATTTAATGCAAAACTCGGCGAATCTGATTTCGACCAGTAAATTGTTTTTATTTGGTATGACTTTTATTATCATTGGTTTTTGTTTTAAAGTTTCAATAGCTCCGTTTCATGCGTGGACGCCCGATGTTTATCAGGGGTCTCCGACTCCGCTGACATCGTTTATGGCCACCGCTGTAAAGACAGCATCGTTTGCAGCTTTTTTACGTGTCATCGCAACGAAGCCCTTATTAGGTTCGCAAAATTTATTTGATGTTTTACAATGGCTTGCAGTTATCACCATGACAGTAGGTAATATTGCAGCACTAGTTCAGTCGAATGTGAAACGCACACTGGCTTATTCATCGATTTCTCATTCGGGTTATTTATTAGTTGGTGTTATCACGGCAGGTATCAGTCAAAATTCGGCTTTTGGTGCCGGCAGTGTTATATTTTATCTGCTAGGCTACGCACTGATGACGACGGGTGCTTTTGCAATTATTAGCTTAATTGAAAAAAATGAAAATTCTGTGGTTCAAACAGAAAACTTAGCAGGTTTTGCAAAAAAACAACCGCTATTGGCATTTTGCCTAACGGTTTTTTTATTATCGTTAGCAGGTCTTCCACCAACATTAGGTTTTTTCGGAAAACTTTATTTGTTTAGCTCGGCGGTTAACGAAGGTTTAGTTTGGTTGGCTTTGTGGGGAGTACTAAATTCTGTATTCAGTGTCTATTATTATTTACGTCCTATCGTGATGATGTACATGAAGGACGGCGACTGCGATATCGCTGACGAGCATTCTTATGCGACTGTTGTCATGGTTGTGCTTTGTGCGGCGTTGGTTCTAGTTTTAGGTTTGGCTTCTGGACCACTTTTCCAAATGATAGAGAAAAGCTTAAGTTAATTAAATCAATCAGGTTCTAAAGATAATCTTTTAGAACCTGCAACCCTGATTTAAAACCAATTTTTAAAATTTTCTGTAGTAGCGCCGGATTTAACGAAAAATGATCTGCAAAAAACATTTCATAATCCTGGGGCCTTGGTGAAATATAAATATAATCCACATCAGGACTAAACGTCAGTTTGTCTTTTACAGTTTGTAGAATAAGATTTTTTTGGGCTAAAGGAAGGTTTAACTCTTCGGTGGCTTTTTTCAAAGCTATGTAAACATCTTTTTTTTGCTGTTGAAAATGAATACTTCGTGCCACTTTTTGTTCTAGCACTTGATACAGCGCCTGGTTGATAATTGCGGGCATTCCATATGTGTGCAATGACCCCACTTCAGGTGAATAGTGATAGGGCTGCATCGAATAAGATGCAATAACTAAATCAGCACCATGGTCAGCCGCCACATGCGTGCTGAGCGTGTCGCGAATTTCTCCGTCATAATGATAAATTTTATTTCCATCTGGTTTTTGAATTGGATACGGAGCATAGACCGGCGGCAGTGAAGTTGAAGCAGCAACGGCTTCAGATATTTTTGTAAAACCAATGTACCGAGTGCTGTCCGTTTTTGAACTTTCCAGGAAAGGTCCAAAGATGGTTTTTCGAGAATGATTCAACTGCGTTGAAATTACATACAATTCGACACCTAACCGAGCAAAATCATTTTCGTCTAACACATATTTTCTAAGGTAGCGTTCAATCCCGTTGGTATTAAAAACACCGTTCAGGGTGAAGCCTTTTTTTAGAAAAACTTCCAAACCACCGGATAGTAAAGATTTCTGAATTAAACTTTCGGGTAGCCAACTTAATAAACGTTTTGAATTTAAATTAAACAGGTGCCGGTACCCAATAGGCTTTAAGCGCTCTTCTTTTGGCAAGTTGTAAGTCAAAGGTGATCCCGCGCCGACCTGAAATGCAGTAATTAAAGACTCTAAAGATCTGCCCGAAGCTAGCGTCGCGGCCACAAAAGACCCAGCACTAGATCCCACATAAAGGCGTATTGTTGGTGAAGCGGGTTGGTTGGGTATTTTAACGTCAGCAAACTTTTGCCGAACCAGTTCTTTCGGTCCACCAGCGAAGACAAAGCCTTTTTCTTTTAAGGCTAAGCAAACTCCAATATGATAGGCGGCTGCTTTTATTCCGCCTCCGCTTAAAACCAAGCCAATCTTTTTTTTCTTGTGGATATTCATGAAGACGATCAGTTAAGCATGGTTTAATTACCTGTGAAACTGGATTTTAAAAAATCTTAGGCTGACTAACCAACCTAAAGTCCAGGCGGATAGCTTAAGAATTCAGCCGTTGCATATGACTATCCAAGACCATAGACTGGTTTCTAAATCATATTTGACAAGGCTTTCGCCTGTGAATAGGGTTGAGTAGTCGAGGAGACGTGACGAATGAACCCTGAAGTGACGACGAACAGCTGGCTACCCTTAGCTGACTATTCAATGAAGTATAAAATCAGTGTGTCTACGTTACGTCGCCGAATAAAGGCAGAGGATATCCAGTTCAAGTTTGATGATGGAAAATATCTGCTTTTGGATGGCCAGCCGGAAACGGCATACGATCAGAAAAGTTATCTCCAAGAACATCGCCCCTCCCTTAAAAGTGACGCTGAGCTTGGAATAACTTCGCAGCAGACAGTCGATTCAAAGTCAGAATCCGGAGAATCAGTTATTACCGCGGCCAACCGGCTATTGGCTGATTTGAAAAAAGCGTACACACAAATACTACAGGAAAAAGAGCAGCAAATCAGGGCTCTTCATCAGGAAAATTCAGACTTAAAAACTTTGATCAAGGTTTTAGAATCTGAGAATCACCGATTGCACAACTAGATCATTGAAGACTTCTTTTCTGTTTGTCTAAAACAAAAAGCCAGCAGAGTGCTGGCTTTTTGTTAAGGAGGGAGCGATGTAGAAATTAAGCGGCGGCAGCAGAACTTTTAGTTTTCTTATCCTGTTTGCGAGCGCCTGTTTTCTTTGTAAAATTTTCTGATTTTTCAAAAGCAACTGCAAAAACTTCATCAAGATTATCGGCTAAGATAAAATTAATCTTTTCTTTAAAAACAGGTGGAATGTCTTCAAGATCTTTTGCATTGGCCATTGGTATAATAATATTTGTGATTCCTAAATTTAAAGCGGCTAAACATTTTTCACGAATTCCACCGACTGGTAAAACCCGGCCTTGTAAAGTCACTTCACCTGTCATTGCAATATCGTTTCTTACAGGTGTTCCCGTCATTAAGCTTACCAATGCTGTTGTTAACGTGATACCTGCCGAAGGTCCGTCTTTAGGAATTGCGCCTGCTGGTAAATGGATATGTACATCGTTTTTTTCAAAGAAATCAGATGGAATATTTAATTCATCCATGTGGGCGCGGGCATAAGACATAGCTGCGTGTGCAGACTCTTTCATAACGTCACCCAATTGACCGGTTAACATCATGCTGCCTTTGCCTTTCATCTTTAAAGCTTCGATAACTAAAACTTCACCACCAGCCTGAGTCCAGGCAAGTCCTTGCACGATTCCAATTTGTGATTCGAATATTTTCTCGTCACGCATAAATCTTGGTGGACCTAATAACTCAGCGACACTTGTTGGGTTAATTTCAACAAAATTAGCTTCTGCTAAAACAACTTTTTTAGCTACTTTACGACAGACGGATCCAACTTCGCGCTCAAGATTTCTTAATCCGGCTTCGCGGGTGTAACCAGCAATTAAAAACTTTAAACCATCGTCAGTAAAAGTAATATTTTCTGCGGTGATTCCGTTGGCTTCAATTTGTCTGTTGATTAAATGTTTTTTAGTAATTAAAAGCTTATCGTTTTCTGTGTAACCCGGAATGCTGATTAATTCCATACGATCACGCAAAGCGGCCGGAATGTTTTCAACAACATTGGCTGTAGCGATAAATAAAACGTTAGATAAGTCAAAATCCACATTTAAATAGTTATCACGAAATGTAGAGTTTTGTTCTGGATCTAAAACCTCAAGCATAGCTGATGCTGGGTCGCCTCGGAAATCTGAAGCCATTTTATCGATTTCATCTAAAACAATAACTGGATTTCTGGTTTTAGCCTGGCGCAGGGCTTGAATAATTTTTCCTGGCATTGCACCGACATAAGTCCGACGATGTCCACGAATTTCAGCTTCATCTTTCACACCACCCAAAGCGATACGGAAATATTCACGACCCATAGCTCTAGCAATCGAGCGGCCTAGTGAAGTTTTTCCAACACCTGGTGGGCCGTTGAAACATAAAATAGGACCCTTCATTGAAGTTTTTAGTTTTCTGACAGCTAAAAACTCGATCACGCGGTCTTTGGCTTTTTGTAAATCATAATGGTCGTCATCAAGAATTTCTTTAGCTTTTTTAATATCAATAATATCTTCTGATTGTTTGCTCCAAGGCAGATCAACCATCCAATCTAAATACGTTCGCACCATAGTCGCTTCACTTGCATCCGGATGCATTCGCTCTAACCGTGCTAATTGTTTTAAAGTTTCTGCTTGGACAGGTTCTGTCATACCCGCAGATAAAACTTTATTTTTAAGCTCTTCCATTTCTTCGGTTTTAGAATCCTGTGCATCACCCAGTTCGCCTTTGATGGCTTTCATTTGGTCACGCAAGAAATTTTCCCGCTGAGTCTTCTGATCTTCGCGGCCTGTGCCACGAATTTTGGCCTGAGCCTGCATGACTTCAAGTTCAGTTTGTAAAAAATTGCATATTAATGTTAAACGTTCTTTAGGATCTAAAGTTTCTAAAACTTTTTGTGCATCATGAACTTTTAAACCAATGTTACTTGCAATCAAATCAGCGACACGTCCCGGATCAGAAACATCATCTAATACCAACAAAATGTCCGGAGAAAGCGCCTTACCCAAAGCGATTGTTTTTTCAATATATTCTTTAGCTGTGCGAACTAAGGCTTCCACTTCACTTGGATTTTTTGCAGCTGAAACATCTTCGACTTTTTCGACAGAAACTTCGAAACTGCCAGCTGTTTTTGTAAAGGACTTAATTCTACCTTTGGCTTCACCTTGAATTAAAATTTTAACTCGGCCATCTGATAGCTTTCGCATACGCATAATTTTTGCGATAGTTCCGATTTCGTAAATGCTGTCAGGAGATGGATTTTCTTCTGCAATGTCTTTTTGCGAAGCCAAAAAAATCAATCGATTTTTTGTTAGGGCCTCTTCGACAGAGCGAATTGATGATTCTCTTCCAACAAAAAGTGGAATGATCATGTACGGAAATACAACGATATCTCGGACGGGTAACATCGGTAGTGTTTGTGGAATCTCAACTGGTTGATTATCAAATGTCATATGGGCTCCTGTTTCCTTAGTAAACATTTCGGAGCTCGGTGGTGAACGCTTGAGTTATTTGAAGTCTGGTTTTATCAGGTTGTTAAAAATCAAGACAGACATCTGTAATTTTAAACAGTTATTGGATGAGATTTCTTGACGAGGATTCTTGATCTTCCATGCAGGCAATGCAAAGCGTGGCTAATGGTCTGGCTTTTAATCGACGTAGGTCTATAGAATCGGCGCAGCTTTCGCATTCACCATATTTATTTAAAGTAAACTTAGATAAAGCTTTGTCGATCAAAATTAATGATAGTCGATCGCGCTCATGCAGTTGAATACTTAAATTCGAATCAAGCTCTTGCGCAATGGCATCGGCTTCGTCAGGTGATTTTGTCAAAGCAGATTGTTGAGCTTTAAATTCAAAATTCTTATTTAAAATCTCGCTTTTTTGCTGCAGCAAAGATTGTTTGATCGCCTCAAGTTCAGCTTGTGAGCTGATTTGGGTTTCGGTGTTCTTCATCTAATTCCCCTCGATAAGGTTGCCGAAATCTGAGGGGATAATTAACTTTGTACCTGGCCCTGTCATCAAAAAAAATTTTTGTTTGCGTGATGAATCATCACTCATAGACAAATGAATCATCATTCATAAATTGTGATTGAAAAGCACGCTAATATTTTCTTGGTTGAATTTTTTTATCTTGCAAATTTTTTATTAAGATTTTCACGAAGTTCTGCTCCTTCAATGCTGTAGCGCGTATGCGGCAGGGCTTTTAAACGATCTTGTTCAATGGGTTCTTCAGTCACTTCACAAAAACCGTAATTGCCAGATTCAATTCGTGCCAACGCAAACTCAATTTCAATCAATTGTGATTTAAGTCGAGTCTGGTTTATCAGAAAAGCGTGCTCTTCTTGGTGTGCTGACGATTGATCGATTTCGTCGCCAGCGGCTTTATCTAATTGATTGAACAGCAAGGCTGCCTGCTGCGATCTGTTCAAGATTTCTGCTTTCATTTGCAAAAGCTTATATCTGCACTCTTGAAGAAACGCGGCAGAAATTTCACTGAATGAATTTATTTTTGAATTTGTTTTGCTGGCCATTTAAGCCTCCTTGCTTGGAGACTAGGACAGTCAGTCAAAATAATTAGGTTAATTATTAATCAACTTTTTTTACGGTGCCAGATTCCAGCGACAAAATATGTAAGGGGCGCTCTATTTCGCGACCAGATGACATGCGAAGCTCGCCGGTGACGCCCTGTGTGCGCCCTAGGGACCGCAAGTTACTGGCTAGCTCTTCACGTGAGCTAACTCCATTTCCAAGCAAATCATGCAGGATTTTGGCGGACTCGTAGACTTGCATTTCTACCAACGTAGGATCTTCATTAAATTCTGTGAAATAATCTTTGTAAAAAGAAGTTTCTTTGGCCGTAGTATCGCTAAGATCAATAGCATCCACAAAATAAACAGGACTGCTGCTGTTTCCCGTACGCTTACCAAGTTCGGCCGAGTTCCAAATATTAGTTCCTAAAAAAGTCATCGGTGGAACTTCATTCACCTTCATAAAGGCAATCACCTGACTTAAAACTTTACCCGTGTCCGGAATAAATAAAAGATCAAAATCGACAACGGGACTTAAAATATTTTCTTGAAAATCATGGGCTCGGGAACTTTTCTGAGTATTTTTTTGCTTATTCTTATCGGCTTTATCTTTTTTTTGTAACGCTAATTCTTTTAAGCGCTCTTTGTATTCTTCGGGCCGACCTTCAGGGTAATACGTTCCCGTCATTTTTTGAATCATGGCCGTGAAATCATTTTGTTTCGGATCATAAGTCTGAGCCGCTGTGATGGTGCCTCCGCGGGCTAGAACATGGTCCCAGAAGACGTTTGCGAATTCGACTCCGTAAGCATCATTTGGATAAAGCACCGCAAAGCGCTTGGCATTTAATTTTTGCACAGCATACTGAACTAAACGGTCGACCTGCATTTCTGCCGTTAACGAATTTCTAAAAACATTTTCTCCGATCGCGGTTAATCCCGCTTTCTGCGATAAGCCAATGAAAGGCACACCCAGCAGATCGGCCTTTTGTCCTGCAGCCAGCGCTTCTTTTGATGAAAGTCCGCCAATCAGTGCAATAATTTTATCGTCGCGAACTAATTTTTCAACGCCGGCCGTAGCCAGTTCAGCCGTGCCTTGTGAATCAAAAATAGCAAGACGCAGTTTTGCGTTCGGTTTATTAAGACCAAGTCCAATACGAATCGAATTCAAAGCGTGCTGTCCGATGTTGGCATTTTTTCCAGTTAGCGGCAAAACAGCTCCGATAACTTTTGTGTCCACATCGCCTAAAGCCAAAATTAAATTAATTTCTGAAGTTGCTTTTGCAGCCAGTGGCGACTGAGGATACAAAGAAACTAGCGAACGATAATACTGTAAAGCTAAATCGGGCTGCCTTTTTTTTAATGCTAACTGGGCCGCTTTAAAAAATAAATTTGGTTTGTAAGGCTGAATTTGTGGATCTGCACCCGAACGATCCAGCAATTTTTCAATTACTGGTAATTGAGTTTCTGCTGCAATAGCTTCCAGAATTTTTGTTTTACTGGCGCCCGAATTTTTTAATAAAGCATACAAATCTTTTTGTTCAGCCAAAGCCGTCTTTACTTCGGAAGTTGGGGCCGGCGGTTGAATGGTCCCCGCAGTCGTTGTTAAAATAGTTGCCGTTGGAACTGCAGGCTGAGGCGGCTGCGCCGGAGTGGGTTCGGCCGAATGAGATATTGCCACAGGCATTTTTACGTTTTTAGCGACGGGTGGAAGTGGCGTTCTTCGCGGGGCGTACATCTGAACTTGATTGCTGGCACACGCAGAAAAAACAAGGCAAAAAATAAAACAGCTGCTAAGTTGAATTTTTTTATTGATCACTTTCGACTCCTAAGAAGCGTCTGTAATTTTTCTTGATACGATTTAACCAAAGGCGTGCCTTCTTTAAAGCGTTGAAGTTCTTCGATGATTTCTTTTTGTCTTGAATTAATTTGCAGTGGAGTATCTACAATAACTCGAACCAGCATGTCACCAGAACCTGAAGATCCCAGTTTCAAAAACCCTTTGCCTTTAAGTCGAAATGTTTGACCGGTGTGAGTCCCCGCAGGAATTTTTATTTCTGCCTTGCCAAACAAAGTCGGAATTTCTGCTGTTGATCCCAAAATGGCTTCGGTGTATGGAATTGGCAAATCTAAAATGACATCAAATTCTTCGCGCTTAAAAAGCGCGTGGTCTTGTAAACTAATAATAACATACAAATCACCGGCTTCGCCGTTACCTGGGCGGTCACCTTCTTGAGAAAGCTTTAGCCGCTGGCCTTCTTTAACTCCGGCAGGAACTGTTACCGAAAGTTTAGCTGTTTCTTCTTTGGATCCATTTTGTCGCATGAAAGTAACGGTTTTCTCGGCACCGGTTGCGGCCTCTTCAAAACTGATTGTCAATGAATACCGCAGGTCAGAACCGCGCACCGGTCGATTAGAAAACCCAGAGCGTCCGCGCGCTCCCGTTTGGCCAAAAGGGTTTCCCCGTGAGCCTCGGGCCGCACCGCCAGAAAAAATATCCCCGAAGACATCACCAAAAATATCTTGGAACGGATCGCCGCCCTGTGCACCTTGGCCGCCAGCACTGCTGAAGCCTGCGCCAGCGCCAAAAGGATTGCCATTCATTCCTGCATGTCCAAACTGATCGTACGTTTGGCGCTTTTTTTCATCACTTAAGATTTCATAAGCTTCGGACATTTCTTTGAATTTTTCTTCGGCTTTTTTATTTCCTTGATTTTTATCAGGGTGAAACTGCATGGCCAGTTTACGATACGCTTTTTTTATTTCATCCGCTTTTGCAGATTTTGAAACGCCAAGAACTTGATAAAAATCTTTTTTTGACATGTAAATTAAGCCTCAGTCTTCGGAGCCATGGCTACGATAACTTGACCTGTACGAATCACTTTATCGTGCAATTTGTAAGGTTTTTTAAATACTTTTGAAATATGGCCACTTGGAATCGTTGCCGTCGGCTCAGAACTTAAAGCTTCATGGTAAGCTGGATTAAAAGGTTTTCCCTCGCTTGGAATTTCACTGATACCGTGTTTTGTTAAAACTTCTTTTAATTCTTTAGCCGTCAGTTCAATACCAGTTTTGTAATTTGTCAAAGTTTCAGGTGTCAACTGAGTTTGCATGGCACGCTCGAAATTATCGACCACGTCTAAAATATCGCGGGCCATTCGCTCGGTGCCAAATTTTAATAAATCTGAACGCTCTTTGATCGCGTTACGTTTATGATTTTCGAATTCGGCTTTTAAATAAAGAAAATCATTTTTCCATTTAGCCGCATCTTCAATAGCGATTTCTAATTCGCTTTTTGCCGCGGTGGCTTCAGACAGATCGACGACATTGTCTGATTTAATATCTGGCTTCGTTTCTTTATTTTCCTTATTTTCATTCGACATAGTAAGGCTCTCCCGATGTTTCTAAACCTTCATAAACATTGAGTTTTCTTCTAAGATTGTCAATGTCAGAGGATAAAAAAACATGTTTTATTTAATCAGCATCATTTTCTAAGAAAGTGAACTTTTCAAAAACTTGGTTGCTTACTAAAACACCCCGATCTGTTAACAAGTAGGCATCTTCGTGACGCACTAACACCTGGTTACCAACCAGAGACGAGCCAATTTTTTCGATTTGGTTCACGGCAGCAAGGCCAAATTTGTTGCGCACGTCAGCTAAAACTAATCCGCGACTAAGTCGAAGCGCCGTGTGACAAAAATCGGTCAGGGACTGGTTTTTTTTTAAATCTTCTTTCGCTGACGGCATTAAATCAAAAACATTTTTCGTCAGTGATGGCTGATCAAAATCCTTTGCATACAAATTGAAGTTGCTGCTGTTCCAAAATCTTGTACCCCAATTATTAAAAGCCAAATTGTTTTTCATATAAGAATGCGCACTAAGCCCTAAGCCCCAATAGCTTTGGTCAGACCAATAAAGTAAGTTATGTTGTGATTCGTAGCCTGGTAAAGCGTAATTCGAAATTTCATATCGTGAAAAATTTTGCGACGTAAGTTTTTGGTGAATGACATCGAACATTTCGATTTGTTCGTCTTCCAGCGGTCTGTTTTTCGAAAGGGGATGGCCCTCAGGAACCGTTAAGCAGTACGGAGAAATATGTTTCGAGCCAAGACCAATAGCGATATCAACATCGTTTTGCAACTCGGCCAAAGTTTGGGTCGGCAGAGCAAACAGTAAATCAAAAGAAAAATTCAAATTGTACTTTCTTAAAAGTTCTAAAGTGTCTTTTGTTTGTTGCGCCGAATGTTCTCGGTGAACTAATTTTAAAAGCCGATCAGAAAAAGACTGCGCCCCGACACTAAACCGGTTGATACCTGCGGCTAAATATATTTCTAGTTTACGTTCATCGACGGTGGCCGGGTTAATTTCTATAGTTATCTCTGTATTTGGTCCAGTTTGATAACCAAACTTGGAAAGCTCAGCAATCAGATTTACAATAAGATCAGCTGAAATAAGGCTGGGGGTGCCGCCCCCAAAATAAATTGTTTTTAGCGGCAAATGTTTGAAGTCAGTAAAAAGAAAATGGCGTGACGCTAGTTCCCTTTTTACACTTTCAACATAAACTTCCGGCGGCTGAATTTCTGTGTGTACGTAAGTTGCGAAATCACAGTAGGTACATCGCTGAAGGCAGTACGGAATATGAAAATAAACACCTAAACCCATAAAGGATTTATAGATGAAGCAGATTAAATTTCAACTTAAAAACAAACTGAAAGTACTTTTAATCCAAAGTCACAAATCACCAGTTGTCAGTGTACAGATGTGGGTGAAAACAGGCAGCGCCGATGAAAAAAAAGGTGAAGAGGGCATCAGTCACTTCATTGAACATTTAGTTTTTAAAGGTTCGAACAAGTTCAAAGTGGGCGAAATCGCAAATGTGGTTGAAGCCTCTGGCGGAGAACTGAACGCGTTCACCTCTTTTGATCAAACTGTGTTTTATGTGACGATTTCAAAAAATTACAGTGATGTTGCGCTAGATGTTGTAAGCCAAATGATGGGCTACCCCCTTTTTGATCCCAAAGAAATTGATAGTGAACGGGAAGTAGTCTGTGAAGAAATAAAGATGGGTAAAGATTCTCCGCAACGAAGATCTTCTCAACTTCTTTTTTCGACGGCGTTTAAAAAACATTCTTATGGAATTCCTGTAATCGGTTATGATAAAAATGTGCGCTCGTGGTCAGCTAAAAAAATTAAAAGCTTCTATCAGTCACGCTATGTGCCGTCAAATATGTTTTTAGTTATTTCCGGCGACTTTGAAGCACCCGAAATGAAAACAAAAGTAAATCAGTACTTTTCAGACTTTAAGCCATTTAAATTAGAAAAACGAAAGCGCGCTTCCGAGCCTGAACAAAAAAACTTTGTCAGTCGTTTTGAAAAGTCAGAACTGCAAGAGCAGCATCTGCATTTTTCTTTCAAGGCACCCAATGTGAAACACAAAGACGTTCCAGCGCTGGACGTGCTTTCAATGATTCTAGGCGGCGGCGACAGTTCACGATTAGTGAAAAAACTGCGTTTGAATGAGCCTATCGCAACTTCGATTTCTGCTTTTAATTACAATCCACAAGACAAAGGACTTTTTGTTATATCAGCCCATTTTGAACGTGGAAAAATGGATGCGGTCACCCATGGAATTTTAAGTCAGATTGATTACATTCAAAACAATTTACCGCTGTGGTCTGAAATTAAGCGCGCCCGCGTCGCCATTTCTTCTGAACAATTTTATTCAGTAGAAACCGTAGACGGCGTTGCCAACAAAGCTGGCTCAATGGAATTTTACATGGGTGACCCGAATGCCCATAAAAAATACGTTGCGGCCATCAACAAAATTACTCCGTTGGATGTGCAAAAAGCAGCCCAAAAATATTTAAAATTAAATCAGTTAAGCCTTTCTTATTTGGCGAATGAAGACAAAGTTTTTGCAGAAAAAAAATTAAAAGAAGTTGCGACCAACTGGAAGAAAAACGTTTTCATTGCAAAAAGTAAAGTTGAAAAATTCGAAAACAAAAAAATTAAAATTGAAAAACTGGTCACTTCGGCGCCTAGCAAAAAGGCCAGTGGTGAAGTTGAAAAGATAACGCTTCCTTCCGGTATTAAATTATTTCTTTTGCCCATGAGCGATATTCCGACTGTGTCGGCAAAACTTGTTTTTCGTGGCGGCGCGCGCATGGAGTCAGCTGATAAAATGGGTCTGTCCGAGTTGATGTCGCGCACGTGGTTTGGCGGCACAAAAGATAAGAACGAAGAAAATTTTTTAGCCGAAACAGAAGATTTGGCTTTGGGGATTGGTGCCTTCACCGGTAAAAATACTTTTGGTTTTTCAGTCGAATATCTTTCGGGCTTTGAAAAAAAGTCATTGGCACTTGCGACAGATGCTTTTCTAAACCCGCTGATCAGTGATGAAATAATTCAACGAGAAAAAGAAATACTTTTTCAACAAATTAAATCCAAAGAAGATCACCCTTCATTTTTGTGTTCACGACAATTTAACAGGGCTATGTTTGGCAACCATCCGTTATCTTACGAATCGATGGGAACGGCAGAGACTATAAAAAAAATTACTCGTGATGATATTATAAAATTGAAAAATCAAATCATGTCGCCGGATAACTTAACACTTTCGGTGGTTGGCCAGTACGATAAAAATTACTGGTTGGATTTGGCCCATGAAATAGCAGAAGGTTATAAAAAACATAATGTCGTTGCCGATGGCCCAGCGCCGATGGCATTGGATGAAAGTAAAAAATTGTTTTTACCAAAAGATAAAGAGCAATCCCATGTTATCATTGGTTACCGTGGAATTTCGATTACAGATCCAGACCGTTTTGTACTGCATACGATCCAGGCTATTTTAGCAGGCCAGGGTGGCCGTTTGTTTTTTGAATTGCGTGATAAAAGCTCATTAGCGTACTCGGTTTCGCCCTTAAAAATGGAATCAATCGAGACGGGATACTTTGGCGGATATATCGCGTGCTCTCCGGAAAAAGTTGAAAAGGCGATTGAAATGTTTAAAATCGAATTTAAAAAAATGTGTGATACACCGGTTAGTGCTGAAGAGCTATCACGCGCAAAAAAATATTTAATTGGTCAACACGACATCGGCCTACAAAGAAAATCAGCGCTGTGTAATCTTATTGTGTTTGATGAAGTCTACGGAAATGATTACCGGCAAAGTCTGCACGTGGCTGCAGAGTACGAAAAGGTAACTGCAGAACGAATACAAAAGCTGTCGGCAAAATTATTTACGAAAGCCAGCGTGATCAGCATCGTCGGGAAAGACGTGGCATAATCAATAGTAATATGAAGAATAGCGGTTAATTATGCGGCTGATCGAAAGTCCATGGAAAAAAGAGATTTTTTAGCGAATCTTTTAGCGCTGGGCACAAAGTACCGATAGAATTACAGATACAGTATGTAACTGTGAGGTGTCTCAAAATGAAATCTTTTGTGTTCATCACCCCGGAAGAACATTTCTCAGAAGTGGTTCGCGAAGCCTGTGTCGAAAGGCACGTGAAAACTCATCCACAGATTGAAGCCTATCTTGTGCAAATTTTAAAACACTACGTCATTTCAAAAAACTTTCACCAGCCCTTGGAAAGTGATACGGATTCAAAGCCACCCGAGACCTTTGCTGAAATGTATTTATTGGCATTAAGTTCTGAAGCTACTAAAAAAAAAGAGCTAATGCGAACAGTGGCTGAAAAATCACTTTATTTGACAGGGTTTTTTGCTGACTCTTTGCAAAAGAAAATCGTCGATATTGATTACTACACGCAAATAGGATCTGCGGCTTACTCGAATTTAGCGTCGTGGACGAAGGAAGACACTTTGTCTTCGGTATTTAATGTGTTCGCGCGAAGATTTACAGATTTTGTTTATGTGCTAAATTATGTGAGCGAAAAATCATTGATTCAGTCTGACCCCGATGTTTTAAAACTCTATGATCGGTATTTGCGCACGGGATCAGAAATGGCCCGAGAAAAGTTAGCCGAACTGGGTGTTGTAACATTACCAAAAGAACAATTGAAACTCTCAAAAGCCTAAGTTAGCGTTACTTCTATGAGCATGTCCCACATCTTCATTTTGATTATTATTGCAGTCATCGTTGTCCCACCGGATAAACTTCCGGAATTTGCCCGACAAATTGCAAGATTTTTCAATGATCTTCGTCGCAGCACTTCGGGGGTATGGGACGATATTAAAAGAGATGCCATGCTTAAACCCGAAGATTTATTAAAACAGCGTGAAAGTTCGCAACACCCCTATCAAAACCCTGAAGAAAAAGCACAATCGGCTGTAGAAACTAAAAAGCATGAGTCATGAAATAGAAAAAATGAATGACATTCCTGCAAAAGAAATGTCGCTGGTCGATCATATTGGTGAACTTCGATACCGCATCACACGTGCTGCTATCGGAATTTTCGTGGGCATGTGTTTTTGCTGGGGCTTCAGTGAAAAGATTTTTGACGTAATCCGTAAGCCGATTCAGCCCTATCTACCCACTGGTGGTTTGATGTTTACCGGAGTCACCGATAAATTTATGGCGCACATCAAGATTTCATTTATTTTTGGTGCTCTTGTTTCTGCACCTTATTGGCTTTTTCACCTTTGGAAGTTTATTTCGCCAGCGCTTTATCGAAATGAAAAACGTTTTGCCTTAGGGTTTATTTTTTTCGGAACTTTTCAGTTTCTTATGGGCGTATTGTTTACTTTTTTTATTGTTCTACCTATGGCTTTTAAATTTTTGATGAATTTC